>NZ_JBQRUO010000005.1:0-279543 GCF_053485855.1 Thalassotalea montiporae
TGGGAGAGCACCGCCCTTACAAGGCGGGGGTCACTGGTTCAAGCCCAGTACCGTCCACCACTTCTTTTGAGAAACAAGTGGCTAAATAAAGATAACTCAGACGACCCGGACGGTTAGCTCAGTTGGGAGAGCACCGCCCTTACAAGGCGGGGGTCACTGGTTCAAGCCCAGTACCGTCCACCACTTCTTTTGAGAAACGAGTGGCTAAATAAAGATAACTCAAACGACCCGGACGGTTAGCTCAGTTGGGAGAGCACCGCCCTTACAAGGCGGGGGTCACTGGTTCAAGCCCAGTACCGTCCACCACTTCTTAAAGTTATATCCTCTTAATTTATCCATTTATTCGTTTATCCCTTAATCTAGTCCTGTAAGTTTTATTCCTTTAAATACTGGTAAGCAAAGAGAATTCTTTACTCTTTAAAACCTATACCAATGCATTAGTTCAAGCCCTGCACTTTCAGCTACGTTTAATTTTCTTCTTAATACTCTATTTAGTTCTAAAAATTAAGAACACTTTGTACGGTTTGTAAACACCACAGAGCTATTACTTCACCAGCACTATTTACTAACACTGTTTGCCAACACTAGTTGCTCCCTAGCCAAAGGCTTTGAAGTAAAGAAACCATTCTAATTTTGTCCGCTATTGACAAAAATAAATGAGTTGTCACGCGCTCTTATTCCACAATAAATTCTGTTTTCAAAACTTTATCTATTACGACTCATAATGACTTCTGTCTATTCATCAAAGCTCGCTTCAAATTACTTGCCCAAATATGTGCTATCGTTATTTTTTAATGACTTTATTTTGACTAAATAAAATGTGTGGTTGGGTAGACTTCCCACCTCTACCTAGTAGTTGTAAGGGACACTTACGTATAGGAAATATCCAATGGCTACAATCACATTAACCGAAGAACAGCGTAAAGCGATAAAGCAGGATTTTGAAAACCAAGTAGAAATGCTGAGTGACGAAGAAGTTGAGGTACTCGCAAGTAAGATCAATGACAAGGTCAATATTCCTTTCGTCAGAGAGAAAAAGGAGCAAATGATCTTAGTCAAAACGGTGAAAAAGTTTGATCGCCTGCTCTATAAAAACTTACCAAATGAGTTGTACGGTTTAGTTAAAGACTCACAAGACGGCATCTCTGATGACGAAGCCAAAGAGCTTGAAGCTACCTTAACCGAAAGACTTAACAAAAAGTTTGATATTCCCTACATCCCAGAAATCATCGAAGCTAAAATTTTTAAGTTATTAGTTGGCTTTATTGTAAGTGCGATGAGAAAAAACTTCAGCATTCTTCACCAAGCTTGATCACTATCGGTACTATGGAAGGTTAACAACTATAGCCTTGCTACTAAAAAGCCTTCCATAGCGTAAAGTTCGCCCTCACTTTTAGGGTACTCCTTTATTTGCTCCCCAATGCTGAGTAAACACCATATCTCACTTAGTAAATAACTAGTTTAAGTCTATAATCCCAGATAATTATTCAAAGATTATCAAATAGTATTAAACAATATGCTAGTAGACGATTTACAAGTTGTACTAAAAGTTGCTGAATTTCAAAGTATTAAACAAGCCGCCGACAGTTTAGATATCCGCGTAGCCACTGCGAGTACAGCAGTTAAGCGAGTAGAAAAGCATTACGGCATTGAACTGTTCGTGCGCTCGACAAGACAATTGCGTTTATCTTCCGCCGGTGAGAAATATATTCCACGTATCGAACAAGCAGTATTAACCCTAAATCAAATAGGTCAAAGCGCTCAGGATGAACTTAATCTTGTTGATGGCGAATTACGCCTTGCAGTGCCTTCAGATTTGGGTCGTAATATCTTACTGCCGTGGTTAGATGAGTTTATTGAAGAACACCCAAAACTCAGCATTAAACTAAATATCGGGGATCGAAACACAGACTTTTATCGCGATCCAGTAGACGTTGCCCTACGTTACGGCGTGCCAAAAGATTCAAACATGTTTGGTTTTAAAATATGTGACGTGCCACGAATATTATGTGCAGCCCCGTCATATCTCAATAAAGTTACACCACCTAAGCACCCTAACGATCTAACGAAACTAAATGGTTTGTGCTACCAAATTCGAGATTTAGTTAACAATACATGGGAGTTTTCTAAAGGTGAGGAGACCTTTAAAGTTAAAGTCCCTAGTAACCGTGTTGTCAATGACGCCGAAATAGTTAGACGCTGGTGTGTAGCAGGTTATGGCGTTGCGACGAAATCGGTGTTAGATATGTCGACCGATTTACTTACTGGTCGAGTAGTCAATTTAATGCCTGATTATTCCCCAAGCCCTAAAGAGCTTTGGCTGATCTGCCCTTCTCGCCAATTAATGACACCTGCAGTGCGTTTGCTTCGTGACCACATTACCCAGCGATGCCAGCAATTACTCGACGAATTGCGCAGTTCTGGTCACCTCGATAACCAACTATCGCCAACTTAGCTAGGTTTAAAATATTTAAAAATAATTTTCAACCACTTGCACAATAGTGCCAATTTAAATCAAGGTTACATTGGCACTAACCAATTTAATACATTAATATATTAGCAATATCTAATTTAGATTTTTCTAATTTATGACTTTCTAATTTATATTTTCCTAACATAGTTATATCTAACAATAGAAACCACTAATATGAAACTTTGGTATGAAGATGAACCCTGAACAATTGCACCAACAAGTTACTCTTGCAAGTAGCTATTTAAAACGTTTAAGTCATCCCGTCAGGTTGCTGGTGCTGTGTACGCTCGTCAAAGGTGAACGTTCAGTTAGCGAGCTCAGTGAGTTAAGTGAACTTACCAATGTCAGCCAATCCGCTCTTTCACAGCACCTCGCGGTATTGCGCAAACATGGTTTAGTCAGTACGCGACGTGAATCTCAAACTATTTTTTATTCCCTAGCAGATGAACACTGCATCAAAATAATTGATGTGCTCCACGAAATTTTTTGTCCTACAAGCGAATGAGTAACTTTATGAAAATGACACCAGCAGGCCTTGTCGACCAAGCTCGCCAAGCAATCAATGAAATTAGTATTGAGCAATGGCAACAAAATGCAGAAAACTTTCTAGTCATCGATGTTAGAGATGTAAACGAGCTAGACAAAGGACAACTACCAGGCGCCAACCATATTTCTAGAGGTCTATTGGAATTTCAAATCTTGAATCACCCAAAACTTATTAAGTTAAACGATATAGAAAAAGCAGCAGCAAATATTTTACTTTATTGCCAGTCAGGTGGGCGCTCAGCGCTTGCTGCTCAATCACTTATGAATATGGGCTTTAACAATGTAAGTTCGCTTGCGGGAGGCTATAACGAATGGTTGAAGTTAACAGCCAAGTAATCGTCAGCGCTCTTTCTGGTGGTGCACTCATTGGTTTAAGCGCCGTTTTAATGATGCTGCTATTTGGAAAAATAGCTGGAATTAGCGGTGCATTTGGTCAGCTGATAACGATTAGCAAAGGCTCATTGAAAACGGCCGCATCAAGCTGGCAGTTCTACTTTCTTATTGGTTTGGCACTTGGTGGCTGGCTGTATAGTAAAGCTTTCGGTATTAACTTCGACATGCGAGAAAATTTCTCCCCTAGCTTGCTTATTCTTTCAGGGATATTGGTCGGTTTTGGTACACAACTTGGCAACGGTTGTACCAGCGGTCACGGCGTTTGTGGCATCGCACGATTATCGATACGTTCTATCCTAGCCACTTGTCTGTTTATGGGAAGCGCAATAGTTACCGTGTATTTAGTTAAGCTCTAAATGGACACTTAACTAGAAAAATACTACTAAAAATATTTGATTTGGAAGCAGCAGAATGAAATCGATCATTGCGCTAAGTATTGGCGTCTTATTTGGCTTTGGTTTAACCCTGGCACAAATGACCAACCCGCTAGCCGTTATTGGCTTTTTAGATATCACAGGAAAATGGGATATTCGACTTGCCTTTGTTATGTGTGCGGCACTACTTGTTACGTTAGTTGGCTATCGTATTTTATTCAGTAAACTCAATAAGCCTTTGCTATCGCTTAAATTTCGTTTACCCAATAAAAGTAACATCGACAGTCAACTTATCATAGGTTCAATAATGTTCGGCGTGGGTTGGGGGTTAAGTGGTTACTGTCCAGGGCCAGCGATAGCAGGAATCACAATTAACCCAAGAGAAAGCCTCATTTTTATGCTGGCCATGTTCGTCGGCGTTAAAGCTCATCACCTCAGCGTTGAAACTCAGCGTAAAGTTAAAATAGCCCAGTAGTCATATAGCTAAATTCCCAATTGCGTATTCGCAGAAGAACTCTAGGCATAAAAAAAGCGAGCTCTGAGCTCGCTTTTTATTGAATCTTTTATTTGATATTAGCCATTTACGCGCTTGTTAGCAGCTTCAATCAAAGTAGCGTCAGTAATTGATGCCATTGCATCTTTTACTTTTGATTTTGGTAACTTGCTGATCATTAATGAACCAGTTTTTACTGCGCTTTTCTCTGATGCGAATGCTAATAAGTTTTGACCGTTACACTGAACACCGTCAAATACTGAACGAATTTTAAGGTTATTACTTTTTAGGAAAGAACGTAAACGCTTTTTGTTATCTGCTGACACATACTCACATAAGCTTTGAGCAACGTCTGAAGCGTTTGCTGCTGGAGTAACAGATACAGAAGAGATTAACGCGATTGCAGGAACTAGCAATAATTTTTTCATGGATTAAAAACCTTTACACAACAAGTCAAAAATATAAGTAAGTAAGTACTTGAAACGCACAAAAGGTCCCTGCTGCATTAGGTAGTACCGCTGTCGTAGCCATTTATTGAACAGAAAAGCCTGTTAAATAAAAACCTTAGACCGATAACTTTGCGTAGCACCCTTTCAGATACCTTGCCGTTTCTTGCGGCGCGAATTATACGCAAGGTAGTTTATTTAGCAAGCAGTTTTTTACATCTTTTTACTGTTTTATCTCAATGTTTTACCAAAAAACTTGTCTATTTTTCATTCAACCCCATGAGTTTATTAGCAATGCAGCATTTTTAGCGCTGTGATAAAATGCGAAAAATTTTTTATATCGCTGATAAAAATATGGCAAACGTCTACTTAGTTGAAATTGATCAACAACCTATCGAACTCTATAAACTGCTAAAAATTGCCGATTTAGTGTCTGGTGGTGGTGAAGCAAAAGTATTGATCGCAGAAGGTTACGTATTGCTAAATAATGAAGTGGAATTTCAAAAACGTAAAAAAGTTTACGATGGTGATTATATCCAACTGGGCGATAACATCATTGAAGTGCAATATGTGGCGCCTGAGTATGAGCCACAGTTAGTTGAATCTGCTTTGCAAGAAAATGAGCTGGTAGAAAGCGGACAAGAAAACAGCGCCAAAGATGAACCATTTACCCATCAATATACCGAGCCTAAGCCACGCCAAGCAGTAACTAAACAGCAAGCATCTAGCAATAAAAAAGGCGGCGACAAATCAAAAGCACCTAAATCAAAAGCGACTAAACCAAAAAGTTCAGCTAACAATAAAGGGAATAAGAAAAAAGCAGCGAAAGAGCCAGGCCAAAAAACGGATAAAAACTCAGGGAAAAGGCGCGCTATTTCGTTTTAACACGCCAGCTATTTAAAGCCCAAATGGCTTAAGTGAATTCAGAGGTTTAAATAGCAAAATTGGCTATTTAAGCTTTTTCTCCCAAAATTCGGCTTTACCCATGGCAGGATCTAACTCGTAACCTGTAAAGCCAAATTTTTCATAAGCGCTCATCGCCACTTTATTGCCTGTTAGTACTTCGAGTGTCACCTTGCTACAGCCTTTTTCTCTGGCAAGTGTTTCAACCGCAGCCAATAATTTTTGACTTAAACCTAAACCGCGAAATTCACTATTTACCGCCATATCGTGAATATTAAGGATAGGCTTACAAGCGAAGGTAGAGAAGCTTTCAATACAGTTAGCTAAGCCAGCTGGCTGGTCATCCACATAGGCGATCAAACTGGTTATAAAGTTGCGCTGTTGCAATGCTGTCGCCAAATTTTGCTTAGTGTCCGGTGATAACGCTTCACCACCGCCCATGGGATCTTGAGCATATTGATCTAGTAATGTGATCAGCTCAGCCATTTGCTGCGTGTTGTGATAATCGACCTTACGTATTTCGACTGCCATATATTTCTCTTTAAAAACAGTAATATTATCGCCAACAAGCTACCTGCTGAGGATAAATTGTCAACCCTTCACTAGGCCAAATCAGCGACTAAACCAACCGCTAACTATGTAAATGCTTAGCATGAAATGCTAAATGCTCATCAATAAAGCTAGCGATAAAGTAATAGCTGTGATCGTAGCCCGGCTGCATACGCAAGGTTAACTCAGAGCCATGTTGCTCAGCCGCAGCAGTTAGTGCCTCTGGCATTAGCTGTTCAGTTAAAAACTGATCGGCCTCACCTTGATCTACTAACATAGGCAATTCAGCTTTACCTTGGGCGAGCAAATAGCTGGCATCATAGTTTTGCCAACTTGATTTATCACTGCCTAAGTATGCACTAAACGCTTTTTGGCCCCAAGGGCAGCGCATTGGGTTAGCAATTGGGCTAAAGGCCGATATTGAGCGATAGATCGATTGATTTTTCAGCCCTATGGTGAGCGCGCCATGACCCCCCATACTATGCCCAGAGATTGATTTTACTGAAGTAACTGGAAAATTCGCTTCAATTAATGCTGGCAACTCTTGGGTGATGTAATCATACATTTGGTAGTGTGCAGACCAAGGCGCTTGTGTGGCATTAAGATAAAAACCTGCGCCCTGCCCTAAATCATAGCCGTCATCATTTGCCACGTTTTCACCGCGCGGGCTAGTATCAGGGGCAACAATGGCAATGCCCAACTCTGCAGCTTTGCGAAACGCTCCGGCTTTGTGCATAAAGTTTTCATCGGTGCAAGTTAGGCCCGATAGCCAATAAAGCACAGGAACAGGGCTGTTTGCGCTCGCCTGTGGCGGCAAATAAATAGCAAAACGCATAGCGCAATTAAGGCTTTTTGAATCGTGCGTATATTGTTTTTGCCAACCGTTAAATACTTTGTTTTGACTGATATTTTCAATCATTGCTTGATGTCCTTAGATGGAATTCTTGTAATAAAAAACTCAGAGGCTAATCGCTAACATCTGAGTTTTTAATAAATCTAAATCATATTAACCATCGATTTATATGGCTCGATTGTCCATTCATCTTATTTATTCATATGAACAACCGAACGAATACTTTTTCCTTCGTGCATTAAATCAAAGGCGTGATTGACTTCATCTAAGCCCATGGTATGCGTAATAAACTCTTGCAAACCAAATTCGCCAGCCATGTAACGCTCAACGATTTCTGGCAGCTCAGTACGCCCTTTCACGCCGCCGAATGCCGTGCCACGCCATACGCGGCCAGTGACTAACTGGAACGGGCGAGTAGAGATTTCTTGACCAGCACCAGCCACACCAATAATAACTGACTCACCCCAACCTTTGTGACAACACTCTAACGCTTGGCGCATAACGTTAACGTTACCAATACATTCAAATGAATAATCAACACCGCCGTCAGTCATTTCAATAATCACTTCTTGAATTGGCTTATCAAATTCTTGCGGATTAATAACATCAGTGGCACCCAATTGTTTTGCCAACTCAAATTTACTGTCGTTAATATCGACGCCAATAATGCGGCTTGCGCCCGCCATACGTGCACCAATAATTGCTGATAAACCAATGCCACCTAAACCAAATATGGCCACCGTATCGCCTTGTTCCACTTTAGCGGTGTTAAGTACGGCACCCATACCAGTGGTCACACCGCAGCCAAGTAAACACACTTCTTCCAGTGGCGCGTCTTTATTCACTTTTGCCAATGAAATCTCAGGTAGCACTGTATATTCAGAGAAGGTTGAACACCCCATGTAGTGATAAATTGGTTCACCATCTTTGTAAAAACGTGTGGTGCCATCTGGCATTAAGCCTTTACCTTGAGTTTCTCGCACTGCCTGACACAAGTTAGTTTTACCTGATTTACAGAACTTACACTCACCACATTCTGCGGTATAAAGTGGAATAACATGATCGCCAACAGCAACGCTAGTGACACCTTCACCGACCATTTCAACAATACCACCACCTTCATGACCTAAAATTGACGGAAAAATGCCTTCTGGGTCTTCACCTGATAACGTAAAGGCATCGGTGTGGCAAACGCCAGTGGCGACAATGCGCACTAACACTTCACCCGCTTTGGGCAACTGCACATCCACCTCTTCCATTTTCAGTGGTTCGCCTGCCGCCCAAGCGACAGCAGCTTTAGATTTAATAAATTCTTGTCCAGGTTTGATATCAAGTGCCATAGGGGTTTCCTTTTAATATTCTGCTTACGCTATGTGCGAGCTAATGTGCTTTACCAACTCAAGCTCAGTTAATGGTATACAGTATAGCTATTTCTTATTTATTGATAATCAACCTATTTGACAAATTATTTTTACGTATTTGTAATAATCAATTAAGCTCTTGCTAAATACACACTGAATGAAATCATTGATATGGCAAATTGGGAGGGAGTAAGTGAGTTTGTTGCAGTGGCAGAAACAGCTAGCTTTACCTTGGCAGCTAGTAAGCTATCAACCTCAGTCGCACAAGTGAGTCGACGAGTATCTGCTTTAGAAGAGCGATTAGCGGTAAAATTGCTACACAGAACCACGCGAAAAGTCACATTAAGTGAAGCTGGGCAAGTTTATTTTCAGCAATGTAAACACTTAGTGGAAGGGCTAGAAGTAGCAGAGCTGGCCGTCACGCAAATGCAAACCACGCCCAAGGGCTTAGTTAAAGTGACCGCTCCTGTCACCTATGGTGAGCAACATTTAGCACCATTGCTTAACCAGTTTTTAGCCCGTTACCCACAAGTCAATATTGATCTTAACTTAACCAATCAACGATTAGATTTACTCGAAGCGGGGATAGATTTAGCAGTGCGTTTGGGCCGGCTAACTGATTCCACCATGATTGCCAAACGCCTAGCCTCTCGCCAGCTTTATGTTTGTGCCAGTAAAAAATACCTTGAGCGCCATGGTGAACCCCATAGTTTATCCGAACTGGCACATCACCAGTGTTTGGTTGGCTCAGTTGAGCATTGGCGTTTTCAAGAAAACGGCAGGGAAAAATCGATTCGCGTTGCGGGCCGACTAAAATGTAACAGTGGCAATGCACTGCTTGATGCGGCTAAGCAAGGACTTGGGTTAGTACAACTGCCAGATTACTACATAAAAGACGCATTGCAATCTGGTGAATTAGTTGAAGTGCTACATCAGTATCGTGACGATAAAGAAGGCATCTGGGCACTGTATCCCAAAAACCGAAACTTATCGCCTAAAGTCAGGTTGCTAATTGACTTTCTTGCCGAGCACATAGGCAAACCGGTAGCCCCAAAGTAGGATACTACTCCTAAGCTTGAGGCGGTTTATAATACCAATTTCAATAAATACTTGGTCATTCTGGCTGGTTAAAATGCTCATTAACTGCGTTGTTATTTTTGAAATTAGAACAACTAGTTAACAAGAAATAACGCCTTGTTTATGAACCTTTTTCCTACGCCATAATTGTTCAACTAATTAATTCAATTGGTATAAACAGTAATTATCCCCTCTAGATAAGGCACGGCTTTACCTGAGATAATCACTCGCTCACCTGTTAGTTTATTCGTTGCTAACTGGCATTTTAATATACCGCCCCGTTTCGATGCTTGATAAGCAATAAGCTCGGTTTTACCTAACTGCTCGGCCCAAAACGGTGCCAATGCCGTATGAATTGAGCCCGTGACAGGATCTTCGTCACCGCCATTGGCTGGCCAAAAATATCGTGAGACAAAATCGTAGTCAGCTAGGTTATCGTCAATTAGGTTATTGGCACTGGGCGCTGTTACTACCACATCATAAGGCGCGAGTTGTTTAATCAACTGGCTGTCTTGGCTAACCGCTTTAACCTCTGCTTCCGTCTTATAAACTGCGATATAAGCTTGCTGATTCTTTAATACTTTCTCAGGCGCGAGCGATAGGCCATTAAGCAATGCATCTGGTATTTCACTAACGGGCGTTGGTATGCGATTTGGAAAGTCCATATCAATATAACCGTCTGTGTTTTGCCTAATCACCATAGCACCAACGGCAGGCGCAGAAATTGAACATTCGGTAAATTCTGGGTTTTTGGAGAAGATCACCCAAGCAGATGCTAAGGTTGCATGTCCGCAAAAATCGATTTCCATCAGTGGTGAAAACCAACGAATGACGTAATGATTGTGCTTACCCGAGTTTTCGCCGTCAGGCACTAAAAAAGCAGTTTCTGAGAGATTATTTTCCGCGGCAATCGACTGCATTAGCTCGTCTGACAACCAGCTATCAGTAATGATCACTGCCGCTGAATTACCACCAAACTGTTGCTCTGCGAAGGCATCAACAATGTTGATCTTCAATTTCATCTTGTAGTGGCCAAATTAACCTAAGAACCCTTTAATCTTTTCCGCAAGGTTTGTCAGCTCTTTAGGATCTCCCATCTCTACCGCATGTCCTTTAATGCCTGTCGCATTTAAAATTGAGCCCGGTAAAATATGAAAGTGGAAATGTGGCACCGTTTGCCCTACTTCTGCGCCGTTTAATTGGAACAAGGTAAAGCCAGTTACGCCCATTGCTTGCTCTACTGCCTTACCCACTTTTTGCACTGTTTTCATGCAGGCTAGTGATGCTTCATCCGATAATTCATGCACTGTCATTGCCGCTTCTTTGGGAATGACCAAGGTATGGCCTGGCATTTGCGGCATAATATCCATAAATGCCAGTGTTTTATCGTCTTCATACACCTTGATGCACGGCACTTCATCACGAAGAATTTTGGCGAAAATATTGTTGTTGTCGTAGCTCATTGAAAATATCTCTACTTATTTGAATAAATGAGGTTAAATTTTATCGCTTAAATTTGGCTTATGAGGATTCGCCCGTTAGCATAGGCTCTTATTTCGCTCTAATCTGTGCCGCCTTATCTCGGCCGCTATTGTCAGCGCCAGAGTGCGGGAATCAGATGTTTTGCAAACGCTAGCTGACTAGCCAGATATCCTTGGTATTTAGGTAGTGCGTCATCAATATCCGCGACGCGTTTATCGTAAAAAATATGCAAAGATGGCTCAGGCACTATGCTTTGATCAGCAATACGCCTCGTTGGCACAAAAATCGTTTTAGGAATGGGAAAAAGCTGCAAGTACTCAATCGATAACTGCTGACAAGCACGACAGTATCCACGCTGCAAAACGGGAGGGAATTTCACTGATCGGTAATCCACGGTCCCTTCTGCTGGTTGCGTCACATCATGCACGCGAAAAAGCACAATATCGGAATAAGCCGCTTTATTTGCTGCTTGGCAAATAGTGCAATGGCAAATTGCCCGCAGCAAAGGCTTACCAGTTACCTGATAGCTAACCTCACCACATTGGCACCCGCATTGGCATCCGTATTGATAGCCTATTTGATTTTCAGTTTGCATATGACACTTCCATGATGCATCGATCTACTTAACCTATACTTGTTCCCCTATTTTGGGGACTTACCGAGATGATTATCACTTTTGCTAATAGTTTGAGTACGTTAGCAATATTAAAAGTGGCTGACAATAGATCTAATGCAATGACTAGTTTCTGAAAACAACTCATACATATTGTCAAAATAAGCATTTCCAAGGGAAAAATGGTAAGGTGCAGATAATTATTAATGTAGCGTCAAACGCTAGCCGATTTAAGTCAGTTTAACTTTCACTTAAACTTCACTTAAATTACGGAAAAGAATAAAGATACAACAATACCGTGATTAAACAAAACTCAGCTACTCGAATCTCAACTACTCAAAACGGCTCACCGATTTCTACTTCATTAACTTTTCGCACAAATTACAGTGCAGTTATTTTTTCTGCCTTAGCGCTGACTTTAGGGAGTCTATCTTTTAGTGCTAGTGCTGCAAATTTACCCAACCTACCAGAGCCTATCGCCAATAATGCCGTAACTAAAATAACCGCTAAGGGCCATGACTATTTCGTCTCGTTTAATGGGCTAACCTCTGGTAAAGGCTATCAAGCGGTCACCAATAAAGCCTTTATGCTTAAAGTTGGCGATAACAACTGGCAAACCATTAAGCCTGTGCCAATTGAAACGCCGGTGAATGGCTTAGTTGGCCGGTTAGCATCGGTCGCGACCAGTATTAACGGTAAAGCTTATGTGTTTGGTGGTTATACGGTGGCAAAAGATCACAGTGAAGTGTCGGTACCCGATGTTTATGCATTCAATCCGTTAAGTAAATCCTATCGTCAATTAGCTCCCATGCCAGTACCCGTTGACGATAGCGTTGCACTGCCCTATCAAGATCGTTACATCTATCTAGTCAGTGGTTGGCATAACGACGGTAACGTTAATTTGGTGCAAGTTTATGATGTTAAAAACGACACATGGCAACAAGCGAGCCCGTATCCTGGCCGTCCGGTATTTGGTCAAGCAGGTGCAATTGCCAATGATCAGATGATTGTTTGTGATGGCGTGCGAGTTGATGTCCACCTCGACAAACGCCGCTCATACGCTGCCGAGCCAGCGTGTTATCTAGGCAAGATTAGTGACAAATCCCCTTATAAAATTGACTGGCGTAAAGTTGAGCACCCAACAGGAACTGCCCGCTATCGTATGGCAGCCATTGGTGACGATGCTACTAACTCGGCATATTTTGTCGGCGGCAGTGACAATCCGTACAATTATTCAGGTATCGGCTATAACGGCGTACCAAGTGAGCCAGATGGCAAAGTTTGGCAGTTTAAGTTTAGCGATAAACAATGGCAGCTTAGCAATGCGAAAACCGCGACCATGGACCATCGCATGCTAATCAAACATCAAGGTCAATTACTAACGGTTGGCGGTATGCTTAAAGGCCAAGAAGTTACCGATAAGGTGATTGTGCAAGCTGACTTAAGCAAATAATGTTTAACTGAGTATTAGAAAAGTGAAACAACAACGGCTTAAACATCACAGGTTAAACAATAGCCACAACAATCACTTGCCCAAGCTCTAGCCTGCGCAAACATAAATCACAGAAATGCCGATAAATCTGATTATCGGCATTTTTTTTCCTTGTTTGCCCTGCTAGAATAACGCCACTTTTTTTACCCTCGCTTTTCGGAAAAATTTTCAATGCGTACCAGTCAATATTTAGTTTCTACACTAAAAGAAACCCCAGCCAGCGCTGAGGTGGTCAGTCATCAATTAATGTTACGAGCGGGTTTAGTCAGAAACGTTGCTTCTGGCTTATACACTTGGCTGCCGACAGGTTTAAAGGTATTGCGCAAAGTCGAAAATATCGTCCGTGAAGAAATGGAACGTGCTGGCGCAATTGAAACCTTAATGCCGATGGTACAGCCAGCAGATCTATGGGAAGAATCTGGCCGTTGGGACGACTATGGTCCAGAGCTACTGCGTTTGAACGACCGTCATCAACGCCCATTCGTATTAGGCCCAACGCACGAAGAGGTGATCACTAAACTTATCAGCAACGAGATTGCCTCTTACAAGCAATTACCACTGAACTTGTTCCAAATTCAAACTAAGTTCCGTGATGAAATTCGCCCTCGTTTCGGTGTTATGCGTGGCCGTGAATTCTTAATGAAAGACGCTTACTCATTCCACACCACAGACGAATGTTTAAAAGCAACCTACCAAGTGATGTTTGACGCATACTGCCGTATTTTCGAGCGCTTAGGCTTAGAATTCCGCCCAGTAATTGCTGATAACGGTTCAATTGGTGGTGAAGGTTCACACGAGTTCCACGTACTTGCCGATAGCGGTGAAGACGATATCGCCTTCAGTGATGCTAGTGATTTTGCGGCCAATATTGAAAAAGCAGAAGCATTAGCGCCTGCGGGCGAGCGCCCAGCAGCAAACGCTGAATTAGCGAAAGTTGAAACACCTGATGCAAAAACTATTGCAGCAGTAGCAGAATTCTTAAAGGTTCCTGCAACATCAACGGTAAAAACCTTATTGGTACTTGGTGCGGCAGAAGATGGCGAACAAGCACCTGTTATCGCATTAGTGTTACGTGGTGATCACGAGCTTAACGAAGTTAAAGCAGAAAACTTACCGCAAATTGCTGCGCCATTAACGTTTGCCTCAGACGAGCAAATTTTAGCAGCCGCAGGTTGCAATGCTGGCTCAATTGGCCCTGTTAACCTTGATATTCCAGTGATAGTCGATCGCAGCGCCGCTCACTTAGCTGACTTTGTTTGTGGTGCTAATGAAGATGGTTACCACTTCACCGGTGCTAACTGGGATCGCGACGCTACCAACTACACAGTTGAAGATATTCGCAACGTGGTTGAAGGCGACCCTAGCCCTTGTGGCCAAGGTAACATAGTGATCAAACGCGGTATTGAAGTCGGTCATATCTTCCAGCTTGGTAAGAAGTATGCTGATGCCATGAACTGTGGCGTACTAACCGAAAATGGCAAGCACGAAACATTAACCATGGGTTGTTACGGTATTGGTGTTTCTCGTATTGTTGCGGCTGCTATTGAGCAAAACCACGACAAATACGGTATTAAATGGCCTGCAGCGATTGCGCCTTTCCAAGCGGCAATCGTTCCGATGAATATGCACAAATCAGCACGCGTGCAAGAAACTGCTGAGCAGCTTTACAGCCAATTGCAACAAGCGGGTATCGAAGTACTATTTGATGACCGTAAAGAGCGCCCAGGCGTTATGTTTGCTGATCATGAGCTGATGGGAACACCATTATTACTCGTTATTGGTGAGCGCAACTTAGACAATCAAGAAATCGAAGTTAAGAACCGTATTACCGGTGAAAAAACGATGGTTGCGATTGCAGATGTGATGTCCTTATTTGCTTAGTTAGTTTGCATAGCTAGTTTGCTATGTGAGTATTTCTGATTAATACAAACTAGCAAAGCAAACACACTAGGCAAAAAAGCAAAACAAAGCCAGCATAAGCCCTACTTTTTTATAAGGCGCAGTGCTGGCTTTTTAATGCGTTCAATTTCTTCCTTAATACCGCCCTAATCCCTTGCTAATAATCTAATACCAGTTATATAAACAACCTTTAACGCCAGTGATGCTGGTATAGGCTTAAGGTTTTTAGTCGGCTATCTATATGTATCAACATTTGCTGATAGTTACTAGAGCTTACTCCTTGGTATTCTTTGCTAAAACCTTGTTCGTCCAGCCCTTCAGCTAAGCCTTGAATGGTTGGTAACAGCTCTTGATCGCCCACCTTAGCCAAAACCGTCTGTAACTGCTGAGCTTGTGCCTCTGAATAAGTGGCCATCATTGCTAAGCGTGTACCTGCTCGGTCAGCCATTAAATCGGCAAAACTAAAACCACTGCCGCCTTGATTAGTATCCAAAAACTCTTTGAACTCACCTAGTGCATCACTTGCTTGATCGTTGCTTAATAATTGCAGTGCTATCGAATAAATAAAGTGCTGCTGTAAATCGCCCCGACCCGCTAAGGTAATCACTCGGCGATGGCGCGCCTGCCTAACGCGTTGTCGCCAATCAAGCTGAGCAATATCACCTACTAGCAAGGCCATTCGGTCATCACCGAAATACAGCACCAATGCCACTAACAGCGCTTTGTTTTGCTCAATATATGATGCCGGCAACGCTAGTTGATTTTGCACGTTGGCGTAGTTAAAAATATGATTGATATATTGATGAACTTTGCCATTAATGGATTGATGATTGGCAAATTTCAGTAGCTCTTGATAGTACATGGTGATCATTTCTTTATCGCCAAATAACGCTAACTCATCACGCACCTTGGCAAGTAAAGATGCATCTTGACGCAGCGCAAGCACTTCTTTATCAACATTTAAACCAACCACCAACTGATTGGGTGATATGGCAACTTGTGTAACGGTATTTAGGAGCTTATCTGTAGCCCCTTTGCCAACGTAATAATCAACTAGCCAGCGCGTTAAGCGAATGGTGTTAGTGCCACTTAGCGACAACCCACCAACCTGAACACCTGCTAGCTCAAGCCCTGTTTCCGATGGCAATAATGTAGCGCTAACATTAACAAACTGTTGATTTAGCGGCTTAGGTAAACCGACGGAACCAAGCAAGACAGCACCGTGTTCAGACAATGTAATATTAAGCGCTGAATTTGGCACAGCACGGTGAAAAAGCGCTGTTAGGCCATTGATTTCGGCTTGCGTTAATACCAGCTTGGTTTGTTGCTCGCCATTCCGCCAGGTATCAGCTATGCGCTTAGCAAGGCGCTTACTGTTATCAGCATGGCTAGCAGAAATTTGGTGTTGCTGGTAAATCAAAGGTTCGCTATCAACTAACAGCAGCGCCATGGAAAATAGGCCGACTAGCAATAGTAAAGGTAGCAAGAGAATAAATTTTACGAGTTGCTTCAAGAAAGGAATAACCGATTTACAAAATTTTTTTAATGCTAAGGTTATAGCGGTTGTTGGGCTTGGAGTACAGAGGTATCAGTGTAATTCGTTACGAAAAATCATTGGTGTTAGTTAAAAAAGCAGTTGGTAAGACTTAGCACTTGGCCAAGCTGTTTATCAAAGCAAGCATAAATCCCAATACACTTGCTTATTGTGCTGCTTAGCGAGCCGCTTGTTGAGTTCTCTAAACGTGGTTAGTGGCTCACTATTAGGCTCAATACACTGCCAAATAAACTGGTGGCAGTTGTTTTCGATTAAATGATAGTCGCGGTATTGGTAAATCTGTTCAATTGCTCGCTGCGCCGCAAGCTCGCTAACGAGTGGCGTTGCAGTAGAGTCGCACGCAATAAAAATTCGTTTACCAGAGCGCTCCTGCGTAAACCGCGCAGGTGAGACAGGTTTAATTAAACCATTGCCGCCCAGCTCAACAATGGTATCGTCGCCAACCCAAATCCCGGTATGGTCTAACACCCCGCCTATGCCGCAACACACTATTGCGCCAATCGCAGGCTTAGCAACTTGGTCAGTATTAAATAGCTCAGATGGGTAGATTGCAACTGCAGAAGACTTTTCGCCACGTTCGTTGTATTCATCAAGTCGTTTAGCACTAGGAGACTGCCTGCGCTTTAGCTGCTGCTTTTTCCTATCGTCGCTCACTAGCTCTTTTACCGCTAGAGCGGACACCGCCGCCGCACCTAACCAGAAAAAAGGAATTGGCATAACACCTCCACTGATACCACTAACAAAAATAAGTAAAAACAGTATCACCCGTTATTGTCTAAACTTGTTCTCGTTAAAAACTAATTCGTTAAATTAATCACTGACCTTTGGCTTGAGTATAGCCAAGCACACACCTGATTTATCAAGTCGTTGAACGCTTATACACAATGTGATTGAAACCCTGTTAAAAAGCGATAAAAAAGTTGCAAGTAACTGTTTCAAAAACCACAAATACTGTTACATTAACTGCCTTACCCATTTTTCTATCAACATTAATTATTCGGTGGCAGTAATCATGAAAACAGTGACTAAATCCTCAAAGCTCAACAATGTCAGTTATGAGATCAGAGGACAAATCGCCGCCGAAGCCAAGCGTTTAGAAGATGAAGGTTATAAAATTCTCAAACTCAACATTGGTAACCCTGCCCCGTTTGGCTTTGAGGCGCCTGATGATATTTTAAAAGATGTGATCCACAACCTTCCAACCGCACAAGGGTACAGTGACTCAAAAGGTATTTATTCTGCGCGCGTTGCCGTAATGCAGTACTTCCAGCAACAAGGTATTTTAGGCGTTAACGTAGACGATATATTTATCGGCAATGGCGTTAGCGAACTTATTGTGATGGCAATGCAAGCATTGTTAGAAGATGGCGATCAAGTATTGATCCCAGCACCTGACTACCCGCTTTGGACAGCGGCGGTATCGCTATCTGGCGGTAAAGCCGTGCATTACAAATGTGATGAAGAGAACCATTGGTTTCCCAATCTTGAAGATATGGAAAGCAAAATCACCAAAAAAACGCGTGCCATTGTCTTAATCAACCCGAATAATCCAACGGGTGCAGTGTATTCAGAAGAAGTCTTGCAAGGCATTTTAGCGCTAGCGCGCAAACATGGCCTGATTGTTTTTAGCGACGAGATTTACGATAAAATTCTATATGATGGTGCCGTTCACACACCGACTGCTCGTTTAGCGGAAGATGTGCTGATTATGACTATGGGCGGCCTTTCAAAAAATTATCGCATTGCCGGATTTCGCGCTGGTTGGATGGTGATTTCAGGCCCTAAGCTGCTCGCAGAAGATTACATTGAAGGCTTGAATATGCTGTCTAGTATGCGTTTGTGTGCAAACGTGCCTTGTCAGCATGCGATTCAAACCGCATTAGGTGGTTATCAAAGTATTAACGAGCTAATTAATGGTGATGGTCGCTTACTTAAACAGCGCAATACCGCCTACGAGATGATCAATGCCATTGACGGATTGTCTTGCCAACCAGCGATGGGGGCTCTGTATCTTTTTGTGAAAGTAGATATGGAAAAGTTTAATATCAAAGACGATGAAAAAATGGTGCTAGATTTACTCAAGCAAGAGAAAATTTTGCTCGTGCATGGTCGTGCATTCAATATTGAAGAAAGCAATTATTTCCGCTTAGTGTTTTTGCCACATGTTGACGAACTCGTGCCAGCAATTGAGCGCATGGGACATTTTTTCAATACTTATCGCCAGGATTAGTAATATAAGTTTCAATTCCGGAGAAAAGAGAACTGATGATAAAAAGTACTTTTTTAGCTTGGATTTTACGTATGCCGCTGATAAAGCGATGGGCATTAATGCATTCAGTGAAGAAAGAAAATATCGCTGAACATTCTCATCAAGTGGCGGTTATTGCCCATTTACTAGCGGTGATCCGCAATCAATACTTCAACGGTACGCTCAGCCCAGAGCGTGCCGCCACAATTGCGCTCTACCACGAAGTTTCAGAAACAAAATTGCAAGACATTAATCATGTCACGAAATACCATAACCCAGCACTAACTAAAGAATTCAAAAAGCTAGAAGAGTTGGCAGAGTTTGAGTGTTTACATAGCTTGCCTGAGCCACTGCGCGAAACCTTCAAGCCATTGCTGGTGCAATCGCAAGTAGACAGCGACTATAAAAAGTTAGTGAAAGCTTCTGATTTGATCTCCGCATATCTTAAAGCCAATGATGAAATTTCTTATGGCAACAAAGAGTTTAGTCATGTTAAAACGCGGTTGCTGGGCATGCTCGAGCAATACAAGCAAGAATTGCCAGAAGTTGCGTTTTTCTTAGATACCTTTGAAGAGCACTGCTTTGTGAGTGTTGATAAGTTAGCACAAGACGATCACTAGCCCTCCGTTCCGTAATTATTTTTAACGCTAACGGCAACATTTTTTATTAACACCTTCATTAAACTCATATTTTCCTCACATTCTGACGCTACCCTAGTGTTATCAATTTTATCTGAGCTATTGCTGGGGCTTGTGCTACTTCAGCTAAAGATTCCGTGGCTCAGATAACTGTATTTAAAGATTTCGTAAATAGAGGGACTTATGTTGTCGATGTTTAACTGTTTAATGCCAAGTAAAGTGTTATTTGCTTCTTTGCTTATCTTGGCATTTGTCTCTACCCTTTTTTCTTTAAGCGCTAATGCCGGCTTAATCATTTATTCCGACCAAGAGGTGTTTGAGTCGGCAGTGAGTTCACCACTTGCCTTTGAGGGCTTTAACGATAATGCCTCAGAGCTTGTTGACGTGGAATCAGGCTATATTCGTTATAGAACAAACAGCAGTTTAGTCTCTGAAGGTGACCGCGCCCTAACACTGAGAGAAAGAAACTCGGTGACGTTTCATTTCAATCACGAAGTTTTTGCTTTTGGGTTATTTGTTAACGAGCTCAATTCAACCAACCTAAACTATGGCGACAGCCTGGGTAATGAGTTAACTGACGCCTTAAAAGTTACCGATATTTGGAATGCCAGTACTTTCTTTGGCGTCACGAGTGACGTTGCTTTAACTTCATTTACCTTAACCGGCTTTACCACCTCATCAAATGCAAATGCCGTATTTGGCATTGATGCCTTGCAATTTACGGCACCATCAAACGATATCCCTGAGCCCAAAACTGCTTTGATTTTCCTATTGGCACTACTTGCCCTACTAACGAAAACCTATAAAAGCCAATTGAATTCCAAAACCAGTAAAAACACCAATTACCAATAAAATATCCCGCTACCCTACCCAACAAGCCTACCGAACAAGCTCAGCGATAATTGTCTCCCCAAAGCTGAGCTTTTGCCTTCGTTAATGCCTTTGCAGCTTAAGCTAAAGCATTTTCTTTACTGTCAGTGGCAGCCACTCTTGCTATTAATTGTCGATAGACTTTTTCCAACTAATAGCTAATTAGTTAACTCATTAAAATAGTTGAATTTTTATTTATTCTCTTGTGATTGGTGAGCGCTTAAAAGCAATTCTTCCAATTGACAAATCACCAACAGCAACTAAAATAACCACATTCGAATGCCATTCGAACACTAATCAAAAATAGTTTGGTTAAGGTTCAACTTGGTGTTCTCGTTTAATTTGAGCAGTTAAAACTAAGCTCAACACATGATTAATTTCGACGGCAAAGCTAATTTGATAGCTTGCTAACATTTAAGGAATTTTATGGCGCCAGCACCTAAATATAGCCCGCAAGAGCAAGAAGAATTAATTCTCAATGCGGCGGCAAATTGTATTGCCGAAACGTCAGTTTTAGATTTTACCATGTCGGCAATTTCCAAAGCTGCCGGACTTTCAATGGGCTCCATCTACAAGCATGTACAATGCAAAGAAGACATTATCTTTGCCCTCGCTACTCGCGTATTTGAGCACTGGAGCAACCTGTTCGAACAGGTATTCGAACTGCCTTTAACAACACCTGAGAAGATTGTCGCGATTGGTTTATTCGACCCAGTCAAAGTGCAAGTTTACCCATTTGATACTGACCTTGATGGTTTTGCTGCAAATGAAGTCGTTATTAGCCGCGCTTCCCCGTTATGGACTGAGCGCATGCTACGTAAGCACGAGCGATGTGAAGCTATTTTTAATAAATGTATGCACAAAGCAGCATTTAGTGGCGAGCTAAAGCTTAATGGCAATACAGAGCAAATGATTGAAGAAATCAATTTAAGCTGTTGGGCGCTAATGGAAGGCCACAAATATGTGCAACGTGTTACACAAACTCGCCTGATTTCGGAAGGTACCGACACTTTGCGCGAACCCACCCCAACCGACTCACTTATTGTTAAAAGTGTTGCTCGTTTACTGAATAGCTATGAATGGCAAACCCCGCTGACGCCTGAAGGCATTGAGAAAGCCAGTGCCTTATTAGTCGAACTTGGTTTGAGATAGTAAATACAAAGTTTTTAGGAAGAGACAAAATGCATATTAAATCATGGCTAACTGCCCTGCTGATTATCGTTACTACCATAGGCGGGCTTGGCTTTTTCAAGTTCCAACAAATTCAAGCGGCAATGGCGATGGCTGAAGCATTCCCAGAGCCATCTGCGGCAGTAAAAACCCATATCACCCAATCGCGCGAGTATGTGCCAAGCTATCAAGTTAATGGTCAAATCGTTGCTAAGCAGATCGTGCAATTGCAAAACGAATTACCGGGTATTATTTACCAAGTGAACTTTGCTGGCGGCGACAAAGTAAATCAAGGCGACTTGTTGCTGTCACTGAATACCAGTGAAGAGCAAGCACAACTTGCTTCTGCTAAAGCAACGTTAAAACTGCGTAAAAGTAATTTTGCTCGTATGGCCACCTTAGTGAAACAAAATAAGGTGAGCCAGCAAGAGTTCGACTTAGCCGAAGCCGAAATGGATATCGCCAAATCCAACATAGAAAACTTGCAAAGTATTATCGCGAAAAAGCAAATTGTTGCACCGTTTACCGGTGTGGTTGGTCTAGACACCTATCAAGTCGGCCAATTTTTACCGAGCAATTCAACCATTACCACGATCGTCGGTGACGATGCTAATATTTGGGTAGATTTTCAGGTACCACAAACCAAACGCCGCTTAAATTTAAATGAAACCGTCGTGGTCACCGCCATTGGCCAAAACGGCGAAGCACAGCGTTTTGCAGCCAAAATCGTTGGCCAAAATGCCCAAATGCAAGCGAGTTCGCGTCATATGATTTACCGAGCAGAGATCAACGATGGTGCTACCCATTTTCGCCACAATGAGCTAGTGAAAATCACGATTAATGCAAAGGCTCAGCAACTCGTCGTTGTGCCAAATTCCGCCGTTGTTCGCAATCAACTAGAGTCGTTTGTCTATCAATTAGTACAAGATGATAACAAGGCATATCGTGCACAAAAATTAGTGGTTAGCTTAGGCGAGCGATTGGGTGATGAACAAGTAATTCTCGCTGGGTTGGAAGTTGGCACCTTAATCGCCACCGAAGGCTCGTTTAAGCTGCGCCCAGGTTTATTAGTATATCCAGAAATGACTGATGACAACTCGCTCAGTGCTGCCCTCATAAAAATGCCAAGAAACAAAGTGGAGCTAAACTAATGAGCGCTCTGCATGAAAACAAACCATCGCTAATGGATATTTTCGTTAGCCGCCCAGCGCTCGCAATTGTGCTATCGCTGCTGATTGTTTTGGCTGGCCTTAATTCCGCATATAAAATCTCAGTGCAGCAATTTCCGCGCATTGAAAGCGCTTCGTTGGAAATTAATACCACCTACACGGGCGCTTCTGCCGAAGTAGTTAAAGGCTATGTCACCGAACCGATTGAGCGTGTTGCTTCCACTGTACCTGGTGTAGATTATGTTGACTCGCAAACCTTAGCTGGTAGTAGTAAAGTGACTGCGTGGTTACAACTCAATCACGATACCACAGATGCCCTTGCTGAACTGACCACCCGACTTGGCCAAATCAGCTTTGAATTACCTGCTGGTGCTGAAGATCCTGCCGTTTCCGTGCGCCGTGCTGATAGCCCTTACGCAATTTTCTACCTTAATGTGCATGCTGAAGGTAAAGCCCGCAGCCAAGTCACTGACTATTTAAGCCGTAATATCACCCCAGTATTAAGCGATATACCCGGCGTGCAAAAAGTCACTCTTGAAGGTGGCAGGAACCCAGCCATGCGCGTTTGGTTAGATGCCGACAAGCTTGCGGTTTTTAACCTTAACGCTAACGACGTGCAGCGCGCACTACAAGGTAACAATACCATTGCCACTTTAGGTTACAGTGAAAATAGTCGCCAACGTATTGATTTACTGGCCAACACTACCTTACAAACGGTTGAAGATTTCGAGCAATTAGTGATCAAAGAAATGGATGGTGCCACCATTCGCCTACGCGATATCGCCGATGTTCAATTAGGCGAAGAAGAAGGCTTTGTTACTGCGCGTTTAGATCACCAAAATACGATTTTCTTGGCGGTTTGGCCACTTCCGGGTGCCAATGAAATTTCTATTGGCGATGCCCTTTATCAAAAGCTAGAGCGCGTAAATGCCACTTTACCTGATGGCATGAGCATTGATATTGGCTACGACGGTACGCTGTATATGCGTGATGCCATTAAAGAAATTTTCACGACATTAATTGAAACCGTATTACTGGTCGGTATTGTTGTCATCGCCATGATGGGTTCATTTAGAACTGCGTTGGTACCACTGATCACTATTCCTATTTCAATTCTAGGTGCGATTGCAGTTATGTCATTGATGGGCTTTTCCCTCAACCTACTGACCATACTAGCAATTGTGCTTTCTGTCGGGTTAGTGGTTGATGACGCTATTGTCGTGGTAGAAAATGTCGCTCGCCATATGCGGGAAGGTAAATCACGATTTAATGCTGCATTAATTAGCTCGCGCCAGTTACTAGTGCCAGTGATTGCCATGACTCTCACACTCGCAGCCGTTTACGCACCAATTGGTTTCCTATCTGGTTTGACTGGCTATCTGTTTCGCGAATTTGCCTTTACCCTAGCGGTTGCCGTGTTAATTTCTGGCCTAGTGGCAATTACCCTGTCACCTGTGATGAGTGCCTATGTATCGCCAGAAGGCGGTAAAGAAGGACGTTTAACGAAGAAAGTTAATGGTGGTTTTGAACGCTTACAAGCCAAGTACCTAAAACTACTGGATAGCATTTTCGCGTTCAAAGCGCCGATCATTTTTGTCGCCATTGTTTTTAGTTTATTAGTGGTGCCGTTTTACCTATTTTCGCAAAAAGAACTGGCACCAGTGGAAGATCAAAACAGCATTAACGTAGTGGTGGAAGCGCCACCAGAAGCATCAATGAGCTACACCACTAACAATATGAACCAAGTGGTTGATACCTTAAAAGCGACCGACGGTGGTAAGTTCGTTTGGCAAATCCTTACTAAAAATGCCGGTTTTGGTGGTATTGAGCTAGCAAGCTTTGAGCAACGAGAGCAAAGCGTACATGAAAGTTTGCCAGCACTGTATGGCCAGCTCGGTCAAATTTCAGAGTTAAATTTATTGCCAGTATTACCAGCGGCGTTGCCTACGGCTGGCCAGTTTGATGTGGAAGTGGTAATCCGCACTAACGATGATTACGGCACGATGCGTAACTACGCCGAGCAAATTATTGGTCAAGCCTATCAATCCGGTAACTTTATGTTTGTTGATACCGATTTAAAAATCGATTTGCCACAATCTGAGTTAGTTATTGATAAAACCTTAGTGGCAGATCTCGGTTTAAACCTCTCGGATGTAAACGATCAGCTTAGCGTGTTAATGAGCAACAACTATGTTAATCGTTTTAACAACGAAGGTAAGGCGTATCGCGTTATCCCAGTAGTTGGCAATCAGCAGAAATTTAATCCAGAAGATGTGTTAGATATGCAGATCGCGACTGCCGATGGCACGCTTGTCCCCGTGGCGAGCTTCGCCAGCATTCGCGCTATCACTGCGCCGCGTGTATTAGGTTCTTTCAACCAACAGAAATCATTCCGTATTTTTGCTGGTATTTTGCCGCATGTAACCAAAGAGCAAGGACTCGCGAGCATTGAACAAATTGCTGCTGATATTGTTCCCAATAATTACTCGGTAGATTATGCGGGCGAGTCTCGTCAACTGCGCAAAGAAGGCAATACTATGGTTGGTGTACTGCTAATTTCCATGGTGGTAGTGTATTTTGTCTTAACGATTCAGTTTAATAGCTTTAGAGACCCATTAGTGGTGTTGCTTGGTTGTGCCCCGCTAGCGCTTTCAGGTGCGTTAATGTTGGCCTTTGTCGGCTTAACTTCAGTGAATATCTACTCGCAAATTGGCCTAATCACCTTAATTGGTCTGATCGCCAAAAACGGCATATTAATTGTTGAGTTTGCCAACCATATGCAGTTGCAAGGAGCCAATAAGCTTAACGCAGTAAAATCAGCCGCCAGCACCCGCTTACGCCCTATCTTAATGACGACAGCGGCAACGGTACTTGGTCATTTCCCACTAGTGTTAGTAACTGGCGCAGGTGCAGAAGCGCGTAATAGCATCGGAATTATTCTGGTAGCAGGTATGCTGATTGGTACTTTCTTTACCTTGATTGTGCTGCCCATTTTATATCATTGGTTGGCCAAAGATCATCGCGGTGAAACTGAAATTGATGAAATGACTGAAGCGCCTATGCAATTAAAAGTGGTGAATGCAGATTAATCCCTGTTGCTTTAATACCAATTGAAATAAGTACTTAATCATTCAGCGAGAATTAAAAGGCTCAGAGGCAAGGCATTGATTGCAGAGAATGGTCGCTCCCTTGTCAAAATCAATAACGCCGCATATGAGCCTTTTAAACTCGCCCTTTGGGAGCGTGTCAGCGTCGCGATAACTGCACCAAATTGATGAGATGTAGAATAACTATATCAACAAAAATTTGGTTTGTTCTCCCACCGCTGACAGCGCTCTGAATTGATCAATTAATTAATTCAATTGGTATAACTCATTACAATAAAAAGGCACATGCAAAAAAGGCAATATGAGCTATTCATATTGCCTTTTCTTTTAGCTCAGCTTTGAGCGTATCTACGCTATGGCTTTATCGACTATTAGTAACATACCTTTGGCTTACTCTGTTTCTGGAAATTGCTGACGAATCGCAGCGAATTCACCAAAATTAGCAAATAGAATATCCACTAACCTAGGCTCAAATTGAAGGCCACGCTGGGCTGCAATGTGATCTTTAATTTCGTCCATTTGCCACTTTTTACTATAACAACGATCATTGCCTAAGGTATCAAAGACGTTAGCTATTGCGGCAATACGTGCCTCTACTGGAATTTCTTCCCCTTGCAAGCCTTCAGGGTAGCCAGAGCCGTCCCAGTTTTCGTGCTGATAGTGCGCAATACGAGCGCCAAGCTGGGAAATACTTGCTTTCGAACGGGCCAATATTTCACTGCCTAACGTGGCATGCGTTTTCATTACCCGCCACTCTTCCTCAGTCAGCTTATCAGGCTTGTTTAAGATATGATCGGGAATGGCGACCTTACCAATATCATGTAGTGGTGCAGCAATTTTAATAGCGCTCACAAAGCGCTCGGATAAGCCAAGCTTCTGTGCAAACAAAGCACTCAGCAAGCTAACCCGTTGGGCATGGCTACCAATATGGTGGTTGCGGGTTTCAATTGCTTCACCAACCAAATACAACATTTCAGTTTGAGTTCGTTCTATTTCGTGACGCTGCGTTAAACCTTCGAGAATCAGGGCCACATTTGTAACGTAGAGCTCAGCAAGATTGGTTTTAAAATGTTCGGCATCTTGTTCAAACTCGATGTAAAGCACACTGGCGGCACTGTTGCCCGACTCGCCTGTTTCGTAATAGCCAATAAAACACTGATCATCGCTGTAATGCGATTTCCTTGCGAAGGTCTCACTAATTAAGGCTTTAATAGGCTCATCAATTGCCGAACTTTCCAAACTGTCAGACTCGCTAATGTACTTACCCGTACACGCGATAATCATGTTGGATGCCGATTGATCAAAGTCGATATGATTTCGGGCAATATAAAGTGCTGAACTTTCAACATTCATAAGCGATAGCAAATGTTGCAAGGCAGCGGAGCCAAATGAGCGAATTTGGTTAATTTTGAGTAAGTCGTGAGTGGCAGTAATCAATTGTTTAAAACCATCCAAACTGCGTTGAATGGTCATAATGTCGCGGTAGGCGCGAATACCAGCATAAACGCTAGTGATCATTTTACCTGAGGTAAAGTCGGTTTTTTCTTTGTAATCGTTAATATCAAAGTCTTTAATAACTTTGGCTTCTGGTGCACTACCCGCTTGGCCAGTACGCAAAATAAGGCGTATCGCCTGATTTTTCAGTTCGTCGCGAATCCATTCCACCAATTCAAGCCCAGCATGGTCTGTTTCCATTACAACATCAACAAAGGCTAAGGCAAAACTATCATCGTCTTTGAGCAGTTTTCGAGCTTGTTCACTGGAATAAGCGGAAACGAGCTGTAACTTACGCCCTTCAATTTCTGCATCTGCAAGGACCAGATTAGTGACCTGATGCACCGACTCATCGTCATCAACAATAAGGATGCGCCAATATTTATCGGTCTTTGCCGTTGTTAATCCCTTATTTTCTTCCGGTTCATCCTTAAATATAAACTTATCCATAACTTGAATTTGGTACTTCTATTTATCGTTCTTATGTTCTATACACTGGCATATTTTTGCCAAAAACTTAAGGAAAATTCGCCCTCTTATTTATGTTTTCGACACTTTTATTGCGCTTTTCTCAACAACATTAGCTTTTTCATCAATTATTCTAGTGGCATAAAAAAAGCGCCTTAGTTGGCGCTTTTGTACCTTAGTTGTCGCTTTTGTATAGTACTAGGCTTAAACATATCAAGCCTGCGTAATTGCTAACAACGTTCGTTAATTGAAGTTGGCGACGACTTCGTCTACAACCGTTTTGATTGTTGCCATTGAATCGTCATTGTCAGCGCGCGTCATACGTTTTACTGCCCAGCCATGCCAAGTAGGCTGCTTCGTTTTGACGTCAAATACATCAATCGCTAATTTACCTTCAGTGTAGTTTCGAACATGCGTGTCTGTACCAACCACAACACCGCCATGGTAACCACCATAGTAGCCGCGCCCCCAGCCCCATCCAGCTCGATAAGCAGTTGGGAAGCTATCAACACGTACTTTGTCTCGACTGCCAACAGTATAAGAAACAGTGAAGTCAGCATTTTGAGCTGATTCAACCATAGTGTAACCTTTCGCAATAAATGCTCGTTCAATAGCTTCATCAACGCGCACTTTCATTACTGGGTTGATATCGGCCGGTGCAGCTAAAATTTTCGACTCTTTCAGCCATGCGAAAGTTTTATAGTCTGCCGTGCTCACTTGTTCATTTTTGTCAAAATTGACCTTTGCTTTGTATGTACTGGCGCAGCCCGCTAAACCTGCTACTAGTGCGACTAACATCACTTGTTTAACTATTTTCATAACTTGCATCCTATTTACGACAAGAACCCACATTAAACTAGACCTTAGACAACCAATAGTGCTTTCTAGTTTCGTGTGTCTATATTATCTTTGGCTCATCCACTCACTGGTATGAAGCTAATTTACCACTAAAAATCATTACCTTAAACTGACCGATTAAAATTAACTAGAACGTTAATTGGTGAGGCTCATATCACCAAGAGTTTAATCACTATCATTTATAGTGGTTATTACGCAGAAAACCCTTGTCAAGAGCTCAACAATGAGCAGTTTTTATTAATTCGAGATTATTGTAATTAATGGTTGACAAAGGACCGTGAACCCCTTAAAAATGGTGGCAACTTAATCAGCTATGCAACTTTTTGTTAACGTGAAATCAGCATTTATCCTCATCGTACGTCTCGTGGTCGTCGTGGTTGTCAAGCCACAGCGGGGCTGGTGCTATTCGTAGGAAAGACATAGTTTAAACACCAAAAAACCCCCGCTCTGCACAGACCGGGGGTTTTTTATTAATTCAGAACATATTAAGGGCGAGACAATGACGAAGGAGCTATATACCGGCGCTGAAATGGTGGTCAAGGCACTATCAGCACTTAAGGTCAAATACATTTTTGGCTATCCGGGTGGTTCAGTACTTGATATTTATGACGCAATTTTCAATCAGGATGATGTTGAGCATATTCTGGTACGACACGAACAAGCCGCCACTCACATGGCAGACGGCTATACCCGAGCCACTGGTGAAGTTGGTGTGGTTTTAGCCACTTCAGGCCCTGGCGCAACAAACTGTGTGACAGGTATCGCAACAGCCTACATGGATTCAATTCCAATGGTGGTATTAGCTGGTCAAGTAGCCACCAGCCTAATTGGTGATGATGCCTTCCAAGAAACCGATATTGTTGGTTGTTCCCGCCCAATTGTGAAACACAGCTTTAACTGCCGTAAATTAGAAGATATTCCAAACATCATTGCCAAGGCTTTTTATATTGCCAACTCAGGTCGCCCGGGCCCAGTTGTGGTTGAGCTACCAAAAGATATGCTGATCCCGCAAAACAAGGGCGAATTCCATATCGATACCGATGTAAAGTTGCGCTCTTACAGCCCAACCGTAAAAGGCCACCCTAAGCAAATTAAGAAAGCAGTGAAAACCATTGCTAATGCAGAGCGCTTAGTGGTTTACACAGGTGGTGGTATTGTTTTAGCCGATGCTTCTGAGCAATTAACAACCTTGGTTGAGCGATTAAATGCCCCGATCACCAATACCTTAATGGGACTTGGCGGTATTTCCGGTATTCACCCTAACTTTCTAGGTATGCTTGGCATGCACGGTAGTTTGGAAGCCAACAAAGCAATGGCAAACGCTGATGTTATTTTAGCGCTTGGTGCCCGCTTTGATGATCGCGTGACAAATAACGTACAAAAGTTCTGCCCTAACGCAACAATTATCCATGTTGATGTTGATCCAACGTCAATCTCAAAAACCATCAATGCCCATATCCCAGTGGTTGGCTTAGTTGACAATGTAATGACTCAACTGATGGAAGAAATGGATGCCATAGGTTATGAGCGCAATGAAGCGGCATTAGCAAGCTGGTGGAAGCAAATCGAAGAATGGCGCAGTGTTAATAGCTTTAGTTACCAAGCTCCTGTTGATGGCGACAAAATTAAACCACAACAAGTGGTTGAAGCCATGTACGAGATTACCAAAGGCGAAGCTTACGTTTGTTCTGATGTTGGTCAGCACCAAATGTTTGCCGCGCAATACTACCCATTTGCCAAACCCAGACAATGGATTAATTCTGGCGGCCTAGGTACTATGGGCTTTGGTTTGCCTGCAGCAATGGGCGCAAAATTGGCCTTCCCAGACAGCCATGTAATCTGTATTACTGGTGATGGCTCTGTCCAAATGAACATTCAAGAATTATCGACTTGTTTACAGTACAACTTACCTGTGGTGATTGTGTCATTAAATAACCGTTCACTGGGTATGGTGCGACAGTGGCAAGATATGATTTACGGTGGTCGCCATTCGTCTTCATACATGGAGTCGCTACCTGATTTTGTGAAATTAGCAGAATCTTATGGTCATGTTGGTATTCAAATTAACCACTTAAGCGAATTAAACGAAAAATTAACAGAAGCGTTTGAAACTCGTAATCGCCTAGTGTTCGTTGATGTACTTGTTGACGAAAAAGAACATGTTTATCCAATGCAGGTGCGTCACGGCGCAGTTGATGAGATGTGGATCAAAAAAGGAGAGAAAGCATAATGCGTCGTATTTTAGCCATTTTACTTGAGAACGAACCTGGCAGCTTGTCGCGCATTGTTGGCCTTTTCTCACAACGTGCATTTAACATTGAAAGCTTAACTGTAGCACCAACAGAAGACGAAAGTTTATCGCGCATTACCATTGCCACTTCTGGCGATGATCGTGTTTTAGAGCAAATCGTGAAGCAGGTAAACAAGCTCATCGACGTGATCAAGATTACTGACTTAACAGAGCGCAGCCATGTTGAGCGTGAATTACTACTTATTAAGCTATTAGCAATGAACGACAAAACACGCACTGAAATCAAACGTATTGCGGATATTTTCCGTGGCAATATCGTTGATATCGGCAAGCAAGTATACACAGTGCAAGTCACTGGTGATGCTGAAAAGCTTGATGCCTTTATTAGTGCGGTGTCGAATGAAACCGAAGTCATCGAATCAGTTCGCTCAGGTTGCGTTGGCATTGGCCGCGGTGAGAAAGCATTGCGCGTATAAACCTACAGCAAATCAACTGATACCAAGGGCAGACGACTAAAGTCTGCCTTTTTTATATCTCCTGCCATAATTATTTGTACACGCCCTAGCTTGATACAAAATTATGGACATCAGCAGCGAAACACATCGAGTTATCGACGAATGGCACACTCGCGTAGTACGAGTGCAGAATGCACACTATGACTCTGGTAATCTTTATGAGAGGCGATTTTTACAGCTTGGTATTCCAGTTATTGTGCTCTCGGCCTTGATAGGTAGCGCTGAGGTAATCGTGCCTATTGAAGCAATATCTAAAGTGTTATCACAAGAAGTTGCCAAGAGTATCTCTGGAGTTTTAAGTTTATTGGTGGCTATATTGGCAGGGTTGCAAACCTTTCTTAAACTGAGCCAGCGAGCTGAGCGCCACCGTATGGCGGGTGCACGATATGGCGATGTCAGACGGTCTCTAGAAACCATCAACATAACATGTGAAGAATCTATGGCAGCGGCCAAAGAATCATTAAATAAAATTAAAGACAAAATGGACTCTCTCGCATTAGAATCACCCGAAATACCGCAAGCGGTACTGAATAAATATCGAGCCATTCAGGAGGATTAATTGCTGATCTACACCCATGAAAACCCAGTTGTCGTTGCTAATATTCAAAACTTGCTGGCTATGGCAGGCATCGAAGTTATCTTAAAGAATGAATTTGCCAGTGGCGGTGTTGGTGAATTAGCTGCTGTAGATGCGTGGCCAGAATTATGGCTGGTAAATGATAGCCAGCTCAGCAAAGCACAAACGTTGATTGCTGATGCTAAACGCCAAGGTCAACGAGAAGACTGGTTTTGTCCGAATTGCAAAGAGCAAAATGGCGCAGCGTTTGAAATATGCTGGCAATGTGAAACGCCATTTCCAGCCTAAACTCTTTGAACAGTCCACTAGCACCATAGAATGCAAGATAACCACATAAGCTTTAGCGCTGAAGCGAATAAAAAAGACATTAAACGCTTTTACCGCAACCAAAACTACAGCGCGAAATTTAAAGGTTACGACCAAGCATTTGTTGCCAGCGAAAACAGCTCTGCCGAATCACCTAATCACCTGCACCATAACCCGTCTAAAAATATTATTGGCAGCGTTATCATCAGCCAATTAAGGCAAGGCAACAAACAAGCATTGCTACATGGGCTCGTTGTAAGCCAAAGCTATCGCGGTATGGGGTTGGGTAAAAAGCTTACCAAGCATGCACTGAAACATTGCAGCCTAGAGGTTGATCATATTGTATGCTTTGCTGAGCCTCATTTAACGCAATTTTACGTCAGTTGCGGCTTTTCATTAGTTGACAAGAACTCAATAACAGCCAACTTATCGCCCGAGCTTGCTGCGCGATTTACAAGCTATCAAAAGTACCAAGCTAATTTGGCAGTCTTTATTTGCGAGCGGCGATAACTCATACCAAAAGTGTCCCTAAGCCATACCTGACAATAAGTTTGGCTAGCAAGATAAATGTATTTATATTTCCAGAAACTTCTCTTTGAGCGATGCTAAGCCTTGACTCGCTGTCTCAGAAATTACCACTAAATTAGTTAATTGCTGCACCGCCTCATTAATCGCGGGTTTAGGATCGATGTAATAAATGGGCGTATCAACGGGCGCGAAGTTTGCTAGACTTGCTGCGGGGTATACCTGCATTGACGTTCCAATAATCACCAATATATCAGCCTGAGCAACAAGTTTGGCTGCGAGTTCAAGCATAGGCACCATTTCACCGAACCAGACAATATTAGGTCTTAACTGGCTGCCACGCTCACAGGTTTGCCCAAGTTCGATATCTTGGTGACATGGATAGATAAGGTCATCATCAATGCAGCTCTTTGACTCTAATAATTGCCCATGTAGGTGAATGACATTTTGGCTACCTGCCCTTTCGTGCAAATCATCAACGTTTTGGGTAATAATTGAAACATCAAAATGCTGCTCTAAATCAGCTAATAATTGATGTCCAATATTGGGTTGCGCAGTAAGTAATTGGCGACGGCGTTGATTGTAAAAATCCAATACTAATGCAGGATTTTGCTGCCAGCCTTCAATACTTGCCACTTCCATCACATCGTGACCTTCCCACAAGCCATCAGCATCGCGGAAGGTTTTTAAACCACTTTCTGCGCTCATCCCAGCGCCAGACAATACCACCAACTTCTTCATAACACTTTCCGCTTACTCGTTTAACTGTTGCATAAGGTATGGCGTTTATGCCTTTATCTCCAGAGAGGTAAACAGTAAATCACGCGAACTTGTCAGTGTATAGCGGTTTTAGCTTAAGGTTTGTCGGTTTAACGCGATTAACCCTATTGGTTAACTGCAGCCACTTGCGTTAATGCCTCATCACGACGTACTTTTTGCCCTGCTTGCAAACGCTCGCCACCGCGAATAATAACTTCGTCACCAGCCTTTACATTACCGGTTACAGAAATCCATTGACCAATTCCTTGGCCAACTAATACGCTGATTTTTTGTGCTGTGTCTTGACCGTCAATTTTCATAATAAAGGTTTCTTGCTCACGTAAAACCAAAGCATCACGAGGTACAAGCGTTGCCTGCTTGCTTGCCGCTTTAGGCAGAGAGACGGTTACCGCACTGCCTGCCATCATCTCACTACCGTCTGCTTGCAAGCGCACATCGAATGTTCGAGAAGCTTGATCTCCCGCTAAGCTCCACGTTCTGACCGGTAGTTCTAGCAGTTCATCTTGCCATTTAACCAAGACCTTATCGTTTGCCTTAATGTGTGGTGCGATGGTGATAGGCGCAGCAATTTTTACATCAAGGTGATGAGTGTCAACAAGTTGCAATACAGGGCTACCACTCATCACTAACACCCCTTCATCAACAAAGCGCTGGCTGATACTGCCACTAAACGGTGCTTTAATTTCTGATTTTTCAATCGCCAGCTTCGTTTGTTCCATTGCCAGTTTTGTCGCGTCAACCTCGTTAATTGCCACCGCTAAGTCTTTAACTGTACGTTCTAATTCACTTAGTGCGGTATGGTTAGTTTGGTTTAGCGTAGATAACCGCTGTTGCTGTTTTTTTAAATACACAACATCCGCTTGATACTGTTTAAGTTCCGCTTGTTGCTGTGCCAAACGCAGTGTTAAATGGCGGTTGTCTTGACGCGCTATCACTTGCCCTGCACTTACTTGAGTGCCAACTTCTTCAATCCATAGCAGCTGCCCAGTTTGCTCAGCCGACAATGGCGAGTTACGTCGACTGATAACATTAGCTGGTAGCCACATGGTCGGGTTGACTTGCTCAGTTTTTGCAAAATCGATACTCACTAGCGCCGCTTTTTCCGCTTCCGCTGCCAAACTCGTTGTTGATACCAACGACAGGCTGGCAAAGCCCACGATGATAGCCGCGGTCGACATTGGCTTAGAGAATGTTTTAGTGATAACCGCTAACAGTGACTTTTTCATGATCCTTTCCTGTACGTATATTTTAGTATTCTGTTTTATTCGTTGTGTAACCCAATGGCGCATTACTTACTGCTGAGCGCTGCAACTATGTTTGAGAGTCAGGCTTTACGACAACTAAATGGGTTTGTTCTGGTTTTCCAATAACTTTATTAGTGCCCAAGAAAGCCGCGTTAATAGCAATATCTCGGCCAGTGATACGCAATAAACAAGGCAATAAAATAATGGTAAAAATGGTGCTTACCGCTAAGCCACCAACAATCACCGAGGCCAAGCCGCGATAAATTACACTGCCCGTACCCGGCATAAGCAGTAATGGCAACATGCCGAAAAAGCTGGTCGCTGTACTCATAAAAATTGGACGCAAGCGCAGCATTAGCGCTTGTTCAACTGCGTCATCACGCGACATACCAACTAGCTCGGCTTGGCGAGTTTGATGCACTAATAAAATGGCATTATTAACCACTAAGCCTAGCAATATGACAAAGCCAATCATGGTCAGTAAATCTAATGGCTGGAATACCACAAGGTTGAGTGTTTGCAGCGCTAAAATACCGCCGACAGTGGCTAGCGGAATGGTGATAATAACCAGCATACTGTCTTTAACCGAGCGGAATAAGGCAGCCATCAGTAGAAATAGAATCACCAATGCGAATGCAAAGTTTTCACTCATCACACCGATGGCTTTTTCCAATTGGTCGGCGCTTCCGCCATAATGGATGCTGCCATCTTCCGGCATCACTTGTGCAAGTTTCGACTCTACTTGGCTTTTTAGCGCATCGATGGTCTCTTCTAACGACCAACCCTGAGGCGGATTTATATTTAACGTAATGGTTCGCTTGCCATCAACGCGGGTTAGCCTTGTCGGCCCAACGGTACGGTCGATGCTAACGAGTTCAGACAATTGGGTAATGTTACCGTTGCCAGTTACCACAGGTACATCGCCTAAATTGTCAGGGTTTTCCCAACCATCGGCGCGTAAAATCATGTTGATACGTTTAGTACCATTGAAGTACTCGCCGACATATAAACCGTCACCTAATGTTCTAACGACACTGCCCAGTGCACGGCGGTCCCAGCCTTGCTCTAAAATAGCGCGATCGTTAGGTGTGAGTCTCAGCTCTGGTTCAGCCATCTCAACGCCTGGTCTTGCTTGAACACTCACTTCCGGAATGGCCTGTTTAACAAATTCTAAACCTTGCTTAGCCGCTTCTTGCAGTGCGCGATTATCTTTTGATTGCAAGCGCATTTGTACTTGTCTGCCACCACCGAAGCCGCCGAACAGATTGCCTTGAAAGGCGAAAGCATTGGTGTCTGGTAAATCAACTAGAACTTCATTGCGCACGATATCTAACAGCTCATCAACACGCGATTGGTCTTTAACACGTACGCCAACATTACCGCCGAATGGCCCAGTGAAAAGGTAGTAATTTTTTAGCGCAGGTTCTTTTTCGCCGTCCATATAAGGCTGTAAACGCTCCACGATTTTCGCCACCACTTCACGCTCTAGCGTGTCAACATTAGAGCCCGGTGGAAATTGTAAGCGTGCATCGACCGCATCACGCTTAACTGGTGGTAAATAGTCTAGTTTGGGCATCGCAATGTAAGTGACCGCAATTGGCAGTGCTAACATGACAAAGGCAATGGTCAAGCGGCGGCGCTTAGTATTCGTTGCCTGCATCACTTTGTTGGTAATGGATTGCCAAACTCGTTGATTTGGATCGACCACTTGCTGTTGGCGAAGAAAATACTTGGCTAACACAGGCAGCAGCACAGTTGCCACCAGCAAAGATACCGATACTGCGATAGCGATGGTTAGCGCTAAATCGCCAAAAAGTTGCCCCTCTATATCCTTAAGGAAAAACACCGGTAGAAAAATAGCAACAGTCGTTGCGGTTGATGCCAGTAACGCGCCCCACACTTGTTTTGCGCCAAGCTCTGACGCTTCATGCTGATCTTTACCTTGATCGCGCAAGCGCAGAATGTTTTCTAACACCACTATCGCTGCATCTAACACCATCCCCACCGCAAAGGCCAAACCTGCCAGTGAAATCACGTTTAGACTACGACCAGTAATATGCAGCACAATAAAGGTGGTGAATAAACTGATCGGAATAGCCGTTGCGATGATCAAGGTGGCACGCATGCGGCGGACAAACAGCCAAAGTACGGATAGTGACAGTACCACACCGGCAAATAAGTTGTTACGCACTAAGTTGATAGCGCGGTAAATAAATACTGAGGCATCAAATGATTGCACCATCACCAACTGCTTCGGCGCCAGCAACTCTTCATTGATTAAGGTGATTTCGTTTTTAACACGGTTTAATGTTTCTAATACATTGGCACCATTGGCGCGATCAATTCGCATGGAAAACGCAGGGTTGCCGTTTTGGATGGCGGTTTCCGACTTGTCAGGTCGACGCACTTCTACTGTTGCAATATCGCCAAGGCGAATATTGCGACCATTACGCGACTCCAGTATTAGGTTTGCTAGGTCTGAAGCATCGTATTTGCCGCTAAATCGCAATGTGTACTGCCGACGACCGACATCAACAAAGCCACCAGTCACATCATTCGTGGCAGTGACTAGTGAAACTAATTGAGGGATTTGAATGCCATATTCCGCCACTTTGATTGGATCAAAGCGAATTTGTAGCTCTTCCCGATTGCGATCAGCAAATAATTGCACACCCGCAACCCCTTGCACTGCCTCAATTCGTGGTTTTACCACTTCGCTGGCGTAATCAATGTAATTATCAATGGGCTCTGGATTACCGGGCAAGGCTTGCAAGAAAAAGAAGGTCAATGCAGGCGTACCACCACCAAAGCCACCGAGCATAACCCTTGGCGGGCGCGCATCTCGTGGTTGGTTTTGAACACGCGTCATGCGGCTGATTACCTCAATAAGCGTTTGATCCATGTCGGTTTCGACGCCAAACTCCAAATTAATAAAAGCATTGCCGCGATTGGCAAATGCATTCATGGAGTGCAAGCCCGGAATACCTCTTAGTACGCGCTCTTGCGGCTCTATAATTTCTGACTCAATTTCTTGCGGCGAAGCGGCACGCCAAAATGTTTGAATAGCGATACGAGGTCGTTCAATGTCTGGAAACAATTGGATTGGCAGTTTAACTAGGCTAAGTAAACCAACAAGTAAGATAAACGCAACAGCTACTGATACAGCAGCCGGACTTTTCAGCGCGGTGGAGGTAAGTTTCATTTCAGTACTATTCCCTTTGATCCCTTTGACTCCCCGCATCTACAGCCTCGCCGTGCTGTTTTGCACTGCCTTAATTATTGATTATCAATTGGCAGTTGCATCAAGCCGTTGCTGTAAAAGGATAAGTCAATATCAATAAATCATGACTAAAAGCTAACAACTCAATTGTTTATCGCTAGTAAGGATAGGATGAAATTCAACTTTAATACGATAAATGACGTACGAGAAACGCTTGGTAATCACTCGACATACTTAGACATATTTGCCGACATATTTAGCAACATTGCCAAAGTAGGCAGCGACACCACTTAATATTAAATAAGTATTTGATAGTTAGGAGAGTTGTTTAAAGTAGAAGTCTGTAACGGCAATGGTTGAGGTTGAGGTGGATATGAGATTACCGTTAATAAACAAATTACCTTTAATAAACAAGAGGACAACTTATAAGCTAACTAACACGCTTATAACGAGTAATAAGCGTGTTAGTTAGAATAAAGTTTATTGGCTAGCCGTTAAACTGAGCAACTAAACTCTTTTGATCGTTTAATCTGTCAAGCAGGATTTCACTTAAACTCACGGCTTCCCTACCGTGTTGTTCACTTTCGCTCGACATTTGCGAGATAGTGGACACGTTTTGGTTAATTTGCTCAGCAACTACAGATTGCTCTTCAACAGCCGTTGCTATTTGCGCGCTGATATTGGCCAATTCAGTAACTTCGGAATTAAGCTGAGCTAGCGCAGTGCCAGTGTCATTGGCAAGGTCGACACAGTTTGCTGACAAGTCATTGCCTTTCACCATAGCATTGGTCGCAGCATCTGATTCTTCCCTAAGCTGTGCCAACAACTTAGCAATCTCGTCAGTAGACTGCTGCGAACGCATTGCCAATGCGCGAACTTCTTCAGCAACTACCGCAAAACCTCGACCTTGTTCACCGGCGCGAGCAGCTTCGATAGCAGCGTTTAATGCCAATAAATTCGTTTGATCAGCAATACTACTGATCTCGCTTAACACGGTTTCAATCGTTCGACTGCCAGTGATTAAACGGCTAATGGCGCTGTCAACATTACCTAGCTGCGCAGATAGCTCACTAATTGCTGCCACCATATTAGTGACAACTTGTTGACCTTGATCGTTGATGACTAAGCCTTGTTGAGCAACATTGGCACCGTTGGCAACGACCTCTGCAATTTCTTGCACGGTACACGACATTTGGTGAATAGCCGTGGCTACTTGTTCTGTCTCTGATTTTTGACTCGACAGTATTTGCGCGATACCACTGCCTCGTTCAGCAGATTCAACTGCGCTTTCTGCTATTTTTCCAGAGTCATCCGCAACTCGGCCAACAACCGCCCTTAATTCAGCTTTCTGCATTCTCAATGCTAAATCAACACAGCTTAAGTCGCTGTTAATACCAGAATAAACGAGGTTCATTAACGGGTTATCAAACGTTTGCTTCGCGCGATTAACCACAGTTTTATAGCGCTTTCGCCACAAACCAAATAAAAAGCAGCCAGACGTTGCCAAAATACTCATGATCCACGCAAGTACGCTAGTAGGTTCCAACACTAATGACGTGATGGACAACACACTCATTAATGCTGCGATGATTTGAAAAACAAGTGTCGCATCAAGCTGTGCTGTTAACTGAACTGGTGATTTACCCTCGTTAAGTTGCTGGTAAAGCTTTTCAGCACGGGCAACAGCATCACGATCGGGTGCGGTACGCACTGACTGGTACTCGTAGACTTCACCTTTTTCGTTTTTAATTGGCGTAACATAGGCGTTAACCCAATAATAATCGCCATTTTTACAGCGATTCTTAACAAGCCCCATCCAAGGTTTGCCATCTTTAATATATGACCACAAATTCTTAAATGCAGCTTTTGGCATATCAGGGTGACGCACCATATTGTGCGGCTGACCGATCATTTCATCTAATTCATAGCCCGCAATGTTACAAAAACTATCATTAGCATACTTGATATGACTGTTTAGGTCGGTGGTTGAAAGCAAGATATCTTGCTCAGAAAAACGTTGTTCTTTACTCATTACTCATTCACACCTCTTGATTGAATGAAAAACTGAATGAAATACAAAACTGGCCTGCTCGGCCAAAATTCTTAACTTATGCTGCTAGTGATTGTTATTTATAGACTTTTATTGGTTTGCGCTAGCATTATAAAACGGCTTATTAAAGCCTATTTTTTTTTCAAAAAATACGCGCAAATTGTATTAATTCAGTGAACTTTGATCTGGATTAACTAAACTTGGCTTTGGTTTATTCACATACAAAATGTAAGACATTGGCCATATCAATTGTAAGCTTATAAACAGTTGCAATGTAAGACCCAGTAGAACTGTTAAATATTGCAATAAAATTTATTTGTGCTGTTTACATCATTTTGAGAAAACTGCTGACTGCGCGGGTATTGGGGAAGCGATACTTTATTAATGAAGAAAAAGGTCTAAAGTCACTAACATAAGCTAGCTATTGATAATGAATAAGTTGGGTATAAAAAAGCCCCAAAATGCAGGGGCTAAACCATAACGGTTTGAAGTGTGAGTCTTACTTACGCATATGCAATAACAACTAGCTATCGCGCTTTCTCACAAGAAACAGTAACGGCAATAACATTAATGCCGCGCTTGCTGGTAAAGGTACTTGAGCGCTACTGACAGCGAAGCTTGCACCGCGCAAATCAAGTGATGCAGGGGCAAAAACGCCCGATGTGCCAAAGCCGTCAGTTAAGCTTACATTGGCCAGCGAAAAGTCCACATTACCTGTGCTGGTTAACTCGAATTGAACAGACGCTAATACAAACGAAGACACTAGGTTTTGCTCAAAAAACAAATCAAAAGGACTTTCAAGCGATACTTCGTCAATGGTTAATGAATCTCCATTATTAACATCTGACTGACTAGAACCAATAACGCCAAGATCGAGTAAATTACCAAATGTCACTTGAGCATTTGTAACCTCATTGCTGTCAAACAAAAAGTCTAAACTAAAAGAGGCAACTTCCACTGGGCTACCAGCCAATTGTTCAATATCTGAAATCACAATGTCAGCCGTAACCAAGTCGCCCACTTGATATGCTTGGTCAGCAACTTCAACAGTTAGTATGGTCGCCAAACTCGCATGCGACGTAATCGCTAACGCAGCAGTTAGCAAGGTTTTCGAGATAACCTTTGTAAAATTTTTCATGATTTTTCCTTATTTTTCTTACTTCTTATAATTTGCTTTGTGCTAATTCACTTTTCTTATTCGTTTTATCCGCGCGGCGCTTTTTTGAGATTAAATAAGGGCCGCGCGTAAACATAAGTTTTACTGACTTATTCCGCTCGGCAACGAGCACGTGTACATAACCCGTACATGGCGCGTACATCAGTAAAGTTAACAACACCATCTTGGTTAATGTCTTGCGTTGCTAAATCAATATTATTAGCGCGAATGGCAGCCAATAGTGCACGAATATCATTGATGTCAACGTCATTGTCGCCATCAAAATCGCCTAACACACCATCTACTTGCGTACCCAAGCGCACGGTAACAATCACAGGATCGTGATCTGAAGCGCGAAATGCCGTAGGTGCATAGAAAGCGGTTTGCTGTTCTGCCGATTTAAACTCTTCGTTGTAATCAAACGCTCTTGGCTCATCTGCATTGATGTGCCACGCTTGCACTTGCTGCACTTGTGGGGTTAATGAAGCTGATGCTAAGGCATGATCGAGATAGCCAATTTCACCGCCAAAGCTATAGGTGTAGGCACTTGGACCAACCTTGGTTGACAATAAGTTGCTGTAGCCTGCATTGGTTATTGCCGTGATTGGGTCTTCTTTACCGTAAGAGTTTAAATCACCAACAATCAACACGTCTTCGTCGGCAACACCTGTTGGATTAGTCGCTAACCAAGCAAGTAAGCCATTGGCAGCTTGGGTGCGGAGCAAATTCCAACAACCTTGACCATCATTTTGATCTTGGTTAGCACCCGATGCACTGCCACAGCCACCTTTAGATTTAAAGTGATTAACAACGAAAGTGAAACGCTCCTGTGCATCACCATTGACATTGGATGCAAATGTTTGCGCAAGCGGTTGACGGTTACCAAAATCAAATGGTGTGGTGGTAATAGTGGCTGCATTGCCAACAGGTGTCACTGCACTCGGCTTGTAAATAATACCTACAGCGATTGCATCAGAGCCAATACCGTCGCCGTCTAGAGCAACATAGTCATAAGTACTCGCGCCAACTTGGTTGTTAAGTTCTCGAACCAATTGTGCGATTGCTGAATTATCGCCAAAGCCATCATTTTCAATTTCCATTAGGCCAAATACGTCAGCGTCAATTTGCGCAAGCGCTGCCACTATTTTGGTTTGCTGGCGTTCAAATTCTTCGGCACTATCAGCCCCACGAGGGGTTGGGAAGCCTGTGCCGTCACCTTTACCATTGAAGTAGTTAAGCACGTTAAAGCTGGCGATTTTAAGCTCATCTGACGCACTAGCAATAACCTCATTACTTCGCGCATTGGCTGGTGAGAATACCGGTGCAGCAGTCGGTTGTATTTGGTAGTTACCGAAGCTAAAGTCTAATGTGCCTTGCAAGCCAGATACTTTGTCACCCAAGCGAACAGGCGTGTTGTAACTTAACGAAGGGCTCGGATAAGGCACAACAGCAGGGTTTTGCTGAGAGTTTTTATCGTCAACCAACAGTTTGTTGCGACGATTTCTGTCTGCTAATGCTTGTGCTTCTGGGCTACCCGGCGCATAAACATTAGTCGGAATAAACAAACGTCCATTTGATACGGCAAATTGGCCAAATCGCGTCAGATTAAAGGTATCAGTAACCGATAATGACTGCGGCAAACTAACTAGCATATTTTCTAGCGCTTCAAACGCTGCGTTATCTGCTACAGGTAGGGTAATTGCTTGCGGCTCAATAGTTTCACCTTGACCACAATCTAAGTGTTCTTCTGTCAGTGATAATTGTGTGCGATTGAAAAACTCGCTGACATTACCCTGAACGCGAACTTTATTGCCTAAGGTTGGCAAGTTCGAGCGGCCATTTAAGAAGACAAATAGTGCTTCAGAGCTGGTTTCGTCACTATCGTTATCAGCTTGCTCTTCTTGTACGATAAAACCTTGTAAATTGGGTAATACATTCGTAACCACGGCTTCAACAATATGGGTTTGGTTAACCAATGTTGATGCATCGCCGCTACCTTGTATTGCACTAATCAAAGTTGTCTGGTCGCCACATTGGCCAAAATCAACCGGTGCAGGTGGCTCTGAACCGCCACCGTCACCGCCGCTGCCGTCGTCATCACTGTTATGACTACCTAAGAAGGTAAACGTGTCGCTATCATATGCTAGCCATTGCTGATCTGGGTCAAATGCATCATCAACAATGTTATCACCCTGCACCACCTCAGGTTTACGTACGAGCGTTTTATTCGCACCCCATGATTCACGCACGCCACGTTGACCAAAAGAATCAATCACCTGATCTTGTTTAACCAACTCAAAGTAGTCATCACCGTTGAAATTAACCGCACTTTCTTGCGTGTCAACATAACCAAGTAATTCACTATCATCGCGAATTTGCGAACTACCTATAACAAGCACGTCACCTGGCAGTATTTCGCCACTTAGGTTAGCGACGGAAGTTGGCTGCGCACTACCATTTGAATACAGCTTGAATTGATAATCGGCTAGCGAAACAGTCGCATCGGTTGGGTTGTAAATTTCAACAGCTTTATTAAAGCTGCTGCCTTCTACGTACTCAGAAAAGAATAAATCTTGGCTAACCGGTGTTGGCGCAGGATCTGGCTCTTCGCCACCTCCACTTTGCTCACCAGCAACAACACGCACATCGTCAAGGCGGGTGTACTCTGAGCCAGAGCTGTTGGCCATAACAACTTTGAGCTGTAACGAGTTAGCATTCGGTAAAGCAACTGAGACGGTAACCGAACCAAAGTCGTCAATTAGCGTATGACTGGCATTGCCCTGCTCTTGCCAGTTTTCTACACGAACAAAATCACCACCATCAAGCGCATAGAAAATATCGACAAAATCAGATGTTTCATGGGTGCCCGATTCACTTACTAACATTGAAAACGACACATCGGTCATACCTGCAATGGCAATAACTTCTGACATCCAAGCGGCATCACCACCTATGTCTCGACCTTCAAATTGTTGATTGGTCACTTTGAACCAATCAAATTCATTTTCTAATCCGGCATTTCCAACATCAATTGACCACTTGGTTACATTATCCATGTCAATGGTGTTAAAAATCGCACCTTTATTATCAATTGCTGCATCATTAAAATCTTCTAACCAAATTTCTTGCTGTTCGGCTATCGAACTAGCAGCAACGGTGAGAGGAAATACAGCGAGTAAAACCTTTTTAAGCGGACTATATTTGGCACGCTTGGAGAACTTCTTATCATTATTATGTTTCATAATTTTCTCAGATTTTTTTGGGACGTTAACTACTTGTCTAATTAAATTTACTTATTTTACTAAAGCTAATGACGGTCAAATTCTGACCTTTAAATGTTAAATTATTGTTACAAACAAATGAAATGAAAAATATTTAACCATATGGTTATATTTTAGAATAGCTAAAAGTGAGTGTTTTTTGAGCTTCTCATTCAGCTGCTTTTTTTATCCTTATGTTTTTAAACAAATAAATTTTGTTTATCTCTAAGTAGTAGAAAGTCCATCAGATTTAATTATTGGAAGTATTGCCAGTCACTGCATCCAACATAAGTTAGAAAAACTTATCCGTATAGAATTTAGGGTTTAATTGACCTTGCTCAAAAATCGCCTTCACGAAAAATGTCAAAGTAGCTGAAGCGTGGTTGCACATAGTAATTAGCTGCAGTGTACCGCCACGCGATTTAATTTGAACCAGAGATAAGGTTCATAGAATTTTGGCGGGTAGAACGACGACCTCTTGTAATTCGCCAACAATAAAAAGTTAAACCTGATATTTATTGAGGCGAAACATGACAATAGACTTTAGCAAAATAGCTTACTTTCAAAATTTAACGGCGGAAGATATTCCAGAAACGCCTTTGGCTTGGCTACAGTCTTTAGAATCACCCAGCATTATTGATTTCGTTAATAATGAAAGCCATCCATGGCGAGTCATTACCACACTTTTGCAAGGCAACTCGCCATCAGGCTTTTATGCCGTGCATCAATTAGTTAAAGCAGGTGCGTTTAAAAAATTAAAAATAAATGTTCGTGTTATTGTTGCCTCTGTTGAAGCTGCTTGCCATGAACCAGCGTTTACTCATGTTGCATTGCCTGAAGGTAAAAACCTTGACCGTTGTTTTGGTTCAACAAGTCTTAGCCAATATTTTTTGCGTGCCCAAATGCTTGCGGCAAGCATTCGCCAAGTAAAACCTATTGCAGTGCTCGATCTTCAAAATAGTCAGGGATCTAGCCCAGCTTATGCGATGAGTTTAAGGCAGAGCCATGATCACTTAGCACTGGCTTCGTTACTTTGTAAGACACTCGTGGTGTCAGATTTAAGGCTTGGTGCTATATTCGAGCAGAATTTTGATTGTCCGATAGTAAGTATTCAATGTGGCAATCCGGAACTTGTTGAAAATAATCATCTCACAGAAACTGCGCTAATCGACTTTATCGAACAAAAAGATTTGAGTCTAAGAGAGTTACCTAGTGATCTCGCCGTAATTCACGACGCAAAACTGATCAAGCTAAGTGCCAATAAAAGCGTTGCCTATGGGACTGAACCAAGTGACGCGGATATCACCCTCAAAGACATACTAAAACAATGCAACTTCACTAAACTTGATGGGAAAACTCATATCGGCTGGACAACTAAACCTGCATCCGAGTTGCTTGAAAGCGAATCGCGAAATGAACAAGCGTTAGAAGAATTTCTGGCAATTGAAGACGGCCATATATACTGCCAACCAGGAACGTTTTTATTTTCCATCAATCCACTGTTGCCTGAGCATGCCAACGATAAGCTCTTTTTTGTAGCTAAAGAAGAACTAAAACTTAATAAAAAATAATCGATAACTTAGGGCGTGCAAAAGGTTAAAGCTACACAGCTAGAAAATACTCGATGAGGTGTAGCTTTAACACTTTCAGGGAATTAACAGAAGTTAGTTTAACGTTGCTTGCCACTGGCTTTTTAGTTTATTGACCGCTTCAAGATAAGGCCCTGTAAAGTGGTGCTCGTTTAAAATATTAAAGCCTTGTTCAGCAAGCGCTTGATGTTCATCTTGAAACAAATGATCACGCTTCATTGCCAGTAGCACTTTGAGCATGCTAATGGCTATTTTACTATTTTGCGGCGAGAGTTCTAACGCTTGCATAAGCGATGTTAGGGCTGGTTCTAAACGTTTCTTTTGGTAATGTTCAACCGCCATTTCGTGCAGCTGGCGTGCAGTAAAAAATATCTCCTGCCGCTCTTTCATTTCCTGTTCAACGTATTTGCTAACCACTTGGCTGGTTAAGTTCTCGCCCGCAATTTGATTGCTAATCGCCTGCAAAATGGTGATAGCTTCTTCACGCATACCTAGCTCGTGAAATACTTTAACTTTATCTAGGTTGTCTTCAATATCCGTGCTGGTGCGCAACGATAAATGAGTTTCTACTAAGCGCTCTGCCAGCTCATTCTGCTTACGGACATTAAGAATACGAGCTTGTGCAACCAAAAGCTGTTCTTTAAATTCACCGAACTCTTGGTGTTCCTGCAAGCGTTTAATATAACGCTCTGACTCTTGTAGCACTTTCTCGCTGCTGCTATCAGCTAAGGTACAGGCTAAATCAATGCCGGCACGAATCACATTCAGCAACAGTCGCGGAGAGTCATGCACTGAATTTTTAGCATAAGTTGCTATCGATTTTGTCGCTTGGTATTGACCTAAGTGATCATGATTTAAACGGGCAAGATCCCAATATTTTTTGTTGCGCTCAATATTGCGCGGTGCAAGTTCACGCGCCAGTTTTATTTCGTCATATGCCTGCGCGTAATTTTCTTGCTCAATGTAATACTGTGCAAGCATATCATGGGTAGCAAAACGGGTATCAAGCTTGCCAGTTAGCTCAGCCAACAACTGTTGAATCTCATCAATTCGCCCTTGTTTTAGCAGTGCCTTAACATAGCCCAAGTACACCCACGAATATTGGTAGGTATTCAAAAGATCCTTAAAAAAGCGTTCTGCTTCTGAAAATTCTCGAAGCTGTAAGAAAGAGTCGCCTTTCATTCGTAAAATACTAGGGAAATACTTTTCTAAACTAGCATCGAGTAAATAACGGTCAGCGTAATAAATAGCCTTTGAGCTGTTTTTATTATCAACGGCTTGATAGATATTAAATAGCTTGCGCTTAATTTGCAGTGCGTAAGTCAAACGTTTCTTAACGTTGCTAGCCGACAAGGGTTTCACCCAGAAATCATCTGGTTGTAACTCAACTATGGAATTAACAAGGGTTTCGCTGGTTTCAGCGCTCAGGAATATTAATACCGTGCTTTTCTTTACAAAACCGCGAAACTTTAATTCTTCTAATAGATGAAAACCGTCTTTATCGCTTTGTACATTGAATGAACAAATCACAATATGAAAATGCATTTCTTCACACAAACGCAAGCCATAATAGGCGTTTTGCGCGCAGCGAATTTCTTTTATACCTAGCTCGTACAAAGCGTCGGTTAGTAAGCCATGAACCAGTGTATTATCTTCTATGATAAGTACATTAAGCTGGTCAAAGTGCTCCAATGCGTTTTTTAATTCTTTATCCAAAATTACGGCTCGTTTGAATGACTATTTTGTTCAGGAGAAATTTTTATAGCGACACTATAGTAACAAACTCGCTAACTACTTGCTGATTAACATCAAATTTATATTGCATTTAACACTTAACCTACATAGAATTCACGCCCTTTTTACAATTGTCTATTATTTAAGCTAACAACAACGTTGAGTTCGGTTAGTGGCAGTGATTGCCCAGTGAAGGGCTTATTACAAATACAGGAATCACTCTAAACGTGGGGATTCTATGAATAATATAAATAAACTATTTAGCTACCTCGTTGTAGCGTTATTTATCGAAAGCATTGTATTGGGTTTTGTATACCAGTCATTTCTTTCTGCCTTTTTAATTGGCTTACCAGCGATGTTAGTACCACTGTACTTTTTAAACAGCGCGCCTAATTCAGCATTAACAAGACATGTGTGTGCCATGGCAGTTATGATTTTTGCCGCGCTACACATCCACCAAACTTATGGCTTGATTGAAGTTCATTTTGAAATCTTTATTTTGATGGCCTTCCTGATCGCTTTCCAAGACTGGCGAATTTTTATTACGGCGATTAGTTGCGTAGCTATTCATCATTTCGCATTTTACTTTATGCAATCAAGCAATACTGGCGTGTATATTTTTGACGAAGACAGACTTGCCTTTACAACCGTCTTGATTCATGCGGTTTATGCCATAACCGAAGCTTTCATTGCAGGTTATATGGCAAAATCAATGGCCAAAGAAAGTGCTACAGGCCATGAACTTTGCGACGTAACGGAAAAGCTGACTGCTGATGAACAAGCGATTGATTTATCAATGCACACCAGTGGCAATAACAAAACACTGGCAAGCTTTAATGGTTTATTAAAGGTGATATCTCAGCTTATCAGCCACGCACAAATGCAAGTGATGGAGCTAACTCAGAATGCCAGCAATTTAGTGAATGCGAAAAGAGAATTAGAACAATCGTCACGCCAACGCCAGCAAGAAACTGAAATGATCGCCACTGCTGCAGAAGAAATGGCTGTTACCGTGCAATCAATTGCTCAAGAAAGCAACCAGCTGAGCGATCAAATGCAGTCGGCTAACGCCAGTACGCAATCCACTAACGACGATATTTCTGGTATCAATCAGCAAACTGAAGCATTAACCACTGCTCTGCAACAAACCAATGATCACGTTGTTGAACTGGCAAACTCAACAGAAGCGATTGCAACGGTGTTGTCAGAAATCACGGGGATTGCAGATCAAACCAACCTGCTAGCACTTAACGCAGCGATTGAAGCGGCACGTGCAGGTGAACAAGGTCGTGGCTTCGCCGTAGTTGCTGACGAGGTGCGCGCCTTAGCCAATCGCACCAAAGAAAGTACTGACAAAATCAGTGAAACACTAAATTTGCTTAAAGGCTATTCACAGTCAACCACTGACGCGATGGCTTCAAGTATAGATATCGTCCAATCAGTCATTGATAAAACTCATACTGCGCGCGACCAAATCGCGGAAGTTGCCAACATGGTTGAGCAAGCCAGCGCGATATCAATGAGTGTTGCTGCTGCCGTGGAAGAACAATCATCAACAACTGATGGTATTGCGCAAAGTGCTGAAACTCTGCGTGCAACTGCACAACAAGATCAGGAGAAAATTCTGCTACTAGCGAACGAAGCGCTATCTGTTGACCATGTGGCTAAGTCACTGGCTGACTGCATCACGCGCTTTAAGTAAACGCTGGTGTTAACAAGGGCTCAGTGCAGGTCAAGTGATTAGGTTTACAAACTAGGCTATTAGCAAAAAGTGACCATTAAAAAACGTCAAATAATCATAGTGATAAGCTGGGTGCTTATCACTATCTTCAGCTTCGCCTATCTGATCAACCAGCGAGTGGTGGAGTTTGACCCAAATCGCTCCTTAATTGCCCTATCCCATCAAGAAGTGTTAGCTAACTGGCAGAAAGCGCCTGAGTTTAATGCAAGTGAACGTGCCATCGTTCACTTTAAGCAAGAGGGCTGCCACTGCAATACAGTCAGTGAACGACACATTAATGCCATTAACAAACAAGCTCTAAGTGACAACTTTGCCATTGAGCAGCTAACACTCAAAGGGCAGCTTCAAGCCCTTGTACCATCGACACCCGCAGTAGCAATTATTGATAAAGGACAATTGGTGTACTTTGGGCCTTATGGCGAAGGTATCGCATGTTCGCAAACCAATGGTTTTGCCCAAACGGTGTTGAGCAATCTACAAAAAGGCTATGCCGCGAATCTAGTTGTGAGTGATGCTAAAGGCTGTTATTGCCAAACCTAAACGCAAGCTCGGCATCATAGCTAAAGCATTGGCTTTTAATCTTTTGAGAATTGCATCGCTGAATTAAAGCAAAATATTGGCTCCAAATCTTCATAAGGCTCAGGCAGCCAGCACTTTGTTTTAAATTCGTCATATACTTGGCGAAATGGTGTTAGCGATAGCTCGCTTTCATCGACCATAATTTTCGAAAAGTCTTCTGATTTAATCACAATATAGAGCAGATCTACCTTGTCACTTTGCTCAACAAAAACAGAGTCCCAAAAGTAGCCTTTTTGTGACATTTCATCACGAGGGTGCTCAATATTTTCTCGCATATAAGCCACTAAGCTATCTAAATCTGCTTTTGACCCCGCTTTCAGCTTTATTTTTAATAGCTTAGATTCCACTGCCCTTCCTTAATATTTTGCGAACCAGCTTAGACACATAAAACGCAACCGTAACACCGATAAAGAAATACAAGGCAACGAGGTAGGTGTGATAACTTGCCACATAAATCTCTTGATTGGCTAATAGACACTTCCCTGTTTCATAACTAAAGGCACCACCTTTATCCAAACAGTCATCTACGATTGTAAAATTAACAAGAAGTGCGATCACAACAACGCTGGCGATCACACCAATAAAATGAGGAATGGTATTTTTATTCATAAAACCTAGAAATGATTTGTATGTTTAAGTGAATGTATTTAAATAAACCTGCTTAGATGAATACACTTAAATGCTTTCGTTAATCCAATAGCTGTCTTTATTCAATGGGAAAGGCTCTATCGTCAATTGCTCGGCTTTTTAGCACAAGAAAATAGAAAATGAAATATCCTAACCAAGAAGCGACAAACGCGGATAAAAACCAAAGTAACTTTTCTGTACCTCCCGTTCTTTTTGATATTAATGTCAGCACCCAAGGGGCGACAGTTAACAAGAGCAACAGAACAAAAATAATAATTGGCGAAATGATTAATTCACCCAAAATAAATTCCTTTTTACTTAATTTTTTAATTCATTTTATATTTCACCCAATAGCTGCAATGCACACAGATGAATAGTGTCTCAGCATATCGTCCACTAACTTGACTGTAAACTGTATTTGCGCACCAAGGTTTCCTGTTTACTTGGCAGAATATTAATCTCGTCTAATTTTTGCCCTGTGATGGCAACCAAACGTTTATCCATCACCTCAAACCACAACCACGGAATAAAAGCGACAATATACATACCAAAATAACCGTTGGGCAGTGAGGGTAAATCATCAAAATGTCTTAGTGACTGGTAGCTGCGCGCGGCATTGGCATGATGGTCTGAATGCCTTTGTAAATGAAACAGCGCCCAGTTTGAAAAAATATGATTACTGTTCCAACTGTGTTTCGGTTGCGGCTTTTCATAACGACCCGAAGCCAATTTTTTGCGTTTCAGACCATAGTGTTCAATATAGTTGGCCGTTGTTAATTGCCACATTGACCAAAACGCAGCGATTAACAAATAAGGGATGACTGAAACACCGAGCCAAACGGCCATCGCCAAATAACAGCTGATGGTCATCAGCATGGTTTGAATAAACTCGTTTTTCAGCGTCCAAGGTGATTGCCCTTTTTTAATCAACCGCTCATGCTCAATACGATAAGCACGCAAAAAGCCACCTGGTAACTCACGTAGCGCAAACAGATAAATACTCTCCCCCATTTTTGCCGAAGCTGGATCTTCTGGCGTTGCTACGTGTTTGTGGTGGCCGCGATTATGCTCAATAAAAAAATGGCCATAGGCCGCTGGTGCCAGCACAATTTTGGACATCCACCGATCAAACTTGTAACGCTTGTGTCCTAATTCATGACCTATGTTTAGGCCATGACCGCCAATATAGCCAGAGAGCAAAGCCGCTGCTAAATAGCCGGAGGGTGACAGCTCATGATGCGCAACAAACCAACCTAAAAAAATAAAGGTGGCGATAACTAGTGGCACGTGCAGTAAGGTGATTATGCGATAATAACTATCAGCTTCAAGCTTTGGTATTACTGACTCTGGTGGATTATTAGTATCTTCTCCCATGAGAAAATCCATTAATGGAAAAGCAAGATACCAAATGGGCAAGAAAATCCATAAATACCACTCACTTTCATAGCGCATAAATAGCAAAGGACCAACCACTGCAATAAGTGGCGTTAGCAAGGAGAGTAACCACATATAGCGCTTTTTATCGATATAGATTTCGCCGTTATCAGCAACAAAAGTGTGTCCAAAATTCATACCCTGCTCTCTTATCGAGTTCTTTTTATCATTGCACTATCAAACACCATTACTGCTCACAAAATAACCGTTGAAATTCACACGTAATCGTCATATTTTGTCAATTTGATGGCAAATAATAAGAAGTTTTCAAAGCACTCATGCTGTCGAAAAAGCAAATAAGGAGCTTGGGTAATGACAAGCGATATCAACAAGCCAGGCGGTGAAAATTGGTGGCTACAGCCATCAATACACCCAAGTTATGCCAGAATTTTATGCGCCTACATTAAAAATAGTGGCTTTGCTATCGATCGCTTGTTTCTCGGCAGTACTCTCAACTGGCAGACCTTGCTAGAACAGCAACGCTTTATCAGTTTTGAGCAGTTTAGGCGTATTGTGTTAAATGCGCTGACCATCATGAAAAAGCCTTGGCTTGGCCTTGAGGTGGCACGTTTGCTGCCAGTTTCAGTGCATGGTTCATTAGGTTATGGTGCAGTCACCGCGCCAACAGTAAAAAGTGCCTTTAAACTCATTGAACAAGCAATGGCAACACGTATTACTTTGTATAATTTTGAGTATCAGCACACAGATTTTGGTGCGCGATTCACCATACGTGAATCGTCACCACTGCAAGAACTTACGCAAGTGATGTATCCCATGTTACTCGGCTCATTCTGCGACATAGTTGAAAAAACGACAGGTAAAAAAGCAGTAAATATTCCGGTTTCCTTGCCTTACGCAGAACCTGAGTGGGCAGCGAAATATTATGAGCTCTTTCCCGAATTTAATTACACATTTAGCAGCAAGCATTTTTTTGTCGAAATACCCCAGCAATTGCTAAATACCCATTCACTTACCGCAGATGACTACGCCTATCGCAACGCACTGCGTGAATGCCATCAATTAATTGCAGTACGAGAGCAAGGGGGTGACTTTTCTGAGCGCATTAAAACCCATTTATTTAGCGTTAGCCCGCTTTACAGCTCACAAGCACAAGCAGCTAAAGAGATGGGCGTATCAGTGAGCACCTTGATCAGAAAACTAAAAAGTGAACATACCAGCTTTCAAGCGCTGCTCAACGAAGTAAGAGCCGAGCTAGCTTGCTGGCAATTGCAAAATAGTGCGACGTCAATTGAATCCATCGCCGAAGCCGTTGGCTTTATCGATACTTCCAACTTTGCGCGAGTATTTAAAGGCTGGATGGGTTGTACGCCATCACAATTTCGGCGACAGCATGTCAACTAGTGTATTGCAGGTATTAAGCTGCGCCAGCCATTTTATAGAGAAAGAAGAAAAAGCCACCAAAGAACACAATCGCCAATATCACTATAATCGTTAATGTTTTTGACTGTGCCATAGATTCAAACAAACCAACCTCTGTCTGCATTCTTATCAAGTCCATTGGATCGTTAGACTCTTTCAACTTTGGTTTATTCTCAGTTTTGTGATCTGTTTTATTCGATTGATTGCTCACTTTACTCTCCATTTCGACCGCCACTGCGCAATCAATTTTAATAGCTTAAGTTTATTTAAAAGACTAATAAGACTAGAAAGTAGAAGTATTGCTTGAATAACTCGGGACTTTACAAACGCTGTAAAAGCTAATTTACAGATGAAAATGCAGGCTAAACCTCACCTGCTTCCACTTAGTAACAATTGTTACTAGTATCAAAGCACAACTTTATTTTGCGTTATTCTCGTCAATGCAAACGCTAGATTTAACTGACTTCTTTCCTTATCAATTATCAATTTTACAAAGCCACGTCAGTGATCACGTCGGCGCTTACTATCGAAAAGCATTTGGCATGAGTCGCAACGAATGGCGAATACTGGCGGTATTGGCAATGCACAGTAGCGAAGATAACAAGTCAAAAGTTTCGGCAAAAGACATTTGTGCCTTTACCCAATTAGCAAAAATGCCTGTCAGCCGTGCGCTAAAACAATTAGAAGCAGCCAAGCTTGTTACACGTCAACAAAGTACCAGCGATATGCGTTTTACCCACTTTACCCTGACAGGTATAGGCCTTGAACGTTATCAAGCTATCGTGCCTGAGGTTCGTGATGCTCAGCAGCAAATTCTACAACTGCTTACTGAACAAGAGCAAAAACAGTTAACAACGCTCACTAAAAAGCTATTGGCAAAAATGCAAACAGAGCTAACCGCTCTATAGCGACAAAAACAAAACCACAAACAAAATCGAAAACAAAAACAACAAATCGCTGATTCATCAAAAAAGTAATAAATAAGCTAGCAGTTAAACAGACGACTAGCTGTGGGGAACTAGATGGAAACAACAATGAACAAGTCAAAACAGGAGCATAAAGAGCTGACTTATCTATGCGGCTTTGGCAACGAACATGAAACCGAGGCTTTGCCCAGTGCATTGCCCAAAGGACAATTTAGCCCGCAAAAGGTCAAATACGGTTTGTATGCGGAGCAATTTAACAGCACGGCGTTTACTGCGCCGCGCGATAAAAACCGACGCACATGGACCTATCGCATTCGCCCTTCTATCGCCATGGGCGATTTTACCCCAATCGACAACGGCTTGATTCGCACCGCGCCAATCACTGAAGTGGCAGCCCCACCCAATGTGATGCGCTGGGATGCGCTACCAATGCCAAGTGAACCAACCGATTTTATTGATGGCTTAACCACAGTTGCCGCTAATGGTGATGCCAATACGCAGGTGGGCATTGGAATTCATGTTTACTGCGTGAATACCGATATGGATAAGCGATTTTTCTATAACGCTGATGGTGAGCTTCTTATTGTTCCCCAGCAAGGGCAATTGCTGGCTTATACCGAGCTAGGAAAATTGCTAGTCAAACCCGGTGAAATCCTCGTTATTCCGCGTGGTATTAAATTTAAAATCACACTGCCAGAGGGTAATGCCCGTGGCTATATTTGTGAAAATTACGGTGCGCCGCTTGAGCTCCCTGAGCGCGGTCCTGTGGGGGCTAACGGTTACGCCAACGAGCGAGACTTTCAGTACCCCGTCGCTTGGTTTGAAGATATTGACGATAACTTTGAGTTAGTGGCGAAATTTGCCGGTAACTTATTTAGCGCCAAGCTTAACCATTCACCACTAGACGTTGTTGCTTGGGTGGGTAATTCAGCTCCCTACAAATATGACTTAGCCAAGTTTAATACCATCAATACCGTTAGTTATGATCATCCCGATCCGTCGATATTTACGGTATTAACTTCACCTTCTGGCACAGCCGGCACTGCTAATGTCGATTTTGTGATCTTCCCGCCACGCTGGATGGTAGCCGAAGATACCTTTCGCCCGCCCTACTATCACCGCAATATTATGAGTGAGTTTATGGGGCTTATTGAAGGGGTTTACGACGCGAAAGAAAAAGGTTTTGAACCGGGCGGTATGAGTTTACACAACTGCATGACACCCCACGGCCCAGAGGCAGATGTTTTCGAGGCTGCATCTAACGCCAAACTTGAACCCAAGCGTTATGAAAACACCCTGGCCTTTATGTTTGAGTCGCGCTACGTCATCGCACCGACTAAATTTGCGTTGGAAACACCAGCCAAACAAAACGATTACTTAGACTGCTGGCAAGGGCTAAAAAAATTTTATACAGGCCAAGCTTAATCTAGATAGCAATAGTTCTAGATAAACAAATACAAATTAATCATCAGAGCACACTGAGAACAAACAGAGCAGAAAATGAACCAATTAAACGAAACACATGATATTGCGTTAACTAGTTGGGTTGAAGCCGCGAATAGCGACAGTACCGACTTTCCAATTCAAAACTTACCATTTGCCAGTTTTAGAACATCAGGTACAGACCAAGCCTATCGCGGAGGCGTTGCCATTGGTGATCAGATTGTTGACCTTGCGGCGTTAGCAGAGCTGGATATCTTCTCTAGGCCTGCTCAGCAAGCACTAGTTGCTGCGGCAAACCCGCAACTTAACGAGTTTATGGCGATGGGCAGAACTGCTTGGCGCGCCTTGCGTTTAGCACTATCAAAAGCCCTGCGCTCAGGTGCCAGCGAGCAAAGCCAAGTGGAAGCGTGCTTAATCGCTCAGCAAGAGGCGGAGTATCAGTTGCCTTGTCATATTCACGACTACACCGATTTCTACTCGTCTATTCACCACGCAACCGCTGTCGGCTCGTTATTTCGACCAGACAACCCATTGCTGCCAAACTACAAATGGGTGCCTATTGGTTATCACGGCCGTGCATCAAGCATTGATGTTAGTGGGCAAGCCTTCCCTCGCCCGTGCGGACAAACCAAAGCACCTGATGCCACAGAGCCGAGCTTCGGCCCTTGTAAGCGCCTAGATTACGAAGTAGAAATGGGGATTTTTATCGGCCAAGGTAATCAGCTTGGCGAGCGCATAAGCATCGACAACGCCGAAGATCATGTATTTGGCCTTTGTTTGTTTAACGATTGGTCAGCACGCGATATTCAAGCATGGGAATACCAGCCACTAGGGCCATTTTTAGCGAAAAGTTTTGCCTCTACTATTTCGCCTTGGATTGTGACCACTGAAGCATTAGCACCGTTTCGTGAAGCATTCACTAGAAGTGAATCTGATCCGCAGCCAATGGAGTATTTAACCTCTGCACAAAACTCAGCAGCAGGCCAATTTAATGTCACACTAGATTGTCTATTAAAAACCTCAGATTCAGCCGAGGAAAATCATGTGTCGACGTCTAATTTTAAACATTCTTATTGGACAGTAGCGCAGATGGTAGCGCACCACAGCGTCAACGGTTGTAACCTGCAAGCCGGCGACTTGTTAGGTACTGGTACTCAATCAGGCCCTGAAAAGGCAGAAGCTGGCTCATTACTGGAATTAACTCATGGTGGTAAACAACCAATCACCTTAGCCAGTGGCGAGTCGCGCACTTTCTTGGAAGATGGCGATACCGTGATTATGCGTGGTTACTGTGAAAAAGCTGGCGCAAAGCGCATCGGTTTTGGTGAAGTAAGTAGTACGATACTTCCTGCAAAAGCACCAGCAAAGCTTTAATTTTTTGTCAGCACAAAGCGAAAGGATGTTCCCATGGAGCTTTATTCTTATTTTCGTTCATCGGCAGCGTATCGACTGCGTATTGCGCTCAATGTTAAGGGCATTAGCTATCAGCAAGTGCCCGTTAACTTGCTAAAAGGCGAGCATAAATCAACGGATTACTTGGCACTGAATCCGCAAGGACTAGTGCCTAGCCTAAAAGCCGATAATGACGAGGTGCTCAGCCAATCGCCAGCAATTTTGGAGTGGCTAGAGGAAAGCTTTCCTGACATGCCACTATTGCCCAGCAGTTCACTGGAGCGTGCAACTGTGCGAAGTTGGTGTAACCAAATCGCTTGTGATATTCACCCAATTTGCAACTTGCGTGTACTTAACTATGTTGCCGACGAGCTTGGTGGTGGCAGCGAAGGAAAATTGGCTTGGCTGCATCACTGGATAACCACGGGCTTTAGTGCGTTAGAACAGCAGCTAGTAGATGTGCAAAGCCAAGGTAACTTTTGTTTTGGTGAGCAGCTCACCCTAGCTGATATCTATTTGATACCGCAGGTCTTTAATGCACTTCGATTTAACGTCGATATGACTGCATTTCCACGTATTATGGCGATTTATCAGCATTGTAATACGTTACCTGCGTTTATTGATGCGCAACCGGCCAACCAGCCAGATGCTAGTTAGGAACATTTAAAATGCATAGCGCTGGCAAAACTGTATAAAGTTTGCCTGCGCGGTTTGGCCCTCATTCATATCAGCCAAATCACAGTCTTTAAAGCCCGTATCTTTATATCCTTTATTTTTAAAAACACTGTCTTTAAACACACAGTGAACACTTGAGCGCATGCTGTTAGCTGGCAGATTAAGCGCGGTCAGTTCGCCCTTTGCAAGTTCTTTGGCAACCGACACTTTGCTTAGTGCAGCGATGCCCATACTTAATTTTACACATGCTTTTATCGTTTCGATGCTGACAAACTCACTGACAGCCGAGGTATTATAAGCCCCAGCACTAATCAACAGCCGTTCGAATTGATTGCGATAACAGCAACCTTTTTCTGTCAGTAACAAGTGTTGCTTGGCAAGTTCATGTACCTCGACGTTTGATTTCGCTGCTAAGGGATGACTGTTAGCACAAACCACCACAATTTCTTCCTGCTGATAAGTATGCACAGTCAAGCCTTGACGCTGAAAAGGCGCTTCTAGAATAAAAGCGACATCTAAATTTTGTGTTAGTAGTTCGTTTTTTAATTTCGATGGGGGTGTTGGCTGAATAGCGAAACGCGCATTAGGGTTTTCTAGGCTGTATTCTTTTAACAGCTTAGGAAGGTAGTAGGTAATAACCGTTTCATGCCCACCAATTTTAATCGGCTCTGCTAACGGTACATTCTGCACAGCAGCCCTTGCCTCATCGCGAAGTGAAAATAATTTTTGCGTATAATCAAACAGTTGAATTCCCGATTGACTAAGCGCCACACCTCTGCCGTTACGTTCGAATAACTGAACATTAAGCTCACTTTCAAGTGCTTTAATTTGATTAGTCACCGCTGATTGCACGTAACCAAGTTGCTCTGCCGCTTCACTAAAATTGAGGGTACGCGCTGCACATTGGAAAGTTCTTAGCTTCTTAAAATCCATCGTTTTTTAAATCCATAGCTTTTTAAAGGCACAGTTTTTTACAGACCTAGTTCATAAAGATAACAAATTCATAATTTTTGATATCTGAATTCATTAACTATCATTTTACATGAACACATGAACTAGCCAAAATTCACTCGCATCTGTGTTAACTAACCTCAGGTTTGGATAAGAAATAGTGAATAACAAATTAATTCAAATGCTTATATTCATCGGTATCTTCTAGTGAGAAATTTTTGCTGATATCAAGGCAAATTTGCGCGTCAATAGCTAGTCTATTGCAAGTAAATTTAACGCTGGTAGCAGTGAAAATAGCCACTAGAAGCACATTAGTTATCCAGAGCTGAGGTTAATTACTTATCGATTTTTTTAACAATAATTACGAGAGAACCTCTGTGCCTATACCCCCTAAGTACTTGCCAAACACTTCATCCTTACCTTACTTGGCAATTGCGCTGGTCGGGCTGGTTTGGGGCAGTAATTTTATTTTTATGAAACTCGCTGCCAGTCATATCACCCCAATGCAAATTGTCTTGATTAGAGTACTGTTTGGTTTTCTCCCTATCGCCCTGTTTGCAGCTAGCCAAAAAGTGCTGAAATTTTCAGATCTAAAACACGCGCCACACTTTATTGTCATGGGCTTGCTGGCAACGGTTATCTACTATTTTGGCTTTGCCAAAGGTACATCGTTATTAAGCTCAGGCATCGCGGGGGCTATTAGTGGTGCTATTCCCTTATTTACCCTTTGCACAGCGTTGTTTGCCCTGAAAGAAGAAAAAGTCACTCTTGGCAAGTTGTGTGGTGCAATGCTTGGCTTTATTGGCGTTGTCGTACTCGCACGGCCTTTTAACGCCCAACTTGCTTCGGCAACAGGCGCTGTTTACATGGTATTGGGTTCAATCAGTGTGGGAGTGTCATTTGTTTATGCCAAACGCTTTATCACTCCTTTAAAGCTATCGGCACTTGCGCTAACTACTTATCAGCTAGGGGCAGGTTTAATTATCCTATGCTTTATTACTGATTTTGAAGGAATCGGCAACATAGCTAACGATACCAGCGTTTTACTCACCACCTTTATTGGCTTAGGTTTATTTGGCACAGGTATCGCCTACCTTTGCTACTACTTTATTATTGAAAAACTAGGGGCGTTGGTAGCATCCTCTGTCACTTATATTCCTCCTATTGTGGCACTGGCTATCGGTGCTGCAATTGTTGGCGAAAATATTGAAATGAGAGACTATGCTGCCACTGGATTAATCTTGTTGGCCGTTACTATTATTAGCATTTCGACTAAACGCGAAGCTGCCCGTTAGCCTCGCAGAATCTGCTGATATCTTTCATTAAAATGATCGGCAATCCAATTCATTAACGCTTGTACCCGGGTAAGTTGGTGTCTAATTGGCGGGCATACCAGTGAAATATCGGTTTGCTCTGACCAATCTGGCAACACTTCCACTAAGCGTCCTTGTTCGATATCTGCCTGACAGTAAACATCAGCCAAACGCGTAATACCTAAGCCACTAATGGCGGCATTATGCATCACCCGGCCACTGACTATTTTTATCCCTTTATCAATGTGAATAACACTTTGCTGATCGCCACGTTTCATTACCCAGTTATCGACAGAGCCATAAATTAAAGGCAATTTCTGTAAATCTTCTGGGCTATTAATTTTAGGGTATTGTGCTAAAAATTCAGGACTTGCGATGTATCGTGTGGTGAGTGCGCAAATTCTACGTGCTATTAAGCTCGAATCTGGCAGTGAGCCCATACGCAAAACTAAATCGTAGTGGTCTTCAATCAGGCCGACTCTAACACTAGAAAAGTCTAAATTTACTTGTACTTCAGGGTGCGCCTGCTGAAAGCTCAACACTAACGGGGCGATTAACTCTTCGCCTAACAAACCACCAACTGAGTTCATGCGAATTTTACCTTTGAGCTCATCTGTTGATTGCGACGCCCACTCTGCAGCACCATCAAGCTCACTCATCGCCCGCTTACAACGTTGATAGTAGCCTTCGCCTACTTCCGTCAGCCTTAGTTGCCGAGTGGTGCGATGCAATAGTTGAACACTTAGGCTACGCTCTAATTCAGTTACCAACTGGCTCAAATTCGCTTTTGAAAAGCCAGAGACTTCCGCTGCCGTTGTAAAGCTGCCATGTTCCGCAACGAATAAAAATGCACGAATGCCTCGCCAAGAAATATTGTTCATCTAATCCTAACAATGTTTTCAAATTACCTATATTTATCATTATAAAGCGAAACACTATAGTTATCACACTGTTGTCGAGTTGTTAAAAACAACAAACCTTTTTTGACCGTGTTGAGGAAAAAATTATGACGAAATCACTTATCGTAATTACAGGCGCAAGTTCGGGTATTGGTGCTGCAATGGCAAAGCGCTTTTCAGCTGCAGGACACTCATTGTTATTGGTTGCGCGTCGTATTGAAAAAATTGAAGCTCTTGGACTACCCAATGCGATGTGTCGACAAGTTGATGTTACAGACGCTGAAGCCTTCAAGTCTGCAATCAAAGAGGCCGAAGCAAAATTTGGCGCGGTTGATTGCCTAATTAATAACGCTGGCCTAATGATGCTAGGCCAAATTGATACTCAAGACCCTAGCGAATGGCAACGTATGTACGATGTTAACGTAATGGCGTTGTTAAATGGTATGCAAGCTGTACTAGCTGATATGAAAGCTCGTAATCACGGTACCATTATGAATATCAGTTCAATTGCGGGTAAGAAATCATTCCCAAATCACGCAGCCTACGTGGGTACTAAATTCGCAGTTTCAGCTATCACTGAAAATGTTAGAGAAGAAGTTGCAGATACGGGTGTTCGTGTTATGGCAATTTGCCCTGGCGCGGTTGAAACCGAGCTTCTAGGTCACACCAGTGATCAAGAAATCATAGACGGTTACCAAGCTTGGAAAGACGCAATGGGTGGCGTATTGCACGCTGACGATATCGCCCGTACTGCTGAATTTATGTATGCTCAGCCACAAGGCGTTAATATTCGCGACGTTGTGATCACAGCAACACGCCAGCAGCCATAACCTGCAGCCTTAATCTGTAACCATAGTCAGAAGCCTTTATCTGAAACCACTATGGGCTTAAACAGTAGGCTTAAAACAATACCTCAAAAAAGCCTGTCGCATGCATTGCTTGCGACAGGCTTTTTGCTATTTGATGCTGTTCACCAACTCGCTCATCTGGCTTATTTGGGCACTAGCACCAATTGATAGCGATAGTTTGAGTCAGCTAATAAGTACTCAGGATGCACGCTTGGGCTCCACGAATCATCGCCACCAATGCCCATATGCTGATGATCGATGTAAACGTGTACCGCATCACTTTTAACCAGCTCGTGCGTATGTTTTGCCAAAATTAAGTTTTCTTGACTGTATTGGCTAACTGCGAAATGGAAATTCCCTTCTACAGTAAGCTTATCGAGCGTCAGTGACTGACAATTAGTGCGCAAACCATTGTCGGTAGGGAAAATATAGTTCGTATGTAATTCATCAAGCGTTGCTTGATAGTGGCCAATACGCGCCGCCGTATTGCGATCGGGGTAGTTTTCAAATGGCCCTTTGCCAAGCCACTCAACACATTTTTTATCTGCAAAAGTTGCAAGCCCTAGTTCAACACCAACACGTGGCAATGGCGGTAATGCTTCGCTTAGTTGCACATCAACATCGACTATTAACTTACCTTTTGGCGTCACTTTACCTTGCCATTTAGTTTGTGCAACAAGTGTATTGCCATGGGTAAATTGGTAAAGCACGGTCACTAATACACTATTACCCGACGGTTTTGCGCTCAAATGCACACAGTTTTGCTGCCACTGCCCTAGCCCTACTTTTTTCCAGCGCTCTGCCCAAGCATTAGGATCAATATTATCCACTTCACTCACGCCAATATCGTTATCCAGTGGTGCTCGATAAAAATTATCCCGTAGCGGGGTCGCTAACAACGCCTGCTCGCCCACATGCCATTGACTTAGCAGGCCGCTAGCTTTTGACCAACTAAAAACAAAGTTATCTGTATTGTCTGCGGTGCCAGCTCCTGTAACGGAAAGCGTATCGTCGTCTTCGTTAATGGTTAACGATTGAGTTTCTGATTCTGCTGGTTCAGGCACTTTAAAAGGCACTAGGGATTGATGATTTTTCAGCGCAAACTGCTCGGTTGCCAATACATGGCCAGCAGGTGCAAAACTTGAATCAGCAATTTGCACAACATCAAGGTTTAGGTGGTATTTAGCGCCCGCTTTACGGGTAAATTCAGTTTGAATAACTAGCGCTAATGACTGCTCTGCTGCAATTAATAGCGGTAGTTGCTGGCTTTCAATCACCTTACCATCTTCTAAAATTTGCCAAACCAGCTGTTCGTTATCAGTTGCTCTGAACAAGAATTCACTGGTAATGGTTAATTCAAACTCTTGGCTAGTGGCCAAATTTGAATCATCACTTAAGCTAAATTGGAAGAACTGCTGACAATATTTTGCTTCATAAATACTTGGGTGAACACTTCTATCAGGGAAAAGTAGGCCATTAATACAAAATTGGCGATCGTTTAGCTCGTCACCAAAATCACCACCGTAAGCCCAGTACTTCTCACCGCTTTTTGTTGTTTTGGTGAGTCCTTGATCAACCCAATCCCAAATAAAGCCACCTTGTAATTTCGGGTAAGCGCGAAACGCTTGCCAATAATCAGCAAAACTACCCAAGCTGTTGCCCATCGCATGGGCGTATTCACATAAAATAAGTGGGCGGGTTTCATTGGGCAGTGACAACCACTTTTTGATCGACCATTTAGGTACTGCCTCAAACGGTTGGTCGCTATCTATACGCGCATACATCGGGCAAATAATATCAGTCGCTTTTGTATTAGCACCGCCACCCTCATATTGAACTGGGCGTGATGGGTCGTAGTCTTTTGACCATGCATACATGGCATCATGCGTGGCACCATGGCCTGATTCATTCCCTAACGACCAAATAACAATCGATGCATGGTTTTTATCGCGCTCAACCATTTGCGTGTAGCGATTTAGAAATGCTGCACTCCACTGAGGGTCAGACGCTAGCCGCCCCATCGGGAACATGCCATGCGTTTCAATGTTGGCTTCGTCGCAAACATACAAACCGTATTCATCGCACAGCTCATACCAGCGCGGGTGGTTTGGATAATGTGCAGTGCGCACCGCATTAAAGTTATGCTGTTTCATTAGCTTAATGTCGCGGATCATATCCGCTTCTGTGACCACATGACCTAGCTCTGGATGATGCTCATGACGATTAACGCCTCTAATAAGCAGCGGTTTACCGTTCAAACACAACTGCCCATCAAGCATTTCGACCTTACGAAAACCCACGTTATATGCTTCAACATCCACCACTTGCTGCTGCTCATCAAGTAACGCAATAACACAGCGGTATAGATTTGGCTGCTCTGCACTCCACTGCTTAGGCGCATTAACCTGAAGCTCGCTAAAACTAACATCTTGCCAAGCGCCCTTTTCATCAACTACTTTTTCATTAAAGCCTGATACCACAGGCTCAGTTACGGCAGTTTTTCCATCAAACAACTGAACTTGTACTTGATAGCTTTCTGGCGCACTAACGCGAGTTTGAATGGCTAAGCTACCATCACGGTAACAAGCGTCTAAATCAGGGGTGATAAACACGTCTTTAATTTGCTGCTTCGGTTTAGCCAGCAAAGTAACATCACGGAAAATACCGCTAAGCCACCACATATCTTGATCTTCAAGATAGCTGCCATCGCTCCAGCGCAATACCATCAACGAAAGGTAGTTCGCCCCTGCTTTTAAGAACGGCGTTAAATCAAATTCGCTGGGCAAACGACTGTCTTGCGAGTAGCCAACCCAATGGCCATTGCACCACAAGTAAAATGCTGAATTTACGCCATCGAAAATGACAGAATGTTGCTTTGTTAATTCAGCCTCGGCCATTTCAAATGCTGTGCGGTAACAACCTGTTGGGTTATCAGCAGGCACATACGGCGGATTGACCTCAAATGGGTATTTAACGTTGCAGTAGATTGGCTTATCAACACCATGTAACTGCCAATTGGCGGGTACAGGCAATGTTGACCAAGCTTGGCTAGCGATTAATGTTTCACTAAATGCTTTGTCATCCGATTCAACAAAACCGCTTTCAACCTGCTCCGGCGCATCATACAGGCGAAACCACCAGTCACCGTTTAGCGATCGTCTTTGCGCATGCTGATGAGAAAGCGCATCTTCGACCGTGCTAAAACCGTTTAACGGACTATGTGCGCGTATTTGATTGACTTGAAAAGACGACTGATTTTCCCAGTCGCGACGTTCAATTACTTGCTGAAAACTTGTCATGGCAATGCCTTAAAAGCTGTTTTATATGTTGTTGTGAGCGATTATTGCTTGTTGGATGTCGCCTTTTAAGTGCACAACAAACCTATTTGTATGACTAATACGATAATTCAAATTGTATCGCCACCAAAACTAGAAAGCTATGGTAAGTTGGCGTCAATCATAACTTATAATAATGACTAAAGTTTGGTGCCTTAGTTTCACATGATAAGTGCTACAAAGAGTTGATAAATACGTTATTTAGCGGTGGGCCTTAACTCTTGAATAAAGACGGCGCCCGATTCATTGCCATTGGCGGCATGATAAGGCGTAGTAATGACCGCAACTCGATCAGATAAATCAAGATTCCAGCCAAATCTATCGCCTGCCATACTGTGCTTAGCCATAATTTTGTTGGCGTAGCCCCAACCATTTTCGTCTTTTTTGTAAACATAAACAGCGCCAGTGTCTGTGCCATTAGCATCGTGATTCATCGCGCTGATAATTGCCGTATCGCCACTAAGGGCAACACCACGGCCAAATCTATCGTCCGCGTGACCATCTGGCGATGTGAGTTTTACCTGCTCTGTCCAAGTCTTACCCTCTCGAACAAAAATATAGGCAGAGCCGGCATCTACTCCCAAGCCGTCAATATCGTCTCGCCTTGCCGAAATTAACGCTGTATCTCCAGAAATGGCGACCCTAACGCCAAAAATATCAGTCTTCCCGCCATCTGATGCCATCAATTTTGCTTCTTGCTGCCACTGATTATCGTCGAACCGATACACATATACGGCACCTGCGTTTTCTGCTTTTGCGTCGTGTAAATCAGCACCAACAAGCATAGTATTGCCATCAATTGCGACACTGATTCCAAATAAATCGCCAGCGGCACCATCATTTGCCGCAATCTTAGTTTGATAGCGCCAAGTATTTTGCTCTCGCAGGAATATATACGCTGCGCCTGAATCCTTCCCCAAGACATCATTACGCGGCGCGCCGATAACTAAGTACTTGTCCGTAAGTGCGATGCTTTGTCCGAAGGCATCTCCTGGCTTTGCGTCAGGTGCGGTAATAATCTGCTTTTGACGCCAATCACTTAATGTACGTTCAAACGAAACAACGGCGCCAGCGTCTTTCCCTTTATCATCGCGTCGCATCACGCCTAGCATGGCAATATCACCTTTTAATGCGACTTTGCCACCTAAAGTGTCTTCTACGAAGGCCGGATCGGCTACCAACCTGGCCTGTTGATGCCAACCATTTTGATACTGATCGTTACTTCCTTTTACAAAAACGTAAGCCGCTCCAGCATCTGTTGTATTGTCGATATCGGCTTTAAATGCACCAACCAATAAAGTGGTGCCATCAATTGCTGCGCTATAGCCAAATGAATCACCAGCTTTGCCATCTTGAGCCAAAATCATCGCTTGGTTAGTTAAGTTGCTTACCTTAGTGGGTAAACGTTCGCTCTGATCATGGCTATTTGCAAAGGCAACTCCACAATAAAATATGGCGCAAAGCTTAATTATGCTTTTCATTGTCAGTGAATCAATCTGGATAGAATTGTGTGCTTTACGACATATAAGCGTATCTATATCGCCTGTGCAACAAACTATTCCTGCTACCAACATTTGGTTACATAATATTCAAGCGGTAAAGGTATTTAGCGCAAAAATAAGTCGTATTTTGTTACTTAAATAGCATAGTTATCAATGGCGTTTGACAAGGAGAATTAGCGCATTTATTGCGCTAGCAAAGGACGAGTTAATCTTTAGTGTCTACTACTGAGCCATTGGTTTCAGGGGCATCTGTTTCTGCTTGTTCGGCAAGCTTAGCGCGCTCTGCTTTCGAGATATATTTAGGCTTATTGCTTTTATGTAGCTTAGCATTGGCTTTTTTCTGCTTCGCCAACAAGGTTGATTTGATTTTCTTTTTACGGTTCATAAACGATTGTGCTTATCATCGCACTTATCAAAGGTAAGAAATAATTTGCCTATTGTAAGCGATTTACCCAACCAGCTGAAACTTAACTGGTAAAAATTAGCTGCTATAAACTGAGCTGATAAAAGCTAAGCGGCTAATCGCTAGGCCGCAGAAGCACCAACGCTTGCCATTAAATCACCGGAAAGGTAAGGCGATATATATTCACTAAAACGAGCAAAGTCGATGTTACCACCAGAAAGTACAACCCCGACACGCTTGCCTTTCATCTTTCCTTTCATCTGGGCTTGTTCAGCAATCAAGCCCGCGAGCGAGACAGCGCCAGCACCCTCACTTAGGTTGTGCGTCGTTTTAAAGTACAAATACATGGCCTGCGTAATTTGTTGTTCGGTCACCGTTATCACGCGACTGGCACCACCTTTAATAATCTCAAACGCCTCAGGAAGCGGCATGCGTGTGGCAACACCGTCAGCTAAGGTATTTACTTCTTGGCCAGGCATGATTTTGCCAGCGTTAAATGATTCAGCAAAAGCCGGTGCGCCCTCTGCTACCACACCCACTATTTCTGTTTTTATCCCCAATAAATCTCGAGTTTTGATCAAACCACAAATACCAGATCCCATGCCGATTGGCACATAAACGACATCTAAATCTTTTACTGCTTGCAAGAATTCAAGCGCATAAGTCGCAACCCCAATCACCAACTCTGGCGCAAATGGCGCTACTGGTTGATAGCCACTGCTTTCCACTAAAGTGGCACTGTGCTGCCTGGCCGCTTCAAAGTCTTTACCATGCACGACTAAATTGGCACCAAAACCTTTTATCGCTGCATTTTGATCCTCACTGTTGCCCTCTGGAACAACTATCGTCACTGGCATTCCGGTTTTTTGACCTGCAAACGACAAACTTTGTCCGTGATTGCCGCGTGTTGCCGACAAAATACCTGATGGTCTGTCAGCGCGTTGCATCAACTGATTCAGTAAATAAATGCCGCCGCGCACTTTAAAGGCAGTGGTTGGCGTGTGGTTTTCATGTTTTACCCAAACATCACAGCCCAATTGCTTTGATAATTGCGGCCAGTTGTATTGTGGCGTTGGCGGCATAATTTGATAAATAACATCGGCTGCGTGGTTAATATCTGACAAGTTAAACATTACGCCCTCGTTGATCTGGCTTGGCTAAAAACTTGACAAAAAGCATAGAAGTCTTAATTGTATGGTTCAAGAATTATATTGTATGGCGGACAATAAAATCTGGGCACCTAACCTTAACGAAGCACTTGCAACTAATACTTCAAAAAAAAAGCCACTTTACCTGCAAATTGTTGATGCGATGGCGCAAGATATCGCCAGCGGTAAGCTTGCGATTGGCGAAAAACTACCACCGCAACGTCAACTTGCATGGCACTTAGATATTAACCTGAGTACGGTTACCAAAGCGTTTCGCCAAGCAGCAAAGCAGCAGTTAATTTCTGGTGAAGTTGGGCGCGGTACTTATGTGCTTGGCCAAAGCGCCGAGGCTGAACTGTTTTTATTAAAACAATCGGCTGAACAAACCGTGATCGATTTAAGTACCCACCAACCTGCAAAATTACTCGACAAGCACGGTCAAGATAATGCGCTAGAGCTAGCAATTGCCAAACTCAGTGAACAAGCTGGTGGGCTTAGCGAATACCTAGATTACCAGTCACCAAGCTTTGTCGCAGAGCTGAACTTAGCAGGGGCAAAGTGGCTATCGGATTTAGGTTACCCGATCAGCGCTCAGCACTGTTTGATCACCAATACCGCACAAAATGCGCTAATGATCAGCCTAATGGCGTGTTGTCAAAAAGACGAGGTGGTATTAGTAAACGAGCTCACATTTCCCGGAATGAAAGCACTCGCCAAACAAATGGGCATCAAGCTTTATGGTGTAAAAAGCGATCATTTAGGGCTAGTGCCTGAAGCCTTGGCACTTGCCATTCGCACCACGGGCGCGAAAGTACTGGTTTCAGATCCGCTTTATCAAAACCCCACGGCTGCGTCGATGAACGACAAACGCATCAGAGATATCAAAGCAATTATTAGTCGTGAAAAGATATTGTTTATTGAAGAGTATGTCATTGGTGCGCTCTCTGGCAGACCGCCTATTTCTGCAGATATTCAATCGCAATCGATTGTGATTTCGAGCTTTGCCAAAGCGATATCGCCAGGTATTCGTTTTGCGGTAATTGCCGGTCAACACCCTGTGCTGACTCAAATTAGCCAACAAAGCCATGCCACAAGCTGGCAGCTTAGCCCACTCACTGCCGCGATTGCAAAACTATGGATTGACGATGGCACAGCGCATGCTCGAACTAAAGCACAGCAGCAAGAGATAGCAGCGCGATTTAAGTTATTTGCAACGATCTTCCCTAGCAAAGTAACTACAGCGAATGAGTTTACGGACGATAAAGTCAGAGGTAATACTCATAACCAAAAAGCTGACAACAAAAAGCAAGCAAATCCGCTTTGCTCCCATGTTTGGTTGCCGGTGAATCAAGATGCTGATATGGTCGCTGAACAGTTGGAAATTCAAGGCGTGCGAGTCGTTCCAGCGCGTGTTTTTGCGGTCAGCCACCATTTTCCAAACGCGATTCGGGTAAGCTTAACCGCAGCAAAAAGTCACAAAGAACTCGTAAAAGCACTTAACACAATCAAGCAATCTGGCTTTATCGAATAGTCATTAAAAGAATCGAAAAGTAATTAGCACTATCGAAAAGTCATGAACTTAATAGCTCTTTTTGCCAATTCGATATTCACCTTTTGCTGCTAGTTGCACAGACCAAATAACACCACTAATGGCGAGCCAAGCGAAACACAAGGCAAAGAAAATAATCAGCCCATGATTAAAATTGCCGCTTTTGCCGTAGTCCATAAAATGCAGCATAAAAGCAATATCGGCTAAGCGTTTGTGTTGGTCGCTATGCCCTATTACTCGTCCTGTCGCGGCTTCAATATAAACACTTGTCGCCAGATCATCTGCAAAATTGACCTGCCAACTTGGGTTTTGCTGATGGGGAAATTCCGGCAGGTTTGACTCATAAAAGCTCGCATTTACAATATCGCCTTGCCCTGAATAGCTTGCCTTGGCTATTTGGCGGATATGGCTTTCGTCCAAGCTAAATAGCTCGCCAGTATAGGCGTGGAATAGGCTGTATTGATTGACAAAATGGCGATACAAACCTTTTTTATGACGAACAATGTAAATCGGATCGCCAAGCAATTGCGTTAGTTGAATATCGGTTGCTGGTGTCGTTTTGCCAAGAATTACACTGGGCTCTATCAACTGACGCATATCAATATCAGATTGTTGATGCGCCGCTAGCACTGCGCTGCTGCTAGCGCGATACGTATTGCCTCGTGCCTTATGGCTATCCATGACATTAAAATACAAACCAGAAAGTAGCCACAGTAATACTTGCAACGCCAGTAGCAAAGATAGCCATTTATGCGTTGTTCTAATCCATCGCATGAGACTCTCCTTGCTGGGCGCTAGATGAGTGCACAGAGTCAGAATTTGGCTGGTGTTCTTGTCGAAGATTTGGCTTAAACTCGAGAAATTCCTTGCGAGGTGCCATGCGAGATGTCATGCGAGATGTCATGCGAGATGTTATGCGAAAGCACAGTAAAATCATACCGCTAAACACCGCAATCAAGCTTGCGATTATTGCCCAGAACAATAATTGGTTGTCAGCTTCGCCGTCTTGATAATCCATTAAATGAAAACGAAAGAAGTAATCAAAAATGCGCCAATAGTTGTGGCGTTTGGTAACCACTTGCCCCGTTAAGACTGACACATAAATACTGGCACCATCTAACCCTTGATAATCAATGCGCCAAACAGGTAAATGTCTTGCACTTAACTCAAATGGCGCATTTTCTTTAATTAACTCGACGCTCGTTACCTCACCTTCGCCCGTATATTCATGTTCAGCAACGGCGAGTGCTAATGGTTTTGAAAGCGGCGATAATTGCTCACCCGTTTGGGCGTCAACGAGTAGCGTTTGATTATTATCAATTGTGTGAGAGCCATCATCATGCTTTTCACTGGATTTTATCGTTAATTGATAAACAGGTTTATCAATTAACATGGCAATAGTGAAAGATTGAATATTAGGGTAACGCCCAGCAAGCTCTTTAACGGGGAGCCTAATATCACTTGGCGTTATTGTCGTTTGATGGTTTTGAACCAACGAGTCGCCGTGAATATAGTGAATATTAATTGCCACCATATAAAGGCCGGTGATTGCCCAAATTAAAAATGGCACACCTAACACCACCATTAGCCATTTATGCCAAATTCGGCTTAGCTGCTGCCAGCTTTTCTTACGCTTGCTTTGTTTGTATTTATTTTGCACGGATAATGGTGGTTAATGAGTTCAATTTTTAATGTTAGGAGTAGGCGCAACTCACTGTTTATAGTTCTGTTTCTTACGCCCTTTCTTACTCACCTTTTTGCCCTTTTCTGCGCCAGAGATAGTAGACAACAGGTAATACCAGTAAGGTTAACACTAGTGCCGACACCATACCACCCACCATGGGTGCGGCAATTCGTCGCATCACCTCAGCGCCCGTGCCGCTGCCATATAAAATCGGCAATAAACCAATGATAATGGTGGCGACCGTCATCACCACAGGGCGAACTCGCATTCCCGCCCCTTGCAAAACCGCTTCAATAAGCATGGTATTCGTCATTAACTGGCCGCTTTGCTGGCATTTATCTAACGCCGCTTGATAAGCTTGATTGAGATAAACCAGCATAATTACGCCAATTTCCACTGCTACGCCTGCCAAGGCAATAAAGCCAACGCCCACGGCGACAGAAAAATTAAACGACTCAAGGTAAATTAGCCAAATGCCGCCAATCATTGCCAGCGGCAACGTTGCCAGAATAATGGCAACTTCAGTGAGTTGACGGAAATTTAAATACAGTAAAATAACGATAATCGCTAACGTCAGCGGCAATACATACGCTAATTTTTCCTGCGCTCTGGCCAAATACTCATATTGCCCCGCCCAAGTGAGCGAATAGCCCGCTGGCAACGGTAATTCTTCGGCAAGCTTAGCTTTTGCGCTGGTCACATAGCTGGCAAGGTCAATACCAGCGTCAACATCAACAAAGACAATGCCATTTAACCGTGCATTTTCACTTTTAATAGCTGGTGGCCCCAATTTAATGCCAATATTGGCAACATCGCCTAGCGCAATATGTAAGCCACTAGCTGTTACTATCGGCAAGCGAGCCAGCTGCTCTGGCGAGTTGCGCAAATCTTGCGGGTAGCGCAAATTGATCGGATAGCGCGCGAGTCCTTCCACCGTTTGCCCGATGTTCATACCACCGACAGCAGTTGCCACCACTTGCTGTACCTCGGCGATACTTAACCCGTAATGCGACGCTTTGATGCGATCAATGTCGATATCAATGTAACGCCCGCCAGCAACACGTTCAGCATAAACAGAGGCTGTACCTTTATGTTCACCTAGCACTTGCTCGATTTGCTGACCAATTTGCTCGATCACCGCTAAATCACTACCTGCGATTTTAATACCAACTGGCGTTTTAATGCCTGTAGCAAGCATATCGATACGAGTTTTAATCGGCATCACCCAAGCGTTGGTTAATCCGGGGAATTTCACCAATTGATCGAGCTCAGCGATTAAATCATCGGTGGTTATTCCCGCTCGCCACTGGCTTTGCGGCTTAAGCTGAATAAAGGTTTCAATCATGGTCAGTGGCGCAGGGTCTGTTGCGGTTTCAGCGCGACCGATTTTGCCAAACACGTTTTGCACTTCGGGAATGGTACGAATCAACTTGTCGGTTTGTTGCAGTAGCTCCCTGGCTTTACCAATCGACAGCCCCGGATACGTGGTTGGCATATACATTAAATCCCCTTCGTCCAGCGAAGGCATAAACTCGCTACCAATTTGATTCACCGGCATAAAGCCAATGTAAGTCACCACCAAGGCCGCTAATACGGTCGATTTTGGAAATTTGAGCACAGCGTTTAACACCGGCAGGTAAATAGCAATCAACAAACGATTAATTGGATTTTTACGTTCAGACACCACCTTGCCACGAATAAAATAGCCCATCAGCACAGGAATTAGCGTGATCGCTAAGCCTGCTGCAGCGGCCATGGCATAGGTTTTAGTGTAAGCCAGTGGCGAAAACATTCGCCCTTCTTGCGCTTCCAATATAAATACAGGCAAAAAGCTAACAGTAATAATCAATAAGCTAAAAAATAATGCAGGCCCTACTTCCGCAGCAGATTTTGCCACTAACTGCCAGCGCGCTTGATTATCTATTGCGCCATTCGAAGAAGCTTTTTCCAGATGCTTGTGCATGTTTTCAATCATCACAATAGCACCGTCTGTCATCGCGCCAATTGCAATCGCAATGCCGCCCAGCGACATAATGTTGGCATTAATTCCCTGCCAGTACATGATGATAAAGGCCACTAAAACCCCAATTGGTAGGCTGATAACCGCGACCACAGCAGAACGCAGATGAAACAAAAATACCGCACAAACCAGTGCGACTATTGCCAATTCTTCTAACAGTTTTGACCATAGATTTTCAACAGCACGCTCAATTAAATTAGCGCGATCGTAAACAGTGACAATTTCAACACCGTCTGGCAGCCCTTGCTTTAACTCGTCAAGCTTTGCTTTGACGCCAGCGATGGTTTGCTCGGCGTTTTCACCAAAACGCATCACCACCACACCGCCAACGGTTTCACCCTCGCCATTAAGCTCAGCAATACCACGGCGCATTTGTGGGCCAAGCTGAATATCCGCAATATCGCCTAACAGCAATGGTTTACCTTGATTGTTTTTGTCGGCAGGGAGACCTAAGGGAATAGCCGCTAGGCCTTGCTTCGATTGAATATAGCCACTGGTGGTAACCATATATTCCGCTTCCGCCATTTCAACAACCGATGCCCCTACTTCTTGGTTACCCTGCTGTATCGCCATTTGAATATGACTCAGCGGAATATTAAAGGCACGCAGCTTATTGGGATTCACCACTACTTGGTATTGGTTGACCATACCACCAACGGCTGCCACTTCCGATACGCCAGCAACCGCTTGCAGTTCGTATTTTAAGAACCAATCTTGAATACTGCGAAGCTGGCTAATATCGTGCTGACCCGTTTTGTCTTGCAGCGCGTAAACGTAAATCCAGCCAACACCAGTTGCATCTGGGCCTAATTGTGGTTTTGCAGCGGCAGGTAAACTGGGCGTAACTTGTGACAAATACTCTAACACCCGCGAACGTGCCCAGTACAGGTCGGTATCATCATCGAAAATAATATAAACGTAAGAATCGCCAAAAAACGAATAACCACGCACCGTTTTTGCGCCCGGCACCGATAACATTGCAGTGGTTAGCGGGTACGTCACTTGATCTTCAACCACTTGTGGCGCTTGACCCGGATATGAGGTTTTGACGATCACTTGCACGTCAGACAGATCTGGAATTGCATCCACGGGCGTTTGTTTTAGTGCAAACAAACCGCCAGCGACAAGCATCAAGGTTAGCAGTAAAACCAATAACCGATTGTGGATTGACCAGTAAATTATACGCGCGATCATTGGCTAGCCTCGTTAGCACCGATAGCGGTTATCTCTGTTACAACAAAATCACCAGCACGTATCTCAAAAGTAAAGCGCACCTTATCGCCGATGTTCACTGCTGATAAATCCAAGTTTTCGCCAGTGATAAAATCCATGGTGGTAGCTGGTCGTTGCCACTTTTCAATCGCGTCACGGGAAATATTGATAATACGTTGTGCATTTCCCTCTTCTGCATCATCGTCAGCATGGACGATGGCATTAACAATACCGTTAACTGTCGCAGTGGCAGCTGTATCACCAGCCATCGACGACATACGCATAAAATCAGATGAAATGCTGGATTCTGAATCAATTAAAAACTGAGCGGAAATAACCACTTCATCGCCAGCTTCTAGAGCATCAAGAATAGCAACCTGCTCGCCACTCACTTGCCCTAATCTAACTGCCACTGACTTAAACTGCCCGTCACCTAATGCCAATAACACGCGATCTTGCAGCCCAGTGCGAATAACTGCCGATAATGGCACATTAACGGTCGGTTCGCTTGGTGTTGCATCTATCGTAACCTGAGCATACATATTCGGCTTTAACTGCTCGTTAGGATTAATAAACTTAAGCCGAGCGCGCAGCGTGCGGTTATCGGCACGTAAGGTTGGATAAATATAATCAACTTCACCTTGCCATGTTTGACCGGGTAAAAAATCGAGCGACATACTGACCTTGTTGCCGACAGCGATAAAGCTTGCATCACTTTCTAGCACTTGTGCTTCAACCCACACGGAAGATAAATCGCCAATACTCATCAAGGTATTGCCCGGCTCAACATAAAAGCCTTCACGAATTTTTAGGTTGTTGATAACGCCTGACTTGGGCGCGTAAAAAGTAACGGTTTGCTGCACTTGGCGTGACTTGGTTAAGAGTTCAATAAAAGATTCACTCAAGTGCAACGCACTTAAACGAGCTTTAGCCGCTTTTACTAAACTGTTATTTGGGGAGTTTTTGGAGGCATGAGCATTAGCAGTGCTAGCAACATTGGCACGGTTAAGCGCGATTAAAAACTCTTCTTGTGCATTAACTAATTCAGGCGAGTACAAGGTATAAAGCGGCTGCTCTGCCTTAATTTGATCGCCCGCAGCTTTGACAAAAAGTTGTTCAACCCAACCAGCAACTCGCGGGTGAATATGCACAATAGAATCTTGATCGTATTGCACCACACCCAGTGTATTTATTTGATGCACAAGTGGTGATTTTTTGGCGATAGCGGTGCGAACGCCAAGGTTGTTAATCACATGTGGGGCAATGGTTACCGCACCTTCACCGTAATCTTTGCCACTAGCTTGTGAGCTTATTTCATCTTCATAAACAGGAACAAGATCCATGCCCATGGGTGATTTACCCGGTTGGTCGCGGCGATAGTTAGCGTCCATTGGTGCGACCCAATACAATGGCTTTTTCTCTTTTTCACTTGCACTTTCGGCTGTTTCACTTTGACCTGTATCACGATGACTCACGCCACTCGACGGGAACAGTAAGTAGCCGCCTAACACGCCTAACGCCATGCCCAGGATTACCAATACAATCGGCTTACTCGCTATTTTTTTTAACTGTGTATTCATAAAATTTCCTAACAACAATCTTATTTACTTGCCGTATTTTCGGTCGTTGTGGTGAAGTAATAATTTAAGCGACTAACCGCTGAGAGCAGCTCTACATCTATGGTCAATGCCGTTACTTTGGCATTAAGCTCAGCGATGCGTGCTCTCACCACATCGGTAAAGTTGCCATTAGCATTGGTATAAGCCGTTAGCGTTGCTTTTGATTGCTGCTGAGTTTGTTCAAGAATTTGCGATTGATATAGTGTTTGGCGTTTTTTCAAACCGACAACATTTGCCAGCTCTTTTTCAGTTTCACCGAGCATTTTTTGCAGTAGCAAACGTTGTTCTGTTTTTACAGCTTCACTTTCTGCCGTTGCCGCTAACAGCCAATTGTCTTGGCGCTTTTCAGTAAACAGTGGCACTTCAACACTTACCCCAATAGAGAAAAAGTCAGCACGCTCGCCATCATTGCGTTCATTGATAAAGCGGTTGTCGGCATCGTCACGATAACCATAGCTCGCATTGAGCTGCCATTTAGGCTGATACTGAGTTTTGGCAAGTTTAACGCTTTGATGCGCAACTTTTTCATCTATGCCTTGCGCGCGAATTTTAGGATGCGTTAAAAAACGTTGCACAAGATTCGCCTGACTATGGCTTTTGTTGCGACCGTTAAATTCAACCAAAGGTAGTTGGCTAGGTAACTGGATTGATAAATATTCTAATCCCACTGCATCGCTCGGCAGGTACTCAAACAAGGCACCTAGTGCAGCTAAATACTTTTGCTGCTCAGTTGCCAACTTATCATCGAGCTGTAGCAACTCGAGCTGCGCCGCAATAATGTCTTGCTGCTTCACCTTGCCGCTAACACTGCCATAACTGGCCTTTGAGCTATCGACTAATTTTTCAAACAAAGCGCGATCGGCTTCAATAAATTGAATCACCTGCTGTGCGCGAAATGCTTCTAACCATAACAAAGAAACTTGGCGTTTAAGCTGCGCACTTCTGTCTAATCTCAACAGAGGTTGCTTGCCTGCTGTTAGATCAAACTGCGACTTTCGTATCGCTCGCTCACCTTTTCTTGGTAATGTCTGACTGATACCTAACCTTAGCTGTGTCATATTTTCTTGGTTAAAATCCCATGAATCGGTGGGCAAGTTTTGTACCCCAAGCGAAATTACTGGGTCTGAAAAGCTCATCGCGGCTTCGCCTTTGGCAAGGCTTGCCTGTTCTTGATATTGGCTTTGATTCAGCCAAGGATCTTCACTCACAGCGAGGTTAATAGCCTTTTCCAAGGTTAAAGTGGAGGGCACATTAGTCGCGCTGGAAACAGTACTAGCATTTCCAGCAGGTAAATAAGCACTAGCACTAACACTAGCAATAGTAATGACCAGCGACAAAGCTGAGTTATACAGCCTACCGCAGTGGCGAACTTGATAATAAAAATTAACGATACATGTAACGAAAACCATAGCGACACTCCAGTGCCTAGCCCTAGCTTCTATGTAAACACACAACCTTTAAAACCATCAGGGATAAAACCACAACCGGAATAAAGGACGTAATGCCAACTTGTAGCTAACAAGCTTTAACAACATGCACTAATCGCTAGTCAAAAAACTAACTAAAAGCGCAAAAACAATAATAAAAGATGAATTTGGGGCGCAATAAACCCTTATTTTGGGCGCAATAACGCCAAGGCTATTAATCGTGTATTGGAGGTTTGAATAAAGAAGAGAATATACCGCGCAAAGCGACTTGTGTAAGGCCAAAAACCTTATCAGAATTAAACGCTAATGCGAGTGAAGAATTGTCATTAAAAGCTGTAACACTTGAACAGCTCGCCGTTGGACATGAACAATCAGCACCGCAGCAATCCATATCACTCATATCGGCGTTATCACTGTCGCTAATAGTGTCGTTCATACTAGCCATATGCATAGCATGCTCTGCGTGCAAACTATCCTTAGATTCAGTTAGTGTTTGAACTTCTTGTTCGAGACTAGCTTGATTGTGGTGGGCTTTATTGTGATGAGCGTGGGTATTTTGTTCGGTAACCTCAGTGCTGGAAGCGTGGTTCATATTGCAGTTATGCATAGCAAATGCCGATGTCTGAGAAGACACCACCATCACCATTAACAACCACAAAATAACTTTAGAGAGAAACGCTTGCATAACAAAAGAATAGATCACAATTGGCGCAAAGGATAAAGCGCTACGCAATAAATGTAAACCCAAGTCGGCGGTATTGGGCTCTTAGCAGGAAGCCCAATAGATAAGATTTACGTAATCTTTAGAAGTTACCCCGCCTCATTAACAAATGACTTATTCAGCTCGTCAGCTTTGCCTGCTTCTTTGTTAGATAAGCGTTGATACCAAAATGATGCAACCAAAATAAATGCGCCTATGCCCATAAATAAGATAACTTTTTGCCAAAGTAAGGCATTTGCAGCGTCAATGATGGCAAGCTTAGCAATGCCAAGCAGAAGTATTGAAAATCCAAACTTAACAACCACTAAACGCTTATCTTTAAGGAATAAAATTAATGCCCCATGAATGGCTAAACTTGGCGCAATGAGCAAATCAAAGCGATAGCTAGCCAACGCCAGCATAGTCACAATATAAGAAACAGCGCCTAAAGCATGTAGCAATAATGGCGTGTTCTCACCAAAGAATCGACCAACAAGCGTGCTTTCCAATAACCCTTTTCTTTGCCAAGCAACTAATAGAAATGCCATTGGCACTATCGCGTACAGCGCGTCAACGAAGGTAAGCCCCCAAGCCAGTATTATCGACGCGCCAACCACAGCGACAATTAACCGCTCGTTGCGCATTAAGTGCGAAGAATACTTTAAGAACACTAATTGAGTAAGCCAAATAGTCGCGCCCAACAACACGCCGGTCAGCATGCTATTGGTATAGCTTGCGATATAAATAGGCAGCGCAAAGCTAAGCGACGCTATTCCCAATGAGCAAATATATTGTTCAAGCGCTTTGTCTATCGCTTGCCTTTCAATATAAAACGCGACGCCGTATAAAATTGCAAACCCAGCGATAGCAAACAGCCCCAATATAGGCTCAACAACCGCAATTAAGCCGATAAATAGTAGACTAGTGAAGAGTGTCAGCAATTTTGCTTCTTTAACAATAATGTCTTGCTTTAACTTATGCGCAAGCAAATGAGCAATCATAGGAGACAGCCAAAGAAGCGCCAGCACATCTTCATCTAAGCGCCTAGTTGCTGTACCAATCCAACAGATAGGCAATAGCAAATAGAACAGAACACGTGCTGTTTCAGCATAAGGAATGAGTTTACTTTCTACCTTTGCTCTTCGATAAAATTCAGCCCATAGCCAAAGCTGAATAAAGGCAGATACAAGCGCTAATTGAGCGAATAATGGTAAGGCTGTATAGCGGTAACTATTAACCAGTTGCGCGCCAACATTCACGTAAAAAAGAGCAACCAAAATCAGTACAACGGCTACTCCTTCAATACTTGCTTGGCGACACTGCTTTGCCCGCATTAAAACCGCAAATTGCCAAAGGATAATCACTGCTCCCGTCCAATTATCTATCCAAATAGACAAGCTAGAAACCAGCAAAATAGACAACCAAACAACTTCGATTAATTGCAAAGCTGGTTTAACGCGTTGTGTGGTGATGTTGCCAAACGGACTTGCCTGTGTGATTAACCGTTGCCAAATACCAATAGTTGCAATAATAGCAGTCGAAAGCAGCCAACCGTCAGCAGTTTGTAACGCAGGTGTTGGAAAGTATGGCGCGAGCCCAAACCAACAATAACCGAGTGATAACCCTATTAATACTTGCCCTTGGTTAACAACATTTGACATTAGGTATTGCCTGCCAAGGTAAAGTAACAGTATTCCTTCTGCCGCCCAAGCGATTCCCCAATAGCTATCGCTGACTAAACTAACAACTGTTAATACCGCCCATAGCACACCAGACAAAACGAAAAAATGTGTGTATGGCAGCTTTATTCGATAAAACATGATACTCACCGCGATTGCAGCAGCAAAATTCAGTAAAAAGCTAGCAGCCACTGCAGTTGAGCTAAAACCACTCGATTGCCAAAAAAGAAGCACTACCGCCCCAATCAAGGCAGCGAAAAAAATGAGTATGTTATTGCTTTGCTTAACACTATCTAGCGGCTTGCTCAGTACTAACGTGGTATAAGCAAAAAAGAGTAAATAGAACATATTAACGACAAACGCTGACACTTTCGTATCTTCAACACCGATCACCCACTCCAGTGCCAATACACAAAATGCCAAACAGACATTCGCTAGCCACGGCATTGCCTTGCGATAAGCCAATAGCAAGCTACTACCAGCGATAAAGAGTAACGATAGCAAATAGTAAAGTGATTCAACCTGCACGGTGTTGGACAAAATCGGCATAGTCGCAATACCGATAATCCCCATACCCGCGACGAGATTTGCCCCAAGCCAAAGTGCTAAGCCATGACAAACAATGGCAACAACAAAATACAAAAACAGTACAACAAGGCTAGGGATAAGCCCATAAACACTGCCGGTAAAATACACTGTGCTATATGCCAGCAATAATCCCAGCATCACGATGGCCGTCGCAAATTCACTAAAGCGAGTTTTAAGCCTTAATCCAATGCCTAAACCGATAACACCAATTGCCGCTAGCGCCATTAATAATGACTTAGCGCCAACGCCGAGTTGATCAATTAACAACTGCATCAGGTAACCAAAGCCCGCCAGCGTTAGGCCCACACCTGCAATAGTTAAAAATACAATGCCTAACATTCCCCGTGACTTGTAGGATTCATAGGCATTGACGAGAGGAGATAACCAATCAAAAATAGAGAACAGCAAAGGCTGTAAAAATGCCCAAATGGAAAAATACGATTTCGTTTTTGATGCCTGTGCTAATAGTGTATGGCTGCCGTCAGCTGTGGTTTCTTTAGGGTGTATTTTGCTAGTTTCTGAAGAATCGTGAGGAATTGGGCTTTGAGAAGATGAAACAGAAAAAGATGATTCAGTATTTGTTTGCCCAGAGTCGATTTGCTTATGATGCAAATCAGAATTGTCTGACGTTTCAGACACACTTGCCAGCTCATCCTGCTTACCCTGTTCACCAGCAACGTCATTACGCGCCAAGCTGTTTAAACGAGATTCCATTGCTCGAAAACGCTGATTAACATCGGCTTCAAGCGAAGCCAGCTCGGCCTTGAGGGCTTCGATTTCCTTGTCCACCATCTTGAACTTCCTGTCACTTTAGATAACTTCAATATATGACAGATAGGTTACTGCTTTCAAGTTGCTACAGCTAAGCTTGTTCATCTGCTGTTAGCCGTGTTCTTAGCGCTACTTAAGTTAATCACCACCACGCTCTAAATAATCGGTAAGCTCGTTTAGTATGTTGGTTGACCTGTCTATTACTTTATAGTTTACAGTAGCAACAAGATTAAAGTGAGCGTCCGCATGTACCGTATCTCTGAGCTAGCAAACCAAGTAGGACTTTCGAGAACAGCCCTGCTCTACTATGAAAAACTCGGGCTTATCAAAGGGCACCGACAAGCGAATGGCTATCGGCTTTATTCAGCATTAGATGTAGAGCAAGTAAAGTTTATTCAACAGCTTCAGCTTGGTGGCTTGTCGTTAAAAGAATGTAAAGCTTGTTTGGCACACCAAGTTGATAAAGAAATGCTTAAACAACGGCTTGCCAAACTAGACGAAGAGATATTACAGAAACAACAAGCCAGAGCAATGCTTGCAGCCATGGCTGGCTTAAACGCTGAGGTTAACGAACAAAGCTGGCACCAAAAGGCCATTCACGAAACACCAGAAGCCCATTTTAATTGGCTTTTAACACAAGGCTTTAACGAAAAAGAAGCCTTTCGACTGAAATGGTTATCAAAAAATATGACAAAACACGATCAATATATGAATGACTTTATGCATATTTTTTATGGGCTAGAAAGATGGGGGCCAGGCGATGAAAGCGAAACACTGCGCGCCCTTTCACTACTAACAAGCAAGCCCCAAAAGGTGCTCGAAATTGGCTGTGGTAAGGGCTTAGCAACCAAAGTACTTGCGCAGCACTTACAAGCTGAAATTACTGCAGTGGACAACGAAGAGTCTGCACTCGTCAGTGTCAAACAAATGCTTCAAAGCCAGCCTAAAGCAAAGATAAGAAGTTCAGTTAACACTCTTTGCGCGAGTATGACCGACTTGCCATTTAAGCCCAATAGCTTTGATATGATTTGGGCAGAATCATCTGCTTATATTATGGGCGTAGAAAACGCACTGACTGCTTGGAAACCACTACTAACTGATAACGGTTTACTGGTGTTTAGTGATCTCGTTTTGCTGACAGATAAGCCAAGCAAAGAAGTGGCAGCGCATTGGCAAAAAGACTACCCAGATATCCAAACCATTGATACCAGAAGACAACAAATTACCAAAGCAGGTTACGAGCCAATTGCTGATTTTACTTACCAGCAAGCCTCTTGGGATAACTATTATCTCCCCTTACAACAGCGAATTAACGAGTTATCACCTAGCATGAAAGGTTCCCAAGCACTGGCTGATTTATCACGCGAAGTTGAGTTTTATCTTAATTATCAAAAAGAATATGGGTATCAGATGTTTGCTGCTCAGTTTAAGTTGTAATAACAATCAATTAAGCAGCTAAATATTCTGAAAACACTGGTTTAAAAAGTTCTATGCTGTGTCTTGTCTTTCGACATTTTCCTCACCAACCTGAGATTTTACAATTGAAGTGACTTTATCATCGGCTTGCTTTATTTTTTCTTTGCCTTCTTTTTCTAGCTTGTTTGCCATAGCGGTAAAGCCAGGGATTTTTCTCAACTTCTCAACAGCATCAGCATATTTCACACTTTTATCTAGGGCATCCATTAAAGGGTGATCAGTTGTATTGTAATCTGAAATCAATTTACCAGGGTTTTCAGAGTTAACATAAAGAAGGTTATAAAGAAGCTTTATTTTCAAATCGTTAGAAATACTGTCTTCACCGATTTCCTCTATTTGATTTGATAAACCTTCATAAGTTTTACTCAACACTCCCTTGTGAGTGTATTCCTCTATTAACCTTTTTGATAAATTCAGTTTCTTATTTGATGAATAGGCAATCCATAGGACAGGGAAATACAATGGAAGTATCGATATTAATAGCTTCGGGGTATCTGATATCACGCTAACAAGATCTTTTCCCAAACCAATAAGTAAATATATATCAATAGCAAATGGCACTAAAGAAATAAGAACAAGAGATAAAATCGCTTTGTTAAAGCTCACTTGATATTTATCAAGTGAGCTTTCTTCCGCTTCTATCTTCTTGTCATATGCAGCACTCAAACCAGCAGTTAACGCTTCTGGAAGTAACTTCCTTATTTCTTTGTGTGTATCGTCAAAAGTTTCCTTACAGCCTTTGATAAATAAATCTAGCTTTTCCTGAGAGTTTTCCAAGATTTTATTGTACTCAATCTCAGTTTCTTCAGATAAAGTAGCCTGTTTATTTTGAAAGTCATTAAGATTCGACTCTAGACTAGTGTATGACTCTTCCAGTTTATCTTTTAAGCCTGATATTTTTATAGACTTCTCGGGGTCGTCTTCATCTTCGACTTCATAGCCAAAAACTTCATCCCTAATTTCCAATACTTTAGAGTGAACAGAGGCTACGCTTTTGAGAAGATTTTGAACCTTGGTTGAACTGCTTTCTGAGGTATCAATAAGCTCCTTAATACGCTCAATTTCACTTCCTAAATTGTCATTTTCAAACAACAATGAATTTATCTGCTCTAATGAACTGTCCAAGCCTCTGTTTTTTTCATTTACACTTTCAACAACACCATTAACTTCACTCATTACCGTTGCGGCTTCAACAGTAATTTCTTGGGCTTTAGTACTAGCTCTATCTAAACTATCCAGATATTTTGTGAGTTCATTCTTTAAACCAGATATTTCTTTACCAGATTCAATAACCTCATCTTTAATTTTCTTAATTTTACTATTATGTTGAGCAGCAGATCGAGCCGCACTCAATGCAGTCTTTTGACTATCGGTTGGCTGAATAATCTTTTCTTCAATATCTTCCAACTTAGTTAAAGTTTTTTCAGAAACTGACTCTAATGCAGATAGGCGCTTCCATAACTTACCTATTTCATCACTATTTCTCTTATCGCTTCCAAACATTTTAAGACTCTTGATATATATTTATATTGCCGAACTATGACATTAAAAATCATTGATTTTCAATAAATAAAATCAACTATTCTTAATGTTATCCAGCTTTAATCGAAATATTTTGGGCACCGATAAGTCAAAAGTCTGCAAACTGTAAATTTATAAACAAAGGGGTTCTAATCAACTTGGAAATAAATAATTTGGATGGTCACATACGAGTCACAAAAAATCAGGGGGATTTTGACAAAGCCAGTGGGAATAAGGGCTAGGGGTGGCGGTGACGGAGAGATTCGAACTCTCGATACGTAAGCAAAAAGGTAAAAACCCAATTTATCAATAAGTTAAGGTTACACAGTTTTCACCTTTTGTACTAGCTTTTTGTACTAGTGTAAAACACCACCTGATACTGCCTAAATAACCTAGCATCACAATGACAACTAACTGTTGAGTAAGGACATAAAAATAGTCAGTAAAATCAATGAACTCCAAAAAAGCCCCCTATTGAAGAACTAAAGGAAAACTCTATATACTCTTATAGAGTACTCCTATTGAGTCTCTGACTGAGTATCTAATAGAGTGTATCTACATCCGCAGACAATATTAATTGTAGTAAGCTGAAGACGCTCAAGAGGAGTCCTTAATGAGTCGTTCCTCTTCTTCTGTTCAAGTCCAATGTTAAGACTACTGTAGCCAGAAGACTCTACTATCTGCTTAGCTAGCCTATAAGATACCTTCAAGACGTATTCAGTGATCCTCTGAGCGACTTAAAAGCTTAAAGCACCCAATCATCTTACTCAGAAGTTAAGTCCTCAGTATGATCTTCTTATGCCCTCTTCTTGCTGCTTTAAGTTCCTGAGTATCTAGGTCTAGTGATGTCTTCATTGTACTAACAGAAGCATGCTCCTCTAAAAAGCCCTCCTTAGGAGAAGAAAGCCAAGCCACCTCAACACAGGCGAACAAAGGCTCTTTTCTGTGGGGGCTATAAAGTAAGCAATTGTTAACCTTGTTCATAGGTCTTCTAGCACACCAGCCCTCCTCATTCATTTTAACCACAAGTCCTATGCTGAGTGGTCTTAACGACCATTACCAGAGCTTCTAAGGAGGTCACAACTCAATATCCTAGCGACATCATAAAGACACCTGAAAGTCTCTAAAAAACACCAAAAATCAACTATCTTCCACTCAAAAAGGAGTGAAAACCATTGAAAGACATCATCCTAACCGAGGCTCGTAAGTCTCACATCGAAGACATCCTAAAGATGTCAATCAGAGCCTTCAAAGAAGGTGAAGAAGGTCATCTAACCGTTGATAAAACAAAGATGCTCAGTGTTATCTCAGAGTGCGTCCTTAGTCCTCATCAGTTAGCTGTAGTAGCTATGTCAGAGGGCAAGATAAGAGGTCTTGTGTTGGGTCACGTAGACTCACACGCCTACTGTAAGGAGCTAGTTGCTGAGGACATCTGCATCTACGTAACACCATCTTACAGACGCTCCCAATTAGGGACTCAGTTAGTAGAGACCTACATCAACTGGTGCAACCGCATACCTAAGTTAGCTGTGAGTTGCCTCGGTCTGTCGCGTCTGAATGAGACCTCTGAAGGTATGTCTGAGCTCTTTGAAAAACACGGTTATCAACTTAAAGGAAAGCAATACGCAAAGCTAAATGTCTAAAGCATTTAAGAAAATAGCAAGAGGCGTCAAGAAGCGCTTCAAGTCAGCAGTCAAGATAGTCAAGAAAGTAGCCTCTTCAAAGGTATTCAAAGCCGTAGCAATTGCAGTAGCCATCTACTTCACAGCAGGAGCAGCGGCAGGAGCATTCGGAACAGCAGCGGCCTCAGGAGGTGCCGCAGCCACAGGAGCAGGTGCAGCAGCTACGACAGCCACAGCAGGAGCTACAGCAGCGTCCACAGCAGGAGCCACAGTTGGAGCAGGGGCAGCAGCAGCTACTGGAGCGGCAACCACTGGAGCAGCGGTGACAGGAGCAGGGGCGGCTACTACGGTTGGTAGCACAGTGGCAGCTAGTGGCGGTGGAGGATTACTTGCTAGTATCGCTAGTGCTATGACCCCTACAACTGCTGGCGGTGCTTTGGTAGCTTCTACTGCGCTTAACGTGGGCGCTAACATGGCTCAGGCTTCTGTAGCAAGAGATGAACAGCGTAAATATGATAGAGAGCTGACTAGAAATAATTCTACTTATCTGCCTGTTGGTGAAGACCTATCGAACCTTAATGGTCGTTACATGCCTAAAGCCCCCTCTGTAGGCAACTCTGGAAACTTACTTGCTCGGACAGCAGAGCTCTCAAGACAAGGGAGTCAAGCGGCCGCTAGCAGCAACTCATTAATTAGTCGAGTCCCTAAGACCTCTAACACTGAAGGATCCTCAGCTCGCTACTACGATTCATCAACTAACTCATGGAGATAATAAGTGTCATTATTACAAGAAATTGAGCAGCGTAACCGTGAAGCTCATCAACAACTACTAGCTAATAGTCAAGAAGCAGAAAGGCAGCTCAACGCTCCTACTGCTCAAGAGAGCTACATCAATTCTCGTAAAGAAGTTTCTCAAGGTATGCAACAGATGCCTGATACTCAGATGCAAGAGGAAGATGCTACGCCAGAAGAGCAGGATCAATATGACCAACTAGAGCAACAAGCTATTAGTATCATCAATGAGCAATACAGCTCTGATTCGATGCTTCAAGCTATCAATACATCTGTGGACGCTGTAGAAGGCATAGGTAATGCTGCATTTGATATCATCTCTCACCTAAAAAGCAAAACGCCAGATATTAGCGGTGATATATTGCAGGCTCTAGGTGAGAATATTGTAGGCTTCATCACTGATTTATCTGAGGTCGCAAACCCGCACCTGAACCTAAGTGAAGATGATGTCGCTGAAGCATATAGCATCGCCTTACAACAGTATATGAGCGCCTACCCTCAGGAGGTGGACGATGATATGAGAGACTACCTAGCTCAGGAGCCACCAAGTCAGTTATAAGGCTTTAAAACACTGGCTTTAAGCTGAGTTGTTATTGACCGCCAAGGAAGGCAGTTGATAGTGAAAATTAAAAAAGCCCCCTTTAGAAAGACTAAAGGAAAACTCTATATACTCTTATAGAGTAGCTACTTGGTTAACTCCTATAGAGACTCAAACTGAGGCTATCAAAGAATACAACTTCATCAGCCACCCAACCAATAATCCATATCATACTGAGGTCTATAATTTCATTAGTGAGGTCATAGATTACTGTATGTCACTATTCAATGCTGAAGCTGAAGAAGTGGGAATTGCCTAGCTGCTGGCTGACCCTTCAACTACGTCAGATAAGGTAGCATCAGCAGTGTAATAATTAGGGTCAGTGGTAAGACTGTCTTGAGCCAGAATTCAATAGATAAGCCTTTCCATAGAAGCAGCTCAAGCACTACCGCAATCGTCAAAATTAACATTCTATCTCGTCCGTAAGTAAGCTGGTTTAGCAACATTGAGAGCAACACACAGTAACTCTCAATGATGCCTCATACTGTCAGTGGTCTATTTAACCCAGTAAACTTGAAACTCTTCTGCGCTAATATAGACCTCAGCTACCACTAGCCTTAAAAAGAAATGTTTCTTAGTTATCTCAAGCTCTATAGCTCCCTCGAATAGGCTAAACTCCACAAGCTTGTAGATTGATTTAATTTTCGTGTTAGCTGATTGAATTGATGATGTAAGCATGTCTGTTACTCCTTGATGCTTTTAATATTAAGTAAATTAGTCTGTTATGCCCCTTAGACACGCCCATAGCGATCCTGTAAGAGGACTTTAGGGAGTGACCTAAGGAATCGTATTGCTTTAGCTAGTTTTGATCGCTAAGACCTGCTAATAGCGTGCTGCTGATGTATCTAGTCTGATTCATTTAAGGTTGCTAAGAGTCGATAAACGGAGCTCTTATTTAAGCCGTATTTAGTGGCAACATCTTTAACTAACATGCCGCCTTCTCTATCCTCTTTCATTTGCAGCAACTGCTCATCTGTCAGCTTAGCTTTGCGGCCAAACTGAACACCTTTTGCCTTAGCTGCTTCAATGCCATCTAGTTGCCTTTCTTTGCGTATTTCATTTTCAAACTCAGCAATACTCGCTAGTAGATTGAACAAGAGCTTTCCCGTTGATGTAGAGGTATCTATTTGCTGGTCTAACACAACTAACTCCACACCTTTCTGCTTCAGCTCTTCAGCTACTCTGGTTAAGTGATAGGTAGAACGAAATAGCCTATCTAGCCTAGAGATAACTAGTTGGTCTCCTGTCCGTATATACTCAAGGCATTGTTTTAGCTGAGGTCTATCAGCAGTTGTACCTGAGTGCTTGTCTTTGAATACCTTGTCACACCCATATGCTTCTAACTTCTGTAGCTGCACCTTTAGCGACTGACCTACAGAAGATACACGAGCATAGCCTACTCTCTCACCCATACTATTAAAACTCCTAATACGTTGTGAAAAATACATTATAAGACATATTTTAAGATGTCAACACATAACATCTCATAAAGTGCACTTTTTAAGATGCTATTGATGATGCTGGCGCAGTAGTGCTTTTGTGAGCCGTTATAGCCAGCTTTAGGTATAAAGAATGAAGACTTAGTGCGGTCGTTACATTAGCTACAAGCCACGGCAGCTAAGGCTCAAAAGAAAAAGAAGAGTGAATTTGTGTGAGGTGAGGCCAACTAGGTTCACTACATTCTCTGGGCTCAGATAGAGGACCCTACCCCTTATATATGAACTCGACCTTGCCCTATCTCAGAATGGGTACACAGAAATTTTTCTAGATTTTTGGTTGGGGTTAGTCGAATAAATCAGCAACTTCAACCATATTGAAGTAATTCGTTCTTCTTTCTTTGTGCTCTTTTTGAAATTTACTCAAAGAAATGTACATCCGAGACTTAACACTAATGGAATGAATATCTTCTTCAAGACTTCTTTCAAATTCACTATCAAAGTAAATCATGTAAGACCATTCTATAATCTGTGAAACATTGACCTCAATAGAGTCAGAATCTGTGTTCGAATACTGATCAACATGTATAAAAAAAACGAACTCTGAGTGCTTTAACTCTTTTTGCAATGACCTTAAGTGCTCTCTGTGTGTAGAGTCAATACTCCCATCAGGAGAAATCCGGGTAAGTTTCCCTTCTTTGAACAGCTTGTAATGAAATGGAAACTTATGGTTAAGGCAAAACAGTAATAGCAGATATATCCAATTAATCGGTTGTGCACGAGATGCTGAAATTATAGAACTCATTAACCTATCCATGACTAGTTCTGAATCTCTCAATTTCATTTGAAATGCAGTCAATATTGCTGAGCACACATCCCGAAAGTCATTTACTTTATTCAATCCTTCTTTGATAACTGGCCACAAGTTTCTATCATATAGATATTCCAACCTATCGTTACCAACAGTCTGACATACATTCAAAAAATGCCTAACTGAGGGTTCGGGAAGCGTAAACCTTCTATGAAAAAACCGTGTCAAATACTGCCTAGAGTCAAATTCAGAACCATATAGAACCTTTATAGCACTTTGAAGTTGCTCGGTATCACTACCTATTACAAAAACAACATTAGGAATATCAAATAGATGTTTTACAACTTCTAAAAGCTCAACTGCAAAGGTAGGCCTACACCTATCGAGCTCGTCAATGAAGATATAAAGTGGATATCTATATTCTTTGTTATCTTGCTGAACTAGGGCTGATACACTTGCCGTTATTAGCAATTTGAATTCGTCAATCGCTCTGGACTGCTCATTATGTTGATCTATCAGTTGTTTAGTAGCCGCTCCAGCAACTTCAGCTAAGTTTTTTCTATCTGTGTTTTCTAGCCCTTCATCTAGTTCGTCCAGCTTAACTCCTGTAGCTTTATAAACCATAGCTTTCGCTATATGAGGAGCAACCCCTTTCAAGAAGTTGCCTACCGATTTATATGCTGTTGATGACTCTTTATGCCCCCTTAGGGTGCTAAACTGAGACTCTAAAGCAGATATTAGAGTTAAGAGCGGGTCATCAGAATAGTCATGCTTCCAAACATCGACATAAATACATGGGTACTGCCGCTGAATAGACATATACCATCGCTTCAAAAAGTATGTTTTGCCTGTTCCCCAATCACTGTCAAGATTGAGAACATAATTACGTTCTCCTAAAGATGCTATGTATGAAGTCAGGTACTCGGCATACTTATTTCTCTCCAACGCATCTGAAGGCATCACCTCTTCATTAGATGAACCTGCTGAAAGTGAAAAGTCTATAGGAGAATCCCAATCAAATTGATGCTTTTGTTCTTTCATAGATTCCTAATCCTGTTTATCGTGCGAAGATATATACTGACACCTGTATATCTAAATTATCATTATGTTACATGCAAAGTTGGTAGCTGTGAGCTCTAGTCTATACTAGTACACATTAACGAACATCGTCGAAAGGTTTTGGAATTGGGTGATTGAGCTAGAGCCGCTGAAAGCAACATCAGCTAAGGCTCAAAAGAAAAAGAAGAGTGAATTTGTGTGAGGTGAGGCAAATTAGGTTCCCTACAATTTTTAAGCTCATAGAGAAGACCCCACCCCTTATATATGAAAGCGACCTTGCCCTATCTCAGCATGGTCTCACAGAATTTTTTTGAGTTATTCTGTAGGGGTACTTATTCGTCCCTGTTTATAGTAATTCTAAACCTTGGCTCGTGGCGTTTTCTCTCCGAGACGGAATCCTGCAAAGAGTTGAAACAAGAGTGACTAAACATACTGCTAATCATTCCTAGATGCTCCAACCCCTTTAGCTTTAATGAGAAGTCATCAACTAATTTTTGACAAAGAGTCACACTTAAACCCGTTGCAATCAATTCAGATAGACACGAGCCGAGTCTGTTAAGCTTTAAGCGGCTACCATAAAGAACATCTTTCGCTACTAACTTGGAGTAATACTCTCCTCTTGAATGCTCTACAGTGGATAAGTAACGAGTATATATATCTAACCCTTTCTTCTGCTCTGACCCTTCATGATATACGCCCATAGATACCTTTTCATCGATTCCTATTAACTGGTTGATGCTGATTCTAGATAGAGAGTAATACTCTGAATGAGCTGCAACAAAATCACGAGGCACTTCCCATTGAATCTCGAAAATTTTATCTAACTCGTCAGTAACTTGCTCGATAACTTTATTAATCTGTTCAATACGGTCTCTCTGTTCCATTAGTTCAGACTGTCTAAGCATTGCTTTAGCTGATTTCTTCGCTTCTTCATTAGCCAGCTTCATCTCCTGACGAGTCAGTTTGAGCTCTTCAGTTGTATTTCTGAGCTCCTGACCTTGAATACGTATTGAATAAATCAACAGCAATACTGTAGAAAAGCCCAAAACAGGGTTTAATAGACCGCCTATATAATCACCAAACTGAGCGAAGGCTTCTTGGTCAGCTTTTCCTGTTATGAAGAAGTTGTAAATGTGGACTGTAACGATGAGCGCAAAGAAGAGAGCTATACCTATTATTACCTTAGTAACTAACCTCTGGAAGTTAGCTAGCTCATCGTTCGTGTCTTGAGGTTCTGTATTCATTGATTACCTTTTTAGTTTCCTTTTGAAGAGTTGTTTAACATATTTAACCAAGCTGCTGCTCCCATAGTTGCTTGAGCCTCTGCCGCTTGCTGTTGTGCTCTTGCGGACTGAGATAATGAGTTGCTTTTCTGGAGCTCAAGGGCATATGCTAGGTCTTGTTTGAATAGGTCTGAGCCGTGGTCATCTCTGCTGATAGTATTCTGATATATGATACCTTTATTACCTGTTAACTGTTGATTCACTGAGTAACCACTCGCCCACTTCAATCTAATGTTTGCTGTGACATTGTAAGCTGTAGGGTGAGTTGTTTGCACTCTCATTGGAGTCTGCCCCAGCACCTGACCATTCTCGTTATATATCCATGCACCGCTAGGTACACTATGAACATCAAAGAAAGCATATTGATTAGTGATTGGTGCAGCGCACCCTGCAAGAAGAATAATTGAAACTAGAGAAGTTACGAGATATCGCATAGACATTTCCTTATGATTACTACTGAAACCTAAAAGATAGGCTCTACGAAGTTTCTCACTTAAAAACAACTATATCAACCACTTAGAAACACGACGAAACCCAAGCCATAGGTTAATATTCAAGCATCAATCCCACAGCCCGCAATCTATCAGGTAGTCCTCAACTTTAGTGAGTGCAGCTAGCTTCTCATCAAAGAAGTCATAGACATTGTAAACAGAGTCAGTAACCTCTTTAAATTTATGACCCAATACCCTCTTCCTGACCTCTAGTGACACTTTCTGTATAGCCATAATTGTTCCCACTGTACGTCTTAAATCACGACAAGTAGCCTTTGCAACTAGTAGCTTTTCTGAGGCTCTTACTAAGGCTTGGTTTACGGTATCTGTCTTCAGTTCATTACCTGCTATTTGCAGAACTAATTTGTCTGTAGAGTTGTATTTAGCGAGTATGAATTTAGCTGACTCAACAAGAGGTACAATACGCTGGCAAGTCTTACTTCTCTCATCGGGAATAATAAACCTCGATTCCCTCATATTAAGCTCAGTAGGTGCTAGTAATCTTAGTTCCTCTTTACGACAGCCAGTAAGAAGGTAAAGCTTAATAGAATCAGAGGTCAGGCAAGATATGGCTTTGCTGCTATTTAAGTAGGCGAACAGCGTTTTTAGCTCATCTTCTGAATGTAATGATCTTCTCCTTGGTTTCTCAGGGTACTTCCTCAGCTTCAGCGTCACATTATAAGGAAGAACATCTGTATCAATTAAGAACTGGATTAGCTTACTAATAGCAGCCTTAGTTCTATTGGCAGTTACAGGAGCCCTGAAAGCTATCGAGTCTAAATATGCCTTCAGAACTGAACGTTTCATTAAGTAGGTGATATCTTTGAAAGGAGGATGATGCAGCAGGTTCTCAATACTTCTCCTGTACTCTACTTGAGTCTTTTCACTGAGCCTCTGCCAATCAAATGACTTATAAAATGAAGGAAGATACCTTCTTAGCCTATTGTCTCTATTACTAGGTTTTATGGGGTCATTAAGCCTATCCACTCGCAGTTCAGCACCGAGCTTTACCGCCTCCCTCCTAGCCTCCTCAACAGACATCTCACCATATGCTCCAAATGTTCTTCTAATCTTTTTGCCATCTACAACCTTATTGATCGTGTAGCAAACTCGACCCGTTTTCATGACTCGAAGCCTAAAACCTACCGTTATCAATTCAGATACAGAATATTCTCTTCCTATAGGCTCAAGGGTCTCAATATAGCTCGCTGTGAACTGAGGCACTTTAGACACAGCCACTCCCTTACTTACTAAGCAACCTGACCCTAGACTAGTAAAGAAAGTTGAATTAGTGAATGATACTTAGTATATAGGTTAAGCTCTAAAATCAATGTATTGGAGATAGTCCCAGTCGAGGAATCTTGTTGATTTCCTCACTAAGAGTCGTTAGCGGCATTTCTCCGTAGCTTCTGCTAACTGAGTTTCCCGAGTGACCTGTCAAAGCATCATGGATGTCTTCTGGTATTTTTAACGAGCGGCAAAGAGTTTTGAATGTGTGCCTAAATGAGTGTAGCGGCTGCCTGCCTTCCAAGCTTGTCGAAAGAGAATCCTCTGCTATTCGTTTAAACCACTTACCGATAGATGAAGCTCTCTTTCCATACTTGTCTTTGGGTAACTGTCCAAATAGCTCATTGCCTGAACATGAGTCGACAAACCTAATAAAGCCAAGCTCAATAAGGTGTGAATGAATTGGAACATCTCGAACACTGGATAAATTTTTGACTGTCTTACCATCCAAATCTTCTGTTATAGAGATGTAGTAGTCTCCGTTGTCGCTCTTGATGTCAGAGCGGTACAACTGAGCTAATTCTTGAATCCTTGCTCCAGTGTAATAGCATAGAATTGGCAACCAGTAGCAAGCAGCTCCGTAAGGGTGGTCAGCATTAGCATCGTTGAAAGCGCTATTACTGAATAACTCCGCAATCTCAGTCTGTTGGTAACCTTTCTCAGCTACCTTCTCCAGTTTGGCCTTTGATTTAGACGCTGTAATACCTGCTCCGTGAGCTGGATTCACAGATATAAGGGCTATATCTACCGCATACTGAAGCACACCTGATAGCAACCTGATATTCTTGTTTACTGTCGATGTAGAAAGTGTTGTCAGCCCTTCTTTTTCGGCTAACTCAACTTGCTCTAACAATGGGAGGCGCTTGATAGCAGCTTTCTTCGATTTTGGCAGCTTCAATAAACAACTTCTATAGTCGATGATATCGGTCTTGGTGATGTCTCTAACATCCTTATCTCCGATAGTTTCAACAAACCGAGTTACATCTAGCTTCGCCTCATCAAGGGTCTTTTCCTTTGAGGCAGTGTTAGCATTTTCATCTATCTTGAGCACGTACTCTCGGTACTCTTTATAGACCATAGATAATAAGCGAACATCAGCAGCTTTCCGCTGAATAGTAATTGCTGGCTTGGTGCTTTCAGATGATAAACGCTCCTGATGAATCGTTTCAGGCTTACTCACCCAATCATCATCTAAACGTTTAAGGCATAGCTGTTCTAACTTTAGCGAGGCGTTATGTACCTTGACCGCTAAGTCTTTAAACTGCTGAGTATCAAAGGGAATGGCTATTGATTGAGCCTTTAGCAAGCTTTCTATCGTGTCTCTATAGTAGCTAGCAAGAAAACTATCGTCTTTATCTTCTAGGTCTAAGAAGTCTGAAGTACCTACAAGATGCTCTCTCTGTTGTCCTCTAGTCTCATCAAAATAAGGAACTGATTGAGTATACTTTGTGAACTCTCCTGAGCTTTCTACTTCAGCAATAGCTTCATCTAACCATCTATCAGCCAATATAGCGAGGTCTCTAGGAGTTAGCTCTGATGTACTAGCTAATGATGCTCTTGCTAGAGCTATTTCATTTTCTGCTTCCGCAATATAACGACCTATACGACTCTTAGCTTCAGCCAGTACCTTAGTATCAAGAGAGGCTTTGAATTCTGTCTTTTTGAGGATGTGTCGGACGTCTTTGGGTACTCCCTTGCGGAAGTAATAAATTCCTGATGATGAATGCTGCTTAGGTGTAGTCATATTTGGCATTTTGTACTAACCTTTTGTACCAGTCAGGGTTAATACAGTTTTTGCTAACTCCTTGAAAACTAAGGACGCCAAGCAGGTTGCGGCTTGCAAGATAATGGCGGTGACGGAGAGATTCGAACTCTCGATACGTTGCCGTATACACACTTTCCAGGCGTGCTCCTTCAGCCACTCGGACACGTCACCTTATTTTGAATAGATTTTCTTGCTAAGCAACTTACAACAAGTCCTTCATTAGCTAGACAGCGCTTTAAAAAAGCTGCGCTATGGTAGAAAAAAAGCCTTGTTTTAGCAAGGCTTTCTTTATTATTTGCAGGTAACTGCTCAGTCGTTAATCAGTTCGCCTGATTTCAGCAACAAATGCTGTTGATTTACTTACAGTTTACCGCTTTAACGAGGCAGAGAATTCCAACATTCGGTTGGTTGAACGCAGTGCACCTTCGCGTAGTTCCATGTCGACGAAGATTTCTTTACCTGATGGGTCAATTAGCGCTTCTTCAATCGCTTTTAGGCCATTCATTGCCATCCACGGACAATGTGCACAGCTGCGACATGCCGCCCCTTGACCTGCTGTTGGAGCTTCGAAGAATTCTTTTTCTGGGCATAACTGCTGCATTTTGTAGAAAATGCCACGGTCGGTCGCAACAATAAACTTCTTGTTCGGTAATTCTTGTGCCGCTTTAATCAGTTGGCTAGTTGAGCCAACCGCATCCGCTAGTTCAACAATTTCCGCTGGCGATTCAGGGTGCACTAAAACGGCTGCATCAGGGTGCAGACCTTTCATGTCTTTTAGCGCTTTGGTTTTGAACTCGTCGTGAACGATACAAGCACCCTGCCACATTAGCATGTCGGCACCTGTTTGCTTTTCGATATAGTTACCTAAGTGGCGATCTGGACCCCAAAGGATTTTTTCACCTTGTTCGTCTAAATGCTCAACGATTTCAAGTGCACAAGAAGAGGTAACAATCCAATCTGCGCGCGCTTTTACCGCCGTAGAGGTATTTGCGTAAACTACTACCGTACGATCTGGGTGCTCGTTACAAAACGCATCGAACTTGTCGATTGGACAGCCTAAATCTAGTGAACAAGTGGCTTCCAGTGTCGGCATAACCACTGTTTTTTCTGGCGTAAGTACTTTGGCGGTTTCCCCCATAAAACGTACACCAGCAACAATTAGGGTGTCAGCTTCGTGCTGGTTACCAAAACGAGCCATTTCTAACGAGTCAGCAACACAGCCACCTGTTTCTTCGGCTAATGCTTGGATTTCTGGGTCTGTGTAGTAATGCGCGATAAGTACTGCATTTTTTTCTTTTAACAGCTTTTTGATACTTTCTTTGTACTGCGCTTTTTGCTCAGCAGTAAGAGGCTGAGGTTTGGCAGGAAATTGAAAATCAATATCAACTGCTAAGTTCGATTGTGACATTACCTTTCTCTAAACTAATTTTTTGACGGGAACAAAATCGGGTGACGATTATACGCCAAAGCCATTAGAAAGTGTACCTAAGGTCATGGCGTTGTCATATATCCTAGTTAAAATCCGAATAACGGTGATTGCTTTCTTCAAAGGCTATAAACAGGTCAATAATCGCTTGGGCTTATTTGATTGTTCTAACGCTGAAATAGCGAGTTTAACTCTAAAGGTTTAAGAATAAAGAGTTGGTTTTAAAGAAATTTGGCTTTTGATTGAGGTACAACAGTTAAAAGCCTTAGCTTTGATTTTTTAGGTAAATTAGGATTTGCAAGTAAGGTGGTCGGTCGTAAAAGATTTGAGCCTTCGGCACTTAATTTGGATAAAAACGTTAAAAGCCTTGGCTTTGGGAATCGCTGTAAATATTGAGTATAAGTGTAAGGTGGTCGGTCGTGAAGGATTTGAACCTTCGACACTTAATTTAGGTAAAAACGTTAAAAGCCTTGGCTTTGATTTCTTAGGTAAATTAGGATTTGAAAGTAAGGTGGTCGGTCGTGAAGGATTTGAACCTTCGACAAATTGGTTAAAAGCCAACTGCTCTACCAACTGAGCTAACGACCGATATAGATTTGATATTTTATCACCGCTCTAAAAAGATTAGAAAGGTGGTTGGCCGTGAAGGGTTTGAACCTTAGACCATTCTTTGGGTTTAAGCGTTAAAAGCCTTGGCTTTTCTCTTTACTTAAACTCATTCACCTGAAAAAGGTGCTCGGTCGTGAAGTATTTGAACCTTCGACCATTCTTTGGGTTTAAGTGTTAAAAGCCTTGGCTTTTCTCTCTACTTAAACTCATTCACCTGAAAAAGGTGGTCGGTCGTGAAGGATTTGAACCTTCGACAAATTGGTTAAAAGCCAACTGCTCTACCAACTGAGCTAACGACCGATATAGATTTGATATTTTGTCACCGCTCTAACAAGGTTAGAAAAGGTGGTCGGTCGTGAAGGATTTGAACCTTCGACAAATTGGTTAAAAGCCAACTGCTCTACCAACTGAGCTAACGACCGATATCAGATTTTTATTTCTGTTACTTACTTAACTGTCAATTACTTAACAAGATTAAGAAAGTGGTCGGTCGTGAAGGATTTGAACCTTCGACAAATTGGTTAAAAGCCAACTGCTCTACCAACTGAGCTAACGACCGATATCAGAAATTTTACGACAATTTACATCACTACTTATTTAGTATTCGCATTGCTGCGAAAAGAGTGGTCGGTCGTGAAGGATTTGAACCTTCGACAAATTGGTTAAAAGCCAACTGCTCTACCAACTGAGCTAACGACCGATATAAATTGTTGTCACAAATGAGTTACCTCACACTTCTCCTTGGTAAGAAAAGTGGTCGGTCGTGAAGGATTTGAACCTTCGACAAATTGGTTAAAAGCCAACTGCTCTACCAACTGAGCTAACGACCGACATTTGTTGTTGCGTTGCCCTCTCGTTCAACGCGCCGCATATGATACTTATAATTTTTGTCAGTGCAACAACATTTTTGATGTTTTTTAGTAATTCAGGTTTGTTTGCCCAAATAGCAAACAAATAGAATAAGTTACCGACAAATTTACTGTAAACTTTGCAATCTAGGCTGGGCTAATTGTGCTGCAGTCGAGTCTGGGTACTGCGCAATCAATTGCTGATACATAGCAACCGCTTTAGCGTTTTGACCTTGCTTTTGTGCAACCATGCCTAGTTTTAGCATAGCATCAGGGCGTTTATTTGAAGTGGTGTGACGCTGAACGACAATATCGAACTCAGCGGCAGCTTGCGCTAACTCACCTTTGTTGAATAACAACTGACCTAGCCAGTAATGAGCATTAGGTGCGTAGGAAGAATTAGGAAAGTTTTTATTGAACGCTTGAAACTCAGGAATCGCCTTATCGTACTGCTTTTCTTTAAGCACCATATTAACTGCACGATCATACGCTTGATTTTCAGTTAAATTGCTACTGTAGTTAGTTGCAGGAGCTGAACCTTGCGGTGCGGCAAGTGCAGCAGGCACTTGGGCAGGCGTTTTAAGCGCTTCAGAAACACGGCGTTCAATTTCTTGATACAGCTCGCGTTGACGTTCAAGCACTTGCGTGAGTTGGTGGCTATGTAACTCAGTTACACCACGCAATTCACTCATCTCTGTTTGTAATTCATCAAGCTGACGTTGAATATTTACTTGTGCTCGATTACGTGCGCTTAATTGACGCTCTAAATTCGCGATACGATCTGACAACGAACCAGAGCCAGCATTTACTTCTAACACCGGTGCCGGTTGCTGAGCTAACACTACAGGAGTGCTAGCTGCAACAAAAAGCCCGAATAAAACTTTATTGAGTTTCATTACCGTCCTATTTACCTAGTTACTTGTAATTAGTTACGAATTAGTAAACTAATACAGCACGACGGTTTTTAGCAAAAGCCGCTTCAGTGCGATCTTTTACCATTGGCTTTTCTTCACCGTAGCTTACAACGCTAAGTTGTGACGGAGAAACGCCCATGTTTTCTAAGTAAGTAACAACCGCTTTTGCACGACGCTCGCCAAGTGCGATGTTGTATTCTGGCGTACCGCGCTCATCTGCGTGGCCTTCAATTAATACTTTAACACCTGAGTTGTTGTTCAAGTATTTAGCATGTGCATCAAGCATTGCTGAGTAAGAGCCTGATAATGATGATGTATCGAAGTCGAAGTAAACAATGTGCTCAGAGCGAAGTTGCTCTAATTCACGACGCTTTTGCTCTTCAATTTCTGCTGCGCGTTGTGCTGCAGTTACTTGTACGTTGTCTGACGTTTGAGTTTGTGAAGCTGTTTGACTTGCGTTGGTGTCAACTTGGCTTTGACCGTCAGTGTCTGAGCTTGAGCTACAAGCTCCTAATGCAAGCATAGGTAATGCAATTGCTACACTCTTCATTACTTTATTCAAGCGCATTTTATTTTCCTTATTCATGTAAATAGAATTAACTAATAATTATTATAAAAATGGTGACCAAGCTGGCGATTTTACTTGTCCATTCAATGCCGGTAAGCGAGCTTTGAAGCGGCCATCAACAGACACTAAACTCAACACTTGGCGACTTCTGTGCATAGTGCTATAGATTATCATGCCACCATTTGGTGATACACTCGGCGACTCATCTAAGCGAGTTTTTGTTAATACTTGGAATACACCAGTATCTAACTCTTGTTTCGCTAAATGGTACTGACCGCGCGTTCGGTTAACCATAATTAATTGACGACCATCAGGAGTTAAACTACCACCTAAGTTCATTTCGCCGTCAAATGTTAAGCGTCTTACTTTACCATCGACTAAATTTACGCGATAAAGCTGTGGTTTTCCACCCCGTTCTGAACTAAAAATCAATGAATTACCATCAGGACTCCAACTTGGTTCAGTGTCGATCGCACGATGGCGAGTCACTCGACGTAACTTATTAGAAGCGATGTCTAACGTATAAATTTCAGGGTTACCATCTTTTGACAGCACTAATGCCAGTTTTTTGCCATCTGGTGAGAAACGCGGTGCGCCATTGATACCAGAGAATGAACTAATTAAACGGCGCTTACCTGTATAGATATCAATAATATGAACTTGCGCTTGGCGGTTTTCAAACGTCACATACGCTAACTGCTCAGCACTTGGGTGCCACGCTGGCGACATTAAAGGTTCTTTTGACTTTAATAGCACTTGCTCGTTGTGACCGTCGTAATCAGCAAAAACCAATTGGTAAGGGAAATCGCCATTGTCACGCACAATGACGTAAGCAATTTTCGTTAAGAATGCACCGCGCTCGCCGGTGAGCTTTTCATAAACCGCGTTACTAATTTGATGAGCAAAGCGACGAAATTGACTCGCACCAATTTGTGCGCCGCTGTCCAACATTAAGTGTGCAGAGTCTGCAACTAAACGACCGCCACTTAACATTTGAGATTTGCCGCCTGTAATTTGGCCGCGAATCACGTCAATTAACTGGTAGTTTACTTGATAGCGCCCAATACCCGCTTCACTTACGCTACCTACTACGATTGCTTCAACGCCTTCTGCTGCCCACGCGGCGTAGTCTACATCTTTATCTGTGTAAACTTGCTGTGGATAGCGACTTGCCGCAATAGGGCTAAACTTGCCACTTCGCAATAAGTCATCACTTACGACTTTGCTGATATTTTCAGGCATAGGGCCTGCGCCTTGCCATTGAAATGGCAAAACAGCGATTGGGCGTGCGCTATCAACACCTTCTGTGATGACAATTTCTAACGTTGCCGAGGCGTGACTCGACATCATTAATAGTGCAAATGACAATACCAGCTTTAGCGACTGGCGCATGGCGTTAAATTGTTGAAACATATATTTTTGCTTTACTCGTTATGGCTCTGTTAATAATTTTTATCTTGCATAGTGACCAATTTAGAACTCTGGCACTACGGTTAAGCTAATTCTTCGCATTTGCGCAAACACTTCTGGATCTTTTGATACCGGTAAAGTTGCCGCTTTATAAACCGCATTTTTAGCTGCGTTACAAACAACCGCACTGCCCTGGCCAGTTTGCACATTAGTCACAAATCCAGATGGTGCTAGAGTTATGGTCAATTTACAAGACTTTCCTTCCATCGTAGAGCGGTCGGTGATCAAGTGTCGCTTTATCGTTTGGGTAATAAGTGCTGTGTAGCGGCTGATTTCAGACTGCATTTGCTGACCACGCGCACGTTGTCTTGCAGCCATTTCTTGCGCCATTTGCTCAGCTAGTAACTGTTCTTGCCTTGCTCGCTCTTTCGCTTCTTGCGCTTTACGTTTGCGCTCTGCTTCAGCTTTGCGCTTGCGTTCTTGCTCTTTCTTTTCGCGAATAGCTTCTTCGCGTTCACGTTTCTTTTTCGCTTCAGCAGCTGCTTTTTCTTTGCGCTTGCGCTCTTGCTCTTTTTTCTTACGCGCTTTTTCTGCAGCTATTGCTTTTTGTTTGGCTTGGCGGGCTTTTTCTTCTGCAATGCGCTTATTTTTTTCCTTTTGCTTGCGCTGCTGTTCGAGCTTTTTAATACGTGCTTGCTCTTTTGCTTTGCGGCGTTTAGCCGCTTCGGCTTTTTCCTTTTGCTCGCGAATGCGTTTTTGCTTGGCCGCTTCTGCTCTTGCTTTTTCTTCACGCAGCTTTTTCGCGTGATTTTCAATTGCAGAATTGTCAACAACAACCGCTTGAATAGGGTTTAAGTTAACTTGCATTGGCGCGGGCTTAGGAGGATGCGAAGTAAAATTACCAAAAAGCAGCACCATGCCCAGCGCAAAGTGCAAACTTAGACTTAAACCAACAGGTGAGGTTAACTTGCTAAGTAGCACTTTCGAAGAAGTCAGTTTACTTGGCACGCCTTATTTCTCCGGCGTGTCTGTCATCAAGCCAACCGAAGGCACACCCGCTTTTTGCAGTAGCACCATCAACTGAATAACCGCGTCATAAGAAACCGCGCCGTCACCGTTAACGACAACGGGCTTTTTTGGGTCTTGCTGCAGCTGAGCGGCAATTTCAATTTCCAACTCTTCTGCGCTAACGCGTTTATTCTTACCTGCGCCTTCTGCAATATAGTAATTACCTTGTGCATCAACTGACGCGACAATTGGCGTTTTGCTATCTTTATCCAGCGGCTCTGAGTCAGCTTTTGGTAGATCGACTTTAACCCCTTGGGTGATAAGCGGCGCAGTAACCATAAAGATGATCAGCAACACCAACATGACATCGATGTAGGGAACTACATTGATTTCCGCAACTTTTCTTCGTCTAACACGGTTATACATAATGTACTCCGCCTCTTAGTGCTCAATCGCAGATTGACGATGTAAAATGGAAGAGAACTCTTCCATAAAGTTGCCATAGCTATTTTCAAGTTTTTCAACTTTATGACTAAAGCGGTTAAACGCCATTACCGCAGGAATTGCCGCAAACAAACCCATAGCGGTTGCCACAAGTGCTTCGGCAATACCTGGCGCGACCATAGCTAACGTTGCTTGTTGCACTGCACCTAGGGCAATAAAAGAATTCATGATCCCCCAAACGGTACCGAATAAACCGATATACGGGCTAATAGAACCTACAGTCGCCATAAAAGGTAAGTGGGTTTCTAAACTATCAACTTCACGTGACAGCGCAACACGCATAGCGCGGTGCGTACCGTCGACTATTGCTTGCGGCGATTGAATATTACTTTTGCGTAATCGGGCAAATTCTTTGAATCCAGCAACAAATAGGCTTTCAATACCTTGTACGTGCTGGCGAGATGAGATTTCGTTATAAAGCTTAGTTAAGTCAGCCCCACTCCAAAATCTATCTTCAAATTGTTTTAATTGATTTGCAGCCTGATCTAGCGCCTTTTTACGCTGAAAAATCATCGCCCAACAGGCAATTGAGAATGCTAACAAGATCAGCATTACCGATTTAACTAATAAACTAGCTTGAAGAAATAAATCAAAAATTGATAATTCAGCTGACACTTTGCAATGCTCCTAGGATAAATGCTGGTATTGGGCAGGGTTTATTTTTCGAAAAATCTACGCAAGCCACGGTAACTTCCACTCGGCAAAGTACCTTGCCGTTTTCATGGGTTATAGACTGTGAAAACATCACACTGGCTTTTTTCAGTCGTGTTATCTCGGAGTGAACCGTAATAAGATCGTCCAATCGGGCGGGTGCAATGTTGTCCATTTCAACTCGTCTGACAACAAAACCCAATGAATGTTCGAGAAAATCTGACTGAGCAATGCCTAGTGCTCTTAACCACTCCGTGCGCGCGCGTTCAAAAAATTTTAAATAATTTGCGTAATAGACAATACCACCCGCATCCGTGTCTTCATAAAACACGCGGATAGGTAATTGAAACGAAGGAGAGGTCATTAATTATTGAGTAATAGAGTTACACTAGTTGTTATGGCGATTATCTTAATAACAAAGCCCTACGCCGACAAGGGCTTGAAGCGCTTAATTCGTCATTAAATTGTAAAAAAGCGCTATCTCGAATAAAAAGCCAACATTTTCCTTACTTAATTTAACCTAATCGTAATATTCATATTTCGCGAATAAAAATTCACAAAACAACGAATAACACGCCATAACTATTCATTAGGCAGTACATACTAATCATACCTATCCATTTCGGATTAGTTTTTCTAATGCTTAAATAAAATTTTATTAGTTTGCCAACACGCTTAACCCTGCCTAAAATACCCTTGTTTTCTGAGCTAGCGCAGTGAGAGCTTCTCACAAGCACAGATACCTTGAAAAGGTGGTGATACACCATCTTCTCTCTGACATGTTTCCTGGAATTTTTTAACTTCCTTCTATCAACTTTATTAAGTTGGCCCGCTTCAAATAAGCGGGCTTTTTTTTTGCCTGTAATATAGGGCGTGTCGATCTTTCGAGATTGAATTTTGTTCAATCTAAACGCTTTCTGATCGCGGCGCTCGTTTTGTCTCATAGTCGTTCTCGGCTTTGTCTCCTGAGTCGCTCTAGCTCCTGCATCCATGCAGTCGCATGTAAAAAGCGAGCAACAAAGAGCAGGAGGCGTTTAGATGAACCCGCAGGGCAGCGTCTGTTTGAATTTTCTACTGTGTTGGCACTTATTTATGGAGAATGACTACACAGCACAAGTGCCGCCTTGTATAAAACCCAAACAGACAGCTGCAAAAGCAACCCTGAAAGATCAACACGTCCTAGTTATTTTTCAAATTGATGATGAGTATTTTTTGCCAAGTGTTTGTAATTATTACTCGTTAGTGATAGTAGTAAATGTACTAACTGCTTCGTAATTCAATTGAACCTTGGATTAAACCTGTTAGTTAAACCTGATTAAAACACTGAGAATATAGCCACTTAATTAAGGCTTTTTGCTGGCTAAATAGGTTTTTGCAGTGTACTTTTGATAGAAGTTGTTAGCGTTATAATCGGATCACACGCATCATGAGAGGGAAAATATGGCAAACTCAACAAGAATAACCTCAGCAAGCAGTACTAATAAGCGTTTATCAACATTAATCGCTGGCTATGTAGCTGCCATGTTACTCATACCTACCACATTTACTCAGCCTGCCAATGCAAATCAATTGGAAGCGTGCAACACTGAAGAGTGTGCTTCTTATTTCAAAAAGTTTAAGCGCGCAGCCCGTAAAGGATATGTTTCAGCACAGTACAATACGGCTAAGTTTTATTACTACGGTTACGGCACCGAAGCAGACAAAGCACTTGCTTTAAAATACTACAGAAAAACAGCTGTAAACGGTTCGAAAGAAGCACAATATATGACAGGCCTAATTTACGTGTCGGAGCCTGACTTGCAAGATCACGAGCAAGGTATTTACTGGCTAGAGCGAGCCGCAGCTAATGGTCACATCCACGCGGCATTTTTACTGGGCAAAGCGCATGCGCAAGGCGACACGATTAATGGTGGTGCACCAAACTATCAAGCATCAGATATATGGCTTACCAAATCTTTTGATAAACGCTACAACAAGTTACCAGCACTCGTTGAAGAGTTAAATGCGAAAAAGGTGTTTAATGAAACTAACTACCCTTCCCTTTACAACAAGTTAGTTGAGCACAATATGTGGCTAGCAAAAAACAGCGACGGCGAAGTTGCCTTGAGCAACTGGGATGGTAAAACTTATGAGCGCATTACAGTTACAGGCTACAGCCAAACAGAAGCGTTCGATAATTTGCTGGCAACTTTCCGTGGTAGAAACAACTCCACAGGCAGCCGATTAGGTAGCGACTGTCAGCTAACCGGAGCTTGCGCACGTAAATCGTTAAATGAAATGAAAGACAGTCAGTGGGTATCACAGCAATAGGAACGCTCATCACCTGAACACTGATTTTCCAATCTTCTCAACAGTATTGCCCGCACATATATGCGGGCTTATTTTTGCTAAAACTTAATAGTTTCAATTACTAACGCTGTTCGCTGATACGATAGATTTGTAATGATTACGCTTTAGTGGTAATTGTATATTTGCTAATCACTTCATAAAATCACTAAACTTGAACAGTAGCGCTGCGCAACAACACTACTGTGAAGCTAGTTGTATAGGCTAAACTTAGTTAGTTAATGTAATAACTACGTAAGTCAATAATTATGCAAGCCAATAATTACGTAAGTCTTTAGAGTTGAACACGGATCAAACACGTCAAGAGAGGGACTATATGACAAACCAAGTAAATACAAATTCCAAACGCGCTTCTTCTAAGCGTATTTCGACACTAGTTGCGGCTATTATGAGTACTCTAGTGTTCGCATCTGTAACCTACACAGGCGCTGCAAGTGCTGCACAAATAACAGCATGTGACACAGCAGAGTGTGTCTCTTATTTTAAGAAATTTAAACGTGCAGCACGCAAAGGTTACATTTCAGCTGAATACAACACCGCTAAATTTTATTACTACGGCTATGGCACCGAAGTCGACAAAACGCTTGCTCTAAAATACTACCGAAAATCGGCAGTTAATGGTTCAAAAGAAGCACAATATATGACGGGGCTAATTTTTGTCTCTGAGCCTGGCTTACAAGATCATAAACAAGGTGTTTATTGGCTAGAGCGCGCGGCGGCTAATGGTCATATCCACGCCTTGTTTTTATTAGGCAAAGCGCATGCGCAAGGTGATATTCAAAATAGTGGTGCACCAAATTATCAGGCCTCAGACAAATGGCTAAGCAGAGCATTTGATAAACGCTACAGCAAATTACCTAAGCTTGTTGAAGAGCTAAACAACCAAAAAGTGTTTAATGAAACTAATTACCCTTCCCTTTACAATAAGCTGGTTGAGCACAACATGTGGTTGGCAAAAACTGATGCTGGTAGCGTTGATTTGACTAACTGGGAAGGTAAAACATACGAACGTATAACAGTTACAGGCTCTACGCTGAAACAAGGCTTTGACATGTTGCTCGCCAACTTTCGCAGTAGAAATGACTCTACAGGCAGTAGACTTGGTGGAGATTGCCAATTAAAAGCGGCTTGTCAGCGCAAGTCACTGAATGAAATGAAAGACAGTATGTGGGTGTCGCAAAAATAACTTGCAGTGAGAGTGTGGTTTTATTTCTCTTAACGCTATTGTTCTCAGCTCACAAGCTAAAAAGGATTAACTAGATCGTTAATCCTTTTTATTATTTTAATTTCTACCGTTCTCGTACCTGTTACTGCGGATACGTTGCTGCTGATACTAAGCGGGTTTAGTTAGCCCAAAATGCTGATAAGTGCGTTCTGTAACAATTCGGCCTCTTGGTGTACGTTGTAAAAAGCCTTGCTGAATTAAAAACGGTTCAAGCACATCTTCAATGGTTTCACGCTCTTCGCCAATGGCCGCCGCTAAGTTATCAAGCCCTACTGGCCCGCCCATAAACTTATCGATTATGGCTTGCAATAGCTTTCTGTCCATAATGTCGAAGCCTTCGTTATCAACTTCAAGCATATCAAGCGCACTAGCAGCACTTTCTTTGTTAACGATACCGCCAGTTTTAATATCTGCGTAGTCACGCACTCGGCGCAATAAACGGTTGGCAATGCGCGGTGTACCGCGCGAGCGGCGAGCCACTTCTAATGCACCTTCTTGATCAATCGTCAGATTAAGGAAATGAGCGGACCGTGAAACGATATCCGTTAAATCTTTAGCTGAGTAAAACTCTAAGCGTTGAACAATGCCAAAACGATCTCTAAGCGGAGAGGTTAATGCACCGGCTCTAGTAGTCGCGCCAATCAGAGTAAAAGGCGGTAAGTCGAGTTTAATCGAGCGAGCAGCTGGCCCTTCACCAATCATAATATCCAATTGATAGTCTTCCATCGCTGGATACAAGACTTCTTCTACCATAGGACTTAAGCGATGAATTTCATCAATAAAGAGAACATCGTTTTCTTCTAAGTTGGTCAGCAGCGCCGCTAAGTCCCCTGCTTTTTCCAATACTGGCCCAGACGTAGTGCGAATACTTACGCCCATTTCATTAGCAACAATATTGGCAAGTGTGGTTTTACCTAGACCAGGCGGGCCAAAAATGAGTAGATGATCAAGCGGTTCATTGCGCTTTTTTGCCGCAGGGATAAAGATTTCCATTTGCGCTTTTACGTGATCTTGCCCTGTGTAATCCGCCAGCATTTTCGGGCGAATCGCGCGATCTACCCCTTCATCTTCTATCGTTGCTGCCGGCTGGATTAGTCGATCTGCTTCTATCATCTATATTCTTCTATTTCTGACTTGTTCTGTGTCTTATTTGCGTTTTAAGCGTAATTTTTTGCCAACTACAGCATGGCTTTGAGCGCATCTTTGATCAACTGCTCGCTAGATTTGTTAGCATCATACACAGCTTTAATTGCTTTATCAGCTTGTGCTTGTGTATAGCCAAGCGAAACCAGTGCGTTAATCGCATCGCCTTTGGCATCGCTAATTGTAAGTGCATTATCAGCGGCTAATTCAAATGGCGCAGTATCGGTTGCAGGCGTCGCTAAATCGGTTTGCCAATCTTTAATGCGATCGCGCATTTCAATTAATAAGCGTTCAGCGGTTTTCTTACCAATACCGGGAATTTTCACTATGGTTGTAACGTCGTCATGGGCAACACAACTCACAAACTGCTCTGCCGACATGCCAGACAAAATCGCGAGTGCTAGTTTTGGCCCGACACCACTGGCTTTAATTAACAAACGAAACAGTTTGCGATCCACTTGATTGGCAAAACCATACAGTAGCTGTGCATCTTCTCGCACAACGAAGTGGGTATAAAGCGTGGTTTCTTGGTTTAATTCAGGTAATGCATAAAGCGTGGTCATTGGCACTTGCACTTCATAACCAACGCCGTTGCAGTCAATGATAATATCAGGTGGCTGTTTGACTAATAATTTGCCACGTAATTGTCCTATCACGGCACATCCTCTTTACGGCTGCTAGCTCAACAACTTCTCGCTCAGCCAACTTCAGTGTTCTAACTTATTTAATAAAGCGAGCTTAACACTAGATATTTATACAGTAAACCGATTTAAATACCTAAGTACTTATTTACGCAGGCGACCTCGTACCGTTTTACTCGCCTGCCCCGCCATTTTTACAATCGAATCGTGGCTGTGTGCATGACAAAGCGCCACGGCAAGCGCATCGGCGGCGTCTGCTTGAGGTGTACCCGGCAGTTTAAGAATGGATTTGACCATATGTTGCACTTGGGTTTTATCCGCAGCACCTGTACCAACCACTGATTGCTTTATTTGGCGAGCGGAATACTCAGCAATCGACATACCCGCATTGGTTGCAGCGACAATGGCTGCCCCTCGTGCTTGCCCAAGTTTTAGCGCTGAATCAGGGTTAGTTGCCATAAACACCTGTTCAATGGCGAACATATCTGGCTTGAACTGGATAATCAGCTCTGATACACCCGCAAAGATGGTTTGTAAACGTGTACCTAAATCTTCCCCTGCCGCAATCGCTTTGATACAACCACTACCTAGATAGGTAAATTTTCGCCCGTGCTGCTCTATCACGCCATAACCGGTGAACCTTGAACCTGGGTCGATACCTAAAATAATTGCCAATGAGTTACCCTAATAATTCGTTAAAAAATTCCATAAAAAAACGCGCTGGCTCAATGCATTAATGCTAATTGATATCCTAGCGCGTTTTACCACTTTACAGAATTGGACTAAGGAAACAACTTAACTCGTCGCTTCCTATCACTACTATTCTTGTTCAGCTTTTTCGTCTTGCTTGGCAATCGTGGCAATGTTTAACTCTGCTAATTGCGCAGGGTTAGCTTGACCAGGTGCGTTGGTTAATGGACATGCCGCTGTTGTTGTTTTCGGGAATGCCATTACATCACGAATAGAGCTTGCACCTGTCATTAGCATCACTAAACGGTCAAGACCGAACGCTAAACCAGCATGTGGTGGCGCACCGTATTGTAGTGCTTCTAATAAGAAGCCAAACTTCTCTTGTGCTTCTTCATCGCTGATACCTAGAATTCTGAATACCGCTGCTTGCATTGCTTGGTCGTGGATACGCACTGAACCACCACCTAACTCACAACCGTTAAGTACCATATCGTAAGCGTTTGAAAGCGCGCCAATTGGGTTTGCTTCAAGCGCTTCTGGTGTCATATTGCTTGGTGCAGTAAATGGGTGGTGAAGTGCATGTAAGTGACCGTCAACTTCTTCAAACATTGGGAAGTCTACAACCCATAGTGGTTTCCACTCATCTGTGGTTAAGCCTAAGTCTTCACCAAGTTTTAAACGCAATGCGCCTAAAGATTCAGTAACTACGTTGTAGCTGTCTGAACCGAAGAAAATAATGTCGCCAGTTTCTGCGCCTGTACGTTCAAGTAGCGCGTTCACTGCTGTTTCATCTAAGAATTTAAGAATTGGCGATTGGATACCTTCCATGCCAGCGGCTTTGTCGTTCACTTTCAGCCACGGCATACCTTTAGCGCCGTAAATGCCAACAAACTTCGTTAAATCGTCAATGTTTTTACGTGAGAACTGGGCTGCACCTTGTGGCACGCGAATAACCGCAACGCGGCCTTTTTCATCATTCGCTGGACCTGAGAATACTTTGAATTCAACGTCTTTTAGAATGTCTGCCACGTCAACAATTTCAAGCGGGTTACGCAAGTCTGGCTTGTCTGAGCCAAAACGAGTCATCGCTTCTGAGTATGGCATACGTGGGAAATCACCTAGGTCAACATCAAGTAATTTAAGGAATAAATCACGGATCATTTTTTCCGTCACTTCCATTACTTGATCAGCCGTCATAAATGACGTTTCAATATCAATTTGCGTGAATTCTGGTTGGCGATCAGCACGTAAGTCTTCATCGCGGAAACACTTAACGATTTGGTAGTAACGCTCCATGCCCGACATCATCAGCAATTGCTTAAATAACTGCGGCGATTGTGGCAATGCGAAGAAGCTACCTTTGTGCGTACGACTTGGTACTAAGTAATCACGCGCACCTTCTGGTGTAGCTGCGGTAAGAATTGGCGTTTCGATATCCATAAAATCTTGCGACTCTAACGATTCACGAACGGCTGCTGTTACTTTCGCACGAAAACGTAAACGCTCTGTCATTTCAGGGCGACGTAAATCTAAGTAGCGGTACTTTAAGCGTTGCTCTTCAGAGTTATCTTGGTTGAAGTCTAAGGGCAATGGCGCTGCGCGGTTTAAGATATTTAGCTCTAAACCTAAAACTTCAATGGCACCTGTTGCCATATCTTTGTTAACTTGGCTTTCTGGGCGTGCACGCACTTTACCTTTAACCTGTACACAGAACTCATTGCGCAATGTGTTAGCCGTTTCAAGTACTTCGGGTAAATCTGGGTCAAATACCACTTGTACAATGCCTTCGCGATCACGCAAATCTAAAAAGATCACAGCGCCTAAGTCGCGACGACGATTAACCCAACCACATAAAGTGACTTCTTGCCCAACGTGAGATTCGTTAACCTCACCACAATAAAGAGTACGCATCTAGAAATATCCTGACATGAAAAACCCGCCATCATTAGCGGGGAATACATAAAATTGCGGATATTATATAGAAAAGCGCGCTAATGTCACCCGATGGAACCAGCTTGATTTCGCTAATTTTTAGATATCGGGTAATTACCCAAAAAGCAGTGCTTACAGATAACTATAATTGTTCTTGCCTGATGATTTAACGCGATACATTAAGTTATCCGCCATTTTAAATAAATCGGCTGCGCTGTCTGAATCATCGGGGAATACTGAAATACCAATACTGGCCCCTAACGTCGCTTTGATTTGATTGCCAATAAATGGTTTAGCAATCAAGTTAATAATTTTTTCAGCGATAAATGCAGCTTCTTCTTTATTATTTAAACTGGTTAGCAACACCACGAATTCATCACCACCAAAACGACAAACGGTATCAGATTTTCGAACACAGCTGGTTAATCGCTCTGCCACTTGTTGCAATACAACATCGCCAAAATCATGGCCGTATTTGTCATTAACGGCTTTAAAGCCATCAAGATCAACAAACATTACCGCAAGCTTCAGCCCTTGGCGCTGATGCAGTGCTATTGCCGACTCCATTTGCGTTTTAATCAATGTTCGATTGGCTAGCCCTGTCAATTCATCATGTGTGGCCATGTGTTTCATTTGCATTTCGAGTGCCTTACGACGACCTACTTCTTTATGCAGTCGACGGTTCCAAAGCACAACAAACAAAATAATCGCGAAAATCACGAAACCGACTTGGGTGGCGATCCGAGTTACGAATCGTTTATCCCAACCCGAGTGAATATTGATATCAAACCAACGGTTAAAAATTTCTTGCCGCTTTTTGTCATCAATCGTTGATAAACCTTGGTTTAAAATACTTTGCAGTACATGGTTACCTTTGTGAATACCAATGCGGCTATCTTGCGATGGAAATTCCGGTACGACAGCAACTTCTAACGGGACTATGCTCTCTTGTTTCGCGAGCTTAGATGCAACAGGCAAACCTTCAACAAAGCCATCAACAAAACCTTGTTGCACCGCTAACACCCCTTCTGTGGTTGAATTGACCAAAACTACATCAATCTCAGGGTAATTCGCTTTCACCCAGTTAGTTAATTGGTAACCTTTGACAATAGCGAGTGTTTTACCGTTTAAATCAGCCAAACTATTTATTCGCCCAAGAATACGGCGGTAAATGATACTCCACGGCATTTGCCAATAGCTGTCGGTAAATTCAAAGTCAGGGGCGCGGCTATTATCGCTCGACACACCCAGAATTAAATCAATCTCATTATCACGAAATCCAGCAACTAGCGCCGCCCAATTATCATAGGCTAAAAATTCAAGTTCAAAGCCAGCACTTTGCGTTACAGATTCAATAACATCGCGATTAATACCAAGTGGCTGACCGTCTTCACCAATAAACTCTAATGGCTCCCAGTCTTTAGTAATACCTACTTTCAATACAGGGTTTTCTCGCACCCAATGCTGTTGTTGCTCCGTGAGTGGAATTTTCGGTTCAAGCAACGAAAAATGAGAATTGGCATGTTCCTTTAGCCAAATAGATTCCAACATGTGCAGCTCTTTGCGCGGAATGCTAGCAAACCCTTGTTCAATATCGCGCATTAATTGTGTATCACCTTTGGCAACTACTGCAAAAATATCGATAGGAAAAGCTGGCTGATCAAGTAAGTAGAACAGCCCCTGCAAATTGGCATTAACTAGTTTGACTTGCATGGTTTCTACTTCAGAAATGGCAGCATCAATTTCGCCACGCTCAGCGGCGGCAATCATCTCCGCTAATTCTGAAAACATTCGGTAGTTAATCTCAGGGTACTGCTTAGTTACGCTGTCGACATAAGGCGCTGCTTTAAAAACACCAACAACTTTACCGTTAAGCTGTTCAAGCGAGGTAATATTAGGCAATCGATTTGAGACAAAAACTTGTGAACTAAGTGAATATACCTTAGCTGACTTTTGTAAGCCGCTGTTCTCGTCAAAAACACTGGTATAAGCAATATGTGCATCAAGGCTACCACGCACTAGCTGTGTGAAAGAGCGATTTAACGAATCGCCAACGAAGTTGACCTGATGACCTGTGTGTTTTGCCCATAGTCGCCACATATCAATAAATAAACCTTGCGGCTGGCCAGATGCTGAATACCCCATATAAGGTGGTAAATTACCTGCAAAACCAAGGTTGAGCACATCGCCTTCTGGCGCCATATTCAGAAACTTTTTCTCGATATCAACGCGCTCAGCTAGGGTTATTTTTGCTAAACCTTGATTGATATAATTAAGTAATTCAACATTATCGTTTGCGACCGCTGCACTATAGTCGCCGGTGAAGTAATTTAAACGCTTATATTTAGGGAAGATCGCGCCTAACTCTTTAATGCGAGGGTAACTATTGTCTAACTCTCCTTGCTCAACAAAAGCGAGTAGCTCTCCGTTAAGTACCGCGTCATAAAGCTCTGGGCGAGACTGAAATAGCTGAATACTGATATTATTGTCGGCGGTAAGAGTTTCAAGGTTAACTAGCCCGCTTACTGCGCCCACTTTGTATGGCGCAACTTGACTGAGCGTAATGGCATCCTGCACTTTACTGTCTAAATAAACAAAGCTATCGTGAGGATACAAGGCGTTAGACATCAATAACTGAAGTTTACGCGTATCACTGGGTAATAAGCCAGCGTGGAAGTCCACTTGCTGGTCAGCAACGGCTGCAAGTCCCTCAGCCCATGAATACCCATGAAATGAAATATCTACACCTTGCTTTTCAGCCCATAGTCGCCAAAAATCGATGAAGATACCTGAAGGCTGGCCTGTAGCATTGATATATTGATAAGGGTAATTCTGCTGGTAAATCGCTATTTTAAAACTTTGTTGACTAACGCTTGTGGCAGGTAACTCTGTTTGATTATTTGCGAAAACATGCCCAGAAAATATAGTGATAAGCCAAAGCACTCCTGCGATGAATGTGCTTACCTTTTTGAAATCCATTAATTACCAACCCTAAAACTACATCACATCAACCATGCAATATTATCTTATCAAGATCAATCCATTCGGGTAAAATAGCCGCCATTTTCCAGATAATGACTGCGTTATATGCAAAAAAACGACACCGACTTAATCTATTCAAACCCACATAGCCAAGTGAAAGACTTCACCTTTGATGCGCAAGTGGTTGAAGTTTTTCCTGATATGATCAGTCGCTCAGTACCCGGCTACAATACCATCATTGACACGATTGGGCGTCTTAGTCAGCAATATGTGCAAGACAACTCAACAGTTTACGACCTAGGTTGCTCGCTAGGCGCAGCCACCTTAGCGATGCGCAGAGCCATTACTGCCAGTGACGCGAAAATCATTGGCATTGACAACTCTCAGGCGATGGTTGAACGCTGCCAAATGCATGTCGCGGCGTTTAAAGGCAACACACCAGTAGAAATATTTAATGACAACATTGAAAACGTAGATATCAAAAACGCTTCAATGGTAGTACTTAATTTCACACTGCAATTTATCGAAAACGATAAACGCCAAGCCCTGATCAATAAGATTTACCAAGGCTTAAAACCGGGTGGTTTATTAGTATTGTCTGAAAAGATTGCCCATCAAAACGATCAAACCAATGAGTTATTAATTGATTTGCATCACGACTTCAAACGCGCCAACGGTTACAGCGAATTAGAAATTGCACAAAAGCGCACAGCCCTTGAAAACGTGATGCGTCCAGATTCATTAGAAGATCATGTCGAGCGTTTATCTCAAGCAGGCTTTATTAATGTTAGCCAATGGTTTCAGTGTTTTAATTTCTTATCCGTCGTGGCTTTTAAAGGTGCTAAATAAAAGGTGAAAAAATAAATGAGCCAATACAACTCTTTCTACCAAGCGATCGCCGGTAATCGATTAAGCCATTGGTTAGATACTTTGCCTGCGCAACTGACAGACTGGCAAAAAAATCATTTACACGGTGAATATGCTCAATGGCAAAAAGTTATTGAACAACTGCCAGTTACGCAAACTGACCACCTTGATATTGAAAATAGTGTAACCGTTGGATTACCTGAAGAAATTGAACCTGGCCAACTTAAACGCCTAGAGCATATGCTGAAAAAGCTAAAACCTTGGCGTAAAGGGCCTTATCATATTCATGGCCTGCACATTGATACTGAATGGCGTTCCGATTTTAAATGGGATCGCCTAGCACCGCATATTAGCGACCTTAGTAACCGTTATGTACTCGATATTGGCTGTGGCAGTGGTTATCACTTATGGCGAATGCGTGGCGCTGGCGCGAAATTTGTTGTTGGCGTTGACCCAACCCAGCTATTCGTCACCCAATTCAATGCTATTCAACACTTTATCAAAGATAATGGTGTTCACCTGCTACCATTAGGCGTTGAGCAACTGCCAGAACTCAATGCCTTTGATACTGTGTTTGCCATGGGCGTGCTATATCATCGCCGCTCACCTATCGATTTTATTTATCAACTTAAATCGCAGCTAGTCAAAGGTGGCGAGCTAGTGCTTGAAACCTTAATTGTTGATGGTGATGAAAATACTGTATTAGTGCCCGGTGAGCGTTACGCAAAAATGCGCAATGTATGGTTCTTACCCAGTGGCGAAGCCATGTGTGCTTGGCTTGAACGCTGTGGCTTTAGCAATGTTCGAATGGTTAATACCGATGTTACTGACCTTGCCGAGCAGCGCAAAACAGATTGGATTGATACCGAGTCATTAAAAGATTTTCTCGACCCGAACGACCCTAGCAAAACGATTGAAGGCTACCCTGCCCCTAAACGCGCGATATTTATCGCCAATAAATAGTTTATTGCTGAAAAGCCATCGATTAAGCCCAAACAGTACACATACTTTGTCCATTTTAACGACAATAGTATTTGCACTGTTTGCGTTGCTACCAAGATTTGGCAGTTTCAACTTCAGTTCAACTGTCTGTTCTCTTATTCACCTTTTTGCCTTTTCACCGCTTCTATAACTGTTCAATCTGCTTTAAGCCTTTCTGTGTATTGCATTTTACTGTCAAAATAAGTCAAGCTAGCAAAGTATTAACTTCGATTTCGACAGGAAAAGGAAGGCTATGAACTCAGATTGGTTAGCACGCCGCTCAACAAGCACTAATAAACGCCAGCAAGATCACCGCAGTCCATTTCAAAGAGACAGAGCCAGAATTCTGCACTCTGCTGCGTTTCGACGCCTGCAATCAAAAACACAAGTGATCAGCTCTGGGCAAAGCGACTTTTACCGCACCCGACTAACCCACTCACTTGAAGCCGCGCAAATTGGCTCAGGCATTACTGCACAGCTTAGGTCGAAGTATCCCGATTTAGCTGCGCAATTATTTCCCGACGATGACACCTTAATTGAAGCGCTTTGTTTGGCACATGATATTGGCCACCCGCCTTTTGGTCACGGTGGTGAAGTGGCACTGCATTATATGATGCGCAAACACGGTGGCTTTGAAGGCAATGGGCAAACATTACGTATTGTGGCGCGCCTAGAGCCGTTTAGCGAATGTCATGGAATGAATTTATCGCGTCGCACACTACTGGGTTTAATCAAATACCCGCAACTCATCGACAACTTAGTGCACAAAGTTCCCAATCAAGCCCCCGTGAGCTATCGCCAATTACAAGCGCGCCATTGGCATCCGCCTAAAGGGTTATATCAAGATGACAGTGACATTATTGATTGGATACTCGCGCCACTTTCATTCAATGATAGAGACTTATTCCAAACCATAGTGACACGTGACAACATGCATAGCAGAACCTGCTACAAATCGTTGGACTGTTCGATAATGGAACTCGCTGACGATATTGCCTATGGAATTCATGATCTAGAAGATGCCATTGTAACTGGGGTTGTTAACCGCAACGATTTTGACGAACACGTAATTAAGCCTTTGCTAGATATTGGCGAAGGCTGGTTGACCAACTATTGCGATGGGTTAACCGATAAACTCTTTTCTGAACATCATTATTTGCAAAAGGACGCCATCGGTGGACTCGTCAACTACTTAATCACAGCTATCGAATTACTTCCGGTCAACACAAATGCTCAAGAGTTTGCTGAGCCGCTGTTACGATACAATGCTAAACTGCCTGAAGAGCAGGCAAACGTGCTCGATATTTTTAAAAACTTCGTTTTAACTTTTGTTGTTAGGCTGCCAGCTATTCAGCGGATCGAATATAGAGGCCAGCAAGTGGTGATGGAGTTATTCGAAGCACTTTCGTCTGACCCAGAACGCTTATTGCCAACAAGCACAGCTAAACGTTGGCGAGCCGCGAGCGACAATGGTGAAAATGCCTATCGTGTAATCGCTGATTATGTTGCCGGCATGACTGACGGCTATGCAACGCGTCTGTATCAAACGTTATTTTTACCGATTAGCACAGGTGATAATTACGACGCGCACAGCTAAGACAGCTTAACAAGAATAAGTTAGCGTGCAGAATTAGCTACAAATACAAGAACCTTCACCGCGTACGCTAATTTGCACCTTATCACCTATCTGCTGCGGGTCTTGAACCTCTATTGCCTCAAATTGAGCTGCTGATAGGTGAAAAGTGCAATTACCTTGCTGACATTGCTTGGTCGAACAAAGCTGCTGACCGTTACTCATAAAGTGATTTAACGCTTTTCGATAGGCTTTCCATTTTCCGGAAGCCCGACCCGTTCCATTACTTTGAACTGTTCCGCCGCACGCTGCTATAACCATCCTCACATAGTCTATTTCCCTCTTTAGGTATAGCAGGTAAACATCAAACCTCAATGCATCGAGTTTAACTGTGACTCTATATATCAGGCTTGTTGACAACAGTTACGCACAACTCAATTACTATTGATATTCAACATAAGGTGTTGAGTATTTTGTAATAAAAAACGGCCTAATGTTTTCACATTAGGCCGTTTTGAGTCACATTTTTCGTTAACTAAAGTTTTTTGTTAACTAGAACTCTTTTGAGTAGCTCAAGTTAAAGTAGCGACCACGGTTCGAGTGCAAGGCACCAAAGTAACCATGGGCAAGCTCATCCGCTAGCGGTGGCTCTTGGTCGGAAATGTTACGAACCGTAAAGCGTATTTTACTGCCATCTAATAGGCTATCACTACCTTCGATACGGTAATCAACATACACGTTGGTTGTTGTCATGCTATCAACTGGTAATTCAATCACTTCGCCATCAACTGTTGCTGTCGTTGAGGTATCAATCACCGAGCCTACATAGTTAGAATTAATACCTGCACCCCATTGCTCATAGCGCCAGTTAATTGATGCACGGCCACGCCACTCAGGGCGACCATTTTGTTTAAGCAAGTCACCAGCACCTTGAATAACGATTGGTTGCGGGAAGCCACCAGCTTCGTTAAAAGCAATTAGCTCGCTGTCAATATCGCTTGGTTCTTGGTCAAATTTCTTCAAATGTGCAGCGTTAACGGTAAACTCAAAGTCACCAAAGTCCGTTTCAAAGTCGTAAATAACACTGAAATCAATACCTGATATTTCACGCTTACCTAAATTCAAATATTCATTATTAATACGAATTACGTCACCACTTACTGGATCACGCTCTACCGCTGAGTTTGTTGAACCTTGCGAGCGGCGCACAAAATCTAACGCTAGGTGTGAAGCTCCAGGTAAAATACCCACCAAGTCTTCTTGCTCTATTTTCCACCAGTCCGCCGTAATGGTTAAGCTTTCAGTTGGCTCAAGCACAATACCAAATGATGTATTTTCGTCATCTTCTGGCTCTAAGTCTGTCGTACCACTACGTACATCGACAACTGAGTAACTTCTGTCTTGAACTGGGTCATAAATTGTATTGGCTCTTGGTACACCTTCAGCCGTTACTTGCGGTAGACCTGGCGCTCTAAAGCCTTCAGCATATGATGCACGTAAGCTAATCCAATCTGCTGGTACCCAAAATAACGCCACTTTAGGTTTTAGGCCACTACCACCAACATCAGAAAAGTCCTCGTATCGTGCAGCTAACTGCATTTCTAGGTATTGAGAGTCACTATCAATTAGCGGAGCAATAAATTCAACAAACGCTGACGCGACATTGCGGCTACCTTTAGAGTCTGGTGTTGGGCTACTACCTAAAACGCTACTCGCGTCTTGACGTGTTGCACCTGTAACTAGGTTAGTAAACGGGCTGCTACCATCAAGTAGTGGATCGCGGTCGTCTTCAAAGCCTTCATGTCTAAACTCTAAACCAAGTGCCACACCGACATCACCTGTCGGCAGGCTGAAAAGGGCTTCATTACTGGCTTTGAAATCGATTGAAGCAAGTTCAGTTTCAGAGTCACGACGCACTGTGGTAATAAATGAATCGATAACACTTTGTGGATTAAGCGTCGAATCACCTTCATTAGGGTTGTTAACGTCACCACCAGTAAAGATGTTATAGGCAGTAGAAGGGTCAGTACTGTTCACCGCTTCTTGGAACAAAATAGCATTTACGCGATTGGCTTTATCATTGGTTTCCGCCGCTGTGTAGAAAGCTGCTGTTTCCCAATACCAATCACCCCACTCACCTTTCAAGCCAAGTAATGCGCGATAACTTGTGTCATCAACTTCGATATTACGAGGGCCAGCATCTAGTGGACGATAGCTGCGCACTAGCACTTCTTCGCCAAACGGGTTGAAAGCGGCATCTGCTGCTACCGTAAAACGCTGAGAGGTTAAGTTTGGCGTTTGCTCACGAGTTCGCTCTGCATTGGCTTCGTAATAAATAGCCTCAGCAAATAACTCCATATCATTGCCTAAATCATGAGTGATATAGGTGTAGAAATTGAAACGATCAACATCTGACACTAACGAACGAGTTGTACCGCGGTCAAAACGTAAATCACGAGGGAAACTGCCACTATCGGCACAAACACCACCAGCTAAGTCAACCACACAGTCGCCTGGTGCCATATCCGCTGGCTGCAAGTGGAAACGGCCAAGTGAATCCGACACAAAATCACCCCATGGAGTTGCAGTGGTTCTATTGTCGAGTTGAGTATCACCAATAAACTCTTCAGGCAACGTTGGGAAGTTTCTGAGATCATGGCTGCGTGAATATCTGCGCTCGCTTGCCATCATACCGTCACGGCTGTAGTAAGCGACAGAGGCTGTAACATGAGTTTTATCGCCAACATCAAAGCCTGTTAAGTAGCTAAATGTCAACTCGTCTAACGGCGTGCCTTCAGACTGGCCGTAAGAAAGGCTCAATTTATTGCCTTCATAATCATCTTGTAGTGCGTAGTTCACAACACCTGCAACGGCATCCGAACCATAAATCGCTGCCGCACCATCACGTAATATTTCTAGTGAACGAAGGCCTGAAACAGGCAAGGTATTCGAGTTAACCGTAGAAACAGGAACAAAGTTCTCAGACTGAGTGCCGGGGTGAGTAACCAAACGACGGCCATTTAACAAGGTTAGCGTGTTACCTGTACCGACACCGCGTAAGTTAATTGATGAAACATCACCACGCGCATCATTCACACCACCATTACCGGTTGAAGCACCAAAGTTCACTTCACCAATTTGTGGAATAGAACGCAATAGTTCATCACCCGTTATAGCTGCGGTATTTTCAATGTCTTGCTCTGTCATCGCTGTGACGGGCAAAGCACCAATGTCAGAAGCTCGCTTAATATTCGAACCAACAATCGAGATACGTTCAATCTCTTCTTCTTGAGGAGCTTCTTGTGCGTAACTTACCGTAGTTGCCATACCGTAACTGGCTATTGCCAACAATAAAGATTCTGAGACTTTCTTTAACTTAAACATGTGATACTTTCCCACTATTTGTTCGCTCTAACAGAGTTCTTAGTTATTAATTTTCAACGCAGTGCAATAAGTAGATTGCTTTATTTTTATTCGCTTATTTAAAATTAGATGACAAGCAACTTCTTTACTAATAAGAATAATTTATCAATCCATACCCTTAGGTTATACGGCTTCTTAATAATTTGAATAAACCATGCTTACAAGCCATTAACAACGGTAACAAAAAGTATATACGGCAAAGCTAATCAATCAACTTGAGCCTTGCTGATAAAGTGCACAAGCAGCACCTGCTGGATCTTTAATGACCACAAATCTGTCATTCCCCATGGTTTTAAATTGCGTACACAAAACGCCACCCAGTGCTTTTACATCAGCCGCAGCTTGTTCGACATTCTTAACTAAAAAATAAGGTAACCACATTGCGGGTAAGTCGGCGTTCGCACCTCGCGCATGACAAATACCAGCGACAGGTTCACCTGCTTTTGTTGGCGCCATGGCGTAATCTTGATAACCATCCATATCAACGGATTGGGCATGCCAGCCAACCACTTGTTGATAGAAGTCTCGTGTTTGCTGAGCGTTTTCAACCGTTAGATCTAGCCAAGCAATGGCGCCTAAATTCTCATCACTCACTGTTGTGCTCCTTTTTGCATTAATGAAGCTGCCAAAATCAGCTAGCGTAATTTGGGATTTTTTGGATAAAACTTATCTGGCAACTGACTAATATGCTCAAAAAACCGCGTATCTTTATAGGGTAGCTTCATAAAGCCAGATATGCCTAAGCCACTAATATTTGGTAACAGTTTTAGAATATTATGAAGGTGTTTAGTGAATTCCGCTTGTTTTTCATGATTCAGTAGCATCAGGTAGCTATGAATTTTAAGGTGAGTTGGTAATACTTCGAAAATAATACAGCCGGTATGATGAATGAAGTTCATTTTGGCAAGCTCTGCCATGATTTCATCAGGTAGGCGCAAATATTCATCTGGGTCTTTACCGTCTTCAAAATAGGAGTGGAGCCTAGTTTCATCATCAAGTTCTGGTACGACACTGACATCAAAAGGAATGGTCATTTCCTCATTGGCGATAAACGGCTCTTGTTCGTTGTCTCGCTCAATGTGCAAGGTGGTACGGGCATTGAACAAACAGCTTTTAAACATACCGATGCGAAATATGCCTTGCGCTAAATAAATCATGTTATTGACGGCGCTTTGAAAAGACTTTTTCAGTGATGGATCAAACAGCGTTAAATTGGAATCGATATAAACACCTTCTTTTTGCCAGCGCACTGCTAAACCACCAACAACCGGAAAATTACCCAGCCGACTAACTGCAGCAACAAAGGCTTTTTCGTTATCTCCCATACCGCTCAGATAGTTTTTATAATATTTTTCTAACTGAGCATCATCGACATCCGTTAAAGACTCGTCATCACTTTGCTCGCGTAAAAAAGATTTTCGCGAGCCATAAACAACAGTATCAATTAGCGCTTCACTATTTCTCACCCAAACCGGAATTAATGGTTCAATTAATGGTTCTGTGGGCTTTTCTGCGAGCACTAATTTCTTAAAAAAGCCTATTTGCTTTAGAAAGTAATCACCCGCTTGCTGCCTTGTTTTCAAGTCTTCACTCAACATACCGTCGAGCACTTGCGCCAGCGGCTTAGGCAAGCCTAAACTGCTAGCGGGGATCACTTGTTTGCCATAACGGCTGGATTGACCTGACGCAAGCGCATATAAAGTAGCTGCTGCTCCTTGTTCATCAAAACGAGGGCTTGAAAGCTCCCCATTGATTTGCTCTGGCCCGATAAAATAAATATCACCTAAGCGAGCGTTGGTATGCTGTAAATCACCACTCATTAAATCCATGACATTATTTGCTGTGGTCTGCCCCTGAGCATCTATTTGTGCGTAAACGGCTGACCCCCAGTCCACTAAATGCAGTTGCCCTGTATGCTCATCAAACACCAAATTAGATGGCTTAATATCACCGTGCACAATCGGCTTAGCCTCGCCATTTTGTTTATTGCCGCGCAAATACGTTAATAGCTCAATAAGCTGAATCGCGAACTGTACTATTTGTTCGGGAGGAAGTGGCCCGTGCTGATGGGAGTATTGTTCGAGGTTAATTCCTGGGGCCCGTGTCATTTGCACCACAGATTGGCGCTTTATTTTTCGATATTCGATAACCTTTGGCACTTGCGGATGACAAATTTGACGCTGCATATGCGCTTCTTCTTCGAATCTGTCTTGTACATGTTGGGGTAAGGTTAATCGAGAAAACTTAAACACAAAGTCTTGTAACTGTTGGCTAGCTTGTTGCTCGTGTTTGTTTTGCTGTTTTTGATGTTCTGGGTTTTGATGCTCTTGGTTTTGATAATCAGGCAAGGCTTCTCCTTGACCAGAAAATACAAAACCATAGGCTCCTTTACCTATCAATTCTATGTTGCTGTAAGCCAATAGATTTAACTGTTGCTGGCACAATTCAACCCAAGTCTTTAACTTGGTCGCATCTTTGTGACTTAGCAAGTAGATAGATTGCTCTTCGGCAATATAAAAGTGTTGTAGTTTTTTTCTTGTCACATTCGCCAGTCGTTATCGAATTGTATTGGACAAAGACTGTGCTTAGTCTTCGATAAATTAAGTGCGTTTAAGCTAACTAGTTTGTTTGCACTATACAATTTTTAGGTAATTCTTAGACAACTAGATTGTTCATTAGCTTGTATAATGTCAACACTATCAACTCAAAGCTGAGCAGCCGAGCATCGCAAAAGTGCATCTGCTGATAACAGAGTGTCACAACAACTTCATTTTTATCGTCACATAACTTTCATAAAGCTACGTTAATCTATGCCTCGTTGGATGAATTATTGCTGACCAATATTGTGAACCAGTATTGTTATCCAACATTACTATCCAAAAATAAAGAGTAAGGTAACCAAACTTATCGTTTAACTGTTGTACTTTTATTCTTTATCGGATTCTTTCTGGACATTAATCTCAGCGCACTTTTCTATGCTATCGCTTCCTTGTAATCGCTATGAAAAGCTCGCCTTTAGCTCTGCTAAGCACTACTTAGCAGAGCTTTTTTTTGCCCAATCTTTTTTTGCCTTGTCTTTTTTGCAAGTAATGCGCGCTAGCGAAGATTTACCAGCATTCGGTTTGGGTTTTCGAGTAGCGCTTTCCATGCATTAGTAAATCTTGCAATCGTGCCGCCATCGATAACGCGGTGATCACCAGACCAACTAATTTGCATAATGTCGCGCGCCTGTACCTCCCCATTTTCATTGAAACGCGGCAGCTTTTGCACTTTACCCAAAGCGACAATTGCGACTTCCGGTTTATTAATAATTGGAGTTGCGACAGTGCCACCTATTGCTCCAATATTGGAAATAGAGATAGTTCCGCCGGTCAAATCTTCAAGGCTAACGCGCCCTGCTCGCGCCTGTTCAGTTAATCTGGCAATATCTAACGCCAACTCTAAAATTGATTTTGTTTGTGCTTGTTTTACATTTGGCACTAACAAGCCAACTTTGGAGTCTACTGCCATACCGATGTTGTGATCCTCAAAATAGGTGATCTCGCTGCAATCATCGTTAACTTGCGTATTCATCAGTGGAAACTCAGTAAGTGCCATAGACATCGCCTTCATAAAAAATGGCATTAAGGTCAGTTTGACATCTTGTTTAGCGTATTGTGTTTTTAGTTGCTGACGTAACGCAATTAACTCTGTCAAATCTAGCTCTTCACAATAGGTAAAGTGAGGAATGCTAGTAACGGAATCAACCATGGCCTTCGCCATCGCCGCTTTCACACCGCGAATTGCCTCAACACGCTTACCCCCAACGGTAATTGACTTACTGCTAATGGATTCTGGCTGACTCGTTTGCTGCTGTATAGCTTGCGCCCGCTCGGCTTTTGCCTGGCTAAAACGAATAACGTCTTCTTTATATACTCGACCTTTTTTCCCAGAGCCCGGCACTTGATGAATATTAATGTCTAGTTCTCGAGCAACACGTCTAACAGCGGGACTAGCCAGAGCTTTTTTACCGTTTTTCACAATATCAGTACTGGAAATTTGTGCGGAGCTTTTTCCTGCGAAAGTGGCACTCTCTTGGTTTTTACTTTGTTGTTTTTGACTTTTTTGATTGGTAATTGCTGGCTGAATACCTGCCTGATGATTTTCGTTAGCGGTTTCAGGTAGCTTTTCTTTTTCCTTTTTGTTGTCATCATCATGGCTAAAAACATTGCCACTTGGCGCAATAGCAAAAAGTGGCGCATGAACTTTGGCAATATCACCTTTGGCATAATAAAGCTTAACGACAGTGCCAGCACAAATTGCCGGGATCTGCACAAGTGCTTTATCTGTCATCACATCAGCAACAGGTTGATCTTCCTCAATCACATCACCTTCAGCGACTAACCACTCAACAATTTCACACTCAACAATGCCCTCACCAATATCAGGCAAAATAAAGTCTTCTGAGATGCAGGCAGATTGCGGCTCAATGGCAGCAACCTTATTTGCTGAATCTAACGATTCTTCTATCTGCTCTTCGTCGCTTGCGCCTTCATCAGACGCTAAAGATTCTAATAGATTTAAGCCAGCATCCAATAATTGCGAGCCTCTAACGCTGTCATTTGTGCTTTGCTTGGCGAGCGAGGTTGCTTGATGAGTTTCAGGGATTGCGCCAACGCCATTTGATTCATTGTCAGCACTTGTTGTATTACCATCGAAAGGTGTCATTGCAACCGGAGTCATTGAAAATAAGGGCTCATGTACTTTGGCAATATCGCCTTGCTGATAATATAGTTTGTCGACCACGCCAGCATGCATGGCGGGAATTTGTACTAATGCTTTATCTGTCATCACATCGGCAATGGGTTGATCTTCTTCAATCTTCTCACCCTCTGCGACCAACCATTCCACTAACTCGCATTCGACAATGCCTTCGCCAATGTCCGGTAAAATAAAATCTATGCTCATTTGCTATCCTACCTTTAGTAATGCACGCTGCGTTTAATGGCTTCGAAAATCTTGAGATGATCTGCCATATGTTCTTTTTCAAGCGATAATGGATACGGCGTATCAACACCGCAAACTCGAGCTATTGGTGACTCTAAATGCAAAAAGCACTCATGTTGAATAGTCGCTGCCACTTCACCAGCAAAGCCACCCGTAATTGGTGCCTCATGGCTAATTAACAATCGCCCGGTTTTCATCACAGATTGAGCGACGGTTTCCACATCCCAAGGCAGAATAGAGCGCAAGTCGATTAGCTCACACGAAACCCCCTCATTAGCAGCCAACTCCGCTGCTTTTTCAATAACTTCCATTTGTGCCCCCCAACCAAGTAAGGTGATATCACTTCCTTGGCTGATAACTTCGGCTTTACCGATAGGCAACTGGTAATCGTCTTCTGGTACCTCTCCTACTGAGGCGCGGTACAAACGTTTAGGTTCAAAGAAAATCACTGGGTTGTCATCGCGAATTGACGCCAACAACAGTCCCTTTGCTTGATACGGGTTACGCGGCACAACAATTTTTAAACCGGGCGTGTGCGCAAAATATGCCTCTGGCGATTGGCTGTGATACAAGCCGCCGGCAATACCACCGCCATAGGGGGTGCGGATGGTAAGCCGACCAACATTGAATTCATTACCACTGCGGTAACGAAACTTGGCAGATTCATTCACAATTTGATCAAACGCTGGGAAGATATAATCGGCAAATTGTATTTCCGCGACCGGACGGCTACCTTGCGCAGCTAGTCCATTGGCAAACCCCACAATCCCCTGCTCCGCAAGTGGCGTATTAAAACAGCGTGCTTTGCCATATTTCTCTTGCAAGCCGGAAGTTGCTCGAAAAACGCCACCAAAGTGACCAACGTCTTCACCAAAGCACAAAGTGCTATCGTCTTCAGCCATGGCGATATCAAGCGCGTTATTGATCGCTTGCAATAAATTCATTTGCGCCATGGTTAAAATCTCCCTGCGGTAAACGGATAGGCTTCTGGATATTTGTTAATGTGCTCTTTTAGATCTGTTAATTGTTTTTCGAGATGTTTCGGCACTTGGTCATAGACATCGGTGACTAAGTCTTCAACCGGTGGTTTTGCGACTTTTTCTGCAACTTTTACCGCCGCTAGAATTTCTTCGCGCAAAGATTCATATAACGCTTTGTCACGCGCTTCATCCCACCAATTTTGATTTATTAACCAAGTTTTAAAACGCGCAATAGGATCGTGCGCTTGCCATTTCGCTTCTTCTTCTTTGCTGCGATAGCCAGACGGGTCATCTGATGTTGAATGGGCGCCCAAACGATAAGACATCGCCTCGATAAGCACAGGTGCTTGGTGCTCTAGCGCGTAACTACGTGCCAACTGCATGGCTTTCATTACCGCCAAAACGTCATTACCGTCTATGCGGATCGTTTTCATGCCATAGCCGACACCACGCGAGGCAATACCATTACCCACGTATTGCTCATCAGATGGCGTTGAAATGGCGTAGCCATTGTTTCGACAAAAGAAGATAACGGGAGCTTGATGAACGGCTGCCATATTCAGGCCCGCATGAAAATCACCTTCTGATGCTGCACCTTCACCAAACATACACAAGGTTACGGCGTCTTTCCCTTGCAGTTTTTGACCATAAGCATAACCGGCGGCTTGTGGAATTTGTGTGCCTAGCGGTGATGATATCGTCATGTAGTTTAATTCATTAGAGCCGTAATGAATCGGCATTTGACGACCTTTACCTAAATCTTTTTCGTTTGAAAACATTTGATTCATAAAGTCTTCTAAGGAAAAACCACGGTAAATTAAACAGCCTTGCTCGCGATACTGCGCCATAATCATATCTTGCGGTTCTAATGCCGCCGCGCCGCCAACTGTCGTTGCTTCCTCCCCTAAGGCGGTCATGTAAAAACTAATGCGCCCCTGACGCTGGGCAGCAATCATGCGTTCGTCAAGCACACGATGAAAGGCAAATGCACGGTAAACCTTTTCAGCTTTTGCTTGATCAAGCTCAGGTAAATCGGCACTCGGGTAAAGTGAGCCGTCTTCTTTTAGGATCTTTAAAATAGGAATAGCAACTGAATGGCCATCGATAAAGGCCGGACTATGAACCTCAGCACCGCTTGGGTACTTTTCAGGCATATGTGTTCTAGCGTTCATATTGTTCTCTTGTTTAGGCAGGCCATAACCGCCAATTGGGGGTTATGGCCTGCATTTCACTACAGAGCCGCCGCACTCATTACTAGGCTTATACCAAGCGCAGTAATAAGTATAGTTAACTCGATGAAACTTCAGCTAATTGCCAGAAATATCATGAGCTAAGGCCAAGCCTGTCATTATTATTTTGCAAGGCCTATGATGCTTCGTACTACACCTTAATACGCAGTATAGCGACCGCATTTGAGTTCTTAATGACTTTCGATCGCAGTAGCTTAGTCAGTGAGTTAACGAGTTATATTTTTGCATGTGTTAACTGCCTGACTCCTCGCTCGTTTTAGCCTAGTTTTTTAATTATGTGGCTGACGAATACGAGTGCATTGGGTGCTCTGTAGTATCGCTTGTTGTAACGGCTAAAAATTTACCTTTACGTAAACTTACATTCAAGAGAGTGGCGAGAGTGAGATGTTTTTGAGCAGAAAATTTGAACAGAAATGTTTACACTTAAGTAAGTTAAGTCAGTTTATATATCGCTGTAAAAGAATGAAAAAAGCCCCATAAAATGGGGCTTTAAACGCTGTTTAACGGTTGATTGTCTGCTACTCAATGGTCGTTGGTTTCACCGTCAGTAATGCGCGTTGGCCAAGTGCCACATTCGCATTTGGGAAGATGATAGCTTCCCCTTGTGTGCGTACTTTATGTTCAATATCGCCATCGGTGGCAAGCACATAGCCAACTGGAAAATCAGTAAAGTTTTCCGCGTCATCTGCAAAGTTTAAGACAAAATCTTCCGTGTGTTTGTTGATGGTTTGATCAATTTCAAAAATATCAAATGTGCTTTCGTCATATTCCGCTAGCTCAAGCGGCTGACCTGAAACAAATTTCGTTAATGTCTCTTTCACTTTGGTGAATTTAGCCATATCGTTTTCGCCAAATGGCATAACTTTACCCAGCTCTACGGTAAATGCATCGGCGCCAAAGTTATTTGAAGAAAAATAGCTAAACGTGGTTGTCGGTGAATGAGACAACAAAATAGTTGAAACATCACATGCTTGTAAGAAGCAAAGTTGCGACTTCTTCCAAGGCTTGCCATGTCGGAATGGATAAACAGCGAACTTATCGTTTTTTGAGCCGCGAATGGCGGTGTGCAAGTCATAATGGTAACGCTCGCGTTCACCATCTTCGCAAAGGTTGTGCTCTGCTAATTGGGTAAAGAAGTTAGTTACCGCTTGCTCAAGTGCTTTTGCGCGATCGCGCTCTTTATTTCGCACATCACCTTCGCTATGTGCCCCCGAAAACAGTCGATTAAGGTTCTCTTCAACAAAACGCTCAGCAATATTCATCGCCGCAGGGTTACCAAATAAAAATAATACACGCTCAGCTAACGCCAATTCACCCTTGATTAACTGCCCAATGATGTCAGCGCATATTTCGATTGGCGCTGTTTCATTGCCATGAACGGCGCTCGATAAAACAATGTCTTTTTGGGTTTTTCTGTCGATAGGCTCAAAAGTAATGATGCCTGTATCAAGCACAGAGACAAGTGACTTAGTGTTTGAAGCTTGATGGGTTACTTCAAAACTAAAAGGTGCAGGAATTGACCATTCATGGTTGCGTGTCAGTGATAAAAAGTCACCGCTTTGTTGTAATTGCTGTTTCATAGATTCAGAGATAGGTTGCGTTACGTTAGATGATGGGCTCACGATTGCTCTTCTGTGTAGTAATTTTGACATCAATGGCTAGTTGTTATTACTAACCACTTTAGAGGAATAATTGCAGCCTTATTGTATTCGATAGCATAGCGCTGCGAAAGGATAGTTATAGTAATGAAAGAGCGGGCGCGCTGCGAGCTTGAACGGAATTGTTTACGTTTTTGCTTTTTTTGCTGCTTTGCTGTTTTGCTGTTTTCTGCACTAAGCCTAGCACTAGTGAGTACAGAAATAGCTTTCCATCATTGACTGTGCTTGCTCAATGCTCAAGCTGGCAATTGCTATGCGCTCTTTGCGATGAATATCTCCAGCTTTGTTGCCATAGGCGACTTCCACTTGCTCTGGTTCGATATCCGGCAGTAAAAACACAATTTTCTTATCAAGTGACGGGGCATCTATGGTGATCGCATCCGCTGCCATGCCTTGTTGGCGAAGTGCCTTGTCGATAATGCCCATTAACGTATCTAAGCGCTGATGTTTTGCCATCAGCGCATCGTTTGCTTTCGCAATCACCTCTGCAAAGGCAGAAAGCTTGGGAGACATTAGATCCCTGCCTTGGCAAAAATATCGCTGACCATTACTTGCGCATCAGCAATAATTTGCTGCAAATGATCCTCATCAATAAAGCTTTCAGCGTAGATTTTATAGATTTCTTCTGTCCCTGATGGACGCGCTGCAAACCAACCATTGGTGGTTTCTACCTTAAGACCACCAATTGCCGAATTGTTACCCGGTGCATGACTGAGCTTACTTACGATAGGCTCGCCTGCAAGCTCAGTGGCGGTAATTGATTCAGGCTGTAATTGGGTTAACACAGCTTTTTGCTTGGCATTAGCAACCGCCTCAACGCGGCCATAACTTGGTGTTCCCAATTTTTCGGCAAGCGCAAGGAAATGCTGATAAGGATCTTTACCCGTTACCGCTAAAATTTCTGCCGCTAATAATGCCATAATGAAGCCGTCTTTATCCGTTGTCCAACAGCTACCGTCACGGGCTATAAAAGATGCACCAGCACTTTCTTCACCACCAAAGGCATAACTTGCTTGATGCAAACCATCAACAAACCATTTAAAGCCTACTGGCACTTCTGATAATTGCTTATCTAAGTCTTTAGCAACTCGGTCAATTAAAGAGCTTGAAACAAGGGTTTTGCCTATTTTGGCACTTTCTGGCCAGTCTCGGTGTGTCATTAAATAATGAATTGAAACCGCTAAATAGTGATTTGGATTCATTAAACCACCAGACTTAGTGACAATGCCATGACGATCAAAGTCAGGATCATTGCCCACGGCAACGTCAAATTCATCTTTTAGCGAAATTAAGCCCGCCATGGCATAAGGTGAAGAACAGTCCATGCGGATTTTGCCATCTTTATCAAGTGGCATAAACGCAAAGCTTGGATCAACAGCTTTGTTTACGACCTCAATATTGATGCCATAGCGCTTAGCAATTGCTGGCCAGTAATCAATACCTGAGCCACCTAGTGGGTCAACACCAATAGTTACACCGGCTTTTGCAATCGCTTGCATGTCAAGCACTTGGTCAAGTTGTTCAACATATTCGGTGACAAAATCACGTTTGATTAAACGTTCAGAAGCCATTGCCTCGCTAAGTGGTAAATCGAGTACATCTTCTAAATCTGCTGCCAGAATTTCGTTGGCGCGAGCTTCTATTTGCTTGGTAATTTCACCCTCAGCTGGCCCGCCATGTGGTGGGTTGTACTTAATACCACCGTCTTGAGGTGGATTATGTGAAGGAGTAATAATCAAGCCATCAGCAACTGTGTCTTCGGTTTTATTGTGGCTAATAATTAAACGAGAAATCACTGGCGTTGGAGTAAAGCCTAAATCTTGCTGAACGACAACATCTACATCATTGGCGATAAGTACACTGAGTGCGGAATTAAAAGCTGGTTCAGATAACGCATGCGTGTCTTTACCAAGATACAATGGCCCAGTAAAACCTTGAGCCTTGCGGTACTCCACTACAGCCTGACATATGGCTAAAATATGGTACTCATTAAAACTCGCTTTTAGTGAGCTACCGCGATGACCAGAAGTACCAAAACTAACCTTTTGTGCAGCGATACTGCTATCAGGTTGCGTGAAAAAGTAATCAGAAACTACTTTTGCGATGTTAATTCGGTCTTCTGGTAAAGATACTTGGCCTGCTCGTTCATGTACCGTCATGTTGTTCCCTTAATTCTTCCCTTCACTTTCCCTTAACAGGGACTCAAGTGTTCGTGCGCAATTTTTAGTGATTAACAGTTAGTTACTAATTCTTAGTGACTAACTATTAGAAAATAGCGTTTAGCACTTATTTCTTAAAGTATAAGAAATGCGTTAGTTTTGGCGTTTCAATACTTTGGTCTTTCAATACATTAAATAATGATTGGCAACCTGGCACGGGTAACTTAAGTGTTGCTTAATCTAGCCACTTTACCCGTTCACTTTGCCTATTCGCCTTAGTATTACACCTTACTCATACACTTTACGAAAGCAATTCGCGAATGCGTTCAGCATCTTTATCTGAATAACCTAGCGCGACAGCTACCTCAGTGAGCATCATTTTCTTTCGTGTGGTATTTGAGTTGGTAATAACCCAGTATGGACTCTCTGGTATTTGGCGAGGCTTAGTACTGCTGCCACTCTCGGCCAATGCACTCTCGTTGTCGGCAAAATAAAGACGATCACGGCCACGAATATCGCTTACCACATTAAATTCGTCTTGATGAACACGGTATAGGGCTTGGAGAATCAACAAAAAGCGACCAACCGCACCACGTTGTGTTGCTAATTCTTCTTTATTGATATGATCGAAAACTGTTCCTTTTGGCTTCTTAGCCGGTGCCTCAACTGCTTTAGTTTCTGGCTCTGAGTTAACGGAATTTAAGTCAACCGAGTTTGACTGAGATTTTGGCTGCGGTGAGGTCTGCACAGCAGTATCGATGGCAAGCAGACGACGTAAAATAGAAGAGGCACTTTCGCCAATAAATTGAGTTTGACTGGCAATATATTGATATAGCTCTTCGTCTATTTCGATGTTCTTCATTCATGATCCGTATATTTTTTTCAAGCGCCCCGATTATACTCACGAAGAAAAAATCTCACCAGCGCTAAATCGGCTTTAATGTTGTTTTATCTGATCCTTTCGGTCGATATTTGAGCGAAAAGATCTAGCTGATAAACTTAACTTGCAAGCGCACTAAGATTTACGAGAGAATTTCTCCTATGGTGCGCATAATTAAGCACAGGTAAGTTCACATAGCTAAGTTCACATAGCTAAGCTCGCATAGCTAAGTTCACATAGTTAATCTCGTGTAGATAAGTGTGAAACTAGCGTCAACCTCTACATAAACAAATAGCAACACAATCAAAAGAAAGCCTATGTCATTGTTAAATTTTCAGATCCGCGGCGAAGGCCAACCGTTAGTATTAATCCATGGACTGTTTGGTAGTCTCGACAACTTGGGAATGGTTGCTAAGCCTATGGCTGAAGATTATCAGGTCATCAGCATTGATGTGTGTAATCACGGTAGCTCATTTCATCGTAAAGACATGAATTACCCAACACTTGCCCAAGACGTTATTTCGGTGCTCGATCACCTGAATATTAAACAGGCAGATTTTCTTGGGCACTCTATGGGCGGTAAAATTGCGATGCAAATCGCCTTGTCATTTAGTCATTATGTTAGAAGCTTAATTGTCGCCGACATTGCACCAATTGCCTACCCTGCACACCACCAAGAAATCATTAACGGCTTGCAGCAAGTAGAGCTTCAGATAGCGAATCAACAAATAACATCGCGTAAGCAAGCCGACGAAGTACTTAGCCACTATGTTGAAACGCCAAGTGTGCGTCAGTTCTTACTGCGCAATCTGACCACTACCGATGGCGAATTGCACTTTAAGTGTCATTTACAAAACATCGCAAACTGTTACCCGCAAATTATGCAAGCGCTTGATCCAAATCAATCTTTTAGTGGAGACACCTTGTTTATTAAAGGCGGTGCCTCTAATTATATAACCGCTGAACATAGTGATGTGATTAAACCCATGTTCCCCAACAGCCGCGCCAAAATTATTGCGGGTGCTGGCCACTGGCTTCACGCCGAAAAAACGGTTGCGTTTAATAAGATTGTTAAAGATTTTTTAAACAGATAAGTGATTGGCCTATTGGGTTGTGATATAGTGCCGCCAGATTTTTTGGGGTAGTAAGATGTTAGCAGAGCATTTCGAATTAATAGAGACGATTGGTCTCAATTTATTTTTTGCTTTTATATTTATTTTCATAGGCTTATCGATAAACGATGTCATGAAAAAAAATGATGTCCCCAAAATGGGACAATTCGTTGTCTATTTCGTATTGTTTTTAGGTTGTGCTGGTTTTATTGCCAAAGGCATTATTCAATTTATCTGGGAAAGTCAGGGCGTTGGCTAACCATGGCAAAAGAAGCAGCAGATTTAACCACTATTGATTTATTTAGTGATGAGAAGCGTCCGGGGCGGCCAAAAACTAACCCTCACCCGCGCAGCGTACAAATAAAAATCAACAAGCGAAATCAGGTCAAACGAGACAAAAATAAAGGTTTAAAACGGGTTGAATTTAAAATTCATCAAAGTTTATTCGACCAGTTAGATGCGCTAGCGAAAGATCAAGGGATCAGTCGTAGCGAGCTGATTGAAAGCATGCTCGTTGACTCGTTAGCCAAGCAAAGTTAAACGAAAGTTAATTAAAAGGTTATAAGTAAATGGCAATTGTAGGTTTATTTTTCGGCAGCGATACAGGTAACACTGAAGCCGTTAGTAAAATGATCCAGAAAAAACTGGGTAAGAAAATGGTCGAAGTCAAAGACATCGCCAAAAGTACCAAAGAAGAAATCGCTGAGTTTGATTTGCTTATTCTAGGTATTCCTACTTGGTACTACGGTGAAAACCAATGTGACTGGGACGATTTCCTACCTGACTTAGAAGAAGTTGATTTCAACGACAAGCTAGTGGCAATTTTCGGTTTAGGTGACCAAGAAGATTACGCAGAATACTTCTGTGACGCGATGTTACCATTAAAAGAAATTGCTGAATCTAAAGGTGCTATTTTAGTGGGTCAATGGCCAACTGAAGGTTATGAATTTGAAGCATCTAAAGCGCTTGTTGACGACAATAACTTTATCGGTTTATGTATCGATGAAGACCGCCAGCCAGAGCTAACTGAAGAGCGTGTTGATAAGTGGGTTAACCAAATCTACGACGAAATGTGCTTAGCAGAACTTGCTGACTAACAGCGTGTTATTAAGTTTTCGAAAAACCGGCCAAGGCCGGTTTTTTTATGTCTGTTCTAAAGTACTTCTCCCTTCAACAGAAAAAGTTCAAAGCTGCTTAACCTTAGCTCGGGAGAAGAAATAGTGAAATACGATTATATTCATAAACTTACAGCTAAATTTTTCTTCTAGTGAGATACTTTTGCTGATATCGAGGCGGATTTACGCGTCAATAGCTAGTCTATTGCAAGTGAATTCAACAAAGATAGCAGTAAAAATAGCCACTAGAAGTGCATTAGTTATCCCGAGCTGAGGTTACTTATACACAAATGTGTAAACCTGTGGTTAACAAAATGAAACTATAAGTTAACCCTCTAATTTCTTTACTGTTACCCAGACTCTCTTGACCTAGATCAACAAGCAAATGTGATGCCTTTGCTATAAGTTTGCGCTTACCTTTACGCGTGACAAAGGAGTACAAGCGTGAATCAGCAAAAAATGGTTACAGCAGAAGATATCGTTCAAAGAGATGTACTAACCTGCCCACCATCGGCAACGCTTAATCAAGCCGCATCACTTATTCGTCAGCACAAAACCAGCTCTATTTTGGTTAAAAGTGAGCAAAATGATATTGTCGGTATTTGGACAGAAGCTGATTGCACTAAACTCGATTTCACGCGCCCTGCCATGTTTGAACAATCGATATCACGCTTTATGAGCTCGCCAGTGATATCGGTACAAACTGATACGCCTTTGCAAGAAATCATACTTGAATTTCATCGCCATAAGATAAGACATATTATGGTGACAGATAGCAACAACAAGATGGTTGGCATTATCAGCCAGTCTGATGTCATTAAACGCCAGCGTATTGAGCACTATCTAGAACTGAGAAAAGTCGAGCAAAGTTACAACCCGCGTATCAAGCTGCTGACTGAGCACGACTCGTTAAACGATGTTGTGCAAATTATGGCGAATAAAAAGCATTCGTCAGTAATTATTCAGCACAGCCAAACAGGTGAATACGGCATCATTACCGAGCGCGACTTACTTAAAGTATTAGCTAAGGGTGACAACAAAAAGCCAGTTTGGGAAATAGCGGCATCACCACTTATTTCAATTGGTATTGATCAATCTCTGCTTGAGGGTTACCTGACGCTACAGCGCTATCGTATTCGCCATTTAGGTGTGCTTGACAAGCACGGCAAGATTTTAGGTGTATTGTCGCAGCAAAATATTTTGTCAGACATTGAACACTCTTACTTTCAGCAGCTTAAAGAAATTATCAACGAGCGTGATCACGCCTTAAGCGCCTCGCAACGTCACCTATTCTTAGCGCAAAAGGTCATTGAATCATCACTTGATGCGATAATGATCAGTGACAAAAATGGCGTTATTTTATCGATTAACCCGGCATTCACCTCAGTAACTGGCTATAAGCCAAGAGAGGCCATTGGTAAGAACGCAAGCCTGCTAAATTCGGGTCGACACGATCAAGAATTTTATAACGCGATGTGGGAAAAACTGACCGAGGAAGGTAAGTGGCAAGGTGAAATTTGGAATAAGCGTAAAAATGGCGAAATTTATCCCGAATGGCTCACCATTGTAAAAATTGACGATGAAATGACCGGAGAAACTCATTACACCGGCATATTCTCAGATATTACTGAACGCAAAAAACACGAAGCCCGTATCAAGGCACTCGCATTTTACGATGAGCTGACTGAGCTGCCGAACCGACGGCTATTTGCCGACCGACTTGATGTTGCGATTTCAACCGCCCACCGAAACAAGCAGTTAGCAGCTCTATTGTTTATTGACTTAGATCGCTTTAAACAAATTAACGACAGTCTAGGTCACAAAGTGGGTGACGAATTGCTCGTTTCTGTATCTAAGCGAATTGCAAGCTCGGTAAAAGAAGGTGACACGGTATCACGCTTTGGCGGTGATGAGTTTGTTATTTTGCTGACAGAAATGAACTGCATGGAAGATATTGAAGGGGTAATTAACCGTATCTACCGCCAATTCAATGAGCCCTTCTACCTTGACGGCAAGGAAACCTACGCGACTTGTTCTATCGGTGCCTCAATTTACCCTTTTAATGGTACAACCGCTGATGAGCTGCTTAAACAAGCAGATATCGCTATGTACCAGACCAAACAGCACGGGCGCAATGGCTATACGTTTTATCAACGCCAAATGCACGAAAACTTGGATAACAAGCTTACCCTGCAAAACAAGTTACGAAATGCACTAAAAGACAATGAATTTCACCTGAGTTACCAACCACAAATTAATAGCGATTCCGAAAAAATTGTCGGCATTGAAACGTTATTGCGTTGGCAGCAAAAGGAACTTGGCAATATCCCCCCTTCAGTCTTTATTCCACTCGCGGAAGAACTAGGCGTTATCGTTGATATTGAGCGCTGGGTGCTAACCGAGTCTTGTAAGCAACGTAAAGCTTGGCTAGATAGCGGGCACGATGTTGGCCGCATCGCGATTAACATTTCCGCGATTCACTTTAACAATAATTTGCTCAGTTCAATTATCGCGGCGCTAGAAGCATCAGAATTGCCAGCCAAGTACTTGGAAATTGAAGTGACTGAGTCTTGTTTCATTGAAAACATCGAGGAAGCGAAGAAAAAGCTACAAGAAATCAAAGCACATGGTATTACCATTGCGCTTGATGATTTTGGTACAGGCTACTCTTCTCTCAGTTATTTAACCAAACTTTCAATAGACACATTGAAAATAGATGCTAGCTTTATTCAAAAGACACCGGAAAACCCTAAAGATTGTCAGCTAGTTAAAACCATCATTAATATGGCTGAAAGCCTTTCCATTAATATCGTGGCTGAAGGTGTGGAAAATAAAGCCCAGCAAGGCTTTTTATCGAATAACCATTGTAATACGCATCAAGGTTTTTATTACTACAAACCCGCTGACGCAGAGAGTTTGTTCTCACAAATGAGTCCAGCCTCAAACTCAAACAAACTAAAAATTGTGGAAAATAAATAGGTATTTATGCAACTTACTATCGCCCAAAAGATATATGCCGCGATCATCTTAACCAGTGTGACTTTGCTGGCCACGACAATCGCCTTTTTCTATCACGATGAAAAAGCCCTGGCAGAAGAGTTAATTGAACAGAACTTGGCAAGTACCGCACAAAACTATTTCGACTCAGTGAACACTATGATGCTAACCGGCACCACCGCCAATAGGCAAATAGTGCAAAACAAGTTGAAAGAGCAAGACGGTATTATTGAAGCGCGGATTATTCGTGCGCCCAAGGTTGCCCAAGTTTATGGTGCAGGCTTTGCCGACCAACAGGTAGAATCTGACATTGATCGCCAAGGGTTGGCTGGCGAGCAAATCACACAGATTTCGCAAAAAGACGGCCGACATATCATGGAATACATCATGCCGATCAGCGCCAGCGAAAACTATCGCGGTACCAATTGTTTGGGCTGTCACCAAGCACAAGAAGGTGAAATTTTAGGTGCGGTTAAAATTAGCTATGACTTAACCAAACTCGATAAGAAAATTAAAAGTTCACTTTATCGCGCTTCATTTATTCAAGTACTTATTTCCGTTGTCGGCTTTGGCGCGCTGGGCTGGGTAGTATACAAACTAGTGATTTTCCGTTTACGACGCCTGCGTAACAACATCAATAACGTAGCTGACAACTTAGACTTAAGTAACACCATTAAAGTGCATCATGACGATGAATTAGGTGCCGTAAGTAGTGCACTTAACCACCTCGTAATCAACTTTAGAAGCAGCTTTGAAACCGTTTCTAGCGCGACGGAAAAAATGATTTCTTCGGCTAAAGAAGTTGATGATATTTCAGATATCAGTAAATCGGCTGTGCTTGCACAAAAAAGTGCAACAGAATCGGTTGCCACCGCAATTAATGAGTTAGACGTTTCTGCTTCAGAGATTGAAAATAACGCGACCCAAACCGCACACAAATCTGTTGAAACTAAAGACATTTCAGAGCAAGGTCACAACCTAGCGCAACAAGCTAACGCAGGTATTAACCAACTCAAAAATGAAATTGCTGACAATGCGCAAATGATTGAGCAGCTAAACGCACAAACCAAAGAAGTTAATGTAGTTTTAGACATGATCACAGGTATTGCTGAGCAAACCAACCTACTAGCACTTAACGCTGCGATTGAGGCGGCGCGTGCCGGTGAGCAAGGTAGAGGTTTTGCCGTAGTTGCCGAGGAAGTCCGTTCATTAGCGATGCGCACGCAAGATGCAATTGGTCAAATTCAAGAGACCATTACGAGCTTACAATCAAATGCCGCGCAAGCTGTCGATTCGATGACGAAAACTAGTGAGCAAGCGCAACTGAAAGCGGAAGACGTTGATAATGTGTCGCAATTACTTGTCCAAATTACCGAGCATATTCATGCTCTTGATGACATGAACTGCCAAATCGACAATGCTGCGAAACAGCAAAACTTAGCGGCTGAAGAAATTAACCAACACATCGTCAACATTAAAGATATTGCCGAGCAATCAAGTGAAGATGTGATCCGTGGTAAATCAGTCAGTGTGCACTTGCTCGAACTTGCCTACGAGCTAGAAGAACAAGTGAAACGCTTTAAGCTAAATTAGCGTCTACTCAATGTATTCAAGGTGCTAGCCCACACACAAGCGAGTTATATACTGTTTTATGGTTCAGTTGGTGCGGATTAAAACACTAAAAAGGGGGACTTATTGTCCCCCTTTTTAATGCGCTAGTAAAAATGTTAATGCGTGAGCAAAAATACTAGTGCGTTACCAAAAATTTTTAAGTGTTAGCAAGCGCTACTTCTCGAAATAGCGCTAGTCATTGCGAAATCGTTTTTTTCGACGAATATACAAGGTGCGATTAACCTTAGCGACAACGTCACCCGTTTCATCTTTAATATAAGTGACCACCTCGGGCAGATACTTATCACCATTAGCAGTGTGTTTTTCGATATCTTCAAGCAATTGATCAGTAATGATAAATTCAGCATATACTCGCCCTTTTCCAGGCTTGATAAAATCGATATCTGCACATTTATCCCAAACCAAGTACTGCTGGCGCATTTTTGCCATTAACATCAACATATAAAATGGGTCTGTCATCGAAAATAGCGCACCACCAAATAAAGTACCGACACCATTGCGATTCCAGGCAGATAATTTCATTGAGACACGGGCTTCGCGAAAGTCATCACTCATATATTCGAGCTTAATTCGGGCAAAAAACAGCGGCGGCCAGATATTAATCAGTAATTTAAATAGCCAAGGGCGAGAATACATTAAATTCATTTACTACTTCCGAAGATTGTGATTAAAAACTCATCGTACCAGTACGATTATCTCAGCTAATTGTTGAAAAAAGCAAAGAAAATTACCTGAGTAGTTAACTAGGGCTTTTATCTCGACTAAGAAACTTCTATAATTTTTGAGAATTATATTTGATAGAAAATATGTATGTCAGAACAAAACGAAGAGCTAAAACGTGCAGGGCTAAAGATTACTTTACCTCGTGTAAAAATCTTAACCATACTGCAAGATCCAAACAATCAGCATATTAGTGCCGAAGATGTGTACAAAATATTGCTGGAACAACAAGAAGAAATTGGCTTAGCTACAGTTTACCGCGTACTTAACCAATTCGATGACGCTGGTATTGTTACTCGCCATCATTTCGAAGGTGGTAAATCAGTATTCGAATTATCACATAAGAAACACCATGACCACTTAGTGTGCTTAAAGTGTGGCAAAGTGATTGAGTTTGAAGACGATACTATCGAACAACGCCAACTAGATATCGCTAAAGAAAACAAAATTAAGCTGACTAACCATAGCTTATATTTATACGGTGAATGTGAAGACGAAATAGCTTGTGAAGCATATCGTAAATCACAACACTAGTTTTCATACATATAGATAACATTAAAAAGGCAACCACTATGGTTGCCTTTTTGTTACTAAGTCGAATAATTGAGTATTTATTGAAATTGGTATCAAGTATATTGAAAAAATTACTCAATCATTAGCCAAATTTTCAATACTGGTTTTACGCTCTCCAAAGGTTGGATGCGTACTCGCCCAATGAAAAGTTTCTAGATCGTTTTGCTCATAAAGAATTTCAAGCGCTTCAATCATCGCTTCATTACTGCCATAGAGCTCTTCAAGCTTCTGAGCCGCGTACGCATCCGCTTCTTTCTCAAAATCTCTGGAATAAGATAAATTAAGGCCTAAAGTCGAACCCTCGATTAGCAAATCACTAACAACACCAACGTCACCAAACATGAGTGACATGGTTATGTAAAACAGCGATACCCGAATCGTGTTTTCCATCAAGTGATTATGTTGTACATGCCCTACTTCATGTAATAAAACAGCCATTAACTGTTGCTCAGTTTCTAATTTAGCAACGAGTGAATCAGTAACAATAATAGAGCCATCCATGAGTGCAAAGGCATTCATTTGATCGTCCCAATAGCGAAAATGCAGTGGATAATCTTCTATCGACAGCGATAAATTTGTCAGTAATTCCTGATAGCTTTTACGCACGCTTTCTTGTTGCTCAGTGGCTAGATTACTTGGTGAGAACTCTGATTCGTCAAAACTCTCCAACGACGATTCACCAATGGTTTGATAAACCGACTCAGGTATTTTTTCGGCAATGTAAGTGGAGGCGGCGGGCAATAACGCGGTATAGGCGCGATAACCGACGACTGACAAACCCAGTAAAACTGCAATAGCAATAAATAGCCATTGTTGCTGCTTTTCACTTAGCTTCATGGTTGTTCGCTGGTTAGTTCACTAAGGGTGTTTCGCATTACCCCGTTATTATATTTTTGCACAATCGATTGGCTTCTAAATAACTGCGGTAATTCAATAACAATCACTAATATAAATAGCACCCAACCGCCGAATTCAAAAAATATAATACCAAGTAACATTGCCAGTAAGTTCAGTGCACCAAACAGGTTTTTACCCAAGTAAAAATGATGCAAACCAGCAAGGAAGAAATAATTTAGTACGGCATAAGTATCGGGGTCTTTAATCCGCTGCTCTTCTGTGCGGAAGTATATTTTTTTTTGTTCTGTTGGCAACGCTGCAATTTCTTTGCGCAGCTCGTCTTCTTCTAGTTTTAATTGTTCCATGCTCATGTTTATCACCTTCTCGGGCACTGGGTCGTGAATTTTATTAACGCAATCAGGATCATTACATCGCCTAATTCTCATTAGTCCCAGTTTGATTCCAGTATATGTGCCATGTTTTGATATTGCTTGATGGGTATATTCGGAGCAACTAGGTTTAAAATTACATTCAAGATTAAAGTGTTGCTTGGCGCCACCTTTAGATTGGTAACGCCGAATAGCAGCCAGAATAGCGCGTTTTAACACACGCTACCGGCCAAGTGTTACGATCACAGCTTCGCGTGACCAGAATAACCAAAAACGTTTATTTTCGATAACTTGAAAAACAACCTGCCAGCCATCCGCAGCTTCTTTGTTTAAGGTAGATTCAAGTTTTTTAAGAGGCAAGCCACTGGCGCCTAAGAAGAGTGTTCCACAGCCACCCTCAACGACATGGATGACTTTATATTCATTGTATTTGCTCATTTTTCTTCCTTTAAAAATATATTACGCTGGGCAGCTAACTATTTGATAATAATAATGCTTTCCCTAGCTAGTCAAAAAGTAACGTATTTTCAGATTAAGATCAATATAGTAAGGCTTTTACCTAATTCATAGAGTATTCTGTTGCCAACAAGCCAAAGCATTTCAAATCGTGAAACTGCCCATTCCAGTAACCACTTTCTCTACGTATACCTTCCAGTTTAAAGCCTAGCCTTTCAAGTAATGCTTCAGACGCATAGTTACCCGGTACCGTATCTGCTTGAATGCGATGAATTGCACCACACGCTAGTTCGCCAGCAAATGCCGCTTTAACAATCGCTTGCACTGCTTCGAAAGCTAACCCTTGTCGCCAAAACTTAGGGTTTAAGTCGTAACCTATCACCGCGTTTTTCATTGCGGGACTCCATGAATTAAAGCCGCAAGTACCAACAAGCTGGTTTGACTGTTTTAACCTAATTCCCCAACGAATCCCCGTAGAATCAGTAAAACGTTTGTGGAAAAAACTAATAAGATCGGTCGCTTGTGAAATTTCAGTAAATTCAGATAAATCATAATATTCAATAACCTGTGGGTTAGAGAATAGTTCCAATATGGCGGCAGCATCATCTTGAGTTAATTGTGTTAACAATAGGCGTTCAGTTGCTAATTGCGGAAAGTTCATGGTTTACCTTTCTAACGTTGTGAAATGATATCGGCTTCTAAATCACTAACGAGCTGTTAATTTAGAGGTTTTGATTAAGAGATCGAATGAATTTGTATCAGTTAAGAATTAGTATCGGTTAAGAAATAGTCCTGCCATAAACAACCTCATGGTAGAAACGCTCATTTTTATACACTGCTTTAGGAAAGTAGCCTTGTTGTGTAAAACCACATTTTTCTAGCACTTTGGCTGAGCCGTGATTCCCTTCAAAGACGCTAGCTTGCAATCTCACTAGCTGAGTTACCTGCTGAAGCTCTTCAATTAATAAACACAGCGCATTGGTTGCATAGCCTTTGCCCCAAAATTTTTCGGCTAACCAATAGCCTACTTCACCGCTAAGTTGATACTCGTGTTGACCTGGCTCAGCGCCAATACAACCGGCAAGCTCGCCATCAACGGTAATTGCGCGAATTAAACCGTTGTGGCTGCCTTTGGTAATCCACCATTTGGCATCATCAGCAGTGTAAGGATTAGGAATGCGTGATGACAGGTAATGAATAACTTGAGGGTCGTTTAAATAGTCGACTAAAAGTATCTCATCCTGCGCTTCAAAAAAACGAAGCTTTAGTATGGTGGCTGGTAAAACGTCCATGTGGCAGTCAATCAAGGGGCTAGATTTCTCTTTAAGCTAACAATACTTAATCGGCATATCAACTATAAAGAACGTTAATTATCAATTAATTGGCATAAAAAAAGAGGAACTATGTTCCTCTTTTCTTTAAGCTGATTCAGCACATTATTGATGTGTACTAGCTACCCACAATTGGTGTGTTATTAGTCGCCAATCTTAGCCCAAGTATCTCTTAGGCCAACAGTGCGGTTAAACACCAATTTACCTTCTTTAGCTTCCTTGTTGTCTAGGCAGAAATAGCCTTGACGTTCAAACTGAAACGCTTTTTCTGGCTGCGCCTGTGCGAGTGAAGGTTCAACTTTTGCTGTGTTGATTGTTACCAACGACTCAGTATTTAATACCGTATGAAAATCTTCAGCGGCACCAGGGTTTGGTACAGTAAACAATCGATCGTATAAACGAACCTCAGCATCAAGTGTTTGTGCAGCGCTCACCCAGTGAATAACACCTTTTGGCTTAGTGCCATCTTCAGGGTTTTTACCTAGAGTGTTTGGATCGTAAGTACAGTAAACCGTGGTAATGTTGCCTTCATCATCCTTTTCACAACGAGTTGCGGTCACTACGTAAGCACCGCGTAAACGCACTGCTTTGCCAAGTACTAAACGCTTGTACTTTTTGTTCGCTTCTTCACGGAAATCTTCCGCTTCAATAAGGATTTCTTTTGAAAACGGTACAATGCGATCGCCTTGGCTTTCATCGCTTGGATGGTTTTTCACCGTCAGCTCTTCAACCTTGCCTTCTTCGTAGTTCTCAATCACCAATTTAATTGGGTCAAGTACCGCCATCGCACGCGGTGCGTTGTCGTTTAAGTCTTCACGAATACAAGCTTCTAGCACACCCATTTCAACAGTGTTATCCATTTTGGTCACACCGATGCGGTTGGCAAACTCGCGAATTGACGCTGGCGTATAACCACGACGGCGGAAACCAGCAATCGTTGGCATACGCGGGTCGTCCCAACCAGACACCAAGTTTTCTTCGACCAGCGTATTGAGTTTACGCTTACTCATTACTGTGTATTCAAGGTTTAAACGCGAGAATTCATATTGACGAGGCTGTGTTTCAATCGAAACATTATCAATAACCCAGTCGTATAGACGTCGGTTATCTTGGAATTCAAGTGTACAAAGCGAGTGCGTAATACCTTCGATAGCATCCGACAAACAATGAGTAAAGTCGTACATTGGGTAAATGCACCACTTATCACCCGTTTGGTGGTGATGAGCAAATTTAACACGATAAATCACAGGGTCGCGCATACACATAAAGCTTGAGCTCATGTCGATTTTCGCACGTAGTGAACATTCACCTTCTTTGAATTCACCGTTTTTCATTTTGTCGAATAAGGCTAAATTCTCTTCAATTGAAGTGTCGCGGTAAGGGCTATTTTTACCCGGCGCTTTTAACGTACCGCGATATTCGCGCATTTCTTCACCATTTAAGAAACACACATAAGCTAAGCCTTTTTCAATTAGTTCAACTGCATAGCCATGTAAGCGATCAAAATAGTCTGACGAGTAACGAATATCGCCAGCCCATTCAAATCCTAACCACTTCACATCTTCTTGGATGGAATTAACGTAGTCGATGTCTTCTTTTTCTGGGTTAGTATCATCAAAACGCAGGTTACAAAGGCCTTGATAGTCCTGAGCAATACCAAAGTTCAAACAAATAGACTTGGCATGACCAATGTGCAAATAGCCATTTGGCTCAGGCGGAAAACGAGTTTGCACATGATCGTGCTTACCAGCACTTAAATCAGCATCAATAATTTGACGAATAAAGTTAGTTGGACGGTGTTCAGTATCCGACATCCAAAGGGCCTCTAAACTAAAAGAAAATAACAAGATAATAGCTCGGCATTATATACCTAAGCCGAGCTAAGATGCGAGTTTCCAATGACAGAAAATCGGAAGAATCAGGATTAACAATATTTACTTTTCAATGAGCGCAAAAGTGATTATTCAAAAAGCGCCTTCATCCGCTCGTTAAGCTCTTGTTCGTCAACATCTTCAATATGTGTCGCGACCGTCCAAACGTGACCATAGGGGTCTTGCAGGGTGCCCGCTCTATCACCATAAAACTGATCGACAACTGGGCGCAGTTCTTTAGCGCCAGCTGCCAACGCTTGGGCAAATAATGCGTCCACATCTTGGTGATAAATCATTAGACTGACCCCTGCTCCACCCAACGTTTCGGGGCTAATAAACCCCATTTCTGGATGTTCATCTGCTAACATAAAGTGAGAATCGCCTATTTTAAGCTCAGCATGAGCAATACCACCGTCTGGGGTATTAAGCTCTAACACATGCTCAGCGCTAAAGGCTTGTTGGTAGAAAGCTAGTGCTGCTTTGGCACTCTTTGCCACTAGATAAGGCGTAATGGCGTGATAACCATCTGGAATTGCAGAAACAGACATATTCGCTCCTGATAACGTTTTTTAACGAGTATTATTGTAGTTGATAAATTATAATTCAGCCTATGCAGCAAAATGGCTTTACCCTAAAATTTAACAACACTCGCTTAACCATATTGGCGAGTGTTTTATGCGTTTTGATTACGCTCATCTTTTCACATCGCGCCTACTCAAAAACTTACGCACTAACCAATACACAAGCTAATAAACACACCAAGGCACAAACCATCACACTTGCTGTCGGTCACGACCATCAAAGCATGCTTGAAAATCGTTATGATATCTATAAAGCCAATTGGGACGCATTAAAGATGGGCTTGGAAGATATGGGACACGAGCTAAAAGCGAGTGCCGCTCCTTGGGCGCGAGCAAAAGCTTATGTTCAATCAGGCAAATTAGACGGTTTATTTATTGCTGCTCGACTGCCAAAGCGCGATAAGTGGGCAGAATTTACCGATACAATTGGTTATGAAATTTATGGTTTTTTTGAACGCCAAAACTTTGTACCGCCCGCCCAAATCTATGCGGGTATTCGTTTAGGTGGCGAAGACCGGGTGTTGTCTTATATTCCACCTGAAAAACTGCTTTATGTGCCAACGGCTCAGCGCGGCCTAGAATTGCTAAACCAGGGTAAAGTAGATCGCTTTGCGATGTCGTATGGCTATGGCGAGTACTTGCTAAAGACTGAGCTCAAAGATTTTAAATCGAATATCAAGTTTAACCCTAGCGAGAGCGAAACCCGAAGCTTGCATATTGCCGTGTCAAAACGTCACCCGAACAAAACGCAAGTATTAAATATACTTAACAAAGCCATTGCCCATAGTATTGCCAAAGGTTACTACCAAGCAGCAATGGAGAAAAATAAAGTGCCTAAACGTATGTGGGTACATTCTGTAGCAAGCATTAATTAACACGCCGTTTCATCTACAAATTCACCAACAAAGTTGGCTCCAGATGATTTTTACGTGCTAATTTTTTCGTACATCGCTTTTACTTGCAGGTCGCCGAAGCCATAGATGCCCATTTGCTGAGAAAATTTTCTAAAAACTGCGCCAAATTCTGCAGTTTGATGATCGCTCGACGCCGACAGTTCACTGATAATCTCTCGTAAAACGCGTTCTGGCTTGCCCAATCCTTGACTATCAGGTGTTCGTGCTAGTTCAGCGTTAACGGCAGCTTGCACGAATGAAAAACGCTCGCCAAGTGCATTGGCAAATTGAGTCATTTCTGCATAATTTTTTACCGCATAGGCAAGCCATAATTGGGCAAAACATTGAACTTCATCAACCGTCAAATTAACAGCCTTATCCAAGGCATCCGTTAGTTCATTATCAGACATGTTGGCAAAACTGTATTCATTCCCTTGATTAGGCGTCACCAAATAAATGTCTTTAGCCGACGTTGTGGCGAGAAAATTCAGACAAAACCATAAGTTACATTGGCAAAAAAGATCATGTTCAAACCAGCAATAAATTTTATCGCCAGAGGTCACACTCGCTAATTTTGTAAACGTTGGTACCACATAGCTAAAATAATCAGGAAAGGTATTATCTACCGCATATTGCTTCAAATATTCGGCTCGTTGCTGAAAGAGCTTTTCGCCAACCATGGCTGTTGAAGGGCCATCAATCAAGCACTCTCGCATCACTAATTGCTCGCCATTAATAGTGGCAGGAAAGCGCTGTTTTAACGCATCACCATTGAGTAAATGAATAACTAAGCTGTTGGGTTCTGACATATTGATTCCTTTCGGTTGTTATGGCGTTCTTTGCTTTATTTGCTTTATTTGCTTTATTTGCATCAAGCTAATTTCATCAAGTAAACGTCATTATTTTCAGTGACTGCATAGCGAGTATAGAGCACCTTATTTATGTGCTCTACCCTTTATCTAGGCTAGTACTAAATGAATAAACTATTTTCAAAAGTGGCTAAAAACTGCGCCTTCGCAATACCGCCAAGTCAACAATTTAGGGCTATAATTATACTCGGTTTAGGTAACCAAATTATGCCAGCAAGTTACGCCAGTATGCGTATCGCATACAGTTGTTGCTTATCGACAAGCTTATCTTCACAAAAAGTGCGTGATATTACATAAAACATCGCATTAGCTTTCAAGTTAAAACATAGTGATAGAGCTTAACGATATAAATTGGTAACAAACGACCATAACTTGAAATAAGGTTACCGCGTTCACTTGTGGAGGTGACTATGACTATTTCTACAAAATTAATGGATTATTTGGCAGATCAGAGAATTGACTACCAAACCATCAAACATAGCCATTCAAATAGTTCGCTTGGCAGTGCTATGAGCGCACAAATACCGCTGCAAAATTTAGCCAAGGCCGTGCTATTAAAAAATCATGAAGATCGCATTGTGATGGCAGTATTACCAGCCAATCGCAAAATTAGTATTTCGGCGATTAATGATCAGCTTATGGGCAGTTATCGACTATTAAAGGAACAGGAGGTTTATCAATTATTCAGTGATTGCGAACATGGCGCAATACCGCCAGTTGCTGAAGCATTTAATATGACCAGTGTGTGTGATAACGAGCTTGATCTGCTCGACTTTGTTTACTTAGAGGCTGGCGATCACGAACACCTACTTAAAATATCACACGATGACTTTGAAAAATTGGTCAGTCGCTGTATGCACTTAACCTTTAGCCATGAGGTGTTTCACTGACGCTCTGCTCGCTACGTAATAACGCTCTTAGCACATAAAAAAACGGCAGCTTTTTAGCTGCCGTTTTCTATTCGCCAATTTATGCGTTAATTAATTCGACAAGCAAAATACGTTTTATTTAGCCCAGTAAGCTTGCTCTAGGCTATCTTCTCGCTCTGGTAAACCTCGAGATAAACGAGGCGAGTGCTGAACAAGTACTTCATAACTTGCGCGGTTAGCGTATTTACTCATTTGCGACAATGACGAATAAGTTAACGCTGATTGAATATGCTTGCTTGAGTTTTCAACATTGCGTTTGTGGTAAACATTCGCACTTAGATCATGCAAAATTGCCGCTAAGGCGGCATCGCCAGCGCCATTGGTATTCTTAATCGAGTCTGGGCCACCCATGTAAGGGGCAGTGTGCGTGTAAATGCGAATTGGCTGTTCGCAATCGCTTAAGCGCATTGGTCGAGAATATTCATAGCGATTGAAATCTGGCACATGACCCGGCATTAGCGGGTATTCAGTTTCGCGTTTGAATTTATCATCTACATAGCCCGCCATGTATAAACCTTCGGGGCCTGCAGTACAGATAACTAAATCAACCCAATCTAAACAACAATCAGCCGCTTGTAGTGGATCGCTATATCCCGTAATCGCCAGCGCTTCTTCTTCATTCATGGTAAGCACATTAACGTGCTTTTGCACAAACTCTCGCCAGAATTCTGGCTCTTTCTCGATCAGGTGTTTAGTACCTAGTGTTAGTACCACAGGAACATTAGCTGCATTAGCGCACTCGACCGCTTTAATTGCCGCCTCGGTCATTGTATCGCCGGGCTGGGTGCGCATTAAATATGAACTAATCACTAAAGCTGATGCATTAGCGATCAACTCTTCATTAATTGATTCTGGACGCAAATGGTTAATTAACCCGGCATTAATACCAAATGTACGTTCGCCTGAGTCATCAATGAGTGTAAAGCAACGACCGATTGGCCCATCAACAGGTTGCAAATGATTTAAATCAACACGAGAAGATGTGTTACTTAAAAAGCGGTAAGCGTAATCACCGACTTTAATATTGTTTGACATCACGCCCAACAACACAGAGCGATCATCTGCTAGTACAGAGTAGTTATGGATAGTGTTGGCAATCGTACCGCCAGCAAATTCATAATTCACTAAGGCTTCATCTTTTAAGCGATTATATAAGCGCTCGGTTACATCATCAGAAATCACTTGCGACATACCGCGCTGCAGACCAAATTCATCTAAAAACGCTTGATCTACTTTTGCTTCAATATCGACTAGGGTTTGATCAATACCGACAATATAGTTTCTGACTAATTGCGAGGCATGATTAACTTGGTTGGTTAATGGGTTTTTATTGTCGACAGGAAAATAATGCTTGTGCTGTCGGCGACCGGGAAACTTCATGAAGCGTAAACTAGGTGAATAATCAGGGGCGCGATTATAACGTAATTGTTTTTCAATTTCCTAGCCATTTCACGGTGATTTACGTGCGCTAATGACTTTATCGGCATACTTACCTAACGCACGTACTCGGCACAGTGCACATAAATGATTATTTTATCGTTATTTTTGTTTGTTCTATCCGACATAGGAGAGTATATACGCGTATAAAAAAGAAAAGCACCAGCCAAATCAATGACAGGTGCTTTATGTGCTTTCAGCTTTTATATGGCGTTATATAAAATTCATAACTTTGCCAACCGAATACTAGCGGCGACTTACCAAAATAACGTCACTCGCTTTGTCTTCTAATGACTTCACTTCAATAAGTTGTCGTTTCGGAAAATATGTTACCGTTGCCAATGCATCACGTTTAGTTTCGAATGTTTGATTAGCTAGCTGATTAAAAAATTCAGCGTTATCACTGTTTTGAGCAATTGTTGCAGCAACACAAGCTTGGTCTGCTGCTAACGTGGCATTATCAACACAATTCCAAATTTTGTCGTTACCAGCAATTGCTGACTGACTCACTGCGACTGTGGTAACTACTGCAAGAATATGTTTGATCATAATCGACCTCCGTTAACCATCTATGGAGTCATATTATCAAACAGACCATAAAACCACCTAGCATATTTTTATGACAACTATATTACAGTGAAAGTTAATTTATTAATTCTTGATACGAATTTTATAACATCTTGTTAATTAATGGCTTTTAAATTTTTAAATCAAAAAAAATCAAACTGCCTTGTTAATTTTGAACCTAAGATTTACGCCTAAATTGACGAAATTAACGTTTTATTTCACAAGTCGTACTATCTATAAATTCATGTTTAATATCGATATGTTGGTGTTATTGAGCAAAAAGCTGATTAATCCACCGTTCAAAGTGTTGCACTTTAGCAAATGAAAAATGATGACTAGGAGCGACTAAATACAAAGCGTGCTCCGTTTCAAAACGATAATCTAGCAACTCAACTAACGTTCCATCGGCTAAAAAGTTGCTGACTAAAGCGCGGCTTACAAAGGCCATTCCTTTGCCTGCCAGTGCGTATTGTATTAAAGGCAAAGAATCACTTGTTCTTAAGCTTATGTTAAGTTGCTCACGGTTTATTTTACACTTAGCTAAAAACTGTACGATTGCCTTTTGATATTCATCACTGGTGTCTTCTAGCAGTGGAATCGATAATATCTGCTCGACCTTTGGTGGTTGCTCACCAATTAGCGTGCTGCTTGCAACAAGCACAATATCATCATCAACGAGCTTTCTACTTTCTAGACCAACGTAATTACCTTTACCTCGCCTGATCGCAATATCTAAATTCTGACTCGCAAGATCATCCAATTTATTATTGGGTGAAAACTGAATATGAATTTCCGGATGAGCTGTATTAAATTGATCAATATTAGGAATTAAGATAAGCGAAGTCAGTGAATGAAAGGTTGTTAATCTCAGTTCATTCGGGTTGCTCGATTGGCTAAGACTAGCTAGGCCCTGCTCGAATTGATTGAACCCTTGCACAATATAAGGCAGTAATAACTCACCTTGCGTTGTTAATACGGTTTTACCTCCGTGACGATCAAATAACTGACAGCCAATGCTGTCCTCCAACAGCCTAATTTGCTGGCTTACCGCCGCTTGTGTTACGAATAAAGACTCTGCCGCTGCTTTAAAGCTACCTTGTTGTGCAGCCAACATAAAAAAACGAAGTGCCTTAAGCGGAATATGCATGCCTATCCTCTTTTATTTTTCCTAACCTGCTCGTCATCAAGCTTTTGAACTAGCTTTTCACCCAAACTTTTAACCTGGCTTTTTATTCTGCTTTTCGCTCGGCTCTTCAGTGGACTTGTCGTGCGACTATTCGTGCAAAAATTCTTTCTGTTAATTACAGCAACCAACAGCCACAACTTAAGATTTACTTAACTCAAGTTAACTTATTATCGTTTGTTTTGCCAGGCTCGACAGGCCAAACTTTGACCGTCGCAAATTAGTTAGCGCTAGCATTAAATTCACAAAGGGAGCCCTTTTTAGTGAATTAAAGAGAGAAGTGCTAACTCACTTAAATTCATTTACTTAAGCAACAATATTTAGGGGCTAAATATGAAATATTTTACACTACTAGTACTGTTATCCATCACTACCAGCCTTCTAGCTTCACCTAATGATAGTAAATTAGAGAAGATTTATAGTCATCAAGGCTATCCCTACAAACAACTGATTAATCGCGCCAACGAAGTTAAGCTTAGCTTTACCGAAACTGAATTAAATAGCACAGTGACTTGTCACGTGCTGGTTCAGTTGAATAATCAATTGTTCGAATCGGAGCAAGTGTCTATCCCTCAACAGGCTTTTGCTGAAAAGCCGTTGGCTAGCTGTTTAGATCGTCAGCAAGCGAAAAAACTTTTAGCTGCCTCATTTGATTGATTAATTGGTTTGGCCGGCTCGCTTGATTGCAATAACCGACGCGTATGAAGAATACTTAGAATAACTAAGACGACAACGAGTTTATGTTATCGTCTTAGCTTTTTTAGCAGCTAAAGCTGGCTGAACTGTCTTGTTTAGAAGTGATAAAATAGAAAAGGTAGTTTTTTATTCGCTTATTGACCTTGTTTAAAGGCTTGTTTTGCTTTTTCCATCGCCTCAACATCTAATCCCAATTCTTCAACCGCTTCTTTAATTAAGCCAGGGTTGGTCATCACTTGCATCATTACTGGTTGTAATTGTTCTTGTGGGATCCCAAGGGCAGCAATAGTATTCATCGCCATTAGAGGGTTGGTTGTTAATTCCGCAAAAATTTCTTTGATTTGATCTTCAGCAATGTTATTCGTTTGTAAAACTTGGATAATTGGATTCATTAATATAGCTCTTTGTATCAGAAAAACTTAACCATTATAACGGTTGTAATTTTATGATTCGAGCAGCAACTATATGTACTTATTTTAGGTATGAAAAACGTATTCAAGCCGTCAAAAGTTAGACTGTATAGTGAGCGGTAACTAAACCCTTGCAATGCAATATTTGGTGCTATAGTTGAATAAGTCGTTGTGTATTGGCAAAAAATAAAAGGGAATAGAATAATGCGAATATTAGTCGTTGATGATATGGACTCAATGCGTCATGTAATGATTCGTATGCTAAAAAGTATCGGTTATGAACAAGTCGAAGAAGCGGTTAACGGCATCCAAGCGTTAGATTTACTCAAAGCTCGACAATATGATGTCATCATAACCGATTACCATATGCCCAAATTAGACGGTTTCGGATTACTTCAGCGTATACGAGGTAACGAGTCGTTAGCGCATATACCTGTACTTTTAGTGACTTGTGAAGATAAGCGCAGTGAGGTTGAGCTATTTATTAAAGCTGGTGTTAACGGCGTAATGTTTAAACCTTTCACTGCCAACACATTAATCAAGCAGCTTAATTGGATTAAAGAGTCGCTGGTGAGCAAGCAAACCGCTTCTGTTGGCTGAATTTATACTAATTAAAGCCAGTATCGCGCTAATTGATGCTTGAGTGAAGGGCTGAATCGCTAAACTTAGCATCGGCACTGCTTAGCTGTATTTCTCACGGAAAATATCAATTAGCGCTTTCACTTTTCGTGGCAAGTATGACGAAGAAGGATAAATCAGCGTTAAATGCTGCTCTGGGTAACTCATCCCCGTTAACACTTCCACCAAAACACCCTGCTCTATCGGTACTCTCGTGTTAACTTTCGGTAAAAACGCTATGCCAGTGCCTGATGTTGCCATGTTCAAAAGCACATAAAGGTCATCAGATTTTAGTGCAATATTTAGGTGTGGGGCTAACAAGTCGGCATTGTATCGATTAGTTAAAATTCGGTGCTCTTTTAAATCAAGCGGTGACGATATTTTATTGTGGCGAGCCAAATAGTCTGGTGATGCAACAAGGTGACAACGGTATGGCAACACACTAAATTGAACATAACTATTGTCAGCCACTTTAACTACACTTGGTAGCACTTGAATATCGAACGACTGACGCTTTAAATCAACGCCCTCTTGGTGATTCTCAACTTCAATATTAATGTCTGGATACGTTTCAATGTATTCCGTTAATATATTGTTGAATAAGTTAGTACTCATTAGCGCCGAAGGTATCGCAATACGCAATTTCCCTGACAGCTCGTCTAAATCTCCTGTCAGCGCATTCACACCATCTAGTATTTGCTCAAGTGGCTGCTTTGTTAAGGCAAACAACTCCTTACCTTGAGTTGTTAATTCAATGTTACGAGTTGTACGAATTAGTAACTCTGTGCCCAATGCTTCTTCGAGCATTCGCAATCGACGACTGACCTTCGAGCGTTGCAAACCGTTGGCATGTGCCGCCGCGCTTATGCCTTCGTGCAGTACGGTTTGAGAAAATAAGTAAATATCGTCTAGATTAGCTTTCATTGTCCTATTTTTAGCACTTATGTGTGTTATCTATCATTCTACTGCACAACCGAGAATATATATATAATTCGCGGGATTTTGGTAACTGAGGTAACAGTTTTGTCTGCTGAAAAAACGTTTAAGCGCTGGATGGGGTCATTAATTGTCCTATTTATTTTACTATTTGCATATATTGTTGTTGCAGATCGCCATGCGCCATTAACAAGTGAAGGTCGTGTACAAAGCTATGTAGTTCAGCTATCACCTGAAATCACAGGTAATGTCGTTGACGTGCATGTTCACAACAACCAGCAGGTCAATAAAGGCGACGTTATTATCTCGATTGACCGCCGTAAGTTTGAAATTGCCTTGGATAAAGCCAAGCTATCTTTGCAATCGGCCATTGATCAAGAGAACACCCTTTACTCGCAACGTGAAGCAGCACAAGCGCGAATCGCACGTGCTAAAGCGACCTACAATAACGCTGAGCTTGAACATACCCGTATTGAAAAATTATTTGACCAAGCATTAATTTCAAAAGCGCAATTAGACGACGCGCTTGCCGCGTTGCAAGTCGCTTCAGCAAACCTAAGAGCAGAGCAAGAAAGCCTTAATGTCGTTGAGAGCCAATTAGGTGAAGCACGCGGTCAAAGTACCCCAGTTAAAATTGCACGTAATAGCATAGAACAGGCAGAGCTTGACTTGCAGTACACGCAAATTATCGCACCAAACGATGGTATTGTTACTAACTTGCAAGTACAAAAAGGTACTATCGCAAGAGCCAACCAGCCAATCTTAACCTTTGTCCCAACTGAAACTATGTGGGTAACGGCAGACTTTCGTGAAAAGTCGTTGGCCAACACCGCACAGGGCAACAGTGCTTTTGTTACCTTTGATGCTTTTCCCGGCAAAATTTATCGCTTTAGCTTAGCAAGCCGAGATTTTGGTATCTCAGCCGTGCAACAAGCGCCTGATGGCACTCTAGCAAAAGTTGAAGTGAACAACCGCTGGGTACGAGATGCGCAGCGTATTCGCGTGAACTTTGACAGTGAAGATGAACTACCTTCAGGCTTATTCGTTGGCTCACGTGCAACGGTGACCATCTACCCAAGTGATAGCGATTTCTGGTCAATGATGGCAAAGGCACAAATTAAATTAGTGAGCTGGTATCACTACATTTACTAACGCGTATTGACGGAGCTATTGGCATGAAAGCAATGCGTATTTGGTTTGTCAGCTCACTTGGGTTGGCACTGAGCATGATATTTGACTGGAACTACGGCTTCTTGGCCGTACTTATTCCAGCCTTTGTGCTTAACTTAGAGAAAGGATTTGGGCTGCCATTTATTGTCATGTTGGTGTTTTCCATCATTTTTGGCTCAGCCGAAGCAACCATTATTCTCGAGCTATTCCAAGCGCACCCGTTATTACTCACTGGTGCAGTTGCCATCTTTATGCTGATTAAATGCATTGCCATGATGCACCAAATTACTTACTTATTTGGTTTTATGGGGATCTTTATTGGCTCTATGGTGTTTAATTACGCCAGCTATGACTACTTTGATATTACCGATTTTAATATCAACATGTGGATTATCGCACTCATTAGTGTCTTCAACTACTTACTTGCGCACTGGCTGTTTCCTGATCCCAAAGGTGCTGAGCCTGCGCCAGAAGAAGACCCTTTTGCCGCTAAAACGGAAGCGGAAAAAATTGCACAAGTTGCAATGGGCTGGATAGTTGCTATGAGCTTGTTCTTTGTTTTCCAAACCATGGATCTGATTGACTCACTGCCAGTACTTGTTTCAGTGGTTATCATGCTGTCACCGCTGAGTCTGCAAGGTGGTATTGGCGTTGGCAAAGTGCGTGTTATCGGCACGGCACTAGGTTGTATTATGGGACTTGTCCTGCATGTAATGCTAGGCAAATGGATAAACAACCCACTGCTATTCTGGCTTGGTTTCACTATTTTGATGGGCGTGATTAGCCTGCTATTTAACAAAGGCATGATCCCATCAGCGATAGGCTTTTCAGCAACATCGGCATTTTCCGTTCCGTTGACAACCGCCTTTATTCCAGGTCAGCAAGATGCGACCTTCTCAATACTCTATCGCTTTAGCTCTATCTTTGTTGGTGTTGTCGTTTTGGTCATGGTGATGACCATTGCCCACCAAAGCATTAACAAATTTATTATTGGTCCTAAGCAAAAGCGTGCAGCGCGCAAGCTTGGCGATAAAAAGCCAGCTTAGCAAATGCTCTGAAAAACGAGTTAAAAAAAATAGTAATATCAAAAATTTAAACGTAAAAAAGCGAACTTAATTGTTCGCCTTTTTTGTACTTTTTAAGTTAGAACGGACTAACTTACACGGCTTGTGCATCAAGCTCTTTGTTGCTACGAGCGTTCTCATTAAAAACAGGGTAATCGGTATAACCGATATCAGTACCACCGTACATCGTTGTTGGGTCAACAGGGTTTAATGGCCAATTATTGGCGATGCGCGCCGGTAAATCGGGGTTAGCAATAAAACCTCGACCAAAGCCAAAAATATCACCCAGATTTTTCGCTAACATTTGCTCCGCTCGTTTTGCGGTGTATTTGCCAGCATACATCACCAAGCCGTCAAAGTTATCTCGAACACCTTGGTAAAACGCTTCTGGTAAACCTGAAGCCTCATCCCAGTCAGCTTCAGCGAGTGACACATAAGCTATGCCAATGTTGTTAACTGTTTTAACTGCCTCGATATAAGTCTGCTGTGGATCACTCTCGACTAACCCAAGGTACACCCTATCTTCAGTGGTGCTTTCAAACAATGGCGCAAAGCGAACGCCGACTTTATCTGGCCCCATGACATCAGCAACCGCTTGAGTGATTTCTTTCAAGAAGCGCAATCGATTCTCCAAACTACCGCCGTATTTATCGGTGCGCTGATTGGTATGCTCAGAAATAAATTGGTTAACGAGGTAACCATTGGCACAATGCAATTCAACACCGTCAAAACCCGCCGCTTTCGCGTTTATCGCTGCTTGTTTGTATAGGCCAATAAGTTCTTCTACTTCGCTGGTCGATAATGCTCTTGGTTGGCTTGGTTCAGCTAAAGCGCCTTGGCCAGGGGCAGTTTCAATGAAAACGCTTACCGCATCTGCGCGAATTGCAGACGGTGCGACAGGCGCATCACCATTTGGCTGAAGCGATGTATGCGAAACACGGCCAACGTGCCAAAGCTGCGCGAATATTGTGCCACCAGCTTGGTGCACGGCATCCGTCACTAAGCGCCAGCCAGCAACTTGGGCTTCACTATAAATACCAGGTGTCCAAGCATAGCCTTGACCACGAGGTTCAATCTGAGTTCCTTCGGTAACCATAAAGCCGGCGCCAGCACGTTGAGTGTAATATTCCGCCATAAGCTGGTTGGGAATATCACCCGGTTGTGAGCTGCGAGAACGGGTTAATGGCGGCAGTACAATACGGTTGCGTAATGAGTATGGCCCTAAATTAACAGAGCTAAATAATGAGGAATGCTGCATTTTATTTCCTGTAGCGAATTTTGTATGGAATTTTAGATTCGCCAAGATACAATTAAAAACAACTATTAACTGTTAGTGTTACAAGTGAATCTTTTATCTAAAATCGATATTCGACAATTGCAAGTGCTCAAAGCACTACTGGAAAAGCGCAACCTGTCAAAAGTAGCAGACCAACTTGGCATCAGTCAGCAAGCGGTAAGCGAACAACTAAAGAAGCTTCGCCACAATTTTGATGATCGCTTATTTATACGCACCAGTAATGGTGTTGTGCCAACGCCTTTCGCGCAATCACTGCAAGTAAAAGTGACTAGAGCACTGGCGAGCATTGAAGATCTTTTGGTCGCAGAAGAGTTCGACCCAAGAACCATTAGTACAACATTTACGATCTGCTCTACTGATCTTGAGCAAACCGTCATACTGCCAAAATTTCTTACCCTATTGCGCAAACATGCGCCCAAGGTGAAGCTGGCAGTAAAAACATTAAGCCTGGATGATATCGACTCTAGTTTGCTTACCGGCAAGGTGGATTTGGTAATAACTAACCCGATGTTTGCACCGAATAACTACCCGAGCGCAACGCTTTATCAAGAGCAATATTTATGTGTTGCCTCGAAAGATAACCAAGATATAGCTGTTCAGTCGAGCATTAGCGATGTCGCAAAGATCCCTCAACTCGTAGTGTCACCTTCAAGAGGAGAATTTAGTGGCGCAGCCAATAAATGGTTTGCCGATCAAGGTCACCCGAGAAATGTCGTACTTTCCGTACCAACATTTACCGCGGCTAAGGCATGTATTGCTCATAGTGATTTATGTGGATTTATACCTGCTCGCTTGCTACCCGATCCAACGTTGAAAATTATTAGCTTAGACAAACAAGTCCCGGGATTTGATGTCATTGCCGTATGGCATCAACGTTCAAGCCAAGACAAACTGCATACGTATATTCGCGAACTACTAATGCAAGCTGCGAGTGAATAGACCAAATAGTGTTGTTAGCATCAAGGAAAACAGCGTACTGGTCATAGACGTTTGTAGTTTCGTTAACAGGCATAATCTTCCATGCACTGCCAGTTCTCACGAATTTCTGCTAGGCCTCGGTTAGCAAAGACTTTTCTAGGAAGGTTTCGGTTAGCTGCTGAGCGGTTAGCGGTCGATGCAAATAGTAGCCCTGCACAAAATCACAACCGTGCTTGTTGAGAAAATCTAGTTGTGCTTGGTTTTCTACACACTCAGCGACCAGTTTTAACTTCAAACTATGGGCAAGCAAAATAGTAGAGCACGCAATCCCGCGACTTGACTCGTTTTCCTCTAAGTCATTCACAAACATACCATCGAGCTTTAAGGTATCAACGGGCAGGTTTTTCAAATACTGTAGCGAAGAATAGCCAGTACCAAAGTCATCTATGGCAATGCGAATACCTAGCGCTTGTAATCGCTTTAGCTGAGTGATGGTTGTGGTTGAATGGTCTAAAAATACGTCTTCGGTAATTTCTAGCTCTAGCTGATGATAACCAATCCCAGCTCTGCTCACTTGTGCTTGGATAAAGTGATATAAGTCAGGCGCGAGTAAGTGACTAGAAGAAATATTAATGCCGACCACTAAGTCGGTGATGTCTTGTTCACGCCATTTTTTAAGCTGTTGGCAAACACTCGCAATGACCCATTTGCCAAGTTCATTAATGTAACCAATCTCTTCCGCGACAGGGATAAAGTCAGCAGGGCTAACTCGGCCAAGTTGAGGATTGTGCCAGCGCAACAAGGCTTCTGCTTTTCGATAGCCACCATTACTCAGGGATACCTGAGGCTGATACACGAGATAAAATTCGTTGTTTGCTACCGCACTGCGAAGATTATTTTCAAGCTCGAGTCGCTTGTACGACAATACATTCATGTCCTTGTTATACAAACTATAGTTGCCAGGGCCTTTCGCTTTAGCGAAGTACATGCTGGCATCAGCATTTTTCAGCAGTGTTGTGCTATCTTCACCATGTTCGGGGTAAATACCCACACCAACACTTGTGCTAACGTGCAGCTCTCGGTCTTGCAGTTTAACTGGTTGAGCAAAGAGTTCATTAATCAAGTGCGCAATATTCGTTGCTTCTGCTTCATGAGGCAGCTGCTCAATCAAATAAACAAACTCATCACCACCAAGTCTTGCCACCACATCAGAGCTTCTGCAAGTTTGCTGGCTTAATCGAGACAAGCGACTGGCTATTTTCTGCAATAGTTGATCGCCGACGTTATGCCCTAAGCTGTCATTGATGATTTTAAAGCGATCAATATCCATAAATAGTACGGCAAGCTGATGGCCGTTACTTTTTGCCCTTGAAATCGCGTCATCTAGACGCGCCATCAACAAATGGCGATTAGGCAACTGAGTCAACGAGTCAAAATTGGCCTGCGTATACAATTGCTTGGTACGCTCATCGACTAATTTTTGCAGATTGTCACTGTGTTGCGTTAGCTTGTCTTCGCGCTCTTGCACGACATCAAGCATATGATTAAAACCATTTGCTAAGGTCGAAAACTCATCTTGGCTAGTTAAGCTAAGTCGCCCTTGATAATCTTTTTTCTCACTTATTTGTTCAACGTACTCCACCATCGACGCCAACGGCACTGTAATAATCCGCTGTAACAGCCGTGCAAGCACGTAGGTCAAAAGTAAACTCAAGAGCAAAACGCTCAGAATGACCTTTTGATAATACGCTCGTTTATCGTTAATTTTGTCAACATTGGCGCGAATATACACATACCCAAGCAATTCACCTTCAAGTGTTACTGGCTCAACCACATCAAAGTAGTTTGCCATCATCATTGGGCTATTGTTGAGGTTTAGTGTCGCCGGCTTTAGCTGGGTATTTTTATCAGACTCGGCAAACAAAGTATTGTCAGCAAGTAATACTGCGACGTATTCAATACCGTTTTTATTGTTGATTAACCGCAGGGTATCGCGCACGGTTGGCAGATCGTTAAAGGCAAGTGCAGACTCAATCGTAGCGCTAATCAAAGATGCCTGTATTTGCACAGTACTAATTTCTGACGCTTCTATCTGCTTAATTTCGTGACGGTAAATAAACAGTGTTGAGCTGGTTAGCACAATCATGCTAATAAGCATCATCATAAGGCTCAACTTATAGCGAATGGATAAACGTCGAATTTTGTTTAGCACTGCTGACAACACAATCTCGTTCCTTTATCGTCCAGTAATTTTCGCTAATTTTAACAGTTGAGAGCTCATTGCTAGCCCTTGCTGCTTGACTTTGGCTAAATTAATCTCAAATTTTAGCCTGCTTTGTGCCAAATAGAAGTTCACCATTCCACCAGTATCGATAAAGTCTTCATGTTGGCCGACAAGTAATATACGCTGTTGTGTGGCCAGATATTCAGCACTTGGCAAACCACTAAAAAAAGCAAGATTGCATCGTTCAAGGCTCTCGCCTTGTGAAATACGATGAATTTGTATGCTAGTTGATGCGCCTTTTGCCACTTTCGCGGCAAGTACCTGATCAATAAAGCCACCAAACATATCGTCACCGACTAAGCACAAGTGAATTTCACTAGAGTTATCTGTCCACTGCACATAGCTAGGTAATTGCAATAAGAAGCCAGCCATTACCTGATATTTTGTGCTAATTTCATCATTAGCACTTGAATGCGTCAGCGGTGCTAGGGCTAAAATTAACGCGAATATTGCTAACCTAACGTTTTGAAAGCGTTGAGTAATTAACTGAAACATGAAATAGCGAGCGTTGTGCTGTATTAAATTAGTGATAATTAGAACTCAGTTTGCCAACGCACTGCCGCATTGCCTTTTTCTTTGGTTTGAACACCGTTTAGCGATTGATAAACTGGCAAGCTATATTCCAAAGAAATTGTATGATCTGCTAACGTAAACTCTACGCCAGCAGCCGTATTCACTTGGCGACCACCATAGTTATTCGGATTCGTAATATTGGCTGGGTAAGGGAAAGGACCTGGTACCGTTATTTCATCATCACGGCCATTAATGCTGCCCCAATCGTGATAACTAACTTTGGCAAACGGCTGAACGCTATCGTTGATAGCTAAGCGTGCCCAAGTAGATAACGCAAATCGATTACCTAAACGGTAATCGCGATCGTTCTTACCTGTTCTCAGTTTTACAAATAAGTCAGCACCCAAGCGCCAATCACCAAGCGTGTGCTGATAGCCTAAGCCACCGACAAAGTCCCAAGTACCCGAGCCAAGCTGCATCGTATAAGGCAGCTGTTGGTCACCAGCAGCCCTTGGGGTATCCCCTTTTTGATCAATCGATCCGGTTGGCAATGAAACACCAACTGAATAGGTAATTTGACGCGCTAAATCACGGAATAACACTGCTTTATAGTCAATTGCCAAATCACCTAACCCCTGTGAATCAATGGTAAATTCAGGGTAGCTGGGCACAATACTGATATGATCTGTACTTTGGCGGATCAGTGGAATGGATAAACCAATCGATTGATTTTCATCGATGCGATAAGCCAGCTGTGAGATCACTGCTTCTTGCGTAATCACCGTTGGTAATATCGGGTAGTTACTGTCAGTGCGAACCTCTCCAGGACGAAATAACACCTCTTCATTGCTCAAGTCGGTGCTACCAGTCATGTAACCATCTAAACGCATTTGTTTATATAACACGCTTGCTTGCCAACGCTTATTTAACGTAGCGGCATCTTCAATGGTCAGCGAAAGTAACTGCTGCAAACTCATGTCAGCCATTTCTGAAGGGGTATTTGCATGCAATTGAAAAGAGGTTACTGACGATGCCAATAACAAAGGAACAACAACTTTTAAAGTAGAACTACAAGGATAATCCATTATATATCCATCACACTTTTTAAATGACGACAGTCCAACACTTAGTTGCCATTGAGCACACCAGCGCTTGAACACGAGTTGCAAATTATAAATTTTTTGAGTATTTATTCAAATCATACCTGTTAGCGCTTTCAATGTACCTTCAAAAACACTAACTCATATCGTTTTTCCGCATAGATTTGTTTTATACATACATAAAAGCGGAACAGTAGACAGGTGATATCGCTTAATAATTTCGCACCTAATGCAATTCACAGATAAAAGTGCTCACAAGTCACACAATCTTACAGATTCAATCGTTAAATTGCATATAATAAGAGGCTCTCGTGGCATCTCAAATCAAAGCGCTAATACTGCGTTTGCACAAGGACTGCGTTTGCACAAGGCAAAGCTAGCAACCTAACGCTGTTAGTTTAGTCACACAAATCAGCTACTAAAATTGAACACTAACCTAAAGCATACGATCGATGGAATATAACCTAATAACCTTATTATTAATTAACCTAGTGGTATTCTTTGGCAGCTTACTGCAAGGACTGATAGGCTATGGTGTCGGTATGTTCTGTGCTCCTTTACTGTTTTTAATCAGCCCAACACTTGTGCCCGCACCGCTGATTTTAATTTCTACCGTACTCACCCTTATGATGATGGTAAGAGACAAAAGTCATTTACAGTTTGATCAAGTGTCTTGGGCAATGAAAGGTGGCTTTGTCGGCACAGTTCTGGCGGGGTTAGTATTGAAAATTGCCACGAAAGATCAGTTTGAATTGTTCTTTGGACTGTTAATCTTAACAGCAGTACTTATTTCACTGCTCGGCTTTAAACCTAAGGTCAATAAACGCAACAATGTTATTGCTGGCTTTACCTCAGGCTTTATGGGCACATTAACGGCTGTGGGCGGCCCGCCAATCGCCCTGCTTTACCAGCATGGCGCGATTAAAAATATTATCGCCAACTTAACCGCATTTTTCTTGTTTTTAAATTTCGTCGCGATTATTACGCTTGCCAGTATCGGTGAAATAACCTTTGAAACACTAAAAATCGTTGCTACTGCTACACCCGGTGTTGCACTAGGTTTATATACTTCCACTAAATTCCAAGGCATTGTCAAAGCGCATTTAGCGCAGCGCTGGATACTGGTGTTAAGCGCAATTACTGCCGTGATTGCAATTGTTAGGTCTTTTTATTAGCTTTGAAGGTAGACATATCGCTTAATACATTAGGGAAATAGTAGAGTAGTGAATACTTTAGGCAGTTTCTCGGTCTAGTGAATCAAACCATAATGACTTTATATTACTCAGCGACTCGTTAATGGCTTGCGCATAGCCCAATGAAATTAACTTAGCTAGAGTGGAATTACCTAGAGTGATATAAAGTAAAGTGCTAGTTTATCTAGTTCAAAAGCGAATTTTCAAAGTTACCCTATGCTGTTATCACTTTTCCAAACTAAACCCTACCTAGACGATTCAACAACACTCTGGATCCTCGATACTTACCATTGGGCACTCACCCATTTTGACGCCCAAGAGTTTAGAAACAATAGCCAGCTAGTATTGCCAACCAGCGATTTTTATCCAGGCAAAGTATCCAGCATTGAGGAAATGGCAGCGTCAGTATTTGAGAAAACGCTCGCCTATGCAGGGATGAAAAATTGGCCAATCAAGTTAATTTCACCAATGGCCTATCAGCAAAACCCGCAGTATCAACAAATGCCCAAATTGCACTTTGGTGAGGCCATTCGCGGTAATAAAGTACAGGTATTCACCAAAGACTTTAGCCAAAACGCAAGTCAATATGTGAATAACAATATCTATGTCAGCTATAACCCAAATCAAATTAATCAGCCACAAGACTTGGTGGCTTCATATGCCCAAGCTTTTGCCGCCATCTTAATCGCTCAAAAAGGCATTACCCCGCCCGGCGGAGAAAAATTTCTGCCGCAAGCGATAGATTTAGTCGCAAGCTTTTTAGGCTTTGGAGTAATGTTTGCCAACACAGCCTATCAATTTAAAGGCGGCTGCGGCAGTTGCTACAACAAGTACGCTAATCGTGAAGTGGCATTGCCCGAAAATGAAATGGTGTATTGTTTGGCCATGTTTGCGGTGTTAAAAGATATTCCAGTAAAACAGGTAACCTTACATTTAAAATCTCATCTGCGCGGCGAATTTAAAAAAGCGGTAAAAGAATTAACCGCGAAAAGTAAAACGCCAGAGTTTAAGTTATTGACGTCAGCATAGTCTAGGCCTAGCTGCGACCATCATTTGTAAACAATACCAGTCGTCTAAACTTACCTGCAAATTAACGTATTCTCGTTGCAGAGTAACTGGAATATCGGCATATTTGACCGACAGCTTTGGCCTTTTAAGGCTCAAGTAAAAAAATAGCTAGCGCCAGCAGCCAAAGCAAACAATAAAAACGATTGGAGTGACAACATGGTTAACAAGCTAGGCAAAATTGCCATTGCCTTATATCTGGTAGCTTCCCCTGCGGTGATGGCAGCTAACACCTTTAGTGCAGAAGATATCTTTTCACTGGAATACGCCAGCAATATACAAGTATCACCTGATGGTGAGCAACTGGTCTACATTCGAAATTCAAACGATATTATGACCGACGGCAAAAACAGAAATTTGTGGTTGGTTGATATTGATAGCAAAACTCAAGTTCCGCTGTTTTCTGATCACAAACAGTACTCATCACCCCTTTGGTCGCCAGATGGCAAACGCATTGCCTTTATCAGCAATTTAACCGGTTCTAGTCAAATACATGTGCACTATCTTGAAGAAAATCGCACCGCTTTAGTTAGCCAAATTCAGGGCAATATCAGTAATTTAACTTGGTCGCCTGACGGCCAATGGTTCGCATACCACCACAAGGTGAAAGATAAACGCACTTCGCTTGTCAAAATGCCGAAAAAACCAAAAGGTGCGAAATGGTCAAAACCTGTCACGGTTATCGACCAAGCCTATTACCAAGCTGACGGCCGAGGACTCGTCGAGCCTGGTTACCAGCATATTTTTGTGATCCCCGCTGATGGCGGCACGCCTCGCCAACTAACCAGTGGTAACTATCATCACAGCGGCAAGCTTGAATGGAGCCAAGATGGTAAGCAAATTCTTTTCTCCGCCAACCGAAGCAAAGATTGGGAATACAAACGCCTAGAAAGCGATTTATATGCGGTCAATGTTACTGACGGTGAACTTAGCCAACTAACCAATGTACCCGGTCGTGAATTCAATCCTGAGTTTTCAGATAACGGTAAGAGCCTCGCCTATTTATCCACCTCAAATGCACTTAACCCATATCGAAACGCCAAATTAAATGTGATGGATTGGGCGAATAAATCAAGCAAAGTTATCGCTGAAGATTTCGACCGTTCCATTCAAAACCCTAAATGGTTATCTGCTTCGCAATTAGCCTTTAGTTATGATGACTTTGGTAAGCGAAAAATCGCCACCATTACCACCAAAGGCAAAATAAAAGACCTTACCGATACAGTTACAGGCACTACTTTAGGTCGCCCTTATATCAGCGGTGAATTTGATGCCAACAGCTCAGGTACTATTGCGTTTACACACGGCAACGCACTGCGCCCTGCCGATGTTGCGGTGGTTTCTAAAAAAGGGAAAGTTAGCCAAATCACGCAATTAAATGAAGATTTACTAGCACATAAAACCTTAGGTGAAGTGCATGAAATTAACTATAAATCGTCATTTGATGGTGAGCCGATTCAAGGCTGGTACATTACCCCACCAAATTTTGACCCAAATAAAAAATATCCATTAATCGTAGAAATACACGGTGGCCCTCACCTAGCCTATGGCCCTCACTTCTCTGCAGAGCTGCAACGTTTTGCTGAACAAGGCTATGTCGTGTTTTATGATAATCATCGCGGCAGTAGCTCTTACGGTGAGCGCTTTGCCATGTTGCTCAAATACAAATACAGCTCGAAAGAAGACTTTGCCGATCACAACTCAGGTGTTGATGCCATGATTGATTTAGGCTTTGTTGATGACCAAAACTTGTTTGTCGCCGGTGGCTCAGCAGGCGGTATTGCCGCAGCTTACGCGATAGGTTTAACCGACCGATTTAATGCTGCCCTAGTCGCTAAACCCGTTATTAACTGGCTGAGTAAAGTGCTAACCGCTGACAGTGGTCTACTGCAAATTCCAACCCAGTTCCCTGGTATGCCGTGGGAGCACGTAGAACATTACTGGCAACGCTCGCCAATGTCGTTGGTTGGTAATGTCACCACACCTACTATGTTGATTACTGGCGAAGAAGATCTGCGCACACCAATGGCAGAAACTGAACAATTCTACCAAGCGTTAAAACTACGTAAGGTAGATACTGTATTAGTGAAAGTGCCAGGTTCACCGCACGGTATTGCTGGTAAGCCATCGCGCATGATCGCTAAAATTGAGCATACATTGGCGTGGTTTGAGAAATACAAGAAAGACACGCAAGAGGCGCAAGAGGTGATGATTAAAAAGCTTAAAGCAGCGAAATAAATATTACACCTCACTATAATCAATAAGCATTAAAGGGAGTTTGGCAACATGCTCCCTTTTTCTTCTGCTTTTTCAAACCGGTACATGTGTTAGCAAAATTCGTAAAAAAACGAATTCCCTTAATACAACCAATAACTCTCTTATAGTAAAGCTTCGACTTGCCAATCGAACTAGACAAGCCATCTAAGTCTTAGTTAAGGTATATAAAAAACGCCCACTATAAGAATAATAAGGTAAATCATGGAGTTTGATTTCTTAACTGCAAGTTTCATTAACTTGCTCATAAACCTGTCTTACACCTTCATCTCACTTTTCGTTGCCGTTTTCGCACTAATCATCGTGGACAAAAAGTTGTTAAAAGGCGTAGATATTCAACAAGAGTTAAAACAAAACAATATCGCAGTTGCCATTTTCGCCTCATCCATCATGATCTTTGTTGCTGTTATTATTAGTTTTGGCCTGCAATCCTAATAAATGAAACTTTTAGTCGCGCTTGTATTTGTCATCGCTGTTATTTTTATTTCTGCGTTTGATAAACCGCCAGTTCAAGACGACTTTGACCAGCGATTGATTTGGCGTGCGGAGCACGCCCAACAGAACATCAGCAGTTATTACACAACTAATCGCTATCAGCGTGGCAACATTCATGCACTTACCGAACAATATGTATTAACCGAACATGCTATGCAGCAGAGAGTAGCTCAATACACTAAGCGCTACCCACAGCGAGGAGCCTATCTACTTGAGTGGCGAGATTCACAGCGCAATACCATTTCACTATCAGCAATGGGCTTAGACTGGCAACATCATTTCGCTAACAGTTATTTGGTAGGAATAAGGCCGTTTAAAGTAGAAAACAAGTGGCTGCCTTTGTATACCATTGCCCAAATGAAAACCTATCAAACTGACAAATTACAGCATAGCGTTCCAGAACTATGGCAAAATTCCGCACAAGCCTACACTATGCCTAGAGGGGACTGCGAAGATCACGCCATTATCTTAGCAGACTGGTTAATATCGGAAGGAATAGACGCTAGAGTTGTCGGTGGTAAATATAAAGGAGGCGGTCACGCATGGGTAATGGCAATATTAGATGATCAAGAGTTTATCTTGGAAGCAACTAGTAAACGAAAAACCAAGCACTGGAATCACTACCCATTGGCAAGCCTCGCTGCCCATTACCAACCTGAATTTATGTTCAATCGTACTCAGTTTTGGTTAAATGAAAAGCCGCAAGTTACTGACAACTATCGCGGTCTGCACTGGCGAGAAATGAGTTACTTTAAAAGTGACCATCATAAATAAAAAACTTTTGTCAGAGTGTTCGACTTCTACCACCTTTGAGCCATTAACACCAATAATGTTAGCTGTATTTTGAGCTTGGTTAGCCCAACTATGGCCTCTCTAACACTAGTTTACAATTGCCTAACCAGCGCCATAGAGCTTTTTAAAGTTCTTAAGGTTCCACCCTATCATCACCTCATTACCAATTTTAAGCACAGGGACAGAGCGTGCGCCAATCGCATCTAACTCTTTTCTACCTCGCTGCATTTTCGCATTGGTTAATCGGTATTTAATACCATTATCATCTAAGTACTTTTGTGCTTCACGACAATGTGGACATTTATCTGAAATATAAAGAACAACGCGCTTCATAGCTGGCCTTTTAAGAATCGTAATTGGCTACTATTTTACTTTATTGCTCACACAAAAACAGCAAAGCCTAGTATGTAAAGCAAGGTAGAAAGCCTATCAAGATAAAAACACCTGCAACCCGCGCCGAACTCCCAAACAATTAACAACTAAATTGCCAATATCAGCAAAACAAATAAATATTCTTGAATAGGTTTTTTGAATTTTAAGGTCTAGGATTAAGTAACTACATTTTAAAGGAATTCTTATGCGTAAACTTGTATCAGTAATACCCGTATTATTTGCTTTGTTGTTAACTGCTTGTGCAACTGTGCCATCAACGCCAGTACTAACCCTTGAAGGCGCAGCTATTGGTGGTTACGACGTTGTTGCTTATCACACCGAAGAAAAAGCGGTAAAAGGTAACGAGCAATTTACTTCACTTTACAACGAATCAGTATGGCGTTTTGCGTCTGCTGAAAATAAAGCGAAATTTGACGCTGACCCAGTAAAATACGCGCCACAATACGGCGGATACTGTGCATATGGCTTATCAAATGGTTTTATCATTGATTCAGACCCAGAAGCCTTTAGCCTAGTTGACGGTAAGTTATACCTGAACAACACGCCAAAAGTTCGCGATATCTGGTTAGAAGACACGGCATACTACATTGAAAACGCCGATGTAAGCTGGGAAAAAGCGAAAGCTAAAGCTGCAGAAAAGTAAGCAATCTATCTACCTCTCTGATTAATGATTAAGAATCCGCAGCCTTTGCAGGCTGCGGATTTTTTATATATACCGCAAACCAACGCTCTTAAGCCTTATCTGACTTCTTATACTGAAATCTGTTTTTTGAATGAGGTGATTAACCGTTATAATAACCTTAGTTTTTATCAATTAGTCACTTTCATGAGCGAACAGTCAATTTACGAAAATAATCCATTACATGGTTTGAAACTCGAAACATTATTAGAAGAGTTAATATCTCACTACGGGTGGGAAATATTGGCCGAATATACGCGAATTAACTGTTTTAAAAACAACCCAAGTATGGAGTCTAGTGTTAAGTTTTTTAAAAAGACCGAATGGGCACGAGAAAAAATAGAACGTTTCTATTTATACGAATTTAAAAACCTACCCAAAGCACCAGATGATCAATTTGAAATCCCGCCAAGAGATAGAATAATCCCTGCTCATCAAAAGCCAAGATCGCCTAAAGTGTTAATTGCAGGCCAAGCGCCGGTGCCTAGACTAGCGCCAAAGGATAAAGGTAGCTTCAACGATAAGAAAAAGCCACATAAGCAAAGAAGTAAAGTTGATAAAGGGCATACGCCCCCAAAAAACCCGTGGGAGAATTCTCCTCAGTAACACCTTTGTTGGAATGCCAGCTGCACTAGTTCAAAAAAGAGGGAAAATCCAATTGTTCCCTCTTTCAAATTCAGACAACTACTCTCTGCGTTGCTCCTTTCGTCACTAAAGATCGCAGCTACATTCATATCACTGGAAATCAGCTACTTCTAATAGGATGCTGCCCCCATTTATAGCTCTGGCAAGGTAGCATTCGTAACAAGAAACAAAGCTAAATCGGGACGAAAGGCAGCTAAGCATTGCTGATTTGAAGTTGACCTAATTTAGTTCTTCTTATCACCAAAAAGCGATGAAGCTGTAAACAATTGTCTAACGAAACTATTGACTTATCAATGTTCTCGCTTGAGTATGAAATTCGCGCCAAATAATGATAATAACCACCTGAAGAGGGAACAATGACGCAAACGAACACTCAGCATCAGGGCGTACAAGCACCCACCAAAGAAGTGAGCTATGCCACTAAAGGACAAAAATATTACGCATTAGGCCTACTCACTATCGTTTACAGTTTTAACTTTATTGACCGACAATTACTGTCTATTTTGCAAGAAGGCGTAAAAGCCGATCTTGGTCTCTCTGATACGCAACTAGGATTACTAACAGGCTTCTCGTTTGCACTTTTTTACGTACTCGCCGGCATTCCAATTGCCAAGTGGGCCGATAGCGGCAATCGCCGTAATATTATTTCACTGGCCACATTTGTCTGGAGTTTAATGACCGCTGTCAGTGGCTTTGTTCAAAACTTTGTTCACCTGCTACTCGCCCGTATCGGTGTGGGTGTGGGTGAAGCGGGCTGTAGTCCCCCCTCACATTCGATTATCTCAGATATTTTTCCACCTAATGCCAGAGCGGGCGCATTAGGCTTTTATGCTACAGGTGCAAATATTGGCGTGTTGTTTGGCTTTTTGCTTGGCGGCTGGCTTAACGAATTGTACGGTTGGCGCGTTGCTTTTATTGTGGTTGGCGCGCCGGGTATTTTACTTGCCATCATAGTGCGTATGACCCTAAAAGAACCCATTAGAGGTTTGAGCGAAAACCGCACATCAACCGAACAAGCTCCAACCTTTAAGCAAGTGATCAGCTTGCTGTTTAGCCGTATGTCGTTTCGACATATTGCGCTAGCGTCAGCCCTCACCGCATTTGTCAGTTACGGCTTAGCGAGCTGGTCGGCGTCACTACTGATCAGAAATTACAATATGCAAACCACTGAACTTGGCATTTGGCTGGCGCTCATTATCGGTGTTGGTGGCGCTATTGGCGTCTTTAGTGGTGGCGTACTCGCAGATAAACTCGCCAAGAAAGATCAACGTTGGTACGCATGGTTACCGGGTTTAGCCTCATTAACAGCATTGCCGTTTTTAATTTCATTTTGTATTGCTACCGATAAAAATGTTGCACTGATCAGCCTAATTTTACCCGCTTTTGTCGGTAACATTTACTTAGGTGTTGTTGTCGCAACCATTCACAGTTTAGTTGGTTTGCGAATGCGCGCGGTGTCATCGGCGATATTTTTCTTAATCATCAATATTATCGGTCTTGGCCTCGGGCCATCATCAATTGGTTTCTTAAGTGATATTTTATCAGCAACACACGGTGACAAATCACTTGGCTTAGCCATGTTATACCTCTTACCAATTATCAGCTTTTGGTCTATTTGCCACTTTTATTTTGCTTCGAGAAACTTACGCGAAGATCTCGCTAACGCACCAGAATAAGGGCAACACTCCCCCTTTAACTCAATATTGAGTTAAAGGGGGAGTCCTCAGTAATACCTAGTTATATTTCTTGCGCTCGTATATCTGAACAGTAAAAAGACTTTATCGAATAGTTAAACATTCCGATTCAATTGCGGCAGTGGTCGCAGCCCCCAAACAGCGAAAACAACAAATAAAATTTAGGTGATTAAAAAATACCTGACAATGTAAAACCCCTGACGCAACGCTAGTTATCAGCATCCATGATGACGGTTAAATATTTTATTTGAATCGCTGACAAGGGATTGGTGTTGAATTCAAGGCTTATTGGTTTTACTGAAAGAAATCCTAGTGCATAGAAATTCATCACTAAACCTAAACGAAGCACTACTCTGCTTAACAAACACCTGAAATAAATAAACCGATTCATGTATTGCCTGCATGGATGCGGGCAAAAGCTGTTAGCACATGGATGTGCGTTACAGCTGTTACATCGAAAATCGATTTATTTATGAAAGATTAGCGTTTGGTAGCAGCGCCATGGGGTTCCAAGGGGACAGTGGCGTTAACGTCCCCTTGGGTGCCGTCGCCACCACGACAATAAACTGGATAGATTGACGAAAGTAAGAAAGTAAGAAAGTAAGAAAGTATTTAGACAAGTCAATGATTCTAACCCCGTTGATTCACTAACTGTACACATAGTCTAATTAAACTATGTGTACGCTTCTTTTTATATTTTCCAAATAAAGTAACTCACTTTGCGAAATTAACCCGAAATACACGCAATGTATTTAATTAGGGTATGACCCCATTTGTTCAAGGGAAAAAGCGTTTGTTTACCTCTTTGTTATTTCGGCAACTTCTCCCTGTGTTACCCTGCAAGCGACATTAGTCACCAAGCTCGAACGAAGCGTTAGTCTGCTTGGCAAAATGTCTGGATGATAAATAAATTTCAGCTATTGCCATCAGGGAAGATGGCAAAGTGAAGTAGCACATGGATGTGCTATCTGAACGATAGCTAGAAAAATTTATTTTTCAGTCAGGTAAAGCATTTTGTAGCAGCGCCATGGGGTTCCAAGGGGACAGTGGCGTTAACGCCCCCTTGGGTGGCGTCGCCACCGCGACAATTAAATTGGATAGATTTACCAAAGCCATAAAGTATTTCAACAAATCAATAACTCTGATGTTTGGATTCACTCGTGTTAATTCGGATCTGATCCCATTTACTTAATTTGAATCATGTCTATTCATTTTCATGCTCCGCTATTTAGGGTAGCCTTTGCTTTATAGTTATATAAATCTAATTTAATAAACTCATTATGGATATTGAATTTATAGACTCTCACGAGTCTCTCATCATAAAAAGCTCAGGGGCGGTAATACTAGAGTTCAATAACGTTATCGATGAAGACGGAGATATATATAGAAAACTAGCAGAAGGTTATGACGAGAATCTTGACTACGATTCTTTTTTTGCGTTTGCTAATTTCTGTATGTCAGACCTACCAGAAGGCTTAGATTTGTATCACAGAGATGAAGAGAGGTTCTACCACTTTAATTCTGAGAAAAAATTTAAAAGTGTAAATTTTAGTTTAGATTTCGATTGGAGGTTATGGTCGAAACCATTCACTATGCTAGATTTTGGTAAAGAGCTGGAAAAAAGAAATCAAACAAATTATAACCCAAATATAACGATAGATTACGGTAGTTCAGAATGCTTTGTGATTGAATGTAAACTTAGCCTTCAACAGGCTACAAAGATTCCAATAAAAGAAGCTATTTTTTCAGCAAAAAAACAAGCATACGACTTATACAATTCGATTTATAAAAAGTTAGATAACAGAGCTACTACCTCTCCGCATTTAGAGAAAGAAATTACTTTCGAAAGGGAGCATCAAAAAGCTGGTATTGCGATTTTACAGAATTTTGGTTCTCTACTGAATGATAAATACCCTGAAGGTGGAGTATCTTTTTCTCTCAAACAAAGCGGGCTAAAAATTTCAATGGTCATTGAACACCCGGAAGGAGAAAAAGAAGTAATTGAGGATTATTTAAATAGATATGGCTTAGTTGTAACAGGACAAATAAAGCCCGAAGAGTTTTCTAATGAACCACTGCAGATCTTGGATTTGAAACGACAACTTATTCAATTGGAATCTGATTTAAAGTGGGCTAACGAGAAACAACAGATGTTGACCACGACCATTCAAGCTCAAGACCGTCAAATTGAATCTCTAGAAAACCATTTGAAATACTTTCAATCGACCCTAACAGATGCTTTACATAGCAGTACAATAGAGGTGCCCGATTTAATTACGATACTTCAGCAAAATGGTAAACAAACTGAAAAACTATTAAAACCGCTGATTAGAGCAATTCAAAGTAAAAATAAAGTACAGGCTAAAATTGAATTAGAAAAAATAGACAAGACTGATAAGTCTTTAAAAGAAAAGATAAATGACTTTGTTTTAACAACACTTGCTTCTGGTGGTGGGAATACGCCAGCTTGGATTGATTTTATAAACCGTTTACCGCAATAAAAAATGCCATTTAGCGCTTTTAATGCACTTAGGCTATCAATGATATTTTTGATTAGTAAGTGTAAAACAGACACAAAAAAGGTCGCCTAAGCGACCTTTTTTCAAGCTAATAAGCTAAGTGCTTACCAACCAGTTTTTTCTTTTAAAGCAGTACCGATATCAGCTAATGAACGAACGGTTTTAACACCAGCCGCTTCAAGCGCTTTAAATTTATCGTCAGCAGTACCTTTACCACCAGCGATGATCGCGCCAGCGTGACCCATACGCTTACCAGCAGGTGCAGTAACACCAGCGATGTAAGATACTACAGGCTTAGTAACGTTTGCTTTGATGTACTCAGCAGCTTCTTCTTCAGCAGTACCACCAATTTCACCAATCATTACGATTGCTTCGGTTTGTGGGTCGTTTTCGAACATTTCTAAAACGTCGATGAAGTTAGTACCTGGGATTGGGTCACCACCGATGCCAACACATGAAGACTGACCGAAACCAGCATCAGTAGTTTGCTTAACGGCTTCGTAAGTTAGAGTACCTGAACGAGATACGATACCTACTTTACCTGGCTTGTGGATGTGACCTGGCATGATACCGATCTTAGACTCGCCCGGCGTGATAACACCTGGACAGTTAGGACCAATCATGCGAACGCCAGTTTCTTCAAGCTTAACTTTAACATCAAGCATGTCTAACGTTGGGATACCTTCAGTAATCGTAACGATTAACTCGATACCTGCATCGATAGCTTCTAAGATTGCATCTTTACAGAATGGAGCTGGTACGTAGATAACTGTTGCTGTTGCGCCAGTTGCTTCTACTGCTTCACGTACTGTGTTGAATACTGGAAGACCTAAGTGCTCTTGGCCGCCTTTGCCTGGTGATACACCACCAACCATTTGCGTACCGTATGCGATAGCTTGCTCTGAGTGGAAAGTACCTTGACCACCAGTGAAACCTTGACAGATAACTTTAGTATCTTTGTTAATTAATACAGACATTATTTGCCCTCCGCAGCAGCTACTACTTTCTCAGCAGCGTCTTTTAGTGATTCAGCAGCGATTACGTCAACGTCTGAGTTAGCTAGTACTTCACGACCAGCTTCAGCGTTAGTACCTTCTAAACGAACAACGACAGGAACGTTTACGCCCACTTCTTTAACAGCACCGATAATACCTTCAGCGATCATGTCACAACGAACGATACCACCGAAGATGTTTACTAGTACTGCAGATACGTTGTCATCAGAAAGGATGATTTTGAATGCTTCTGCTACACGTTCTTTAGTCGCGCCGCCACCAACATCTAGGAAGTTAGCTGGCTTACCACCGTGAAGGTTTACGATGTCCATTGTACCCATTGCAAGGCCAGCACCGTTAACCATACAACCAACGTTACCGTCTAGTGCAACGTAGTTAAGTTCCCACTGTGCCGCGTGTGCTTCACGCTCGTCTTCTTGTGAAGGATCGTGCATTTCACGGATTTTTGGCTGACGGTATAACGCGTTTGAGTCAACGCCGATTTTGCCGTCTAGACAGTGAAGGTTACCAGCTTCTGTGATTACCAGCGGGTTGATTTCTAATAAGTCGAAATCGTGATCAGTAAACATGTTACCTAAGCCCATGAAGATCTTAACGAATTGCTTCATTTGAGTTGGGTTTAAGCCAAGTTTGAAACCTAATTCACGTGCTTGGTAAGCTTGAGGACCTACTAATGGGTCGATCGCCGCTTTGTGAATTAAGTGTGGAGTTTCTTCAGCAACTGTTTCGATGTCTACACCGCCTTCAGTTGATGCCATGAATACAACACGGCGAGAACCACGGTCTACAACAGCGCCAAGGTATAATTCGTTAGCGATGTCTGTGCAGCTTTCTACTAAGATTTTAGCAACTGGCTGACCGTTTGCGTCTGTTTGGTAAGTAACTAAGTTTTTACCTAACCAGTGTTGTGCGAATTCTTTAATTTCTTCTTTGGTTTTTACTAGCTTAACACCGCCAGCTTTACCACGGCCACCAGCGTGAACTTGTGCCTTAACAACCCACATATCGCCGCCAATTTTGTCAGCAGCTTCGGCAGCTTCTTGAGGTGTATCGCAAGCGAAACCTTCAGAAACTGGTAAACCATATTCAGCGAATAGTTGTTTCGCTTGATACTCATGCAAATTCATGGTGTTTTTCCAATTACTATTTGAGTGGAGATTAGTACGTTTGCTAAAAAATACGACATTGAGCAAATGCACTAAACGATTATAATTGTGTCGTGATTATATAGATAAAACTAAAGGGATTAAACCCCCCTTTTCATTTGAGTTTACGGTCAAATCTGCCGCCTAATAGCGATACAATTTACTCACCTAAATCGCAGCTAAATTCGGCCACTAAAATCACTCAAATAAGGTCACTATTGCAGATAAACCGATCAACACATTCAAGCAGTGCTTATAACTCTAGCCTATTTTTTCTATGCTGCTTGGTTTTTAGGAAAGCGCTTTAATATACTGCGCGTATAACCTGCATATCTTAAAACTACAGCCTAGCAGCAAGCCCCTAATACCAATTGAAATAAATACTTAATCATTCAGCGAGAATTAAAAGGCTCAGAGGCAAGGCATTGATTGCAGAGAATGGTCGCTCCCTTGTCCAAATCAATAACGCTGCATATGAGCCTTTTAAACTCGCCCTTTGGGAGCGTGTCAGCGTCGCGATAACTGCACCAAATTGATGAGATGTAGAATAACTATATCAACAAAAATTTGGCTTGTTCTCCCAACGCTGACAGCGCTCTGAATTGCTCAATTAATTAATTCAATTGGTATAACACATAGCCTAAATACATAAGCGATATAACAAAATCAATAACGCCATAAATTACAACAGCTAAAAAACGGGCACAAAAAAGCCGCTTAAAAGCGGCTTTTACGTTTTATACAGTTTATCGCTAGCTTAGATATCTAGTACTTAGATGTCTAGCTCTTAGATATCAAGTACTTATATGTCCAATAAAAGGCGTGTTGGATCTTCTAGTAATTCTTTAATCGTTACTAGGAAACCTACAGACTCTTTACCATCGATTAAACGGTGGTCATAAGAAAGTGCTAAGTACATCATAGGTAAGATTTCAACTTTACCGTCAACCGCCATTGGGCGATCTTGGATTTTGTGCATACCTAAGATAGCTGTTTGCGGTAGGTTGATAATTGGCGTTGAAAGTAGTGAACCAAATACACCACCGTTAGTGATAGTGAAGTTACCACCTTGCATATCGTCCATCGTTAACTTACCGTCACGACCTTTGATTGCTAAGTCTTTAATGCCTTTCTCAATACCAGCCATGCTTAATTGATCAGCATCGCGAAGCACTGGTGTTACTAGGCCACGTGGCGTAGATACGGCAATCGAGATATCGAAGAAGTTGTGGTAAACAATGTCGTCACCGTCAATTGAAGCGTTAACCGCTGGGAAGCGTTTTAATGCTTCAGTTACCGCTTTCACGTAGAACGACATAAAGCCTAAGCGCGTATCGTGAGTTTTCTCGAATACGTCTTTGTACTGCTTACGCAAGTCCATAATTGGCTTCATGTTAACTTCGTTAAACGTGGTTAACATTGCTGTTGAGTTCTTCGCTTCAAGTAGTCGATTAGCGATAGTTTTACGTAAACGCGTCATTGGCACACGTTTTTGGCTACGCTCACCTAATGCTGCAGCCGCGCCAGCTGTAGCTGCTGCAGTTGCCGCGCTTGCTGCTGGAGCTGCTGCTGGCTTGTTAGCCGCTGCTTCAACATCTTCTTTCGTGATACGGCCGCCTTTGCCAGTGCCTTTCACATCGCTCGCAGATAAGCCTTTTTCCGTCATTAAACGACGTACTGATGGTGACGCAATTTCATCACCTGATGCTTGCTCTTCTTGTCCTGGCGCCGCCGCTGGTGCTGCTGATGCCGTTGCACCTGCATTTAGTTCACCAATTTTTTGCTGACCTAATACTGTGTCACCTTCAGCGTTGATAATTTTACCAATCACACCGTCTTCTTGAGCAACCACTTCTAAGACAACTTTGTCCGTTTCAATATCAACTAATTGCTGGTCACGTGAAACTGCTTCACCTTCAGCTACATGCCAAGTCGCTACAGTTGCATCAGCAACTGACTCTGGTAGTACCGGTACTACGATATCAATTACTTTGCCTGAAGCAGCAGGAGCTGCTTGTGCTGGCGCTGCGTCTGCTGCTGGAGCTGCCGCTGCTGCACCAGCTGCCAAGATAGCAATTACCTGTTCACCTAAAACCGTTGCGCCCTCAACTTCTTTAATTTCAGTGATCACACCGTCAGAAGTTGCTGGTACTTCAAGTACTACTTTATCTGTTTCAATATCAACCAGTACTTGATCACGAGTGACACTGTCACCTACTTGTACGTGCCAAGTTGCAACTGTTGCGTCGGCAACTGATTCTGGTAAAACGGGAACCTTAATTTCGGTTGTCATTAATTTATTCCTTACACACTCTTTAATATTCTCTTTAAAAAAAGAGGGTCTATTCTACATTTAGCGCATCGGTTACTAGCGCTTGTTGTTCTTTTACATGGACAGACATGTAACCTACCGCAGGCGCTGCAGACGCTTTACGACCGGCATAAGTCAAATATGTACCTTCAGGAATTGTGGCACGGAAATGGTGCTGCGAGCAGTACCAAGCACCTTGGTTTTGCGGCTCTTCCTGACACCAGACAAACTGCTTAACGTGGCTGTATTGTTCTAATTCAGCAGCAAGCTCTTTTTCTGGGAATGGGTATAGTTGTTCAACACGAATAATCGCAACATTGGTTTGTTCGTTCTTACGACGTTGCTCAAGCAATTCGTAGTAAACTTTACCGCTACAGAATACAACGCGCTCAACATTTTCTGGCTTGATGTTGTCATCAATCTCACCAATCACATTTTTGTATTCGCCAGTCGCTAACTCTTCCAACGAAGAAACGGCTAACGGGTGACGAAGTAGCGATTTAGGTGACATGACCACCAATGGACGACGCATTGGACGCACCACTTGACGGCGTAACATGTTAAATACTTGCGCTGGTGTTGATGGCACACATACTTGCATATTGTGGTCTGCACAAAGCTGCAAGTAACGCTCTAAACGAGCTGATGAATGCTCAGGGCCTTGACCTTCATAGCCATGAGGTAACAACATGGTTAAGCCACATAAACGGCCCCATTTTTGTTCACCAGATGAAATAAATTGGTCAAATACCACTTGTGCACAATTAGCGAAATCACCAAATTGCGCTTCCCAAATGGTTAAACCATTTGGCTCTGCCGTTGTGTAACCGTATTCAAAGGCAAGTACTGATACTTCTGAAAGTACCGAGTCATGAACATCAAACTCACCTTGGCCTTCACGTACATTTTGTAATGGCAAATAGGTGCTTGCATCGTTTTGATTGTGCAATACCGCATGGCGGTGGAAGAAAGTACCACGACCAGCATCTTGGCCTGTAATACGAACGCGATCACCGCCATCAACGATAGCAGCGTAAGCTAAGCTTTCTGCAAAGCCCCAATCAAGAAGCTTCTCACCGGCCGCCATTTTCTGGCGATCGTCATACACTTTCTTAACGCGAGAGTGTACAGGGTGATCTTCTGGATAGCTTGAAATTGCTGTTGCTAGCTCTTTTAGCTTTTCAACCGGAATTTCGTGATTGTATTCGTCATCCCAGTCATGGCCTAGGAATGGAGTCCAGTCAACTGAGTGCTCAGTCATTGGGCGCCATTGTTCAACCGTACACTGACCTTCGTCTAATAGCTTACGGTAATAGGCTGTTAGCTCTTCAGACTTAGCTGCAGGAATTGAACCTTCAGTATTTAACTTGTCTGCGTAAATTTGACGCGGCGTTGGATGTTTCTTAATTTTTTGATACATCAACGGCTGCGTTGCATTTGGCTCGTCAGCTTCGTTATGGCCGTGGCGACGGTAACAAACTAAGTCAATTACCACATCACGCTTGAACTTGTTACGGAAGTCTAACGCGATTTGCGTAGCTAGGATAACCGCTTCTGGATCATCAGAGTTAACGTGAAGAATCGGCGCCTGTACCATTTTTGCGATTTCAGTACAGTATTCACCACTGCGTGTATCTTCTGGCTTAGATGTTGTGAAACCGACTTGGTTATTCACGACAATGCGAATGCTACCACCAACCGTGAAGGCACGCGCTTGCGACATGTTAAAGGTTTCTTGAACGACACCTTGACCCGCAATAGCAGAGTCGCCGTGAATAGTAATTGGAAGTACTGAGTCACCGTCGTTGCCTTCGCGGCGATCTTGACGAGCGCGTACAGAGCCCATCACTACAGGGTTAACAATTTCTAAGTGCGAAGGGTTAAACGCTAGCGCCAAGTGAACATTGCCACCAGGCGTAACAAAATCTGATGAGTAACCCATGTGATATTTCACATCACCTGAGCCCACTAAGTCATCGTGCTTACCGGCAAATTCATCAAACAATTTATTCGGGTTTTTACCCATAACGTTAACAAGCACGTTTAGGCGACCACGGTGAGCCATACCCATAACCACTTCTTTCGTGCCGTGAGTACCTGCGCGAGTGATTAATTCCTTCAACATAGGAATTAACGCGTCACCACCTTCAAGTGAGAAGCGCTTTGCACCTGGGAATTTTGCGCCCAAGTATTTTTCTAAACCGTCAGCAGCAATTAAGCCCTTAAGAATTTCTTCTTTTTGCTCAGCTGTGAATTGACCTTGTGACTGCACAGACTCAAGTCTGCCTTGGATCCAACGTTTTTCTTCCGTTGAGGTCATGTGCATGTATTCTGCACCAATGCTGCCACAGTAGGTTTTACGTAATGCCTTGTATAAATCGCCTAGCTTCATGGTCTCTTGACCAATGGCGAACGAGCCGACATTGAATTCTTTATCAAAGTCGTTTTCAGATAAGTCGTGGTGTGATAATTGAAGATCTCTTACCTTATCACGTTGCCATAAACCGAGCGGATCGATATTGGCATTTTGATGGCCACGGAAGCGATAGGCATTGATAAGTTGCAAAACTTTTACTTGTCTTGCGTCAGAACCACCAGAAACAATGACATTGCGAGCAGGCTGTTTTGCTAGTTCTTTAAATTCGTCACGGACGGCTGAATGTTTGTATTCAACATTCGAACCTTCAATCTTAGGGAGAGAATCAAATACATCGCGCCATTCGGCCGATACAGATTGTGAATTTTCTAAATATAATTCGTACAATTCTTCAATATAAGTAGCGTTGGCACCACTTAAATGGGAAGACTCTAACCAAGCCTTCATTACACCTTCGGGCATTAGCTGTTCCTTTACCAGGGGAAAAAGCAACCAATAAATGTGTTTAATCTGGGTGAGGCGCAAACGCCCCACCCTAGCTGATTAAACGGCTCTTTGTAAAAGCATTGACTTGATATGGCCAATAGCTTTAGTTGGGTTTAATCCTTTCGGACAAACGTCAACACAGTTCATGATGCCGTGACAGCGGAATACGCTGTATGCATCTTGTAATCCGTCCAAGCGCTCTTCTGTGGCAGTATCGCGGCTATCAATTAAGAAGCGGTATGCATGTAGAAGACCTGCTGGGCCGATAAACTTGTCTGGGTTCCACCAGAATGATGGACAAGACGTTGAACAACATGCACATAAAATACACTCGTATAAACCATCTAAGTGCTCACGCTCTTCGATAGATTGCAAGTGTTCACGCGCTGGTTGCTCTTTACCATCGTTAATTAGGTACGGCTTAATTTTTTCATATTGACTGTAGAACTGCGTCATATCAATAACTAAGTCGCGTACAACGGGTAAACCTGGTAGTGGGCGTAATACGATTTTGTTCGCTTTAACAGCAGACAATGGCGTAATACAAGCCAAACCATTTTTACCATTCATGTTTAAACCGTCTGAGCCACAAACACCTTCACGACATGAACGACGGAAAGATAACGTTGAATCTTGCTCTTTTAACAAGATTAACGCATCTAACACCATCATATCTGAGCCTTCTGGAATTTCCAGCTCGTATTCTTTCATGTATGGTGCGTTGTCAACATCAGGATTGTAACGGTAAATCGAAAAAATTTGTTTCATCGTTATGCTCCTTAGTATGTACGAACTTTCGGTGGGAATGCTTCGCGGTGAACTGGTTTCATATTCACATCACGCTTAGACATGTCTTCTGTCTCTGGCGTGTAAATAGTGTGACATAACCAGTTTTCATCATCACGGTCTAAGAAATCTTCACGTGAGTGAGCGCCGCGCGATTCGGTACGGTAGTTTGCAGCTTTTGCCGTACAGTATGCTGTTTCCATTAGGTTATCAAGCTCTAAACATTCGATACGATCAGTATTGAACTCACGAGACTTGTCAGCTAGGTGGGCATTTTTCAGACGTTCACGGATTTCCGTTAGTTCCTTCATACCTTCCGCCATTGCTTCACCTTCACGGAATACAGAGAAGTTCATCTGCATACATTGTTGTAAATCTTTGCGGATTTGAACTGGGTCTTCACCACTAGTAGAAGATTCCCAACGGTTATACCTTGCTAAAGAACTTTCAAGATCACTTTCTGTCGCTTCTTTTGCTGTTTGAGTATCAGCTAGGTATTCACCTAAGAAGTTACCCGCTGCACGACCAAATACCACTAAATCAAGCAGTGAATTACCGCCTAAGCGGTTTGCACCGTGAACAGATACGTTAGCAATTTCACCAACAGCGAATAAACCTTCGATGATCGTGTCTTCGCCAGTTTCTGGGTTGAAGTGAATTGCTTGACCATTAACGTTACAAGGTACACCACCCATTTGGTAGTGACACGTTGGAATAACAGGAATAGGCTCATCAGCAGGGTGAACGTGAGCAAACGTTTCTGAAAGTTCACATACACCAGGTAAGCGTTGCATAAGCGTTTCACGACCTAAATGGTCTAGCTTAAGCTTGATGTGTGGACCGTATTGAGGGTGGTCACAACCACGACCTTCACGGATTTCAGTCATCATTGAACGAGCAACAACGTCACGACCCGCTAAATCTTTAGCGTTAGGTGCATAACGTTCCATGAAACGCTCGCCGTCTTTGTTAAGAAGGTAACCACCTTCACCACGACAACCTTCAGTTACTAGCGTACCAGCACCTGCAATACCTGTTGGGTGGAATTGCCACATTTCCATGTCTTGCATTTGAACGCCAGCGCGAAGTGACATACCAACACCATCACCTGTGTTGATGTGAGCATTAGTCGTTGATGCGAAGATACGACCAGCACCACCCGTAGCTAGTACGGTTGCGCGAGCTTTGAAGTAACATACTTCGCCAGATTCGATATCGATAGCGGTAGCACCAACAACGGTACCTTCACTGTTCTTAACGATATCTAATGCGTACCACTCAGAAAAAACGTTTGTTTTGTTTTTAACGTTTTGTTGGTACAAGCAGTGAAGAAGTGCGTGACCTGTACGGTCAGCTGCCGCTGCAGTGCGAGCAGCTTGTTCACCACCAAAATTCTTAGATTGACCACCGAATGGACGTTGGTAAACCTTACCATTTTCAAAACGAGAGAATGGTAAACCCATGTTCTCCATTTCAATAATGGCTTCTGGGCCGGTTTTACACATGTATTCGATTGCGTCTTGGTCACCAATGTAATCTGAACCTTTAACGGTGTCATACATGTGGAATTCCCAGTTGTCCTCGTGTGCGTTGCCCAACGCTACAGTAATACCACCTTGTGCAGATACTGTGTGAGAACGAGTAGGAAAAACTTTAGAAATCAAAGCACAGCTTTGACCTGATTCAGAAATGGCTAATGCGGCACGCATACCAGCACCGCCAGCGCCAATTACAATGGCGTCAAATTCACGAACTGAAATGCTCACTTACACACCCCATACAATTAAGAAACCTGCTACGAAGTATGTTAGCAAGGTTACAGAGAAAACAAATTGCAATACACCACGTAGGAAAGTTGCTTTGATGTAGTCAGACAATACTTGCCAAATACCAATCCAAGCGTGAATAAGTAGTGCAAATAATGACACTAAGGTAAATACTTTCATCGCTAGGTTAGCGAATAAGCCATGCCAAATTTCAAACGTTATTTCAGGAGTGAAAGCAAAAAAGCCAGCAATAAATAGTACAAAAGCTGCTAATACAACAGCGCTAGCTCTTAGAAGAATAAAGTCATGTACGCCGCTACGGCCTACAGTTGCTACATTATTTACCATAACCAAACTCCCACTACTGCGGTTAGTACTACCCATAGCGCAATGATAAATTTAGCACTAGTGTTGCCAGACACTTTCTCTTCAAAGTGGCCCATGTCCATCAATAAGTGGCGGATACCACCTAGTAAGTGATAGATGATTGCAGCGGCAATGCCTAACATAATTAATTTAAAGAACACGCCATCAAGCATAGCTTTAACTTGCGTAAATTCTTCAGCGGAAGATAAGGATAATGATAGTGTCCACAACAAGATACCAATAGCAAAGATCATCGCCACACCAGAAATACGGTGCAGAATTGACGCTTTCGCTGCTGGGTGCATCTTAATTGTAGTCAGGTCAAGGTTTACAGGACGTTCTTTTTTCACGATTGATGCCTAAAGTGCTCTTGGAGCCTTCAACTTTTTTATTGTTACTCATGAAATTCTGTTGATGAGCAACCCCCCAGTGATCTACATCCGTTTACAGATGCATACGAATGCATCTCCAAACAGATGAAGATCAGACTGATTATATAGTTGAACTTTGGGAATTACAATTTCCGTTCGATTTTAACGAGTTGCGTATACTTTTTAAGCGAATGAGCTATTTATCTATCAATTTCGTAAATTCAAACACACATTTGAATTGACTTTATGGGGTGACTTTGCAGTAGAATACCCGCAGTTTTATATTCAGAAAAACTGACTAACTAGTCATAGTTATGCAGTAAGTAAAAAAATATAGGGGATAAAACATATGGCTGATATTAAAGCCTCTCTTAGTATTGATGGTAAAGAAGTTGCTGAACTACCAGTAGTATCTGGCACGGCAGGCAACGACGTAATCGACATCCGCACTCTAGGTGCTTCTGGCTACTTCACCTATGACCCTGGTTTCTTAGCAACTGCTTCTTGTGAATCAGCGATTACTTTTATCGACGGTGGCAAAGGTGTATTACAACACCGCGGTTACCCAATTGACGCATTAGCAAAAGAAGCAGACTACTTAGAAGTTTGCTACATCTTGTTAAATGGTCAAGCACCTACGGCTGAACAGTATGATGAATTCAAAAACATCATTACTAACCACACTATGGTGCACGAGAAACTAGCTCACTTCTTCCAAGGCTTCTTGCCTGACGCTCACCCAATGGCAATGCTATGTGGTGTAGTTGGTGCAATGTCGTCTTTCTACCACAGTGATTTAGACATTACTGATCACGAACAACGCATGCGTTGCTCACATCGCTTAATTGCTAAAATGCCAACAATTGCTGCGATGGCGTACAAGTACAGCATTGGTCAACCGTTCGTTTACCCACGTAACGACTTAACTTTTGCTGAGAACTTCTTACACATGATGTTCTCTGTGCCTGCAGAAGAGTACAAAGTTAGCCCAACGCTTGCTAAAGCAATGGACCGTATCTTTACACTTCACGCTGACCATGAGCAAAACGCTTCAACATCAACTGTACGTTTAGCAGGTTCTTCTGGTGCTAACCCTTACGCATGTATTGCTGCTGGTGTTGCATCATTATGGGGCCCTGCGCACGGTGGTGCTAACGAAGCATGTTTGAACATGTTAGAAGAAATTGGCGATGTATCTCGTGTTGACGAGTTTGTTGCAAAAGCAAAAGACAAAGAAGACCCGTTCCGTTTAATGGGCTTCGGTCACCGCGTTTACAAAAACTTCGACCCACGTGCAACAGTAATGCGTGAAACATGTCACGAAGTATTAGAAGAGCTTGGTGTTAATGATCCGCTTCTTGACGTTGCAATGGCACTAGAAAAAGTAGCGTTAGAAGACCCATACTTCATCGAGAAGAAATTATACCCGAACGTAGATTTCTACTCAGGTATCATTCTTAAAGCGATTGGTATCCCAACAAGCATGTTCACAGTAATCTTCGCAATGTCTCGTACTGTTGGTTGGTGTGCACATTGGGATGAGATGTTATCTCAACCAGGTCAAAAAATCGGTCGTCCTCGTCAAAAATACACTGGCGAAATCAACCGTGAATTTACACCACTTAAAAACAGATAATCTCTGCTTTATATAGTGTTGATTAAAAAGCAGCCTTTACGGGCTGCTTTTTTAGTTTTTAGCCTTACCTAATACAAGCCATCTAAGCCCGCCATCTATACAAATGAACGGTTCTTTTATATTCTTGATATTACGGGTGTTTACTTTATGGTCACGCAAACTTGAAGCACGTACTAATTATTGATGACAGCAGACTTGCCAGAGAAGCCATTGCCAAAATACTAATTGGTTGCAACTTTGATAAGTCAGCAATTGCGTTTGTTGAAAATGGCCAAGATGCACTTGAATTGATGACCATGCAGCCGGTTGATTTGCTGATCATTGGTGATAACTTAGCTGATTTCACGCCAGTTAAGTTGCTTGAAGAAATTCAAATTTTGGAAAGTGCCCAAGGTACTATTCATTCTGAACAAACTAGCCAATCTGTGCGGACAACTAAAGCACCACGTCTAGTGCTATATCGAGAGCCTGCTACCAAAATAGCGTTAGAGCAACGACCAGATCTTGATGCAACAACTCTCGCCAAACCGTTTGATCGACATAACCTATGCACAACGCTACATCAGCTGACAAATTCAGCATGTTTTGAGCATCATCAGCAACAAGACATCCGCCTAACATCCGAAGAGAAAGCCGAAACAGGTGGCTCAGTGCTGATTGTTGACGACGAATCAAGCAATATTGAAGTTGCTGCTGGTATCCTCAAAAACAGATATCGCGTTATTGCCGCGAAAAATGGCAAGCAAGCGTTAAATATTCTCGCCAAACAACGCGGAAAAATAGACCTTGTTTTACTTGATATCATGATGCCCGAAATGGATGGCTACCAAGTTTGTACTGCGATTAAAAATGATTCAGAAACAGCCCACATCCCTGTTATTTTCTTAACAGCTAAATCTCAAGTGGAAGACATTACCAAAGGTTTTGCGGCTGGCGCGGTAGATTACATTACCAAACCTCTACAAGGCGAAATCTTGCTAGCACGTGTCAATACACATATTACGTTGAAACATAATCAGGAAAAGCTCGCTCGACAGGTCAATCAATTAGAAGAAACCGCGCAATTACGCGAAGATATTGAAAAAATCACCCAGCACGACCTGAAGGCACCGCTCGCCAGCATTCTATTCCACGCAGGAAAAATAACCGATAAGCCATTGGCAAGCGCAATAAAATCTACAGTTAATAACGTGATAGGAATGATTAACCTCTCGTTGGAGCTGTATAAAATAGAACAAGGTATCTATCAATTTTCACCTGTTGCGACTTCTATTGAACCTTTGATCCAAGATGCTATTTCGGGCTGCCAACTAGAGGCTGAAAACAAGCAAATCAAACTGGTTTTCAACAACAACAGTAAACGTCAGGCGAGTATTGAGCCACTGCTATGCCTGTCTGTTTTTAGCAACTTGATTAAAAATGCCGTAGAAGCTGCTCCCATCGGCTCTGAAATTTCCATTGAACTAACCGATGACAACGACACCTTGGTTTTCTCTTGTAAAAACCTTGGCGTAATACCAGAATCATTGCGCAACAACCTATTTGATAAATATGTGTCAGGCAATATCAAACAAGGCTCAGGGCTTGGTGCGTACTCAGCAAAGCTAATGACCGAAGCCCAAGGCGGTCAAATTCAATACGAAATTGAACAAGAGCTATACACTAAGTTTATCGTAACGCTACCAGCCCAAGGCCAATAGCCTAAGACTTTTAAGCCAGATTAAGTTAACCCAAATTAAGTTAACCCAAATTAAGTTAAGCCAGATTAGCAACAATAAGTAGCCACGCTGTGCAAAGCAATTGCAATTTAGCGGGTAGTTCTTGCTATAATACGCGCCTTTTTACTTTGGGGTAATTTAATTGTATGTCAGATTATCAGCTTAGGTTTGGCGGAATTGAACGGCTGTATGGGGTTCAAGGCGCAGCAGTGATTAAAAATGCCTCGGTTTGTGTTATCGGTATCGGCGGCGTAGGTTCATGGATTGCTGAAGCACTTGCTCGTTCTGGCTTTGGTCATATCACCTTAATTGACCTAGATGATATCTGCGTAACCAACATTAACCGTCAGATCCATGCATTAACTGACACCGTGGGTGAAAGCAAAGTTGAAACGATGGCGGAGCGAATCAAACAAATCAACCCAGACTGCAACGTCACCGAAGTCGAAGACTTTATCACACTAGAGAATACTAGAGAGCTTATCACCTCAGGTTTTGATTATGTGTTCGACGCTATTGATTCTGTACAAGTAAAAGCCGCACTTATCGCGCATTGTAAACGTCAAAAAATTCCTATGATTACGGTTGGTGGCGCTGGCGGTCAAACTGACCCGACACAAATTGCCATTGCCGATCTGAGTCAAACCTATCAAGATCCGCTGCTTGCTAAGGTACGAAACTTATTGCGCCGCGACTATAACTTTTCGCGAAACACTAAACGTAAATTCAGCATTGACGCTGTTTTTTCAACTCAGCAACTGGTTTACCCTGATGCCGATGGCAATGTTTGCCATGCCAAACAGAGCCAAGACGGAGCCATGCGTTTAGACTGCAGTGGCGGTTTTGGCGCGGCTACTCATGTTACTGCTAGCTTCGGTTTTTTTGCGGTAGGCAAGGCGATCGATAAACTACTTAAACGAAAGCTTAACCTTAAATAAGCAGCCCACTAATTTGATTACTATCAACTGAACCTATCAAATGGGTTCAGCTGATTATTCAATCGACCGTATTAAATACGTTAAACAGAAAAAGCTTAGCCTGCTAATCGCTAAGTCAATTTTCGCTCACTAGCCTTTTAATACGCTCAACGATTGCCCTTAGCCCGTTACCGCGTGATGGACTTAAGTGCTGAATCAAGCCAAGTTCGTCAAAGTATGATTCAACATCAATTGTCGCGATTTTTTCACTGTCTTGATGATTGAAAATAGCCAACACAATGACCAGCAAACCGCGGATAACTTTCGCGTCACAGTCAGCTTGGAATTGCCATATTCCGCTATCGTCTTTATTGGCTTTGAGCCAAACATCGCTCTCGCAACCTTGCACTAGGAAATCGCTATTACGTTCATCTTTAGGTAAACGTTCGAGTTGCTTACTGAGTAACATGATCTCACGATGTCGACCATCCCAGCCTTTCGCCCTAGCAAACTGCTCAGCTATTTTATCAAAAGGGTTATTGAACGGAGTCGCCTGCTCCGTACTAACATTCATTTGAACACTTGTATGCCCTGCACCGGCAGCTAAGTAACCTTTTAATGCTACGATTAGGCTATCTACTTCACTTATTAAGTTATAGGGTGCTAGAGATACGCGTAGACACCCTGTTTGACCCAAGTATTCCATCAAAGGCATCGCGCAGTGGTGACCTGCTCGTATAGCAATGTTTTGCGTATCTAGGTAGGCAGCAACATCCTGATTATGCTCTCCTTCAATGACAAAAGAGAAAATTGGAATATCTGGTTTTTCATCAAATAAAAACTTTATTTGAGTTATCGTTTTTAACTGGTTATGGGTGTAGTCAATTAGCTGTTGCTCGTAGATAGCCATTGATGCTTGATATTGTTTGGTAAATGCCAGCGCTTTTGCTAAGCCAAGTACGCCCGCAATATTTGGCGTTCCTGTTTCAAACTTAAAAGGTAAGTCGGCAAAGCTAGTGCCATTGAAGCTAACTTTTTTGATCATCTCACCGCCAAACTGATACGGTGGCATTGCCGTTAATAGTTGCTCTTTGCCATACAAGACACCCGCTCCGGTCGGCCCAAACACTTTATGAGCTGAAAAGGCAAAAAAGTCACAATCAAGCTGCTGTACATCAATGCGTTCATGGGCTATCGCTTGCGCGCCATCGATAAGCACTTTCGCACCCACTGCTTTCGCTTTGGCTATAATCCTTTCTATCGCATTTCGCTTGCCAGTGACGTTAGAAATCATGTTAATAGCAATAAGCTTAGTGTTGCTGTTGATAACACTATCAAGGCTCGATAAATCGATACGCCCGCAAGACGTTAATTGCAACACGTTAAGCTTAGCGCCCGTGTGCTCTGCTACTTGCTGCCAAGGCACAATATTGGCGTGATGTTCAGCATAACTCACAACAATTTCGTCATGTTTGGTCAGCAGAGGTCTAGCATAGCACTGTGCAACAATATTAATCGCTTCTGTTGTGCCCTTAGTCCACACGATTTCTTTTTCGTTTTTCGCCCCTATAAACTGCTTTACGACTAGTCTAGCCTTTTCAAACTTAGCGGTAGCATTCGCACTTAATTGATGTGATGAGCGGTGCACATTGGCATTTGACGTTTGATAGTAATCACCAATTTCGTCAATCACTGCAAGCGGCTTTTGCGTGGTTGCAGCATTGTCAAAGTAAATCATTGACGAATTTAACGGGGTTGATGAAAACAGTGGGAATTGTTTACGAAATTGTTTGGGAGAGAATTCAGCCATCAAGAATTTGACATTTTACCTACATAAAACTTCCACAATTATACCTTAGTATCTGTATTCGACAGAGCAATTATTCAGTTCATTCGTTGTCAATTACACAATTTGTGGTCTATACCTATTAGACAATAAAAGAAGGATAATAAATATGACGCTCTACTCTTGGTTTAGAGATTCGGTAGAACAGAATAAAACAACATGGGGTAAATCAGAAAATATTCAATTAAACCAGTCAATGTGGCCTATAGCAGAAGTAAGAGACGGCCTGCTTGCTTCAACTAAAAAGCCCACTACTACGATTAAAGATACGACAACAACGATTAAATATAATCAAGCTATCGAAAACACTGAATCTCTAACATTAAAAAGAAGTTAGCCAGCGCAATTTTTGCTACTTAATAAAGTCGCTGGCAGATAAAAACGACACCATCTGTTCAATCACATTCATATTTGGTGTTAATGTCTAGCCTTGTTTAACCAGCTCAACGCTTCCTTACCCTTTTTTGCTCGATACATCGCAACGCCAAAATTATAGTGATAGCTTGGCATTTTAAACTTACTTAGATTTTGGCCAAGCAAATGAATATACAATGGTGGTAAAGGGTAATCATGATTATTCATCATGGTATTACGCTGTAAAGGCTTTAACGCAGTAACGCTTTTACTCTCCATACAAGTATCTGCAACAAAGACGCCCACACCTTCAGGAGTTAACGTTTGATTCACAGGAATCTTGGTTAGGTTGGTTTGCTTGGCCTGATTAGCTTGACTAGCACTAATCTTCGGCGCAATTTCTGGGAACCAAGGCAATTTTTCTAATTGCTGCAATGAAATATAACCATCAGAAACAGTTTTAGTACTTACCGTTGCGATATTCCAACTTAACTCGCTATTAGTTGATTGACATACTGGGTGTGATTGCTTGAGTTTGTATTCATCAACAAACCCAAGCAAGTGTGCAACTTCATGCGTGAAGATTTTGCCATCATCTGCTCTATCCAAATACAATATTCCCATGTGAACATTAGCGCCGCCTTTGGGGAGCATCAGCGCAATGTAATCACTTGGTAATTGTGCCAGTGATGTTAATTCGCTAGCTAATTTTGCTTCATTACAACGTATCGGTGTTTTCGTTTCAAGCTGACAAGCATGAGTAAATGGTTTGACGTATCGAACATCAGCAATGCACAAGAATTGGTTTAGGTTTGACTTGTGGTACTCTTTAGCAAGCTGTTGCCAGCGCCTTAAGTCACCTAGCTGATTTGCCAATAAGGTAATAGATAATGGGCATTTATTTGCATCAAGATCAGCGTTGAAACGCTGCAACGGCTCAGCCTGCGATATAACCTTGAACTCTACCAGCTCATAATACAAAGGCACTAAATGAGTTTGAGCTCTGAACATAGCAGCGAGTAGCGTCAGCTTGGCTTGCTCGCCTGTTGCCATTAGGCCATTTACTTTGGCGGCTGCTAGGTCGAGGTCCCAATTAGCAATACCACCCACATCAAGCTCATTAATTTTGCTATGCTCTTCATTTTCCTGCCACAGCGCTAAGAGCTTACCGGTCGCTTCATCTATTCCTTGCAGATGACTTTGCATTAAATATCTTTCTGCTTGCGTGAAGTGCCCTTGAGCCAAATGCCAGCTACCAATATCGGTGCTGATCATTGGGTCATTGCGAGCTAAACGCACGCCACTATTTAACCAACTAACACTGCCTTCATCACTATTAGCAAAGTTAAAAAAGTGTGCCTTTGAGTGGTTTTGTTTCAAGGCAAAAGTTTGCAGCGCACTATCAGGCTCTTGGTTTAGCGTAAGTCGATTAAAATAGTCATAAAATGAAAAAGAGCTTGATGGCACAATTGCCATCAAGCTCAAGATTATTAATATTCTAAAGTACGACATAATACGACACAAAGAAGCAGTCAGTAGTAAGTCATTTAACGGCTAAAACTGCTCGCCTTGTCTAACAAGATCAAGCTCTAGTTTGGCATACCTGTGCTCAACAAACTCATAGACATTGGTGCTTAATGCCAACTTAAAAAAGTTTAAAGCAACTTGGCCTTGACCGTTAAATTGTGCATGTTTGCCAAGGTAAAAGTACGCTTCACACAACCTATCGGTTAGTGCTTTATTTGAAGATACATTCTGCGTTAGTTGCCCAATAAACTGACGCTGTGAAAGTTCACCTAAATAAAGCTGAATAATTTGTTTGGCCCAAACTTGATCGCCAACTCGCTGGGCGCGTTCGCGTAAATTAGTCTCGGCTTGTTCTGGTGAATATGCGCGCTCGGCTATGTATAACCATAAAATGCGATAAGGATCGTTTGTTTGTTTGCTCAAAAATACTTGCAAATCATCTGCTGCGAGCTCTGCACGGCCTCCGTAATATAGCGCAATACCCCGGTTTAAGAATGCGTATTCATGCTCCGGTGCTAAATCAATGGCGGAATCAAATTGATCATAGGCTTGGTTAAATTCCTGCATTTGGGTGAAATGAATACCAAGGAAGTTGTAGGCATCAACCAGATCTGGTTTGAGTCGCAAAGCGCGATTAAAGTCTAGGCGAGCCAGATTTCTCAAGCCAACACTGTCGTATATTACACCGCGGTCGTAATAAAGCTGAGCGCGTTCAGCATCACTGATTTCTGCACGTTGAATCACTTCACTTAAGCGTGCAAGTGCAATCTCGCTTTTGAAATTAACTGGTAAAGGCTCTGCAATAACAAGGTTATTAACGGCTGATGTTGATTGCGAAGTAGAAGCACAGCCCTGAATAAACAGAAAGCTGGTGGTTAACGCAAGAATAGCTAATTTTTTCACTCAGAAAGATACCTACTGTTAACTTATCACTAACCTAGATTGCAAAATCTTGTTTATTCACGTCATACCAGAGAAAACTAAACAGCTGCTATTAATACGCAAATGACCCATCAAGTTAGCGAGCTACATGACATTTATACGGTAAAGAATCTAGATTTTTTGAAAGAGTAATTAATAACTTTTTGAGTATATAAAAAAGGGAGCTTGATAGCTCCCTTTTTCTTAGCCAAATTAGCTAGCCAACTTATTGGTTTGCTAATGTTTAGCCTTTAGCTTTTTACTTTTAGTAATGAAGGTGAAGATTAAGCTTCTTCGCTTGGCGCGTCAGTTGCTTCTTCAGCAGCAGGCTTAGCTGCAGCTTCTTTCATGCTTAAACGCACGCGACCTTGACGGTCAACTTCAAGTACTTTAACTGTCACTTCTTGGCCTTCAGTTAACACGTCAGCTACTGCATTTACGCGCTCTTCTGAAATTTGAGAGATGTGAACTAAGCCGTCTTTACCAGGTAAAACGTTAACGAATGCACCGAAGTCTACGATACGAACAACCTTACCTGTGTAGATTTCACCTACTTCGATTTCAGCTGTTAGCGCTTTAATGCGGCTAATTGCATCTTCTGCTTGGCCAGCATCAGTCGCTGCAATCTTGACCGTACCATCATCTTCGATTTCAATTGTAGTGCCAGTCTCTTCAGTAAGTTGACGAATTGTTGCGCCACCTTTACCGATAACTTCACGGATCTTGTCTGCACTGATTTTCATCGTGTGAATACGTGGTGCGAAATCAGAGATATCATCACGTGCTGAATCAATCGCTTGGTCCATTACGCTTAAGATATGAATACGTGCTGCTTTTGCTTGGTTAAGCGCAGTTTGCATAATATCTTGAGTGATACCTTCGATCTTGATATCCATTTGCAGTGCAGTGATACCTTCAGAAGTACCTGCTACTTTAAAGTCCATATCACCTAAGTGATCTTCATCACCAAGAATGTCAGAAAGTACAACATGGTTGTCACCTTCTTTCACAAGACCCATTGCGATACCAGCAACAGAAGCCTTAATTGGCACACCAGCGTCCATCAGTGCTAATGAAGTACCACATACAGAAGCCATTGATGAAGAACCATTTGATTCAGTGATTTCTGATACCACGCGAACTGCGTACGGGAATTCTTCAACCGTTGGCATTACCGCTAACACACCGCGCTTGGCTAGTCGACCATGACCGATTTCACGACGCTTAGGAGAACCGATAAAACCAGTTTCACCTACTGAATACGGAGGGAAGTTGTAGTGCAACATGAAGTTGTCAGTTTTCTCACCAAGAATGGTTTCCACTTTCTGTGCATCACGTTGTGTGCCTAATGTTGCAGTAACCAGTGCTTGAGTTTCACCACGTGTGAATACGGCACTACCGTGAGTACGTGGTAATACGCCAGTCATTACATCTAGTGCACGGATCATTTCTGGATCACGACCATCAATACGTGGGTGACCTTGCGTGATACGACCACGAACAACATTTTTCTCTAAGTCGTGGAATAAATCTTTCGCTTCTTGAACGTTAAGCGCTTCATCTTCAGCAAGTAGCTTTTCAACTACTTCGTTGCGAATTTCAGCAACACGCTCGTAACGCTTAGCTTTTTCAGTAATTTGGTAAGCTTCGTTTACTTGGGCAGACGCTAGCTCGTCGATTTTTGCGATAAGCTCTGCATTTTTCACTGGTGCTTCCCAGTTCCAAGATGGCGTATTTACTTCGGCAGCAAACTCTTTGATTGCTTCAATAGCTTTTTGTGATTGTTCGTGACCGTATACAACCGCGCCTAACATCACCTCTTCAGAAAGAATTTCAGCTTCTGATTCAACCATTAATACAGCAGAATCGGTACCGGCTACCACTAAGTCTAATTGGCTTTCTGCCAACTCAGACTGAAGTGGGTTTAGTAGGTACTGGCCATCTTTATAACCAACACGCGCAGCACCTACAGGACCATTAAAAGGTGTACCTGTAATCGCTAACGCTGCAGATGTACCTAATAATGAAATAATGTCAGGTGAAATTTCTGGGTTAGCAGAAACAACAGTAATAATTACCTGTACTTCGTTCGTGAAGCCTTCCGGGAATAACGGACGAATTGGACGGTCAATCAAACGTGCAATCAATGTTTCTTCTTCAGAAGGACGACCTTCACGCTTGAAGAAACCACCAGGGATTTTACCCGCAGCGTAAGTTTTTTCTTGATAATTTACCGTCAAAGGGAAGAAGTCTTGACCTTCTACTGCCTCTTTTTTAGCAACAACAGATACTAATACTGACGTATCATCCATTGAAGCCATTACTGCTGCTGTTGCTTGACGAGCAATAACACCCGTTTCTAATGTTACGGTATGTTGACCGTACTCAAATGTTTTAGTTACCGGAGTAAACATTTACAGATTCCTTAGTTAAAGACACCAACTTACCTATTTAAGTCAGCTCTGTTTTCTTTCGTTTAATTTGCCCGCTAATTATAGCGATAACAATCGCTATTACTAGCGCTTAAATCAATTAAAACCAGATTGTCACATTTACATCATCAATAGCGTTTATTAAAGAGAATTTAGGCGCTATTTTACGTTAGTAGAGCAGTCAAAAAGTGGGTGTTTGGGAATGTTGAATGGTGGCAGAGGTTCGGTGAAAAAATCACAAAGATCAAAAAAGGCGCCGAAGCGCCTTTCTTTTAACAAACTCAAACGAGCTTGATGGGCAAATAAGCCGTCGATTAACGACGTAAACCTAATTTACCGATTAGCGCAGTGTAACGCTCAACATCTTTACGCTTTAAGTAGTCTAAAAGCTTACGACGTTGGCTAACCATGCGTAATAAACCACGACGAGAGTGGTGATCATGGATGTGCGCTTTGAAGTGACCTTGTAGGTGGTTGATTTGTGTTGTTAACAAAGCAACTTGTACTTCTGGAGAACCAGTGTCACCTTCTTTAACTGCGTATTCAGCAACGATAGCTGCTTTTTGCTCAGTTGATAAAGACATAATAAATACCTTATATAGTTTAGTGTTAAAAATCGCGTCAAGCCGAACACTAAATCAGCAAGACGTTCAAAAGAGCGCGTATTCTAGCACCCTCGCCTATTTTTGCAACCAAGCTTTTAACTGCCATAGCGAAACCTGCACAGATAAATCGCCTTAGCTAAACCGGAATAGATAAATCGCTTCGCAACAAAAGTTATCTAGCTTATTCTTCTGCCGCTGGCACAATTATGCGTTTCGGTGCGACTAAGCCATCATCATTAATCTGACCAACACCCAAGAATTCACCTTGCTCGGTAAAGACTTGTACCAAGCCATCTAGCGGCGCACCTGATGCTTGTACAGGGTTACCGTGGCGAAGGTAAACCACAGAGGCGTCGTCTACTTCCACTTTAGGCATACCTTCAAGTGCAGTTTCCATTGGCAACAACAACTCATCTAGATAAGTAGATGGCGCAACCCCTTCGGTTTTCGCTTGCTGAAGCTTTTCTTCTAACTGCTCAATGGTCACCATTTTATCGCGTGGGTAGCTGCCGACACTGACGCGACGCAACATAGACACATGCGCGCCACAGCCAAGTAATTCACCTAAGTCGTCAACGATGGTGCGAATATAAGTGCCTTTTGATACATGCAGCTCCATATCAATTTCATCGCCATCAATGCGCAGCACTTCTAAACGAAACACTTCAATATCACGTGCTTCACGCGGTACTTCAATACCTTCACGGGCATACTTATATAGCGGTTGGCCTTGATATTTCAATGCCGAGTACATAGATGGAATTTGCTTTGATTTACCGCGAAACTTGTCAACCGCAATCAAAATACCCGCATCAGTCACATCAACTGGTTTAGTACTCACCACTTCGCCATCCGCATCACTGGTGGTGGTGCGCACGCCAAGCTTAGCTGTAACGATATAGGTTTTGTCAGTGTCTAATAAAAACTGAGAAAACTTAGTGCCTTCCCCCAAACAAATAGGCAACATGCCTGTTGCTAGTGGATCAAGCGCACCGGTATGACCTGCTTTTTGTGCGAAGTAAATCCCTCTAACTTGTTGCAACGCCTTGTTTGACGAGATCTCCAATGGCTTGTCTAACAGTACAATGCCGTTAACTGCACGACCTTTTCTGCGTTTCGCCATGGGTTATGCTTCCCCACCTTCGTCTGAGTTTTGCTCGTTAGTAGCGTCTTCACCAGCGCGACGCAGATCTTCAGCAACTGCTTGGTTTACCAAGTTAGTCATACGCACACCTTCCACAAGTGATGCATCATATTCAAAACGAAGCTCTGGCATAATGCGCGCTTTAATACGCTTGGCAAGCAAGGTGCGAATAAAGCTGGCCGCTTCATTTAAAATTTTGACCGATACTTCTTCGTCTTGCCCTTCAAGGGTGAAGAAAGTGACAAACACTTTGGCGTAGGCTAAATCGCGCGTTACTTCAACGGCATTCACTGTCACCATACCTAAACGTGGATCTTTGACTTCACGCTGGATAATGGTGGCTACTTCTTTTTGAATTTGTTGAGCAACGCGATCGGTACGAGAAAAATCTCTGCTCATAAAAACTCCTAGTCTACTCTCAACTCTCTATTCTCAAGTGTCTATTCACAATTCTGTTGCTTAAACGGCTGTTATAGAAACTGCTATAAAAACAGAATAGCTGAGATAAAAAACGGGGGCAAAGCCCCCATTTAACAATATGATTTAACTAAGTGACGCTATTATAGCGTACGCTTAACTTCTACGGTTTCAAATACTTCGATTTGGTCACCGACTTTAACGTCATTGTAGTTCTTAACGCCGATACCACACTCAGTACCGTTACGAACTTCTTGTACGTCGTCTTTAAAGCGGCGTAGTGACTCAAGTTCACCTTCGTAGATAACCACGTTTTCACGTAGTACACGAATTGGCGCGCTACGCTTAATGATACCTTCAGTTACCATACAACCAGCGATTGCACCCAACTTCGGTGACTTGAACACGTCACGTACTTCAGCTAGACCAATGATTTCTTGCTTGAATTCTGGCGCAAGTAAACCACTCATCGCTTGTTTCACTTCGTCAATTAAGTCGTAGATAACGCTGTAGTAACGTAAATCAACGCCTTCCGCTTCAATCACTTTACGCGCAGATGCATCGGCACGAACGTTGAAACCAACCACGATAGCATTTGATGCTGCAGCAAGTGATGCGTCAGTTTCTGTGATACCACCCACACCAGAGCCGATGATTTTCACTTTAACTTCGTCAGTTGATAACTTCACAAGCGCATCAGAAATCGCTTCAAGTGAGCCTTGAACGTCAGACTTAAGTACCACGTTAACTTCAGAAACATCGCCTTCTGCCATGTCTGAGAACATGTTCTCAAGTTTAGCTTTTTGCTGACGAGCAAGTTTCACGTCACGGAATTTACCTTGGCGATAAAGTGCCACTTCACGTGCTTTCTTCTCGTCTTTAACAACCGTTGCTTCGTCACCTGATTGCGGAACGCCAGAAAGACCTAAAATCTCTACAGGAATTGAAGGACCAGCTGATTTAATTTGACGACCTAATTCATCGCGCATTGCACGAACACGACCATACTCTAAACCACAAAGTACGATATCACCTTGCTTCAAGGTACCTTCTTGAACAAGTACAGTAGCTACTGGGCCACGGCCTTTATCAAGCTTAGACTCAACAACAACACCGCTAGCCATCTTATCAACAACAGCCGTAAGCTCTAATACTTCAGCTTGAAGCAATACAGCATCTAATAGCTCGTCGATACCAAGGCCAGTTTTCGCAGAAACATGAACGAACTGCACATCACCACCCCAATCTTCTGGGATAATGTCGTGTTGAGAAAGCTCAGTTTTAACGCGATCTGGATCAGCAGTTTCTTTATCCATTTTGTTAACAGCGATAACAATTGGCGCTTCCGCTGCTTTGGCATGCTGAATAGCTTCAATTGTTTGTGGCATTACACCATCATCGGCAGCAACAACAATGATTACGATATCAGTAGCTTTCGCACCACGAGAACGCATTGCGGTAAACGCGGCGTGACCCGGCGTATCTAGGAAAGTGACCATGCCGTGATCAGTATCTACGTGGTAAGCACCAATGTGCTGAGTAATACCACCCGCTTCGCCCGCTGCAACTTTTGCTTCACGAATGTAATCAAGTAATGATGTTTTACCGTGGTCAACGTGACCCATGATAGTTACAACTGGCGCGCGATTTTCAGCTTCACCAGCATCACCACGATCTGACAATACTGCTTCTTCTAATGCATTCTCTTTAACCAGTACAACATTGCGACCCATTTCTTCAGCCACAAGTGCAGCTGTTTCTTGGTCAATCACTTGGTTAATGGTTGCCATCGCGCCCATTTTGAACATGACTTTAACAACTTCTGCACCTTTTACCGACATTTTGTTGGCTAGGTCGGCGACTGAAATCGTTTCACCGATGCGTACATCTTGCATTTTTGTTTCAGCTGGCTTTTGGAAACCGTGTTTCAAGCTTTGCGGTGCAGATAGGGTTTTCTTCTTACCTTTGCCTGCTCTTACTGGCTTGTCTTGTGGCTTCTTCTTCTTGCGACGACGGCCGCCTTCTTCTTCAGCGTCAACTTTATCTTCTGCTTCTTGCGCGTATACTGAAGATGTTACGTGAACCACGTCGTTTTCGTGTTTCTTGCGCTCTTCTTCTTCAGCTTTCCAGCGTGCTTCATTTTCTTCAGCAAGTTTACGTGCCGCTTCTGCCGCCGCTTTCGCTTCTTCTTCCGCTTTGGCTTTTGCTTCTGCTTCTTGTTGCTTACGAATACGCTCGGCTTCATCAGCTTCTGCTTGTTGCTCAGGCGTTAAAGCTTTTGCCGCTTCAATTTCTTGTGCTTTCGCTTGTGCCGCTTCTTTTGCTTTAGCGTCCGCTTCCGCTTTCGCCTTAGCTTTCTCTTCTGCTTCTACTTTAGCTTTCGCTTCAGCATCTGCCTTAGCTTTTGCTTCAGCCTCAGCAGCTGCTTTAGCTTCCGCTTCTGCTTGTGCCTTTGCTTCTTCAGCAGCTTTAGCTTCCGCTTCAGCTTGTTGCTGTTCTTCTAAGTCACTGCGCTTCACGTAAGTGCGTGTTTTACGCACTTCTACTTGCACTTGTTTAGCTTTTGAGCCACTACCCACAGAAAGTGTTGTTTTCTTTTTGCGGCTAAGCGTCATTTTGCTTGGCTGAGCGTCGCTGTCGTCACCGTGTTGCTTGCGCAGGTGAGTCAATAACGCTTCTTTTTCTTGCTCGGTTACTGTGTCGTTTGACGTTTTGGTAACACCTGTTTCAGCAAATTGACTGATTAGTGTATCAACCGGCGTACCGACTTCACTGGCGAGTTCGGATATGGTTACTTCTGCCATTTAAATAATTCCCCCGGCGTTCTATTCTTCGTTAAACCAACAGATGTTGCGAGCAGCCATGATTAGCTCACCTGCTTTGGTTTCATCAAGTTCTTCAATTTCAACTAAATCATCAACACCTTGCTCTGCAAGATCTTCAAGTGTTGCTACACCCTTGCTTGCAAGTACAAATGCTAAGTGACGATCTAAACCTTCAAGTGCCAATAAGTCTTCTGCTGGCTCAGCACCTTCTAATGATTCTTCGCTTGCTAGTGCTTGAGTGGTTAATGCACCTTTGGCACGCTCACGTAATTCGTTAACGATATCTTCGTCCATACCATCAATTTCCAATAGCTCATTGACAGGTACGTAGGCAATTTCTTCTAACGATGTGAAACCTTCATCCACTAATACACCAGCGAACTCATCGTCGATATCTAGTTTTTCAGTGAATAGGTTTAATACTTTGTCATTTTCCGCTTGGTGCTTAGCGTTCATGTCGTCAACTGTCATCACGTTTAGTTCCCAACCTGTTAGTTGGCTTGCTAAACGAATGTTTTGACCGTTACGACCAATTGCCATTGCAAGGTTACCCTCTTCAACAGCGATATCCATAGTACCTTTGTCTTCATCAACGATAATTGATGCAACTTCTGCTGGCGCCATGGCATTGATAACAAATTGTGCTGGGTTGTCGTCGAATAACACGATATCAACACGCTCACCACCAAGTTCACCAGATACCGCTTGGACACGAGAACCACGCATACCAACACAAGCACCTACTGGGTCAATACGCTTGTCATTGCTTTTTACTGCAATTTTAGCGCGTGAGCCTGGATCGCGTGCTGCACCTTTGATTTCCAACATTTCTTCGCCAATTTCTGGCACTTCAACGCGGAATAATTCAATCAGCATTTCTGGCTTAGTGCGGCTTACGAATAATTGTGCACCGCGAGCTTCAGGTTTGATTGCGTATAACAAACCACGAACACGGTCACCTGGACGGAAGACTTCACGTGGTAACATATCATCACGGTAAACAATCGCTTCAGCATTGTTACCCAAGTCTAGAATAACGCTATCGCGGTTTGCTTTTTTAACAACACCAGTAATTAGCTCACCTACTTGCTCTTGGTATGCATCAACAATTAACGCGCGCTCTGCTTCACGTACTTTTTGTACGATGACTTGCTTAGCGGTTTGTGTCGTAATACGGTCAAACTTTACTGATTCAATCTGCTCTTCAACGTAGTCGCCAACATTCAATTCTGGGTTTTCAAATTGAGCAGCAGCTAAGCTGATTTCAGCAAATGGGTTTTCCATTTCTTGTTCAGCATCATTGATAATTAACCAACGACGGAAGGTGTCAAAATCACCAGTTTTGCGATCGATGCAAACACGTACTTCAATATCGCCTTCGTATTTTTTCTTAGTAGCAGTTTCTAGCGCAGTTTCCATCGCCTGGAAAATGCTCTCGCGAGGTACCGCTTTTTCGTTCGATACGGCATCTACGACCAGTAAAACTTCCTTACTCATGTTCTTTAGCCTTCTACTTACTCAATAATTAAAACTGTGGGACTAGGTTCGCTTTATCAACACTGCTAAATGGCAGTTCAAAAGCTTCGCCGTCAACAACAACAACAAGTGTCTCGGCTTCAACGGCTTCTAGTACCCCTTTAAACTTGCGACGACCATTTAACGGTAAGCCAAGTTTGACATCGACAGTTTCACCAACAACGGCTTCAAAGTGTGCCAAATCAAATAACGGTCGGTCTAAGCCTGGAGACGATACTTCTAGGTTGTACTCTGTGCTAATTGGATCTTCAACATCCAAAATTGCACTCACCTGACGACTAACCTCTGCGCAATCATCAACGTTAATACCGTTTTCATGATCAATAAATAATCGTAAAATTGAGTGCTTACCCGCACTAATAAATTCAACACCTAAAAGCTCTTTACCAAGCTGCTCTACAGCTGGGCGTAGCATGTCTGTTAGCTTATGCTCGAATTTTGCCAATCCTAAATCTCCAGATATAAAAAAAGGGCATAAAGCCCAGCGAAATAAAGCTGTTGTTTGCCGGCGACCGAATAGTAACAACGCAACAAACAAAAAAGGCCCGACAAAAGGGGCCTTAATTTCACTGAGCCCATTGTATTCAATGATGCACCAGCTTTGTAATAAAGCAGCATCAATGAAAAGCTTCATGATCAAAGTAAACGCAGACGTAAACTTCTCAGTGCAATCATGTCGCTCAATTAGATGGGCGGAATTATATAGTTAGCCCACTATATAAGCAAGTTAAAATCGGGAAAAGAGATGTTTTATTTGTTTGTCTTAAACAACGGGGAATTGTCGGGTTTTTTAACACTTATAACTAAATAACATGATTATTTACAACAAGTTAGTTTTATATCGATATTCATGTTATAAAATAAGGGTAAAGAGCGTCAATTCTCAACAGGATCCATAGCAAAGTCATGTACACATTTTCTCAATTATTAGCGAGAAATATATTGTTGGGCGTTGTATTTGTTATCGTAAGTACAGCACTCTCAGTGTTTTTTTTGGCCGAGTACACAATGCAAAAGCACGAGCAGCACCAAGCTGCAATTAGTGCTTTCGCCCAGCAATTGGGCAAAAGTAAAGAGCTAGCGAATGTACTTAGAAAAAGTGAAGACTACAGCCAATTAACTATCAACAGCTACGACGGCGAAAAAATCTACAGTTACAGCAACCCAAGTCCTGGCTTTACCTTTCCGATGACCCAACCGCCGGCGCAAAAGGTTTCCTTAAGCACCGTCGACTTGATGATTAACTACCAATTAAATACGTCAAAAGACTCGTTATTTGTACTTAAAATACTATTCTCACTCACCGGTCTGATTATCTTATTGGTCGTTGTCGCCGCACAAATGAGTGTTCGCAAAAATGGTAAGTTCATGTCGGCGATTAGTCACCAAATTAAAAAAGATTTATCACTTATTTCCTCTAATGACACTGAAGTTTATGACGACTTAATTGAAATACCGGAACTAAAAACCGGCATAGCCGAAATTAAACAATTAATAGAAAAGCAAGTATCAACTTCATCGGTATTAGAGCAACACGCCTACACTGACCACTTAACTGGTTTGGATAACCGAAACCGATTTGTACAATATTATGAGTCGTTGCGAGAGCCAGAAAGCGCCACTAAGTTTGGGGTGCTAGTCATTAGTCGTTGTAGTGAATTGCAGACCGTTAACCAGATTCACGGTTACCATGAAGGTGATAATTATATTAAAAATGTCGCTAGCTTAATTCAAAGTGCAGTAACGGCTTATCGCTCCGGCCGACTGTTTAAGCTAAGCAGCTCAGACTTTGCTACCATTTTGCCAAACATTACGCTAAAAGAGGCGGAAAACTTTGCTAACGATTTAACTCAGCGCTTTAATGAATTCCAACAAAGTGCAGATCTTGACTCTGTTGCTTACACTGGCCTTGTTTATTTTGACCAAACTAAGCCGCTAGGTGAATTGCTTGCCCTAGTCGATACAGGCATCAGTATTGCCCAAACCCAACACATTAATGCTTGGTATATTCAGAAAGACTCTGAAGCACTTAAAAATACTGACTTCAATCAAGGCAATCAAAACTGGCGCCAAGAAATTGATAACGTGATAGACAACCAACGAATCAGTTTATTGGTTCAACCGATTCAGCCTACAACGCGCAACAGTAAAGTATATGGCGAAGTACTGGCTCGCTTCTTAAATTCAAATGATGAGATGCTACCAACCGCATCTTTTATCGCGATGGCCGAAAAGCTCGATAAGATAACTGCCGTAGATAAGTTAATCATTGAAACCGCGATTAATGAGATCATCTCTAAGAATATCGTCGACCAAAGCTTTGGTATTAACGTGAGTGCGCGCTCGATAAGTGATGAGCACTTCTTGATCTGGTTAGAGCGTAAACTATTGCGAGAAGCGAGTATCGCACCTCGTATTATTTTTGAAATCACAGAATTCGGTCTGCAACAAAACATTAAAACCAGTAAGCGTTTTATTGATTTGGTTCATCGTGCAGGTTCACGTGTCACAGTTGAGCGATTTGGTGTTGGTTTAACTTCATTTAAGTTCTTCCGTGACTTAAAGCCAGACTTTATCAAAATGGACAGCACCTATACCCGCGATATTGATGATGATAAAAACAACCAGTATTTTCTGCGCGTGATGGTCGACCTTGCCCACCGGCTCAGTATTACCGTACTTGCCGAAAGTGTTGAAAGCCAAGAAGAGAAACACACGTTGGAGCGCTTATTTATCGATGGTTGCCAAGGCTTTTATATCGGTAAACCCAAACCAATCTAAATTTCGTAATATCCCACTCATGTGGCAAAAAAGGGTTTTTCATTGAGCTTTTCAGAAGGAAAAAAGTGAAAAACCCTACCATCCATAAGTTGTTAATTTGACGATAAACACGGATAATATGGCGAATTTATCCGATAACTTTTTCCTATATGACTGATTACCTGCTGTTGCTGATCGGCACAGTATTAGTGAACAACTTCGTATTAGTTCAGTTTTTGGGCTTGTGTCCTTTTATGGGGGTTTCTTCAAAAACTGAAACTGCCATCGGCATGTCGTTTGCGACTACATTCGTAATGACCTTGGCCTCTATGCTGAGTTACCTCGTACACACTTATATTCTGGCACCACTAGGCTTAGAGTTCCTAGAAACCATGGCCTTTATTTTGGTGATAGCTGTTGTCGTGCAATTTACCGAAATGGTGGTGCATAAAACCAGTGCTAATTTGTACCGTTTATTAGGTATTTTCCTGCCATTGATCACCACTAACTGCGCAGTGTTAGGTGTTGCCCTGTTAAACATTAAAGAACAACACAACTTTTTATCATCGATTGTCTATGGTTTTGGAGCCGCAGCTGGTTTTTCACTGGTGTTAATTATGTTTTCTGCGATGCGCGAAAAACTCGCAGATGCAGATGTGCCAACGCCATTTAAAGGCTCTGCAATCGCAATGATAACCGCCGGACTCATGTCGTTAGCTTTTATGGGCTTTACTGGTTTGGTGAAATTTTAATGACAGCAATTATTGCAATATTAGTACTTGGCGTTATCGCTGCTGCCTTTGGCGCATTGCTTGGCTTCGCCTCAGTAAAGTTTAAAGTAGAAGGCGATCCCTTAGTTGAGCAACTAGACGCCTTGCTGCCTCAAACTCAGTGCGGACAGTGCGGTTACCCAGGCTGTAAGCCATACGCAGAAGCGGTTGCCAATGGCGAAGCGATTAACAAATGTGCGCCTGGCGGTGATGATACCATCAAAAAAATCGCTGACTTAATGGGCGTAGAGCCCGAGCCATTAGATGCCAGCCACGAGCAAGACAATACACCTAAAGTAGCTTTCATTATTGAAGAAGACTGTATTGGCTGTACTAAATGTATTCAAGCATGTCCGGTTGACGCTATTATCGGAGCGGCCAAGCAGATGCATACCATTATTAGTGACGAATGTACGGGTTGCGATCTCTGTGTTGCGCCATGTCCGGTTGATTGTATCGAAATGCGCCCTATCGCCCAAACCACACGCAACTGGCAATGGGATCTAAACGCTATCCCCGTCGTAGAATTAAAGTCATAGAGCTTGATTAGGTATTTCTGTGCAAAACATTATTAATCGAATCCAAAATAATCAGTTCTGGAAGTTTCACGGTGGTGTTCACCCACCCGAGCAAAAGTTTCTGACGGCCGATAAGCCGATCAAACCGTTGCAATTGCCAGAGCTGTTAATTATTCCCGTGCAGCAACACATCGGTGTACCTGGCGATATTCAAGTAAAAGTAGGCGATCACGTCCTTAAAGGTGAACCATTAACTTCACCAAGTTCACCTATGGCGGTGCCTATTCATGCGCCAACCAGCGGTACCATCGAAAAAATTGCCTTACATGTTATCGCCCACCCTTCGGGACTAAGCGAGCTTTGTATTTTCTTAAAGCCAGATAATCTCGAGAGCTGGCGAGAGCGTCATGTTTGTGAAGATTTCACCTCATTATCACGCACTGAAATTATCCAGAAAATTGCTAATGCTGGCATTAGCGGCATGGGCGGCGCAGGCTTCCCAACGCATATCAAAGTAGATAGCAAACCTAATATTGACTTTTTGATCGTCAACGCAGCCGAATGCGAACCCTACATTACAGCTGACGATTTATTGATGCGTGAACAAACGGCAACCATCGTCGATGGTATTAATATCTTAAAGCACTTGTTAATCCCACGTATGGTGCTTATCGGCATTGAAGATAACAAACCGCAAGCAATTGAAGCACTGCGTAATGCGACAGCAGAGCTTGATAACGTTAAAGTGTGTGTATTGCCAACCATCTACCCTACCGGCGGTGAAAAGCAATTAATCAAGGCGCTCACAGGTCAAGAGGTCGCCAGCGGTAGTTTACCTATTCACCAAGGCATCGTGATGCAAAACGTTGCCAGTTGTTTTGCCATTGCCGAAGCTGTGATTCACGATACACCATTAATCAAACGTGTTGTTACGGTTTCAGGCCAAGGGCTTGAGAAGCCACAAAACGTTTGGGCGGCTATTGGCACACCAGTAAAAGACTTAATTACCCAATGCCTGCCGGCAAAAGTGAACGGCTCACAACAAGCCGTTATTATGGGCGGGCCAATGATGGGCTTCACGCTACCTACCGATATGGTACCTGTGGTGAAAACATCTAACTGTGTGTTAGTGCCCGCCAGCCACGAACTTAACTTAAACAACAAAGAAGTTGAATGTATTCGTTGTGGCCAATGTGCGGAAGTTTGCCCCAGTAAACTGCTACCGCAAGAATTGCAATGGTCGGCGAAAGCCAAAGATCACAGCAAGCTCAAAGCACTCAATCTCTTTGACTGTATTGATTGTGGCGCATGTGCTTATGTTTGCCCAAGCCATATTCCGTTGGTGCATTACTACCGAATTGCAAAAGCAGAAATTCGCCAACAAGAGCTGCAAGACTTAAAAGCTGAAAAAGCAAAGTCTCGTTTTGAAGCGCGTAAAGCTCGATTAGAACGTGAGAAAAAAGCACGGGAAGAAAAACAGCGCAAAGCGTCGGAAGCAAGAAGAGCTGCGATGAATGCCGACTCTGGTGAAGGTGCGTCAGCAAAATCTGCTGTTGCCGCTGCGCTTGCCCGCGTAAAAGCGAAAAAAGCCCAATCAGAAGGTACACCCGAAGCTGCGACTAAGGCTGCAGCTACGCAAACCGCAAGCCCAGAGAAATCAAGAGCCGCTGCAGCCATTGCCAGAGCAAAAGCAAAAAAAGCAGCACAAGCCCAACAAGCTGGTGTCGCAGCAGAGACAAACCAGAGCAATGAAACATCGGCTGCAGCAAAAGATGATCGTGTTGCTGCGGCAATCGCTCGCGCTAAAGCAAAGAAACTTGCTAAAGCTGCTGAAAGTGGGGACTCACCTGCTAACCAGAAAAGCGCCGCTGAAAAACCTCAACAAGTCGAAAGTAAAAAGGATACTGACACTAACCCGTCAATATCGGCTGAGGCTTCGCATGAGCCGGAGAATAAGCAAGCCAAAGACGCTTCAAAGAATGCACGTGTAGCCGCAGCTATCGCCAAAGCAAAAGCGAAAAAGGCAAAAGCCGCACAAGAAAATACAAGCGAAGACGCTAAAGCAGACGCACAGCCGTCAGCTGCTTCAGACAGTGCTGATAGCGCCGATAACAAAAAAGCTAAAATTGCTGCCGCTATTGCTAAAGCCAAGGCTAAAAAACAAGCACAAGCAACAGAAGCCGAACCGGATTCGCCAGAGCTGTCACATAGTGACTCAAAGCGCGAGCCAGCAGTCAAACACGCTGACGCTAGTGAAGAAATCCCTGATAGTCAGGCGCAATCTCAAGATTCAGCGCCACAAGGTGCTTCTGATGATGCAGCCAATGCTAAAAAACGCAGAATCGCTAATGCTGTTGCCAAAGCCAAAGCGAAAAAGCTAGCTCAGCAAAAAACTGAAGCTAAATCAGAGGGCGAGGCAAAGAGTGAAGCTTCATTAGAAAGCGAAAGCACTGACAGCAAAAGCACTGACAGCAAAAGCATCGAAGAAAACTCAACCAGCATAGCTAAAACAGAAGAAGCCGTTATTCAGCCCGAACAACAAGCAGCACCTTTAGAGTCAACCAGCAGTGCTGCTGACGAGAAAAAAGCACGTATCGCCGCGGCCGTTGCCAAAGCCAAAGCAAAGAAGCAACAAAGAGAAGAGTCAAAATAAGCCATGGCATTTTGGATAGCAAGCTCACCCCACAACCATATACAAAAACAAACCTCGGCGTTAATGCGCCTAGTGATTTTGGCAACCATTCCCGGTATTGCCGCTCAATGGTATTTTTTTGGTTGGGGTAATTTAATTCATATCGCCTTAGCGGTTGTGACCGCGTTAGTGTGCGAATTTTTAGTCTTGTCGTTACGAGACAAACCCATCAAAACGGAACTGCTGGATGGCAGTGCCATTTTAACCGCGGTACTGCTGGGCATTTGTTTACCTGCCGTCGCCCCATGGTGGATTTCGGTATTGGGTGCCGCCTTTGCCATTCTTGTGGTAAAGCAGCTTTACGGTGGCTTAGGGCACAACCCGTTTAACCCCGCTATGGCAGCTTATGTAATGCTACTCATTTCATTTCCGGTGCAAATGACCACTTGGCTACCGCCAGCTCCGCTGATGGCAATTGACTATGGTTTTACTGACACCCTATGGATGATCTTCACTGAAAGCACCAGCCTAGGTTATTCAGCGGAACAACTGCGTACGCATGTAGACGGTTACACTATGGCAACACCGTTGGACACGTTAAAAACGACGTTTGCAACCGGCTTCACATTAGCAGAAGCTGCTAAGTCTCCGGTATTTGGTGAACACTTTGCCTTGGGTTGGGAGTGGGTAAACCTTGGTTTCCTTGCTGGCGGCTTATTACTACTAGCAAAAAAAGCAATCCCTGTATCTACACCGCTAAGCTTTCTAGCAAGCTTATTTGTTTGTAGCCTAATTGCTCATTTAATTAGTCCAGATCTTAACCCATCAACCATGTTTTACTGGTTGTCGGGCGCTACTATGCTCGGTGCGTTTTTTATTATTACTGACCCGGTTTCAGGCGCAACAAGTGTAAAAGGTCGTATAGTGTTTGGCGCTCTGGCAGGTTTATTGGTGTTCTTGATCCGTAAGTTTGGTGGCTACCCAGACGCTGTCGCGTTTGCCGTATTGCTTTGTAATATGGCGGCACCGTTAATTGATGTATACACTCGCCCACGTACCTTTGGTCATCAGGTGGGAGGCAAGCAATGAAATTAGCCATTACCAATAATGCCAAGATTCTCGCATTATTCGCCGTTGCTTGTACTGCGGTGGTTTCACTGACCTTTGAATTGACTAAAAATCGCATAAAACAACAAGAACAAAAACAACTGCTAAGTACCTTGCATGCCGTTGTGCCGGACGACATCCACGATAATGATATGTCGCAGCGCTGCGTTCTTATTAATGACCCATTACTTGGCAGCTCAGATGATCAACTTGCCTATCTCGCCACGCAAAACGATCAGCCGATGGCCGCTGCCATAACTAGCGTTGCTCCTGATGGTTACAGCGGAAAAATTTTCCTAATAGTTGCAATGCATGTTGATGGCAAGCTTGGTGCTGTGCGCGTACTTAAACATCAAGAAACCCCAGGTTTAGGTGATAAAGTAGAAGAGCGTAAAAGTGATTGGATATTTGGCTTCAACAACCGCAGCAAAGAAGAGCTAGAAAGTAGCCGCTGGGCGGTGGAAAAAGACGGTGGCATGATTGACCAGTTTACCGGTGCGACTATTACTCCTCGCGCTGTTGTTAAAGCAGTGAAAAAAACCGCGAATTACTTTGAACAACACAAAGACACTCTATTTCAGCAAGCCAATGCCTGTGAGGTTGAGCAGTGAAACTAACTGAAGAATATAAAGAACTTGCATGGCAAGGACTGTGGAAAAACAACCCTGGCCTAGTGCAACTACTTGGCTTATGTCCGCTGCTGGCAGTAACTTCAACAGTTACCAATGCATTGGGATTAGGGCTCGCAACCTTACTGGTGTTGATCGGCTCTAACGCAACAGTATCGGCAATTCGCCACTGGGTACCAAAAGAAATTCGCATCCCTATTTTCGTGCTTATTATTGCCGCGTTCGTAACTTGCGTGCAGCTTTTAATGAACGCTTTTACTTTTGGAATATACGAATCACTAGGTATTTTCTTACCGCTAATCGTAACCAACTGTGCGATTATCGGCCGTGCTGAAGCATACGCTTCGAAAAACCCAATCAAGCAAGCGAGCTTTGACGGCTTAATGATGGGGCTTGGCTTTGCAGTGGTACTTGTTGTGCTGGGCGCAATGCGTGAACTGCTAGGGCAAGGCACGTTATTCGACGGTGCACATTTACTCTTTGGTGAATGGGCAACCAGCTTGCGTATTGAAGTATTGCATCTCGATAGTCAGTTTCTACTGGCCATTCTTCCGCCTGGCGCTTTTATTGGCATGGGCTTTTTAATCGCTTTAAAAAACTATATCGATAGCCAAGCAGCTGTGCGCCAACCAGCGCCAGAGCAACAAGAAAACATTGAGCGTGTACGGGTTAATTTTGACTAAAAGGCGATTATAGCCGCGACTAGAGCAGCTCTCCACAAGGAACTCACAGAAGCATAAAGCAACGCCATAAGCCAAGGCACAAACCAATGCATCAGTACGCTTAGGTGAGTTCTTATCAAACCAAAACTAAGGCACAGCCGCTGCTACTCCCTGATTACAAGAAAAACCAGAAAAGACTAGAGAATTTATATTATGACTGACGCGCTTGAGCCTATTTCAAAGAAAGAGGTAATTTCTAAAAAGGAAAAAGTACAAGCAATCATTGAGATTCTTGATGAACTTTATCCAGAAGTCCCCATTCCGTTAGATCACACAGATCCCTATACGCTCTTAGTTGCCGTGCTGTTATCCGCGCAGTGCACCGATGAACGGGTTAATCAAATCACCCCTAAGCTCTTTGCTAAAGCTGACAATCCATACGATATGGTGAAAATGAGCATTGATGAAATCAAAGCCATCATCAAACCGTGTGGCTTATCACCAATGAAATCAAAAGGCATTTGGCACTTGTCTCAAATGATTATCGAGCAACACAACGGTGAAGTACCACAAGATTTTAAAGCATTAGAAGCAATGCCTGGGGTTGGTCACAAAACTGCATCAGTGGTGATGGCGCAAGCCTTCAATGTACCCGCATTTCCGGTTGATACCCACATTCACCGTTTGATGTATCGCTGGGGCTTATCAAACGGCAAAAGCGTAGAGCAAACAGAGCGCGATGGAAAACGCTTATTTCCTAAAGAAAAATGGAACGACTTACACCTACAAATTATTTACTACGGCCGCGAGTATTGCCCGGCAAGAGGGTTTAATTTAGACAAATGTATTATCACTCGCCAATATGGTCGTAAAAGCTTTATTAATGAAGTGCTAAAAGAGCAAGCGAAAAAGCACAAGTAAGAAAATACAGGTAAAACTCCAGCTTACTCAACATTTAGGTACTATCTATAACAAAAGCAGCGTCATCTTGATGCTCAGTAAAATCAGTAACGCTGCAAAAATTTTCTTCAATACACCAACAGGTAAATAGTGCGCCGCTTTTGCGCCCAGCGGAGCGAAGAAAAAGCTGGTGATTGATATAACAATAACCGCAGGCCAATACACAAACCCTATCGTGTAAGCCACTATTTTGTCGGCATTTGCTAAATCGGCATAAACTAAGTCGGCATTCCAACCATTAAGTAAATAGCCCAAGGTGGCGGTAACTGAAATAGGTAAACCTATCGCAGCTGACGTACCAATGGCTTTTTTTACATCAACACTGTGCTTTATCAAATAAGGAACAGTTAACGAACCTCCTCCAATTGACACCAATGCAGATAGCGCTCCAATACCGTTAGCAGCATAAAACATATTAGTTTTGTCTAATGTTCGCGGTTTTTCTATATGAGTCTTACTTTTCATCATGCGAATTGCTGTCCAAAACATAAAGCATGAAAACAGTATTGCCAGATAAAGCGAATTTATATAGGAGGCGATATATGTTGCGACAAAAGTGCCTAAAACAATGCCAAACGACATAACTTTTACTATTTCCCAGACAACCGCATTTTTTTGCTGGTGAGCACGTAGGCTAGAGAACGAAGTAACGATAATACAAGCCATTGAGGTACCCAGCGCAATATGCATAAGACTGTCGCCCCCTACCCCTGACCATATCAAGAAGTAAGATAGTGCTGGCACTAATATCCCGCCACCTCCGACGCCAAGTAAGCCCGCCAAAAAACCAACGATACTTCCCAGCGCTAAAAACATTATGATTGTAACCACGTCCAACATGCTAACCCCGTCTATAGATTGAAGTTGTTCATGCTAATGTGTAAATCAAATGGTAAGGTAACGACATTGAGAACACATATGTCGAATTTATGCCAACTATTCCTCCCTCTATCGAGAGCGAACAAAGCTTAGACAGACCCGTTAAAGTCGTTAATCGAACGATTGCCAATTGCACAACCGTCAAAAGGCACAGCCATGACTGGGGGCAATTTATCTACGCCAATAAAGGGGTTTTGTCTGTTGTCACAGATACTGACAGATATATCGTGCCGCCCGAGCAAGGTGTTTGGGTGCTCCCCAAGATTAGCCATGAAGTCACAACGCTTACTGAAGTGGAACTTACGAGCTTTTATATTCGCAATGATGCAGACAATGCCCTTCCGAGCGAGTGTTGTGTATATGAAATTAATCACTTTCTTAAAACACTCATTCTGGAAGCAAAAAGCTGCAGCAATGACTATCAATGCAATGATGCAGATGATTTGCTACTGTCGCTCATTCAATTAAAACTTGCTACTGCGCCAAAAGTACAGCTACAGCTACCTTACCCGCAAGATAAACGACTTCTTGCCATGCTCTCAATTATCCAAAACAATCCGTCGAATAGGTATGATCTAAAACGATGGGGAGAAATTGTTGGCGCTTCGAGCAGAACATTGTCTCGACTTTTTAAGGCAGAAACGGGGCTTACCTACAACGCTTGGCGACAGCGATTAAATGTACAACTTGCCATTAGCAAGCTAAGTAATGGTGACGCAATCTCAACAATCGCGACTGACCTTGGCTATGAATCCCCGTCTGCATTTGCTTATATGTTCAGAGAGAATACAGGGGTAACGCCAAGCTACTATCGGGATAAAGGGTAATAGCTTGTATTAGCTTTATAAGTCGATATTTAGCAACTAGGCAGCAGATTTACTTAGTAAAATGTTACCATTCGATATTCGAGTAATCATAAACTAGCAAGGCACACTAGTTACCTTACTCATCAATACGGTCAATGCATTCAATACATTCAATACAAGAAAAGAAAACCAATAACAGATAAGAAAAATGAACAAAGAAAAACGCTTGGAAATTCTAACTAGATTAAGAGATGACAACCCGCACCCTACTACCGAACTTAACTTCTCAACACCTTTTGAGCTGCTAATCGCGGTATTGCTATCAGCACAGGCTACCGATGTTGGTGTTAATAAGGCCACTGAAAAGCTTTATGCAGTGGCAAATACACCACAAGCCATTTTAGATTTAGGTATAGAAAAGCTTAAGGACTACATCAAAACGATTGGCTTGTTTAATACCAAAGCCGAAAACACCATAAAAACCTGTGAAATGCTGGTGGACTTGCATGGCGGCGAAGTACCTGAAAACCGCGAAGCTTTAGAGGCCTTGCCGGGTGTCGGCCGTAAAACAGCAAACGTAGTGCTGAACACAGCCTTTGGCTGGCCAACAATAGCTGTAGACACTCATATCGACCGTGTTTCAAACCGCACCAAATTCGCTATGGGCAAAAACGTAGTTGAAGTCGAGCAAAAGCTACTTAAAGTCGTGCCGAAAGAATTCAAGGTCGATGTTCACCACTGGCTGATATTGCACGGCCGTTATGTATGCACTGCCCGTAAGCCAAAATGTGGTAGCTGTATCATCGAAGATTTATGTGAATATAAAGAGAAAACTGAATAATCGGCAGTTTTCGCTATATGTAGACTGTTAATTTTAAACTCAGTAGCTAAGGATACAGGATGTACAAAGGAATTTTACTCGGTCACCCACTAATGTCGGAGTGCAATAAATTCTTAACTCGCCACAAGCCACTTAGTCATAGACAGTGGATTGAAAGAATAGAGCAAAGCTCTGTACTCGACCAACAGGTTGATTTCTTTGGCACAGGACCGACCGTTGAGTTACTTGAACAAAAAATAGCAAGTATTTTAGGAAAAGAGCGCGCGCTTTTTGTTCACAAAGGTATGGTTGGTCAGCATAGTGCGTTGCTGCACTGGTCATCACTTTCTAATTTAAAAACAATTGCGATACACCCTCAATCTCATATGGAGGTTGACGAGGAGCTTGCCTACAAAGAACTATTAGGATTAGAGGCCGTTACGTTCGGCAAACCTGATCAAGCGATTGACGACACAGATATCAAAAAGCTGCCGAAAGACCTTTCTGCCATATGTATAGAATTACCGACGAGAAGAGCTGGGTTTAAACTACCAACATGGCAATCGCTCATTAACTTAAAGCAATTCTCGATAGCGAATAACATTCCATTGCATATTGATGGTGCACGGCTTTTTGAAGCTGCTTGTCACTATAAGAAACCATATGAAGAAGTTGCCGCACTTGGAGATTCCGTATACATCTCTTTATATAAAACACTTGGAGCAGCGGCTGGCGGTATTATTGCTGGAAATTCAGATTTCATAGAGCAAGTAAAGCCTTGGAGAAGTCGATTAGGCGGGGATTTATTTACGGCATTTCCTTATGTATTAACCGCCTTATGGGGTATAGAACACTATTTGCCGAGAATTCCAGAATTTCATGAACGAGCGCTCAAATTGAGCAACTTAATTCAACAAGTGTTTGGCTCCCAAGCTATTCCTTACCCTGTACAGTGCAATGGATTTTTAGTTGAATTACCTATTGAAGCGGATGAATTAGAACGCAGAGCACTTGCGCTCGCTAAAACTGACAAAATTTGGTTATTCGACAGAATTGTGGACACAGGTGATAAAAGCTGCCGCTTTGAAATTCAAGTAGGAGATGCGCTAGATGATTGGCAAGATCAGGAGCTGATTGAGGTGTTAACCAACATTTTACGTTAATCATCAAAATCTAAGTAAAGTGCTGATATAGGCTAATTGATGAAACCCCACAAATGTGGCTATTCATCAATGATACTGGTTTCGATATTGCGTTGGTGTTTGTCCTACTTTCTTTTTAAATAGACGCGCGAAATATTGTGGGTATTCAAAGCCAAGCGCATAGGCAATAGTAGCTATCGAGTCATCAGAGCCTAGTAACATATTCTTTGCTCTATCAATCTGATAGGCGTGGATGTTGTCTAGTGCGGTTTTTCCAGTTTCAACTTTAAGCCCGTCACTCAAATAACGCGGCGTGACATGTAACTTGTCGGCTAGCTCTTCAACAGAGGGAATATGATCAGAGGGCAGCGCTTTTAAACAATTAAAAAATCGCTCTTCCAATGATGACATTGGGCTTTCCATCCGTTGTTGGAATTGACGTTGATAGAATCGGTCGGCGTACGTTAACAATGTTGTTAATTGTGACACCATAATGTCTTTACTAAAGGCATCGTGGTTCTGGTTATATTCCAGCTCAAGCGTATCGAGTATGTTTTTAACAAGATTTTCTTCTCTAGGCGATAAGTGCAGTGCTTCGTTAACGGCATAGGTAAAATAATTAGCGGCTTCGATAGCGCGCTGAATACTCGTGCCGCGTAAAAAGTCTTCATGGATCAGAATGGTTTTAGCATCTGACTTAATATTGAGTTTGGCAATCCGCACGGTTTGTCTCGGTGACATGCATATTAAGCTGCTGCCATTAAAGTCGTAGAGGGTGCGACCGTAATGAATTTCACCCTCAATAATGTGCTTCAAGCTAATGATATAAAAGTCATTACTCAGCTCTATCTCTTCTTCAACACAGCTCGCATCAGACGAAATACTCATCACGGAAATAAGCGGGTGCTCAGGCGCTGGTAAATCAAAGTAGTCATGATACTCACGAATAGAACTAAAATGTACTTTCTTCATTTCAGATACCTTCATAACTGTGGAATAAGCTCTAGCGTAGAAGCTTCGTGTTTTTTGGTATTAAAGCCTAGCTTCATTAGCCCGTAAATGAGGTGATACTTTTTCCAAAAAGCGCCAGTAACCGATTTATTAATACCATCCAAATCCTTCGGTTTAACGCCTTTAATTGCGATGACGGTATCACCGCATTTCATTTCACCATTAGGCTCGTTCAAAAAAGCACTATACCAGCTATTTTTACCAAATTTGTACTGCCTCACGAAAAAGCGCCCTTGCGCTTCGACAATCGATATATCAACAAAGCGGTGTGTTGTACCCGAACGAATTTGGTGAACTCGATGAGCGTTTACTAACTTTGATATGTCGGTTAAATTTTTCATCATTTCATTTCATTTATGTTTTTAAAGCGTATTTTTAAAGAATGCTTTTAAAGGATGTCTTTATTTGATGTCTGTGTTCAATTTAAGGGTCAAGCATCCTCTAACTCTCTGAAGAGAAAGCTAGAGGTTGAGTAGTTCTAGCCATTAAAAAATTCAGCAACAGCATCTGTTGACACTTTTACTGCTTCTGGTTTGAAGTAAAAATCAACATGGCTGAATTCACCTACCGCTAAAACTTCAGGGTCATTGGTTAGCTTTTCAATAAAAGCCGTTGAGCATATGGCTGTCGGCGCATCTTTGCCGTAAATAACCAAAGTTGGTTGAACAATCTTATCGGCATAGTGTTCACACAGTGAAAATAGCGACTGCATTGGCTGGTCGGCAATATGCATATTGGTATAGTTCTCTACCGCTTTAGGGCCTCTGTAGCCATCTCGACCATAATAGCTATAGCTTTCCTCAGCCATGGATGGAAACTCTGCTGCTCCAACAAACTCTTCTTTTGACTGTTCATCGGTCAAGCCAAATGGTGCTGTGTAATCCGCGTTTCCAGTTTCATATTGCTTTTGCTTGGAAGCATTAGCGGCACCGATCATGGCATCTGTTACTTCTCTACCTATCCATTGAAAAGCATCGGCTGCCATCATGCCTGAAACGGTTGCTATCTTTTTGATGCGGTGATCTGTTACTGCCGCTGATGAAATAATTGAGCCACCTTGACACACTCCAAGTCCATAGATTTCTTCAACAAACGGTAAAGTGCCTAAGTATGATACGGCATCCCAGGTGTTCTCAATCAGTCTAAACATGTATCGAGACTGTTTGTGCTCGCCAGCAAGTGCAGGCGAATCACCCATTCCTAGGTAATCAAATGCTAAGAAGACGAAGCCGCGATTAGCCATCTCAACGCCATAGGTTGCAAGCACTTGTTCTTTCACCTGTGGAAACGGACTAGCACCAACAATTGCTTTGTATTTTTTGCTTTCATCAAAGCCTTCAGGAAGGTATAGGTTGCCAACTAGATCTACACCAAATGATTTGAAAGTAATTCTTTTAACACTCATAACACACCTCATATTTTCATTGATAAGCAAGCAACAGTTAATGTGCTCGTCAGTGGTGCTAAGTATTCATGAGTTTAAGTTTGAGGTCAGTGCACAAAACTGCGCGATTTGTATACAAATTCACATAAGGGCTAAAAAGCGTTCACCTAGCTTTCAAATTTCACTGAATAAGCAGCATAAGTGCTTCACCCTCTAGCGAAAGAAACGTTAGAGCATTATCGAAAAAACTTATGCTCATGAAGATAAACTTCTCAGAAAAGCGATTTATATTAGATACTTGGTGCTGAAACTTGGTTATGACAGCGGTTGGCGGCAAACTGTCGTAGCACTGTCATGGAATTTGCGGTTATAAATTCTGTAAGTTTTATCAAGGAAGTACTATGAATATTTCAACAACCAAATTAAAAATGTATCGCGCTGAAAATGGATGGTCACAAGAGCAGTTAGCAGAAGTTAGCGGTATTAGTTTAAGAACCATTCAACGCGCTGAAAAAGATGGCCGATGCTCCAATGAGTCATGTATGGCAATTGCTTCCGCATTTGGTGTTTCCCCAGCAGAGCTTGATGATGAGTTTAAGAGTAGCGTTGGTGACGGCTCATTAAATATTGGTGGCATTATTGGTATCGCCATTATCATCGCGTTGATCTCAACAATTATTGCGTGGGAATGGAACGACTTAAACGTATTTATTAACGTATGGGCGTTAGCGTTCAATATACTCACCCTATTGTCACTATCATTTATGACCTGCGGTTTTACACCAACGTTACAGTCGCTCGCAACCATCAGTTGGTTTGTTAAACAGCCAAAGCAGATAAAACAAGCTAATCAACATTTACCCGTATTAAGGCGCTTAATCATTTACTCCTATACGTCAGGTGTTTTCTGGGCAATTACCGACATAGTTGAAGCATCATACTATTCATTCAATGGTGAAAATGCCCCAGGTTATGTTTATGAAATAGGGCTGACCTCTATTTCAATTCTTTATGCAGTATTAATCGCTGAATTAATATTTAGGCCACTTAAAAATCGCATCGAGTTTTTACTGACACATTCAGAACAAGCCGCATAAAAATAGGTGCACTCATGACAAGAAAGCCAGAATACGATGTGATCACTAAAGTTTTTCATTGGTTAAGTGTTTTAGTCATTTTACCTGCACTATCAATAGGCATTTGGTTCACTTGGACAGATTTAGACACCGACTATGGCTGGGAGCAATTTGAACGCTATATTGATTGGCACGTCGGCTTTGGCATTAGTGTGTTGGTAATAATGCTAACACGCACAATATGGAGGCTGTTAACGCTAAAATCTAACAAAGCCCAAACTGAGAGCACTGAAAACAGAGAGAATAAAAAAGCAAATAGTGTGAGTATCACTTGTAAAAATGACTCGCCAATATTGCTCCCCAAGACAACAATATTGCAATTAAAAATTGCCCGTACATTGCACCTATTGTTATACGTTTTTGCCATTTTAACACCGCTGACAGGCTGGCTTGGTTCTAGCCTGGAGGGGCATACCCTGCACTACTTTTCAGTTATTGAGATTCCACCATTTCTTGGTGTATACCCAAAGCTTGCCAGCATTATGACTACTAGCCACTTTTACCTAAGCTGGCTATTAATTGGTTTGCTATCAATACATTTGTTGGCAGTGGTTTACCATCACTGCTGGCTAAAACACAATGTGCTAGCCCGCATGATGTAATACCAAGAGCAGGCTATTATATCCGTTCATACAATTGAATTACCTAGTCATACAACTGAAATGGCTATTCAGACATCCGACCTGCTTAGTTTGTACAAAATAGCAATATTCTTTTCAGTCATGATTGTCTAAAATCCGCGCCAGCGATTAATTTACAAGTGATATTTACTTGTTAACTATAAGCTTTTGCTAAGTTTTTCGCGCAGTTATCCAAGTGTTGATAGTGATCAATATCTTTATTTGTGGCTTTGAGTAAGATGCTTGTCCACAATCGAATTGATTAGTCATAAATAAACAAAAATATAGGTATTATTTTGTTATTTAATAGCCGTACCCCGAAAGTTCAATCGCAAAAGGGTTTTACCCTTATAGAGTTAGTTGTTGTTATCGTGATTCTAGGTATTTTAGCGGCGGTTGCTGTTCCTAGATTTATAAACCTAAGCAGAGATGCTCGTATTTCCGCTTTAGAGGGAATGGAAGGTGCGCTTCGAGGCGCTATAGAGCTTGCCAACGCAAAAGCCACTATCGAAAATGCCACTACTGGTTCAGATACTATCGCGCTACCTAGCACTACCGACAGCTCGCAAACAATCAATGTACCATTATTAAATGGCTACCCACTTGGCCGTTGGAATACCTCGCTCATGCATTTTGTTAATACAACTAATATTCGGAACTTAGACACTCAACCGCTTAACGCCAATGAGACTTGCCCTGAGAGTTGGTGTGCCGTGAGTGACGGTGGTTTAGTCGAAATTGTTAGAATTATTCCACAAGGTGTTAGCGCCAGTGAAACCAATTGTTCTGTTAACTACATTGGCCCGACAGCTTCTACAGAACCGTTTGTTCGCCCACTGACAGACAACTGCTAATAAAGTGCAATTTGGCTTTAACGATTAGCCAAAACTAAAAAATATAGAATAAAAAATGCCGCTTAACTGCGGCATTTTATTGGTTCATACATACTACGATCCACTAGGGATAAAATATCATCTATCACGCGAGGCTAAAATCAACCAACTTGGTATTTAGCTAAAAATGTTTCTAGGAATTCTTGCGTTAACAGCTCGCAGCGCGCTTTTTCTTGTGGCCCTTGTAATAATGCCATCCAAAAAAATGTCGAAGAAAACATTGACCAAAACACCTCTGCTGCCAGTGCAATATCGTTAATCAACAATTTGCCATCATCTACAGCAGCTTGTAACCAGTTATGTAAGCCATCTTCACTTTTGTCGGTATTTTGCATTACCTGCTCAGCGATTTCGGGGTGAGTTAATAACACACCAAACGCCATACGCATAAAGCTCAACTGTTTAGCATCCTCAGAAATCGATATTTTTAGCTGTGCAAATTGGCGAAGTTGTGAAATTAATGAAGTGTCTGGGTTGTAGTCAATCTGCTTTTGTTCCTCATTGGCTACCACAAAACGGCCAATAACGGCGTTAAATAGCAATTCCTTGCTAGCGAAGTGATTGTATACTGTACGCTTAGATGCACAGGCTTTTTCTGCAATGTAATCCATGCTAGTACGCTCAAAGCCCTGTTCAACAAAACATTCAATCGCAGCATCTAAAATTGCGTTTCTTTTCTTACTCTTATCGCGTGGCTTAATTTCTGACAAATCATCAACCTCTTTAAATTTACACCCGACAGTGTAATTTAGCTTGACCTAGGATTCAACTAACAATAACCTTTTACCGCATTCAAAGAAGCCGACACAGTATTTTAAATCAGCCGTTATTTGTTTCCGCTAATATGAGATCAATATTAAATTTTCTAGCCATAGTAATTGCTTTATTTGCAATGAGTTGTAGCCATACAAGCTCACAGCAGAGTAGCCAAATCCAAAAATCTAATCAGCAAGAGTTGATCGTACTTGCTCATGGTTTAGGGCGCAGCGATACTGCAATGTGGTGGCTTGAACAGCAGCTAGAAAAAGCGGGCTATCAAGTATGCTCGCTAGACTATGACACGATTGGTGAGAGCGTTGATTCGGTTTTTAACTCAACCAGCGAACAAATAGATCAATGCTTAACAACGCAAGCCAACACAGTTCACTTTGTTGGACACTCGTTGGGTGGCTTAGTGATCCGCTCGTACTTGCAAAGCCATCAACAGCTGTTAGCTAGCGACAGGTTTGGTGCGGTTGTGTTGATGGGAACCCCGAACAAAGGCAGTGAAGTCGCTGATTATTATCAGGGCACTTGGCTTATGTCGTTAGGTGGTGAGATTAGTCAATCTCTTGTAACCACTGCACAAGGGCTTAGCCAGCAATTGGAAGACATTGATATCAACGCTGGCGTGATTGCAGGCACCAAAGGCAATACTTTTACTAAATCATTATTTACCAGCGAAAACGATGGTTTAGTGTCAGTGGAATCAACAAAACTCAAACATATGAGCGACTTTATTACCATCGATGTGGGTCATGCCATCATGAGATACAGCAGCATAGTTGCTGAGCAAACTATCCACTATCTGCGTCATGGCAAGTTTAAGCATTAAATAAAAGTACAAAACGTAACAGCGCTGTTTTATCAATATCGACTATTCTACTAAAATGCTAATACCCGAATAAAACGCATGGCAGCCCAGTCACATCAAACACTTCAAGGAAGAACAATGAAATCACTAGTTACCATTTTGATTGCAATAAGCTGCATCACAAGTTCAAGTAGCTTTGCTTTTGAACGTCAAAACCTGCCTTTCAACTACATTAAAATTCGCTCCCATTACCCTGACTATCGATTAGTTTATATCGATGAATGGGAGCGTGTTCGAGTGAATAAGCAATGCCGAGCCATTGCCCGTGGTCTCTACACCGATTTAACCTTGCCTAAAGGCAGCTTCAGCCAATACTCATCAGCACTAATTGACGCTAGGTTCTTTGAGTTACCGGTAGATTCAGCGATTATTTACAAAAAGGAAGCTCAAGGCGAAACCGCTATGTATGCTAGATACTGCGATCACTGCCCGAAAATAACCGTTGAGTTCAACTATATGAAATTTAATCACGCCGTCACGATGCAAAAAATATCAGAACAAGAAACACCGTTGCATTTCGAACAATTCTATTCAATATTAGACGAGCTAAGTCAGGCGGCAGAAAACGCCTGTCACGCAGCAGAATCAAAAGCATCTCAAACTCAATAAGAGCACTATGAATAAAATTGAAATTACTTACTGCGCTAAGTGTCGCTGGTTATTGCGTGCTAGCTGGATGGCGCAGGAAATTCTCTCTACTTTTGAAGAAGAAGTTGACGAAGTTGGCTTAAAGCCCAGCACTGGTGGTATTTACGAAATTGTTGCTAACGGCCAACTCATTTGGTCACGCAAAACAATGGGGCGTTTTCCCGAGATAACCGAGCTAAAGCAAGCCGTTCGTGATGTGATTGCACCAGAGCGAGATTTAGGTTGTATCGATCGTAAAACTGCGAAAAGTAATAGCTGATTTAAGTGAAGCTTGCCTTTGACTTCCTGTTGGGCATCTCAGGCAACGTCTATCTCGCTCGGGGCTCTATTACCCAAAGCTACTAGTAATTAAAGCTATTAGTCACTAAAACTATTGGTAACTGCGGCCATTACACGCTCTTCACTCGCGCGAATACGGTAATCATCCGATTGATCTATCCACACGATTTTGCCGTTTTCATCAACCAATAAGCTTGTTGGAATAGCCATGGCTTTAAAGCGCATTTTCCACGGCAATGGCATCGCAATCCCAAATACGTTTAGTGTATCGTCGGCAGTTGCCCCTAAGCCTTTGTGGTGTTCAACGCCATATTGGCGAATAATGTCCAACGCAGGATCGGCAACTAACTTAAAGCTCAAGTTATCACGCTTGGCATGGGCAGTGGTCTCAGCCTTTGAGTCATTGGAAATAGCAACAATATCAATATTATGCGTTGCTAGCTTAGGTGTTAGCGCTTCAAACATGCTCAGCTCTGACGAGCAATATGGGCACCAAGAGCCACGGTAAAACTTTATCAATGTGCGTTTACCCGCAAGTTCACTCGTATCAAACTGCTCATTCGCAAATGGCAGTAATTGATCACCAACTTTTACTTTAATATCACCAAGCGGAGTTTTTCGTGTGGCTAAAAAATAGCTAAATAACGCCGATGTAGAAAGGTTATTAAACGCTAACAGTGCAATAGCAATGCTCGCAAGATCCGCAGCAAAAGTGTGGTTTGCCAATGCAACCAAAGAAAGCAGTGAACTCACCACCATACCAATAATTAACAACAACGGGGCTCGTGGTGTTTTGCTTTGCTTAACTTTGGCAAAGTAATGCATCATCGCAAAATTCAGTAAAACAAAACCAATAATCGCCAAAGTAATAGAAGAAATTTCCACGCCAACCACCTACTTATTCACAAGTTACTACATTGATTTATATTCTGATTATACACATATGCATACCGTTAGGTACAAATGTTAGTTTGTAGGTTCCTGTAGAACCTTTCAACTCGCCTTTCTCCTTGGTTTCCTGTTACTTAGCGCTATAATTGCGATGTTTTGATGGCTGGTGTTCAGCCGTTTGCTTGGAATTTGCTTGGAACAATAAGAGACTGCTATGAAACTATTACATACCATGGTGCGCGTGCTAGATATCGATGCATCGCTGCATTTTTACTGTGATCTATTGGGTTTAAAAGAATTGCGCCGCCACGAAGTGCCAGAAGGTAAATTTACACTTGTATTTCTTGCTGCAGAAGAAGGTGGCCATGAAATTGAGCTGACCTATAACTGGGGTGAAACAGAGCCATACAGCGATGGTCGTAACTTTGGTCACCTAGCCCTACGCGTTGAAAATATCTACGACACTTGCCAGCGATTAATGGATGCAGGCGTAACGATTAATCGACCACCACGCGATGGCCACATGGCATTTGTGCGCTCACCTGACGGTATTTCTATTGAACTATTGCAAGAAGGCCACTTAGCGCCACAAGAGCCGTGGGCAAGCATGGAAAATACCGGTACTTGGTAAGCTATAGTACCCACCAAGATCACATTAGCTTAACTAACTCATCTATTGAGTAGTGTGATAAAGCAAAGTTGTAAAACATAAAAAAGTCAGCAAGTTGCTGACTTTTTTGTTGTTTAGTTGCTAATTAATTAGCAACTAAGTTCGCTGCTCTGTCATTTTTTAGTCACATAACTTTCATAACATCAAGGTCTTACCAGCAAAGGCTTTATTGCTCTAGCGCTAGCATGTTGTATTAGTAGGCCCCTTTATGAAAAGTTCAGCGATAACAAAATCAGGACTTGAGTCATTAATTCATTCAAAGAATTTTCGTTGCTTCTTCCAGCCAATCTTTGATGTTCATCAATCCACTGCCATTGGCTACGAAGCACTAGTTCGCAGCCCATTTGAGCCGCCAACTTTTAACCCAGCAGAATTGTTTGATAAAGCTTTCGAATTTGGTTTACTCGCAGAACTAGAACAATGCTGTCGCCGCATCGCCATCAAGCAGTTTGTAAAGCTAGGCTTAGACGGGTTCTTGTTCCTCAACGCCAGTCCACTGGCTATCGAACAAACCAAGCATAAAGCGAGTTCTATGCCAGCCATATTGCGCGACTATGGCTTTGATCCTGCAAAAATCGTTATCGAAATCACTGAACGCTATGAGGCAACTGATGAAAACTTGTTAAAAACAGGTTTACAACGTTATCGAGACCTAGGTTTTAAAATTGCCATTGACGATTTAGGTACAGGTCATTCAGGGTTAAAACAGTGGTCAGAAGTTCGCCCAGACATCGTTAAAATCGACCGGTATTTTATTAGCGGCTGCCAGCACAATATTGTTAAACGAGAACTGATCAGAACCATTTTTGAGCTTGGCAAAACCACAGGTGTTAGCGTGATCGCCGAGGGGATTGAAAATGAAGATGAGTATCTATTCCTGCGTAAGCTGGGCATGAAATATGCGCAAGGTTATTTGCTTGGCAAGCCACAAAGTGAACCGGAAACCCAGCTTCCCAAACTGTTAGTAGAAAAGCCTTTACAAAAAGATACCGCTAAGCCAAATGCTCAATTCGAATTAAGTAAACTTATTCAGCGAATCGAACCGATTTTTGCAGATATTTCATGCAAAGCGGTTTACAGCCAGTTCAAAGCAGAGCCAAACTTAAAAAGTATTGCCGTTGTTGATGACATGCAATTACCGATGGGCATGGTGTATCGCGATGAATTAACGGATCTGCTTTCATCTGACTACGGGCATGCCTTATATGATAAACAGCCCATAGCAAAAGTAATGCGCCCAGTGAGCTTAATGGTTGATGAGCATTCAAACCTAGACGATGTGAGTAAGTTTATTACTGACCATAGCGAGTTTGATTTGCACCCTGAATTTATTGTCACCACCCAAGGTAAATATGCCGGCTTAGCCAGCGTTAGGTCTATCTTGAAGATGATGACCGAAGAGAAAATCATGCACGCTCAGCAGGCTAACCCATTAACCATGCTACCGGGCAATATTGTAATTGAACGCAAAGTTAATCAGTTAATAAACCACAAACACGATTTTCAACTCGCTTACTTTGATCTTGATAATTTTAAACCTTTCAACGATGTATATGGTTATGCCGCTGGAGATCAAGTGATCAAGTTAGTTGCCGACGTTATCGTTGAATACAGTAATAAACACGGTAATAAGCACAATCAAGAGAACTTTATTGGCCATGTTGGTGGTGATGATTTCGTTGTTGTTTTTCAGTCTGGCGACGCCCTTGCCTGCTGTCAGGAAATTCTCTTGGTGTTTGAAAAACGTATCATTCAATATTTTGAACTAGAGCATGTAAAACAGTCTGGCTACTTTGCCGTTGATCGCGCCGGAAACTACACCTTAATTCCCTTACTATCACTATCGTGTGGCATTATCAGCCCTGACATTGATGCAATTAGCTCAGTGCATGATGTTTCGGTACAAGCGAGTAAAGCGAAGAAAGTTGCCAAAGAAGCAACGCGTGGAGAAGTGATTACGCTCAGGCAAGGCACTAACGGCCAAAAGCCAGAGCTTGATTGCATTAACCAAGAGAATGTCGCTTACTTGCGAAACTAAGCTGCAATAAAACAAAGTGCCAATAAACTAAAACGCTTTAAGCTATGAAGACAAAAAAGGCACGTTTATGCGTGCCTTTTATTAATGTCAGTTTTCTTGCCTGCGCTTTATTTACATTTAGCGATAGCTTGCTCTAACGCAGCTAAACATAAGGTGACATTTTCTTGTCGAGCGGCAAAGCCCATCAAGCCAATGCGCCATGCTTCGCCAGCAAATTGCCCAAGGCCAGCACCAATTTCTAAATTAAATTCATTTAATAAGAATGAACGTACTTTAGCATCGTCTAAGCCCGCAGGGATCTTGATAGTATTAAGCTGAGCTAAGCGCTCATTTTCAGGCACGATAAACTCAATGTCTAACGCTGCTAGGCCTTCAGCCAGTTTGTTATGCATGTTTTGATGACGTTGCCAGCTGTTCTCAATACCCTCTTCGTGCAGCATCACAAGCGATTCATGCAAGGCATAAAGTGAATTAACAGGCGCTGTATGGTGGTATGCACGCTTACCATCGCCAGACCAGTAACCCATCACCAGTGATTGATCTAAGAACCAGCTTTGGATTTTATCCGTACGGCCTTTTAGTTTTTCGACCGCTTTTTCACTGAAGCTAATTGGCGAAATACCTGGTACGCAAGATAAACATTTTTGACTACCTGAATAGATGGCATCAATTCCCCACTCATCTACTTTTAACTCGCTGCCGCCTAATGATGTTACCGCGTCAACAATCGTTAAACAGTCATGTTTAGCCGCAATTTCACAAAGTGTTTTCGCATCAGAGCGCGCGCCCGTAGACGTTTCAGCGTGCACAAATGCCACTACGCTAGCATCAGGGTTTGCTTTTAAGGCATCTTCTAATTGTTGTGGGTCAACTGCTCTGCCCCATGGTGAATCAACAACCACTAACTTGGCACCAATACGCTCAACATTTTCAATCATACGAGCACCAAATACACCGTTGCGACAAACAACAACCGTATCTTCAGGCGTAACTAAGTTGACAAAACAGGCTTCCATACCGGCAGAGCCTGGAGCAGAAAGTGCAATTGTGTATGGGTTTTTAGTTTGGAAAGCATATTGTAAAAGTGCTTTAACCTCGTCCATCATAGTGACAAATTTAGGGTCGAGATGACCAATAGTTGGTCTCGCTAAAGCAGATAATACACGTGCACTTACATCAGAAGGGCCTGGGCCCATCAGGGTACGCTGCGGTGGAATAAACGAAGAATAATTCATAGCAATAATATCCGATATTGTCTTTTGGGCAATGTAACATGTGAATACGCCATCAATTAAATTAATCCAAACTATGTAACGTATTCACAAATTTTATTTTTTATCTATTGCAAACTAAGCAGTTATTGCGCTTGTCGACAGTTTGAAAAATAGTAAGATTAGATCAGCCTAAAGTAAACAATAATAACCATAATGAAATTCAAACATTTAGCCAGTTCTTGCTGTGTGTTGACAGCCACATTAGCTTTTATTAGCCAGCCAACACATGCTGAAATCCCACATAATGCCGAAATATCTGCACCTCAAGACCACATCATTTCACTCGCCAATATTAAAAAAGATGTTGAGTTTTTAGCAAGTGACGCACTGAAAGGTCGCAAAGTATTTACGCCGGAACTAGACCGAGCGGCAAACTACATCGCCGCCCGCTTTAAACAAGCCAAACTTGAGCCCTTTAAAGCAAGTTACCGCCAGCAATTCGATATTTACAATATCAAACCAGCTGCTTTAGCGGTGACGCTTAATGGTAAAGAAGTGCCCAACGAAATGCTGGCATTGGCGAGTACCGCGAAAAGCTTTAATTGGTCGGCGGATAGTAAGGTTGCAACCCATATTGTTAGCAAAGAACAAAATCTGCGCCAAACACTGAGTAAGATTAACCAGCAAGGGGGCGATCATTTCCTTATTATTCACCCTAGCCACCAAGACTTATTCAAACGCTATCAAGCCTATTTTGCAAAAGGGTTAACCAAGCTAAGCGACACCCCAACAGGCACTATTTTGATGGTACTTGACGATAGCAAGCAGATTGATGAGTACAGTGCATCGGGCAGCAATATAATGACCACAAAGGCGCTAACCAATGTGATTGGAGTGTTGCCGGGCAAAACCAAACCTGAAGAAGTTGTGTTGTTTACTGCTCATTATGATCACATTGGCACTGTGCTTAGCCCCAGCAAACATAGTGATAAGCACAGTAATACCCTTGAGCAAAAAGACCTTATTTATAACGGTGCTGACGATAATGCCTCAGGTGTAGCCGGTGTGCTTAATCTCGCTAGATATTTTGCCGCAGCGAATAATAATGATCGGACACTAATATTCGTCGCCTTTACCGCTGAAGAAATTGGCGGGTACGGCTCAAAGCACTTTGCTAAACATTTACCAGCAGATAATGTCGTGGCTATGGTGAACATGGAAATGATTGGTAAAACGTCTAAGTTTGGCGCAGGAAAACTATGGATGACTGGCTTTGAACGCTCTAATTTAGCGACAATTATGAATCAAGCAATCGCTCATCAAGCTAACGACATTCAAGCAGACCCATACCCTGAGCAGCAACTATTTTATCGCTCGGACAATGCGACGTTCGCAAGGCTGGGAGTGCCAGCACACAGTTTTAGTACGGTTCAACTCGATCAAGACAAACACTATCATGCAGTTAGCGATGAAATCGCGACATTAAACTTAGCGTCACTTCAGCAAGTGTTAACCACAATTACCAAAGGTATCACTCCGGTTGTTTCAGGTGTAGCAACACCGGGCCGAGTTGATTCCGCTAAAGTTGCCAGTGAAGGTAAAATCTATTAACGCTCACTGACTAAGTTTAGTTATTCTCACTGAACAGATAACAAGTGACGCTGAACGAAAAAAGGAAGCACACCATGTGCTTCCTTTTGTTTTTATGGCTTATGCGACCAAGCTAGTTGCTGGTATTTAAAATTAGGTGTCCATCGGTACGAATATAAAGAATGGTTTCCTGCGCACTACGAAGCTGGTAGTTATTCGACTGATCAGCGCCAAAATAGCTACCTGGCGCTAAACTTCTCAATTTGTTGGCATGACCAACCTTGGCATTACTGCCATCAACCAAATGGCTATCAACTAAACCTAGCTGACCCGTAATAACAACCGCTCTAAACTCTTCAGCGCTACTAATTAATTGTCCGGCAAATCCTGCTGGTAGTTTTATCAGCGAGCCATTAATTTCACCTTTGCTGGTATTTCCCCACAAGAAAGCACGCTCGCCCGCACCATACGGCTGCCATACCAAGTTATTTGCATGAAGGTTAATCGGCGCTTCACCATTGTTGAATGCTTGGTTTGAAGGCTTAACTAAATATGGGCCACGGTCAATTTCTAGATAAATTAAATTACTCTCACCGTCGGCTGCAGTAATGTGATCTTCGCCCGCAGGTTGCGTCCAGTAAGATCCCGTTGGCATCCACATTCTTGCAGCAGTTGGGTCGTCGTTATGCAATAAGCCATTAATGACAATACCGCGATAGGTAATATTGTGAATATGTGGTGGTGAAGAAAACCCTTTCTTAAACCTAACTAACATACCTGTGGCTGTATCTTTTGTACGATCCCCCCACAAATTTGCGGCACCAGGGCTTTTGTCACCTCGAAGAGGATTTAGGTAACCCCAGTCAACATCGTCAGCTTCGATAATATCGACACCTTGTAGTTGAACCTCAGCCGACACACGCTTGACCGGTAGAGCTTCAGATGCGTTTTCAGATGCATTGTGTGCTAATTCAGCCGACATTGGTTTGGCAAAAGCAAACTGGCTTGTTAGCGAAAGAGCTAGTGTGAAAGAAAGGGCAACAGATAACTTGTTCATTAGGGTTACATTTACGAGCGATTAATAATTGCGGCAGAGGGTAACTTTTTTCTGCGCGCTAAATAATCAAGATTAATTTTAAACAGATTTAACTTACCTTTAATAATCGGTTACTGCTAAGTATTAAGGTGATGTGAAACGCATAAAGTGTTGAAGACTATCGGTTTGCTCGATGACAAAGCCGTGGCGTAAATAAAGCTGCTTGGCGGGGTTATCAAGCAAGACATTAAGGGTCAGTGAACGCCCTTGTTCGCTGGCCTTGCGCTTACAAACCAGTAACACCTTATCGCCTATACCTTTGTTTTGATATTCTGGCAAAATTTGAAATTGGCGTATATGTAGGCTGCCATTTTCTACTCCTAGCTTGATCAAGCCAACGGTCGAGTGGCCTAACTTGATTAAGAAGGAATCATTAAAATGTTCGTGAATTCGAGCCACGTGCTGCTCATCACTCATTTCAATGCCCGCCTTTTTCAAGTGGGATTCCATGGTTAACTTACGCAGGTAGGTTAAAAAGCCGATGTCTTGGTAACCCGCTTTAACAAACGATATCGTGACATTCGTTTGCTGGCGACTAGGGTTATGCTTGGCTTCTTTGCTTGGCGTCGAAGATTGTTCTTGTGTCACACGTTGTCTTAACTATCAGGCAAGGGATGATTTTCGCGCCAATATCGCGAATTTAGCCGCAATATTCAACCATTAGTCTTATCAATTGCGCTTTTTATCGTGCACTTCTTGCATTTACTAAATATTCCAAGGCAAACTCAACCAGTTATATAAATGAAGGAAGCACGATGCAATTTAACAAGTCATTATTAGCTTTAGCCCTTAGCACTGCCGTTCTAGCAGGTTGTGGTTCAGAGCAATCAACAAACACAGCACCCGTTGCAGAAAAAGCCACAGAGCAACAAGCCGTTGCCACAGCGCAAACTGAATCAGAAAAAGCAAATGCGCTATTTGATCAGATTTTTGACGAAGGTATTGATCGCAGTCCAATGATGCAGACTTTCTTAGGCATCAAAAAAGACTACGATAAATGGAATGACATTTCAGAAGAAAACGCGCTTAAAGAACTGGAAATTACCAAACAAGATTTAAAGCGCATTCAAGCACTTGATGTGAGCAAGCTTGACCAACAAACATCGGTTAGCTACGCCTTGTTAGAACAAAAATTACAACAAGAAATTGATGATTTTCAGTGGCGCCATCACAACTACCCTGTTAACCAAATGTTTGGTTTACATTCGCAAGTACCAGCCATGCTGATTAACCAGCAAACGATTGCCGATGAAAAAGAAGCGAACGATTACATTGCACGTGTCAATGGCACGAATAAACTGATCAACCAATTAATTGACCAGCTAAAAATTCGTGAAACCAAAGGTATTATCGCCCCTAAATTTGTATTCCCACATGTTATTCGTGATTCGAAAAACATTATTGCGGGCGCCCCTTTCGAAGCCGGTGAAGACGGCACAATTTTGGCTGATTTCCGCAAAAAGGTGAACAACCTGGAATTAGACGATGCCAAAAAATCAGCTTTAATCGCTGACGTTGAAAAGGCATTAGTTGAGCAATTAAAACCTGCATACGACAGCTTAGTTGCTTACTTAATGGATCTGGAAACCAAAGCCGATACACGTGACGGCGCGTGGAAGTTCCCTGAAGGTGAAGTGTTCTTTAACAACGCCCTAAACCGCACAACAACGACTGATTTAACATCTGATCAAATTCATGAAATTGGCTTAAGCGAAGTTGCACGTATTCACGATGAAATGCGCGCCATCATGAAAAAAGTAAACTTTGAAGGCGATTTAGCCGCATTTTTCGAGTTTATGCGCAATGACAAACAGTTCTACTACAACAGTGACGAAGAAGGTCGCGCTCGCTACTTAAAAGAAGCAACAGCATACATCGACACGATGAAAGAGCGCCTAGACGAGCTGTTCTTAACCAAGCCAAAAGCTGGCCTAATAGTTAAAGCCGTTGAACCTTTCCGCGAAAAATCAGCAGGTAAAGCCTTCTACCAACAACCAACACCAGATGGCTCTCGCCCGGGTATTTACTATGCCAACCTTTACGACATGGAGGCCATGCCAACTTACCAAATGGAAGCCTTGGCTTACCACGAAGGTATTCCGGGTCACCATATGGAAATTGCTATGAAGCAAGAGCTTGAAGGTATTCCAAAATTCCGTAAGTTTGGCCGCTACACTGCTTATACTGAAGGTTGGGGTTTATACTCTGAAATGATCCCGAAAGAAATTGGTTTCTATCAAGACCCATATTCAGACTTTGGTCGTTTAGCAATGGAACTATGGCGTGCCTGTCGTTTAGTGGTTGATACGGGTATTCACGCGAAAAAATGGACGCGTGAGCAAGGTATCGAGTACTACGTAACCAATACGCCGAATGCAAAATCTGACGCAGTAAAAATGGTTGAACGACATGTTGTGATGCCATCACAAGCAACTGCATACAAAATTGGTATGTTAAAAATTGTTGAACTGCGTGAAATGGCCAAAGAAAAACTTGGTGACAAGTTCGATATTCGCCAATTCCACAACGTTGTGTTAAGCCAAGGTCCTGTGCCGTTAAACGTACTAACCGATATGGTGAACGAATATATCGCGAAAAATAGCTAAGCAGGATTAGATGTAGCGGCTTTATGTAATGCTACGCAGACTTACACTAGCTATAATCAGCCCGTGATTAACTGTGTCTAACACGTTTAATCACGGGCTTTTTTAGGTCTAAAATCAGCGCTATTACTTCGCTAAAACCTCTATCGCCCTGTTAGCGGCTCACTTCCCACCACCTGAACATTTTGTTTGGGTGTGGGCATACTAATCCCCGCTTGTTTCAGCGCCTGATAAACACTTAAGTTCAATTGAAAACGCTTCGCGAAGTATTCTGCAGTAGGCACCCAACAGCGATATACCAAATGCAACCCGAGTGGCGAAAATCGATCAATACCCACTTGAATTTTAGCGGCGTCACTTAGCTTGCTGGCTAGCATATCTTGAATTAAGCCAATTGCCACTTCAGGATCGGCATCATAGCCAATGGCAATTTCGGCCTCCATTAACTTGTTTTCTTGGCTATTGTGAAATATTTCCCCAACCACCTCTTTGTTGGGAATAAAAATGCGCTCACCATCTTCATTTCTAAGCACTGTCATCGCGAGCTTAATATCATCAACAATTCCGCACCGCTCTTTTAAAATAATCGTGTCTCCTAGCTTGTAGGGCCTTGTTAAAATTATCGCCAACCCTGCGCCGTAGTTAGATATCGGCCCCTGAATCGCCAAACTAATACCAAATGTTAGCGCGCCAATGGCAGCGATTAGCGGAGCGATGGTAAAACCCAGTTGGCTAACCGCAACCACAACAAACAGTAGAATGACCGTTGTTTTGGCTAGGCTACTAAAAAAGCCGCTTAAGGTTGCATCAAGGTTTCGTTTTTCACAAACCTTGCGAACGAGTTTGCTAACCTTTGACGCCAGCCACCAACCAATAATCAGAATGATAACAGCACCAAGAATTTGGAAGCTGTATGTCACTAAATATTCTGCAATTAACTCGTAGAGCTTTTTAAATTCCTGCAACTGTGCCGGCATTTCATCCATGTGGTTCTCCCAATAGTGTTAAAAACTTGTATCTCATGATAATAATTGGGATATGATAACAAGCACAATAATTAATCAAGGAAAGTTATGTCTACTAAGCCTATCGCCCTATTACTAAGTTCCGCACTGTTGTTTTCAGCGCCATCTCACGCCGAAGGTTGGCTTGAAAGTATAAAAAGTATGCTCGGTATTGGTACCAGCGAAAGCCAAGAAGCTGAACAACCTCAAGCCAGTATTGAAGGCTTGATGGCCAGCTTAGAGAGCTTGGGAGTTACTGAAGCACAAATTCAGGGCGGTTTAGCCGCGATTATGAATTTTGTCTCTAACAATATTTCGAATGAAGAATTCAACCAACTTGCTGAAGCTTTACCTGGCAGCAAAGAATTATTGGATGCGGTACCTGATATTAGCCAGCTCAAATCAGGCTCTGGCCTTTCCGGTTTACTTGATAAAGCAAGTGAGTACAGCGACACCTTAAAAGCTGCCAATGATGTGAAAAAACAATTTGAAGTTATCGGCTTGTCGCCGGAGATGATTGGTCAGTACACCACTAAAATTCAAGAGTATTTAGATACACCAGAAGGCGCTCAAGCTAAACAAATTATTCAAGATAGCTTGGGTAAGCTACTCGGCTAGTACTTCTATCGTTTCATTCGTTTTTTGCTGTTAATTGGTACTGCTAATTTCAACTGCTATAAATAGGGCCTCGGTTGAGGCTCTATTTAGATCTAACTTTCCCGCCAAGCCCGATCAATGGTGTCCACTAAAGGTTGTAATAAATATTCTAGCGCCGTGCGTTCCCCAGTTTGAATAAAAACTTCGGCTGGCATGCCAGGGATGAGTTCCAATTCATTGAGCTTTTTTAATTCGTCAGTAGATACACTTACCCTCACTAGGAAAAAGGTTACGCCACTGCGCTCATCTAACATACTGTCTGCCGACACATATTTTACCCGACCCTGCAGTTCCGGCGTGGTGCGCTGCTGAAAACCAGAGAGCTTAACTCGTGCTTGCTGGCCAACTATAACATCATCTATATCAGTGGGAGTAACTTGCCCCTCAATGATTAGCTTGTCATCTGCTGGCACAATTTCCAGCAATAGTTGCCCCGGCACAACAACCCCGCCAATTGTGTGGACGTTAAGACCCACCACAGTGCCAGTCACTGGCGCTTTAACCACCATTTGTTGCAAGGTATGAGCGGCAGCTATTTCACGCTCTTGCAAATCAATAATCTGTTGCTCGACTTCTTGCAGCTCAGCTAACACTTCTTCATTGAAGCTGCGCTTGATTCGAATCAATTCTAGTTTTTTCTCATCAATACTTGAACGAGCTCCTGCGATTAAAGAGATAAACTCGCCACGCTCTCCTTCAAGCTGCGCCAGATTGCGTTCAAGTTCCAAAAGTCGGCCGTTATCGACAAGTCCTTGCGATCGCAGCTGTCTAAGGTTAACTAACTCGTCACTACTAATGGTCACTTGCCGCTCTGTGGCCTTTTTTTGAGCTCGATAGCCATCAATTTGCGTTAACAAATTGTCGATTTGCTGGGCCAATATTTCTTGTTGAGATATTTGAACTTCACGGCGAATAGCGAATAAAGATGTTTGCGCAGCTATCAACCCCTGCTTATCTTGGGCACTTTTACTTTCAGATGGTTGTGCTGTGCTAACTAACGAAAAATCTGGAGCATTTATGCCATCTCGCTCTGCTTGCAACCTAGCTCGTTGAACACGAGCGGCAAATAAGGCACTGCGAACAACAGCTAATGAGGACTCCGCCTGAACAGGGTCTAGCAACACCATCACATCACCATTAGTGACTTGCTGACCATCTTTCACTAACACTTCACGTACGACACCACCATCTAAGTGCTGTATTTGCTTGCGATTAGTGTCTACTTTAATTTGACCGGAAGCAATAATGGCACTGGCAAGAGGCGCCGTCATTGCCCATAAGCCACTGCCCACCACAAAGACAATAATGATCAATAGCCCCAGTAACATCGGCTGTTTTATCGACGTATTTACGCTGGTAACTTTAGCTGCTTGAAAAGCGTTTGCCATATTTCGCTCGACATTAATTGATTCACTATAAATTAATTAAGTGCTAGCTAACTAGATATTAACTAATCCAAATTCAGTTAACTCGACTTTGTTTCCACTACCGGTCTGATCAACTGGCTAATAATTTCCTGTGTTTCACCAAAAGCGGCTATTCGTCCATCGCGCAGCACTAACAACTGATCAGTAACATTCATTAGCGCTGGCCTATGACCAATAACGATCACTGTTGCCCCTTGTTGCTTAAGCGCCACAATTGCTTTCATCACACTACGCTCGGCTTCTGCATCAAGTGATGAAGTTGGTTCATCTAATAGAACCAATTTAGGTTGCCCAAATACGGCTCTTGCAAGGGCAACACGCTGGCGCTGACCACCCGATAGAACTTCACCAAAATCACCAGCGGCACAGTTATACCCTTGATCAAGGTGTAAAATCATGTCGTGCACACCAGCGAGTTGACCAGCTTCCATTATTTGCTCGGGTGATGCGTCGTTAAATCGCGCGATATTCTCTGCTATCGAGCCTGGGAATAATTCAACTTCTTGCGGCAAATAACCAATATAAGGGCCGAGTTGCTCCCTGTCCCATTGATCATAAGTCGCATTATCTAGCCTTATCTCACCATGTATTGGATTAACCAAGCCAAGTAATAATTTTCCTAACGTTGTTTTGCCAGCGGCATTGGGACCTGTAATGCCAAGCACCGTACCTGCTGATAAGTGAAAGCTGATATCTTTTAACAACGGCGACTCACTGCCATCAAATTGATAAATAATATTTTTTACCGCCAAATTACCGACTGGCGCGGGCAAAGGTAAAGGCTCTGTCGGCTCAGCAAAGTGTTGTTGAAACGCGATCAACCTTGCTTTGGCATCTCGTGCTTGAATAACTAGCCTCCAACCACTAATACACGCTTCAATTGGAGCTAACCCGCGCCCCATGATTATAGATGCCGCAATCATAACGCCCGGCGAGGATTCTTGTTGAATAACTAAGAATGCCCCCATGCCTAAAATACCGACCTGCAAGCTAAAGCGAATACCTTTTGATAGCGATGAAATATAGCCACTGCGCTGGGTTGCGACAGCACTTGTCGCTAAGCTTTGCATGCGCGGCTCACGCCATTTAGCTTTTAAGTTATTGGCCATACCCATCGCATAAATAGCGCTTTGCTGACGGGCACAAATATCGGTAAAACGATACGCTTCACCACTGGCGCTGGAGCTTTCTGATTGCACCTTGCGGGTTAAGCTTTCGCCGATAAGTGCTAGAGTGAATAAAACAATGGCACCAGCTAAGGCTAAATGTCCTAACCAAGGGTGTAAGACATAGATAAGCCCTAAGTAAAGTGGTGTCCAAGGGGCATCCATAATCGCCGCCAGTGCAGGGCTAGAGATAAATGAGCGCACTGTTTCAATATCTCGCAGCGGTTGGCTGTGACCTCCTTGCTCTAATATATTTTTAAAAGTATAGCTGGCGACATCATTTTCAAAGCGACAACCTACTCTTGAGAGTACAAGACTTCGCACACTATCTAGAGCAATAAGCACCATCAGTGCAGCAATAGCAAACAAGGTCAAAAACAGTAAGGTGGGCTGACTCGCCGAGATCAGGACACGATCATAAACTTGCAGCATATACAGCGGTGAAACCAACATTAAAATATTGATCACACAGCTAAAGAGAATAACCGGAACAAGCGAGCGCTTAAGTTGGCTAAGCGCTCTATAAAAAGGGAGGTCTTCACTATTAGTTGCCATTAGCACTAATCGCGCTTGCTAGTACGTAAAGTCTGCTGAATTACATTTTTCTACGCAGAAAGTACGCGCTAAATACTAATGCTAGTAACCAAAATGTACCTGGTGAAGGTATAGGTATTGTCTGAATAAGGTTACCAGATAGCCTAAACGCCATATTGGTGTTTATATCACCAAATATAATCTGGTTACTTTGAGGGTTAATCGCCGCAGGAGGAGCCCCCGGTGTGCCTGATATAGTTGAGAGTTGCCAACCTACTGGCGACGGTGAGCCGTTTGTAGGGCTTGCTGCAACTTGAAAAAAATAATCACCAGCCAACAAGTTTTGCGGTGTGGCTAAGGTTAAAGTATGCGAATACAACTGTCCAAACTGAGCGCCAAAATCAGTTACTAGTGTTTCAACTAGCTGATTTCGAGATACCATAGTACTCCATATTGGCGCATCGATTGTCGTTCCACCTAAATTACTATATATCGCCAGATCAAATTCGTTTGATACAAATCCTTGCCCTTCAAATGTCCAAAATTCGATCTCTATCAATTCAACACCACTAGTCAGCATAAAATTGTCAATCACTTTCCCCAAACCAAGTGAGATGGGCCCAGATGCAACAGGGGATGGACCGGTTAGCGGGTCTTGGCTAAACAACAATGCCGCATTGCTACTCGCGGTAAACAATAAACAAAACAACAACAATAGATGACTCAAACGTACGGATAATAACTTAACCATTCCTTGACTCCTTATTTTTGTTTTCTTCTGTATGTTATGGCAGCTATTTAATGCCTGACAAACTTCTATGCAACAATTACGCCTGGATAATATTTTCTTTAATAACAAAAAGATAAGTGATACTGATTGCAAAACAGTGTGTCGATGTTAAAAACCTCGACACACTGAGTTCGCTATCTTAACCACATTTGAAAATCATCATAACGATCAATCAATTGGTCTTCCCAAGGGATAGTTTCAGCATTTGCATATTCAACAAGTTCTGGTAGTTCCAGTAATGGCGAGCCTTTCGTTGCTGCTAACTTAGCGACCATTTCAACATTGTCAGTGGCTTTGCTTTCTGTGCTCATTAATCGGTCAAAATCGAATGTAACGTCGAATGTGTGATCACTATGGATGCTCTCCTTCTCTCCATCAATCACTTGCTGTGGCACATTTGCATCACTTTGACGAACAACCTGACCCGCTGCCAACGAGTCATAATCAAACTTAACATCAAAGCTATGTAGGTTTGGAGCAAAGGCTTTACCTGAGTCATCAACTTTCTCAGGTAAATGAGCATCACTTTGACGAACAACCTCGCCCGCTGCCAACGAGTCATAATCAAACTTAACATCAAAACTATGTAGGCTTGGAGCAAAGGCTTTACCTGAGTCATCAACTTTCTCAAGTAAATGAGCATCACTTTGGCGAACAACCTCGCCTGCTACCAACGAGTCGTAATCAAACTTAACATCAAAGCTATGTAGGTTTGCCGCAAATACTTTGCCTGAATCACCAACTTTCTCAGGCAATTCAGCGTCACTTTGGCGAACAACCTCGCCTGCTGCCAACGAGTCGTAATCAAACTTAACATCAAAGCTGTGTAGGTTTGCTGCATTAGACTTTCCTGAATCACTAACGCTCTGCAAATCAACATTAATTTCCTTCAATCCACCTTTATCTGGAATTGCTTCAAAGTCCTTGGATAAGCTAATTGAGGCTGATTGGCTAAGCGCTGCGCTATTGGCAAATTCACTTCCTTGGTCAGATGCAGGTCGATAGCCAAATTGAAGATAATCAATATAGAAATCGCTGCCAGTATTCGGATCGCCTGCTGCCGCGGCACTGCTATCGTCGGCATAACTGCCATAGACAAAGTTACTGCCATCGTATGCGCCTGCATTAAAGACGACATAGCTGAACGCCAGATTAGTGGCAAAGCTGACATCGACATTACCGTCGGCTTCACCTAAAACCATCATTTCTTCAATTAAACTGCCATCATCTGCCAATAATTGGATTCTCGCCGCTTCATGCAGACCAGCACCTTCATTGGCAAATAGGTTGGTAAAGGTGAGCGAGCCATTAAACGCCGCATCGGTTAGCGAGATTCGCAACCCCTCTGTGCCGTCAAGCTCTTGGAATACAGGGCTAGTGAGTGAAGTATTACCGCTAACCCCCAAATCACCCAGTGCAATATCCTGTCCGGGTAGCTGCCATGAATCAAAGCCAACAAATGACGCTGGCGTCCACGCTTCACCCGCATTGTCAGTTTGCGCTTTATGCTCAATCGCCAAACCTTCAGTAGTCCAGCTATTTTGCCATCCCAGCGGATCGAAGAAACTTAAGAACTGTGCCGCTTCGCCTACTTTTAAACCGATATCAATATTGTCGATTACACCTAAATCAAACGTACCTGAGTCGGTCACCACTTGCACACTCACATCGAACAAGCCTAAATCGGCATATTGATGTGTCAATGCAGAAGTATCAGGGAAAGACTCTACTGGCGAACCATCACCCCAGTCGATCAGCACCTCATTGATAGGTTCGCTACTGTTGATGGCTAAATCCAGCGTTACCGTATCATTGCGTAAGCTAAATTCTGGCATATTACCGCTCCCTGTTGGTGGCGTGAAGGTATCTTCAACAGTGACATTTTTGGTCGCTACATCTGTAAAGACACCATCTTCATCTTCAAGGCTAACACTAATAGTAAAATCACCCGCTGCTATATAGGTATGAGTGACATCACCTACACTATTAAACGACTCAATCGTGCCATCGCCCCAATCAACGCTAATACCATTAGCAACCAAGGTATCATCACCGGGATCAACAATGTCGCTAAGCGTTAACGTGTAAAGGGCATTAACATCAACCGTATTGGCACCTGTTGCTGTGGTAACTGGTGCAACGTTATTCACTGTAATATCTAACGTGCCAGCCGGGAAGGTTCCCTCGGTATTAACAATACTGACGGAAATCGTACGAGCATTTGGACCATCGCTAAAGACATGCGGGTGATCACCTAAACTCGCTACCGACTCGACTGGTGAACCATCGCCCCAATCAATCAAGTATTCCGTGACCGTATCATTGCTACCCGGGTCAATTAGATTAGATAGATTTAAGGTATAAGTGCTGCCTTCATCTACCACTAAATCGCCCGAAATAGTCAGCGCTGGTGCAACATCATTAACACTAATGGCTAAACTGGCAGCGATAAAGATACCGTCTTCATCGGTTACTTCCAGCTCGATAGTGGGTGTGGTATCACCATCAGCAAAGATATGGTTGTAATCACCTGCGCCAGTATATGGTGTACTAGTGCCATCGCCCCAGTTGATCACCGCATTGGTGACGGTATCATCGCCGGGGTCGACAATATCACCGAGCGTTAAGGTATAGGTGCTGCCTTCATTGACACTGGCATCACCGGAAATGGCTGCTGTTGGCGCAACATTTGCGACATTGACGGTAAAGCTCTCACTATCACTCTCGCCTGCCTCATCTGTGACAGTGACGGTCACAGTTGGTGACGCATCACCATCGTCGAAGTTATTGCTAATATCAAAGCTGTTGTTTGTTGTGACAAAACTTTGATCGGCACTGCCATCGCCATCCCAATCGATATCAACCGTCCAACCCGCTGTGCCATTATCTTCACCGTCGGTAAAGTTAATGGTGCGAGTAAAAGTGTCGCCCTCATTAATATTGGCATCGCCCTGTGTCACCACATCCACCGAAGTTGCAGGAGCATTAACCGTAACCGCTTTGGTAGCAACATCACTAAATAGCCCGTCTTCATCTTCTAAGCTAACACTAATAGTAAAGTCACCCGTTGTGACATAAGTGTGAGTAACATCGCCAACACTGTTAAACGATTCAACACTGCCATCGCCCCAATCAACCGTAATACCATTGGTGATGATAGTGTCATCACCCGGGTCGACTATTGCACCGAGTGTTAAGGTGTATAGCGCATTTTGAATGGCGGTATTGGCACCCGTAGCTGTGGTATCGGGTGCAACGTTATTAACGGTAACGTCTAAGGTGCCAGCAGCTGGGAAAACACCATCGTCATTAACAATAGTCACCGAAATCGTGTGGTTTTCATCACCATCGGCATAGACATGGTTATAGCCGCCAAGGCTGGCGACTGATTCGACTGGCGAGCCATCGCCCCAGTCAATTAGATATTCACTAACTGGATCATCTCCGGGATCGGCAAGGTTAGACAGGCTTAAGGTGTATGTACTACCTTCATTAACACTGGCATCACCAGAAAGCTGAACACTTGGCGATACATCATTAATAGTGATGTTTAAACTGGCGGCGATAAAGGTATCATCTTCATCAGTGACTAGCAGTACCACTGTTGCGCCACTAACGCCATCCGCAAATACATGGTTGTAATCACCCGCACCTGTATATGGTGTGCTAGTGCCATCCCCCCAGTTGATCAACGCATTGGTTAAGGTGTCATTACCGGGGTCGACGATATCACTGAGCGTTAGGGTATACGTGCTGCCTTCATCGATACTAGCGTCACCGGAAATAGCAGCAGTTGGTGCAACATTTGCCACGTTAACGGTAAAGCTCTCACTATCACTCTCGCCTGCTTCGTCGGTAACAGTCACAGTAACAGTAGGTGTTGCATTTCCATCAGCGAAGGTATTGCTGATATCAAAGCTGTTGTTTGTGGTGGCAAAACTTTGATCGGCATTGCCATCACCATCCCAATCAATATCAACTGTCCAACCCGCCGCGCCATTATCTTCACCGTCAGTAAAGTTAATGGTGCGAGTGAAATTATCACCCTCGTTAATATTGGCATCTGCTTGCGCAGCCACATCCACCGTAGATGCTGGTGCATTAACAGTAACTGCTTTGGTGGCGACATCGCTAAATAACCCGTCTTCATCTTCCAAACTGACGCTGATAGTAAAATCACCTGTGGTTGCATAAGTGTGGGTAACGTCGCCAACACTGTTAAACGACTCAACAGTGCCATCGCCCCAATCAACCGTAATACCATTGGTGATAATAGTGTCATCACCCGGATCAACGATTGCGCCCAGTGTTAAGGTATAAAGTGTATTTTGAATTGCTGTATCAGCACCTGTGGCTGTGGTGTCTGGCGCAACATTGTTAACGGTAATATCGAGTGTACCTGCTGGGAAAGTTCCCTCGGTATTAACAATACTCACTGAGATAGTGTGATCATCAGGCCCATCACTGTATACATGTGGATGATCACCTAGACTTGCCACCGATTCGACAGGCGAACCATCGCCCCAGTCAATTAGGTATTCGGTCACCGTATCATTAGCGCCCGGATCTATTAAGTTCGACAGGTTTAAGGTGTAAGTGCTACCTTCATCAACCGTTAAATCGCCTGCGATAGTTAGGGTTGGCGCCACATCATCAACACTGATACTTAAACTGGCCGCGATAAAGGTGTCATCTTCATCAGTAACTTCCAGCTCGATAGTTGGTGTGGTATCGCCATCAGCAAAGATATGGTCGTAATCACCAGCGCCAGTATATGGTGTGCTAGTGCCGTCGCCCCAGTTGATTACCGCATTAGTCACAGTATCATCACCCGGGTCAACAATATCACCGAGTGTTAAGGTATAGGTGCTACCTTCATCAACGTTAGCATCACCGGAAATGGCAGCGGTTGGCGCAACATTGTTAACGGTAATATCAAATGTGCCAGCTGGGAAGGTGCCATCATTATTGACAATACTTACTGAGATAGTGCGAGCGTTCGGTCCATCACTGAAGATATGCGGATGATCACCTAAACTGGCCACCGATTCAACAGGTGAACCATCGCCCCAGTCAATGAGGTATTCCGTCACCGTATCATTTATGCCCGGATCAATTAGGTTCGATAGGTTTAAGGTGTAAGTGCTACCTTCATCAACCGCTAAATCGCCAGCGATAGTTAGTGTTGGCGCAACATCATCAACACTGATACTTAAACTGGCCGCGATAAAGGTGTCATCTTCATCAGTAACTTCCAGCTCGATAGTTGGTGTGGTATCGCCATCAGCAAAGATATGGTCGTAATCGCCAGCGCCAGTGTATGGTGTGCTAGTGCCATCACCCCAGTTAATGACCGCATTAGTCACGGCATCATCGCCCGGATCAACAATATCACCGAGTGTTAAGGTATAGGTACTACCTTCATCTACATTGGCATTACCAGCAATGGCCGCTGTTGGCGCAACGTTCGCCACATTCACGGTAAAGCTCTCACTATCACTCTCGCCCGCTTCGTCGGTAACGGTGACAGTCACGGTAGGCGATGCATCGCCATCATCGAAGGTATTACTGATATCAAAATTCGTGGTCGTGGTGGCAAAACTTTGATCGGCATTGCCATCACCATCCCAATCAATATCCACTGTCCAACCCGCCGCGCCATTATCCTCACCGTCGGTAAAGTTAATGGTGCGAGTGAAATTGTCACCCTCGTTAATATTGGCATCGGCTTGTGGCACCACATCGACAGTGGCTGCAGGTGCATTTACGGTGACCGCTTTGGTGGCAACATCGCTAAATTGCCCATCTTCATCTTCCAGGCTAATACTGATGGTAAAGTCGCCTGCGGCGGCGTAGATATGGGTGACGTCACCAACGCTAGAGAAGGTTTCAACCGTACCATCACCCCAATCAACGGTAATGCCATCCACAATTATGGTGTCATCGCCGGGGTCGACTATCGCGCCAAGTGTTAAGGTATAAGGTGTTCCAGCAACCACATCGTCGTTGCCACTAAGCGGCAGTGTCGGTATGACGTTTTCAACCGTTAAGCTAAAGGTTTGAGTGGCAATTTCTTCACTGCCTGAGTCAAATAGGTTAACGGTAATGTCACTGGCTGCTTGGTCATCCGCGAAAAAACGCGTTAGATTAAAGCTGGTACTGCCCGGAGCAACCTCGCCCGATTCATCTTCAATACCGTCGTTGTCCCAATCAACCGAGTAACGCCAACCATCAAAGGCGGCATCGCGACCATCAGTAAAGTCGATATCAAGGCTTAAAGTATCTCCTTCGTTAATGGTTTGATCACCCACTGGCGACATGGCAAGTGCCGCGGTAGCACCTCCATCTTCCAAGATAGTACCAACAATAGGTGTTGTACTAATATCTGCATTAGCTGCATTAAAGAGCACCAAACTAAAGGTTTCATCAGGCTCTAAAGAAGTGTCATCAACAATAGGTAAGCGAATGGTTTTAACGGTCTCGCCCGGTGCAAACCGCAATTCTTCTGCGCCGGGGAAGACAACGTCCGTCACAAAATTAGGGGTGTTAACTGTAGCAGTGCCAGTCACCGCATTATAGCTAACCGTGACTTCACTCGCGCTTGGTGCCGTTAACTGGACAACAAATTCGATATAACCATCACTTTCATAGGCAAAAGCGTCATCAGCAAATAAAGTAGGCGTCGAAGCGGTTGCTTGATCGCTGGCAGCAATTGTTGCCGTTGCCATTTCATCGGCGAAAATTGCACCATTGACATTGCTAATCTGCAATTGGAACTGCTCTTGCGTTTCAGCCAAGGAATCATTAATCAGTGGTACACGTACAGTTTGCACCACCTCAAATGGACGGAAACTAGCGGTACCTGATACTGGGGTAAAATCGCTGGTATCAGCCGTGTCAACAACCGTTGCATAATCAAAAGTTACTGTATCCGCACTTGGCCGTGTCAGCTCAAGTACAAATACCACCTCACTGCTGGCTTCATCGACAATGGGATCAGATAGCAAGATAGCGGGTAAGCCAGTGGCATTATCGTTATCAACAATGGTGATGGTATTTTCACTGCGCTCTAGCGTAGCGTTAACCTCATTAAACAAGTTTAAGAACACGACTTCACGCTGTTGTTCATTACTCGTATCATTCACTACAGGCAGGCGAATGGTTTTAACCGTTTCACCCGGTGCAAAGTTCAGTGTTTCGGTGTTCGGTAGAATTGCATCAACTACAAAATTAGGTGAACCACTGGTACCGGTACCATTACTATTGCTGTAACTGACACTAACTGTTTGCGTACTTGGCGCACTCAAGCGCACCACAAGTTCAACATAACCTTGGTCTTCACTAACCGTTGTATCTGCAACACTGATAATTGGAGTTGAAGCCGTTGCTTGATCATTCTTATCAATAGACGCTGTTCCAACGTCGTCTGTTAGCAAGCCATTACCGGCATTGGATAGCACTAAGTTAAAGGTTTCCAATGTTTCTGCCAGCGAGTCGTTGATCAGCGGCACACGGACATTTTGTACCATTTCAAATGGGCTAAAGCTCGCCGTACCTGATACCGCAACATAATCAAGACCACTTTCAGCACTACCATTTTGCGTGGTGTAATCAACCGTGACGGTATCGGCACTAGCCCTATCAAGCTCTAGACTAAACACCACTTCAGCCGTATTTTCATCCACCACCATATCGGCGATTTGAATTACGGGTAGTCCAGTCAGGTTGGTTTCATTGTCTATAATCGTGATGGCATTTTCGGTGCGTTCTAAGGTTGCATTAACTTCACCAGATAAGTTTAAGAATACGACTTCACGCTGCTGTTCATTACTTGTGTCGTTCACCACTGGCAGGCGAATAGTTTTAACCGTCTCACCCGGTGCAAAGTTCAGTGTTTCTGCATTTGGTAATACAGCGTCAACCACAAAATTAGGTGAGCCACTGGTACCGGTCGCATTACTATTTGCATAAGTCACACTAACCGTTTGGCTACTTGGCGCACTTAACCGTACCACTAACTCAACATAACCATTGTCTTCACTTACTGTGGTGTCATCGACGCTAATTACAGGTAAAGCAGCTAATGCTTGGTCATTCTCGTCAATGGTCGACGTACCAATAGCATCGGTTAGCAGGCCATTATTGGCATTGGATAGCACTAAATTAAAGGTTTCCAAGGTCTCTGCCAACGAGTCGTTGATTAGCGGCACACGGACATTTTGCACCATTTCAAATGGGCTAAAGCTCGCCGTACCTGATACCGCAATATAATCAAGGCCACTTTCAGCACTACCATTTTGGGTGGTGTAATCAACCGTTACGGTATCTGCACTGGCTCTATCGAGTTCTAAGGTAAAGACAACCTCTGCACTGTTTTCATCCACCACCATATCGGCAATTTGAATGACTGGCTGCCCAGTTAGACTCGTTTCATTATCGATAATCGTAATGGCATTTTCGGTGCGTTCTAAGGTTGCATTCACTTCGTCAAACAAGTTGAAGAAAACAACCTCACCCTGCTGCTCGTTTGACGTGTCATTGGTGATTGGTATACGAATGGTTTTTAACGTTTCACCGGGAGCAAAATTAAGTAACTCGGCATTTGGTAAAACCGCATCAACAACAAAGTTAGGCGAGCCACTTGTTGCCGTGCCGTTGCTATTGGTATAGCGAACACTCACTATATCAGCGCTTGGTGCACTTAATCGAATAGCTAGCTCAACAAAGCCGCCGTCTTCACTAATTATGCTATCTGCAACACTGATCACAGGCAATGCTGACACAGCTTGGTCGCTTGCATCTATCGTCGCAGTGCCGATGGCATCTGTTAGCACGCCATTGCTAACATTGGATAGTAGTAAGTTAAAGGTTTCCAAAGTTTCTGCGAGCGAGTCATTGATCAATGGCACTGAGATATTCTGCACCATTTCGCCCGGATCAAAGCTGGCCGTGCCTGACACTGCGGTATAATCGCTACCACTTAGCGCACTCGCATTCTGGGTGGTGTAATCAACCGTGACTGTACTACTGGTTGGTCGATCTAGCTCGAGCACAAAAATAGCTTCTGTATGGCTTTCATCAACGATCACATCATTAACACGAATAACTGGCGCAGTGCCTGGTATCACTTCATTATCGATTATCGTACCCGTTACTTCAGAGCGGCCAATTATCGCATTGGTTGCGTTAGCAAGGTTGATAAAGAAAGACTCACGGTTCTGCTCATTTGACGTGTCATTAACAATTGGTATTTGCACCAATTGTTCAGTATCGCCGGGGTTGAAGGTGACTAGGATCGTAGACGAGAAAGTAGCATCTCGGCTAAAGCTAGGTGAGGCAACACTGGCAGTACCCGACACAGCATCCACTTCTACCGTTACCGTTTGTGTGCTTGTGTCACTGAGTCTTAAGATAAAGTCAGCGCTACCACCATCTTCTGAGACAACCAAGTCTGCGACATTGATAAATGGCAATGGCCCCGGAACAGTAACCGTAACATCTTTGCTGGCGACATTAGTAAAGATGCCATCTTCATCTTGCAAATCAACTGAAATGGTGAATAAGCCATCACTGGCATAAGTATGGGTAACATCGCCAACTGATGAGAAAGTGTCAACCGTGCCATCGCCCCAGTCGACAGTAATACCGTTGGTAACAATAGTATCATCACCGGGATCGACGATTGCACCTAAGGTTAAGGTGTAAAGTTCATTGACATTAACATCGTCGGCACCAGTTGCCGTGGTATCTGGTGCCACGTTATTAATGGTGACATCCAAGGTGCCCGCTGGGAAAGTATCATCATCATTGACGATACTAACTGAAATCGTATGATTGTCAGGACCGTCAGCAAAGATATGATCAACATCGACATTTGTATCACCGCTAATTGGCACTGATTGCACAGCAGAACCATCACCCCAATCAATCAAGTATTCGGTGACTGGATCATCACCAGGGTCAATCAAATTCGACAGGCTTAAGGTGTAAGTGCTGCCTTCGTCAGCACTCGCAGCACCACTGATGGTGAGGGTCGGTGGTACATCATTGATGGTGACAAATTGACTGGCCGCGATATGTGTACCGTCTTCATCAGTAACTTCTAAACGGACATTCGGTATCGTATTGCCAAGGCTGTTGCCATCAACAAAGGTGTGGGTATAATCGCCTGGGCCAGTGTAAGGTGTGGTTGTACCATCCCCCCAATTAATCACGGTTGAAGTGACGGTTTCCACACCAGGATCGGTTATATCACCAAAGGTAAAGGTGCCCTCCTCACCTTCGTCAAGCTCTGTCGGACCAGAGATTGTTGATGTAGGAGCGACGTTCAAAACGCTAATAAAGCGACTACCGGCATCGAGGAAAGTACCGTCATCATTGGTGACATCAACACTAATGGTATATCCAAATGGCCCATCCGCGTAGGTATGTTCAATTGAGGTAAAGGTATCAGAAGTGATGGTTTCCACTGTGCCATCGCCCCAGTCAATCACATACTCTGATACTGGGTCATCGCCTGGGTCAACAATGGCGCCCGTTAGGGTCAAAGGTGAACCTTCGTTAACACTTGTTGCACCGAATAATGAGACGGTTGGAATAACGTCATCAACAGTGACATCAAAGGTATCTGTACCTATCTGATTAGCTGCGTCGTCGGTGACCGTTACAACTACGTTGTATACGCCATCATCCGCGTATTGGTGGAAAATATTAAAGTCGCGATCGTTCGAGCGTAAGCCAGTTTGCACTGTGCCATCACCCCAATCTATTTCATAATTCCAGCCAACTGGGTCTTGATCGGTTGGATCAGTAAAGGTAACAAGGCGACTAATTGCATTGCCTTCGTTAATCGTTTCATCTATGCCTGCATCAACCGTTATAGTTTCCGCCGGAGCACTTACATCAATGTCCTTAGTCGCGACGTCCTCAAAGGTGCCATCTTCATCCACCAAATCAACACTAATGGTAAAGCTGTTAATTTCTGTGTAAGTATGGGTGATGGTTTCCGGTAGAGGTGCGGTAACATTGTCAAAAATATCGACAGTGCCATCCCCCCAGTCAACAGAGTACTGGGTCACAGTGTCATCACCGGGATCGCTGACTCCGCCCAGCGTCAAGCTATAGGTGGCATTTTGCTCAACCGTATTGTCGCCAGTCAGGTTGAGGGTTGGCGCAACGTTGTCGATAACAACGTTATAGCTGTCTTGCTCGACGCTGTTCGGTTGACCAGCCTGATCATCAACGGTGACGGTAACCGTGTAATTGCCATCATCTCGGTAAAAGTGCGAAGTATTGACTGTCGTATTGTCGGTTGAGATTTGCTGAATCGGCGTGCTATCACCCCAATCTATACTGATAGAGAAAGTATCGCCATCAGGATCGGTAAAGTTGATCGTATGCGTAAACAGGTTGGTCGCGATACCTTCAATCCCAGTATCATCACTGCCAACATCTAAACCCGGCGCGTCGTTAATCGGTAATAAGGTAATATTAGTGGCTGCTGGGTCGGCAAAATTAACACCATCACTGCCCGACCAAGTGAACTGGTCAATGCCATTGAAATTAGGGTTTCCTAAGAAACTCAAAGTACCATTTTGCAAATCAACAACATCAATAAGTTGACCCGGAGTCACTGGGCTGCCATTAAAGCTTAAGACCCCATTAATGGGCGGGGTAATAATTTGTACTTGTTGTAGTGGCTCACCTTCAGGATCGTCGAAGGCATTGATAAACAATGACGCGTCAATGGTGACAACTTCATCTTCATTGCCTTGCACGCCAAAATCGGTGACCTGTGGTGCCTGATTTTCAAAACGCTGTACTTGAATATCATAGTTATTGGGGCTGTTAAAGCTACTCCAACTGACGATAAAGCCACCATTAGGCAGTGCCGCCAATGCTGACTGGTATTGGGTACTGGAAGTATTTTGATTAACTTGCTGTGCTCGGTCGATTAACTGGCCATTAGTATCAAACTCTTGAATAAAGATACCGTCGCCACTGCCATCAAATTGCGAGTAGGAAACGACAAACCCTCCGGTATCTAAGCCAACGATATGTGGATCAGTTTGTGAATTAGCCTGAATATCATTAACTCGGAATTGCTGACCAACCGAAACCGGATCGCTGCCAGAGAAAGTATAGCGTTGTCCATAAATGCCCGTGCCACCTAAATCAGCACTAGGCTCTTGCCAAACAATAACAAAGTCGCCATTAGCTAGGCCACCAACCGAGATATTGGTTTGATTACCACTGGTGATTGAATTAACGGCCAGTTCAGGGCCAACTAAATTGCCATTATTATCTAGCACCTGGGCAAATACACCGTCGCTGCTGCCATCTGGGCTTTGCCAAGTAACTATATAGCCGCCCTGTGGCAAGGCACCACTGGGAGATAAAGGCGAAACATCCGGTAAATCTTGGGCGCTGGTTGTCGTGGTATTAATACGGAATTCGCCGCCTAAGGCATTACCATCAACGTCATAACGCTGTGCGATGATAGCTACACTGCTGCTATCCCCTAGTGCACCACCATTGTCTTGCCAAACGACAATAAAATTACCATTTGGCATGGCTGCCAACTGTGAATTGGTTTGCGTACTGCTGGTGGTGGTATTAACAATAAATTCATTGCCGCCGTGGCTCGCACCTGCATCTATGGTACCGTCATTATTGAAAATGCGAGCAATAATAGCATCGCCACTGGCATCTTGCGCATCGTTGCCGTCTGAGTTCCAGCTAACCACAAAGGTGCCATTGGCAAGCCCTTGCACTTGGGCATTGTCTTGCGTATTTAGTGTTGTTTGATTGACTTGAATTTCACTGCCAATCGGATTGTTATCCGCATCATAGATGCGCATAAACACTTCACCACCGCTTTGCCAAGTAACGACATAACCAGCGAGTTCTCCAGTAGTCTCATCGAACAGCGCTGTTGCAGCAGATACATCCTGACTCCCTGCCAGCGTGGTGTTAGCAATGCGCTCAGGAACCAGTGTTGGCTCATTGCCATCAAGGTTTTGGCTAATATTGACATCTATAGAGCTAGCAAAACTGCTACCACCGTCGCCATCAGTTACGCGAACACTATAAGTGCGCGTTGGCTCCGGTGCGTCTGAGATATTGCGATAATTAACCGCCTCCAACAGTGCCTCTATTCCCTGCGCGGTAGCATTGGCATTAAAGTTAACCACCAAGGGGCTATCATTAAGGCCACTGGATGCTAGTGTGCCGATTTGCGCGCCACTATAAAATACGGCGTTACCAGTTAAGCCAATTTGCCCCGGATTACTACCTTGATCGAAAATGCTCAGGTTATCTTGTGGGAAGAAAGGTTGGCGCCCTAGCTGATCCCCTTGGCCATAAGAGGAAATTCGGCTAATCACCAGCTGACCGCCATCGAAATCTGTGGAATCAATATCAGCAACACCTGCGCCAATAATTAAGGTTTGCGGCGCAAAATTCACTTCATTTTCGGTAAAGTTAATGGCACTCGCAGCCAATTGAACTTCAGGTGCCTGGCTGCGCACAAATTGGCCATCACTGCCAAATAAGCGCATGAAAATACCATACGTATTGGTATTGCTGTCTTCCTGATTAAAGCCAGACCAAGTGGTGACAAAGCCGCCACTACTGAGGCCAGCAATGTTAGGCTCCCAATCGGTACTGACATTACCCTGATTGGCAACAATCGGGCCATCAATAAGGTTAGCGTCTTGATCAAATTGCTGGACAAAAATACGGTCTGGGTTATTGGCGGTGTAGTAACTGACAGCAAAACCACCATTAGCAGTGGCTGTCACCTCTGGCTGCGACTGGCCATTAGCTGTTGCTTCGTTAACCCTAAATTCACTGCCCACAAAATTGCCACTGTTATCCAGTAGTTGGCCGTAAACGCCGGAGCCGGAGCCATCAGTCGAGTTGGTATAAATCACCACAAAGCCGCCGCCACTTAGAGCGGCAATAGCGGGTTCTGACTCATTCCCCGGATTACCGGGAATACTGAAATCGCCAGCGAATGGTGTGCCATCGCTATTAAACAAGCGCCCTTCAACCGCGCTACTTTCTAGCCAAACAACTGCCAGCTTGCCATCGCTGAGTTGACTGATTCTCGGGACCGTTTGCGTACCTGTGGCCACTTCATTCGCTAAGATTTCGGAAGTGGTAGGATTACCATTGGCATCAAATAGGCGCAGGAATATACCGTTCGCGTCACCAGCGCCATTACCATCCCAAACTGCGGCAAAACCGCCATTAGCAAGTGCGGTCAAGTTGACCATATCTTGAGTACTGGTTAACGTGTCGTTAAGGGTAAAATCGCCACCTTGTGGCACACCATTAAGATCAAAGAGTCGCGCATGAACCCCAGCTGTATCTGACTCGCCTCGGCCTTGCCAAGCAACAACAAAACCACCGTTAACAGCAGCAACGCTCGGCAGATTTTGACCTTGCGGGGTGTACTCATTGACAATAAATTCGTTACCTATCGGCGCGCCATTGCTGTCAAAACGCTGGGCAACAATGCCTTCTTGCCAGCCGTCTTGTAAGTTAGAGCGCCACACCACAACAATGCTACCATCACTTAATTCAGTCACTGCTGAATTTTGCTGGTCGTTGGCTTCAAAAGTGTTCACCTGAATATCATCACCTTGTGGCGTTGCACCATCAGGAATCGGATTAACCGTTAAGTTAACCATATTGTTCAAGGTTGATGCGCCATTGCCATCGTTTACCCGCACCGAAATTGTCCGGTTATTGGCAGGACCATCTGAACCATTAAGGTAAGTGATATTTTGAATTAGCGCGGTAAGTGCTTCTTGTGTCGCGTTGGCATTAAACTCAATCGCTAGGCGGCTGCCATTTTGACCATCATCAACTATAGTGGCGAAAGCCACGCCACCGATTGAAATGGTCGAGCCAGATACGCCAATTTGCCCTGCGCCATTACCTTGATCGCGCACTGAAAAGTTATCTTGTTGATTTGAATCTGGGAACTGAGCCGCTTCACCGTATCCCTCAATCACGTTGATCCACAGCATACCGCCATCAAAGTTATTACCAATGCCACCATCAAGATCAACGGAGGGGATCAACAATTGTGGGACATCACTTTCATCCAAGCTGATAGTAGCTGGTAAGCCCGCCAAATTCAGTGAGCCAATATCCGCTGAAAATTGGCCATCAGTGCCGAAGTTGCGGACAAAAATACCATAGGTGCCATTCGCTGGATTAGTCTCTAAATTAAACCCGGACCAAGTTACTGCAAAGCCGCCGCCCGGCAAACCAGCAACATCCGGTTGTTGGTCAGTACTGACATTACCAACATTGACTGTGGTTTGATTATCAATGCGCTCGCCCGTTGCATCAAATTGTTGGGCAACGATGCGATCTGGGTTTGCCGTGTCATAGAAGGCAACTACAAAGCCGCCATTGTCGGTTGCCGCAACACGTGCTTGGTACTGAAGACCGCTGACATTATCATTAACCCTGAATTCATCGCCGACCGTATTGACACTATTATCATAAATTTGCGCATAGGTGCCCCAGCTATTGCCATCAGAGTCATTGGTATAAACAACAACAAAGCCACCACCGCTCAGTGCCACGATATCTGGATCAAATTCACTGCCCGGATTACCCGGCACAGTAAACTCACTACCTGCTGGCGAACCATCAAGGTTGTATAAACGACCATTGATGGTGCCACTGCTATCTTGCCATGTCACCGCTAAGGTATTATTGGCAAGCTGGGTCACTTCCACTTGCGACTGGGTGCCGGTTGCTAATTCATTAACCAAGATCTCGCCGGTGGTTGGCAGCATGTTGCTATCAAATAGGCGCAGGAAGGCGCCGCTGTTATCAATATTACCGGTTTGATCGCCATTGCCTTGCCAGGTTGCGGCAAAGCCGCCGTTATTCAGTGCGACGAGTCCAGGAGCCGCTTGCGTACTAACCGTCGTTTCGTTAACAATAAACTCATCACCGATGGGGTTACCGCTAAAGTCAAATTGGCGGGCAATAATGCCGAAACCACTAGCATCAACGCCATTATTATCTTGCCAGGCGATGACAAAACCATTAGCGGTTTCAACCACGATTGGCAATGTTTGCTCACCAAACGTTGACGTATTAACGACGACTTCATTGCCGTAATGGGTACCGTCTGGCGAAAAAATTTGCGCAAAGATGCCGTTGCCACTGCCGTCTTGTGCACCATCCGATTGCCAAGTGACCACATAGTAACCGTTAAAATCGCCTGTGGTTTGGCTAAAGGCAGTAATATTAGGTAACGTCTGATTACCCGGTAAATAGCTGTTAACCAGCACATCGCCACCTTGCGCGGTGCTGCCATCAGCAACCGGTGTCACTTCCAATGTAAAGGTTTGATTGCTATTCGAGCCGCCATCTCCATCACTAACGCGAATCGCAACTTCGCGATTTAACACAGGCCCTGCAGAGTTATTGGCATAGGTGATATTTTGCAGCAACGCTGTGACCGCATCAGGAGTAGCATTAGCATTAAAGTCGATTTGTAGCGGGCTGCCCGCCTGCCCGTCACTGACAATGGTACCGATATTAGTGCCTTGATAGCTGATCGTCGAGCCACTTACCCCAATTTCTCCGGTACCTGTGCCTTGATTGCGCACTGACCAATTGTCTTGACTTGCCGCATCTTGCACTTCATCTAAACTGCCATAACCACTGATCACGCTCAGCCATAACGAGCCACCGTCTAAATCAGCCGAATCAAAATCCAATAAATCAACGCCAGCTAAGAAGGTTTGTGGGCCACTATCCTCGGCCAGTGAAACCGTGCCAGGTAAGTTACTAATATCAGGATTTAGCTGACGAACAATATCGCCCGCTGGGCCCACTAACTGTTGGCCAATTTCATAAGTACTGTTGGCCGGTGTGGTTAAGTTAAAGCCAGACCAAATCACTGCCGCACTATTAGCACCGACCGCCACTACGGTATTTTGATGATCTGTGCTTGGCCCATTGCCTACAAAGAGTGGGCCATCAATTTTCGTTGGTGTGGTGCCAGAGACATCAAATTCTTGCGCATAAATATTGTCAGCACCGCCGCCAACACTACTGCCCCATACCACCATCACATTGCCATTGGCCAAGGTAGTCACTTCAGCGGCGTCTTGGCTCGTCCAAACGGTTTGGGCGGTATTAACAATAAATTCGTCACCAATAAAGCTGCCATCTGCGCCGATACGTTGCCCTCTAAAGCCCCAGAAGTTGGTGTCAAATTCATCGATAAAATGACCCCAAATTACTAAGAATGAGCCATCGTTGAGCGCCGTAACACTAGGTTCAATCCAAATATCACCGGATTCAGTGCTATTAACCTGAAACTCTGCCACTAGCTCGTTACCGTTGGCAGGGTTAAAAATGCGGGCATCAATATCATCACCTGTTGACGTATTCCACGCCACCAACAACGCACTGTTGGTGGCCGCCATGGCAGCATAATTCTGGTTGCCAGAAAAAGAGGTATTAGCCAAGGTTTCTGGGCCGGTTGGCACACCAGCGTTATCAAAATAACGCAGCGCAACAGCATCACCGCTAATATCGGCTAGCGAGCCATCATTGCTGGTAAATGAAACGACAAAGCCGCCACTGGGAATGGCAGTAACAAAGGGCTCATTTTGGGTATTTGCAGCTAAGGTATTCACCTGAATTTCACTGCCTAATAAACTGCCGTCAGCAGCGACACGCTGGGCAAAAACATTAGTATTGCTGCTTTCGTCACTCAATGGCCCAGACCATACCACGACGAAACTGCCGTCGCTTAAACCTGCGACCCGTGGCTGCTGCTGATCGCCAAAAGTGCGCTCGTTAATTTGAATTTCATTGCCCAAGGCCTCACCAACATCATTAAAACGTTGTGCGAAAATACCGCCGCTATTGCCATCTTGTGCTTCTTGCGACTCCCAAACCACCACATAGCCACCGCCGACTAAAGTCGCTGCCGCTGGCGTGACTTGATTACCAGTTTGGAACTGATTGATGATGTCGCGATCAAATAGCAGCTCGCTACCGGTATCGTCTTGATTAAAGGCAAGTGCAATGCTGGATAAATTGGAGATTTGATTGCCACTGTCGGCGACAAATACACTCAAAGCGCGGCTTGGTGGTGCGTCACTGGTGGTGCCATATCCTAACGCTTCTAATAAGGCTTCAACTGATTGCTCTGTGGTGTTAGCGCCAAGATTAATGGTTAAGTCTTGGCCATTTTGACCATCTAGCACACCGTCAATCGTGGCAAAGTTAGTTCCTTCAAAACTGATATCTGTACCAGATACGCCAATTTGTCCGGCACCTGTGCCTTGATTAACCACACCTAGAGTATCTTCAAAGCTAGATACTGAAGTAAATGACAGCTCTACGCGGCCATTAACTAAGCTATTACTGCCGTTATATTCGAAGTTAATCGCCGGATCGATAATTGCTAATTGGTTTTGAACATCAGCTTCATCAAAGATCGCGCTCGGTTCAAAATCCTCAACCAACAAGTTTGGCGGGTTAATGGCGGTAGTATGGTCAATAAAGATCTGCATCGGCCCAGTAACGCCGCCATCTCCATCGCTAATACGCAGGCCAAGGTATTGATCGCCAATGACATTATTTTGCGAGGCGTAAGTCAGACTCTCAACCAGCGTTTGCACCGCCATCGCCGTTGCGTTGCTATTAAAGTCAACCCGCAAACCAGCCCCGCCGGTGCCATTTTCAGTGCTATCTAGCGTACCTATGCTAGTACCTTGATATTGCACATCGTTGCCAGTCAGTTGTATTTGGCCAGTGCCAGTGCCCGTTGAGGCAATCGCCAGCAAATCGTCGGCATCACTTGCGGTTAAGTGGAATAGGTATAAATAACCGCCATCAAAATTCGCAGAGTCGCTATCGGTAAGTAACACATCCGCGTCAATATGCACAGGCACGGCAGAGTTGGACTGCACAATTTGGCGAACGCTGGTTAAATCATCCAGTACTGGATTTGCTTGGCGGTTAAAGTCAGCGGAATTGCCAAAAATATTTTGGTAAATATCCCATCCACTGCCGCCCGCACTGGTAATGTTATTATCCGCCCAAACCCCTAAATAATTGCTGGTATTGCCTAGTGTCACCAAATTTAGTGTGTCGGTTGATGATACCGAGGTACTGCTGACTAACACCTCGCCATTGATGGGATCACCATTAGTGTCAAATTCTCTGACAAACGCACCGTCACTATCACCAGCACCATTACCGTCCCAACCGACAACAAAGTTACCGTTAGCCAGCGCAATCACGCTCGGGTTAGCTTGCTGATTAATTGTCGTTTGGTTCGCTTGAATAGCACTGCCATTGGTGGTGCCGTCCGAGTTAAAGCGCTGAACAAAGACGCCACTGCTGCTGCCGTCGTTATCCGTTTGGAAGGCAACGACAAAACTACCGTCATTAAATGCCGCCACTTGCGCAACAGATTGGTTACCACTGCCTAAGAAAACGTCAATTTCAGCGCCAACTGGATTACCATTGTTATCAAAACGCTGCGCAACAACATCATTGCTACTGCCACCAGTTTGGCCGTTAGAAATCCAAGTGGCAATAAAGCCGCCATTAAAGCTGGCAATGTGTGAAGAAAACTGACTGCTAGTGGTGGTTGTATTAGCAATAAATTCATCCGCTACTGGACTGCCATCAGCATTAAATAAACGAATGGCAATATCGCTGTTGTCTGTCCATGAGGCGGCAAATTTACCATCACTCAATGCGGTTAAGGCAACACTGGACTCCGATGTATCGGTTAAGGCGCGCAGGTTAAATTCGGCGCCAAGCGGCGTGCCGTCGGCGGCAAAGCGTTGCGCATGAACCCCTTGGCCCGGATCGTTAATGCCCGCACCATCCCAAGCAATCACAAAACTGCCATCAGTAAGCACAGCAACGTCTGGATTAGTTTGGTTGCCAGTGGTACTGGTATTAACCTGAAATTCACGCCCTTGCGCAATACCATTGGCATCAAAACGCTGGGCATAAATCCCCTGCCCACCGCTATCTTGGTTTTGTGAATACCAAGTGACCACATAACTACCATCTGAGCCACTGTCGGCACGCGGATCGTATTGGGTGTTATTGATATAGCTATTGATGCGCTCTACCCCAAACACAGACTCACTGCTTTCTGATGATGGTGTAATAGCAATGGTAAAGGGAATATGGCCAGTACTACCGCCATCGCCATCGGCTAAGTTTAGCGATAGGCTGCGACTGGTCAGTGGTGATTGCGAGGTATTGGCATAAGTGAGGTTCTCTAACAGTGCTTCAACCGCGGCAAGGCTCGCATTGGCCGTTAAATCAATGACTAACCGGGTACCATGGCTACCGTCATTACTGGCTTGAATAGTGCCGATTTGTGTCCCTGAATATGAAATATTATTGCCGGACACACCGATTTGACCTAGGCCATTACCTTCATTGAAAACGCCAAGTTGATCATCGGTTCGAGCATTTTGCAAATAGCCAAGGGTTAGCTGGCCACCGTCAAAGTTAGCCGAGTCAATATCAACAAGTGAAACACCGGGGTCGATAATTTGCGGTGCATTGTTGACATCATTTTCGAGAAAAGTTGTTCCAGAAAAGCCGGAGATTTCAGGGTTAGATTGCAAGCCACTGGGGCCAAATAAGTTTTGTAATACGCCAGTGCCATTGCCATCTTCGCCGCCATTGGAATCAAACGCGATAACATAGTTACTATTGCCCAAGTGACTGATCGCCGGATTGTTTTGTGTTGACGAAAAGCCCGGTATATTGACGGTCTGCTGGCCGTCAATGGCATTGCCATTACTATCGAATTCGCGGCGCAGGACATCAGAGCTCGCGGGGTCATACCAAGTGACGACAAAATTACCGTTGGCAAGATAGCTCACCTCTGGCACCTGTTGATTGCCAGTGAAAGTTTGATTAACTAAAAACTGACTGCCAACTGAGCTACCAGCACTGTCAAAGCGTTGCCCGACAATTGCATAGCCATTACCGTCAGAAACCCCTGATCTATCTTCCCACACCATGACAAAGCTGCCATCACTTTGGGCACTGACATGGGCATTGCGTTGATCGCCAGACTGCCCAAGCGAAACATCAATATCACCACTAGCAAAACTGCCGTCATTATTAATTTGGCGCGCGATAATGTCGTAATCACTGCCGCCCGTTTGACCGAACGACTCCCAGCCGACGACAAAACCACCATTATAGGCACTCACCGTGGGGAAGAATTGACTAGAAGACGTGAAGTTATTAACCACAAATTCATTCGTGACTGGCGTACCATCTGGCTGATAAATGCGAGCACTTATGCCCCAACTGCTGCCATCACCGCCATTTGAGTGCCATACGGCGGCAAAGTTGCCATCACTCAAGCGCGTTAGTTGAATCGATTCTTGAGTACTACTGGTAAATTGGTTAATTAAGAAGGTATCACCAACGGGCACACTATTGGCGTCAAAGCGTTGTGCAAAAATACCAACACTATCGCCATTGCCGGCACCACGCCAAGCGACGACAAAACTGCCATCGGCAAAGGTCACCACATCTGGAGTAATCTCCGAAGTGTTAATAAACGGAATTTCATTTTGATTAATCAGTAGCTCGACGCCTATTGGGTTACCTTGGGCGTTATAGCGCTGACCGTGAATGCTGGCAAAGCCAGTGCTGACATCAGCTTGACCATAGCTTTCCCAAACAATGATATAACTGCCGTCATCAAAACCATCAACACCGGGGCGCTGCTGGGTGCTGCTAAAGTAACTATTAACCACCGATGGCCCACTGGTACTTGGCGTTGAATCAGGGTCGGCATTAACATTAATGATGGAAAATTGATTCGCTGATGCACCGCCATCACCGTCGGTTAAACGCACCGACACACCACGGCTTTCTGTTGGGCTTTGCGAGGTATTTTGATAAGTCAGGTTTTCCAGTAGCGCCTCAACCGCCGCCGACGTTGCATTGGCATTAAGGTTGATACTGAGCGGCGCACCATTGCTGCCATCAAGCACTATAGTACCAATTGCAGTGCCGCCAAAGCTGATGGTATTTCCGCTCACCCCAATTTGCGCCGGATTATTACCTTCGTTGCGAACACCGAGCTGATCCTCACTGCCACCACCTATGTTATAGCCAGCGGTAAGGTTACCGCCATCAAAGTTAGCGGAATCAATATCTGTCACTGAAATACCGGTTTCTAGAATAACAGGTGCCGCATTGACCTCACTTTCAGAAAAGGTATATTCCGTCTCAAAGCCGACCACTAAGGGGTTGCTTTGCAGGTTAAAGCTGCCAAATAGGTCAAGTAAAATGGTCGAACTGTTGCCGTCTTCACCGCCATTGGATTGATAGGCAATCGCATAGTTGTTGCCACCAGTATGGGCAATGACTGGCAATTGCTGGGTATTACTAGTAAAGGTATTGTTGACCCGGACTTCACTATCTATCGGCGTACCATCGGCGGCAAATTCGCGGCGAAAGACATCGGCGGTGTTTGAGCTATACCAAGTCACGACAAAATTACCATTGTCTAGAATAGCAACCTCTGGCTGGTTCTGTGTGTTAACCGTAGTTTCGTTGACTCTAAAAATACTGCCCAACGGGTTGTTACTGGCATCAAAACGTTGACCAAAAACGCCGTTGCTGTCGTCGGTGCCGACACCACTCCAGATCACAATAAAGCTACCATCTGAATAGGCCGCCACTGTGGCTTGTATTTGAGAGCCTGCTTCTCCTAAATTGGCAACAATTTCAGTGCCATCTAAGGTACCGTTGTTATTGACGCGCTGGCTAACAATATCGTTGCTATTGCCTCCTGTTAAGCCTTCCGCATGCCAGCTAACCAAATAACCACTATTATATGCATCAATAGATGGGTCTCGCTGATTACTGGTCGTGGTGGTATTGATCACAAACTCACTGGTGACTGGTGTACCCGCTGGCGTATATATGCGCCCGACAATCGCGTAACTGCTGCCATCTGCACCGAAAGACTCCCATACCGCAGCGACATTGCCATCTGATAAACGTTGCAACTCGACAAACTGCTGGGTGCTGGAGGTAAATTCATTTAACTGAAAATCATCTGTCGCAGGGGTGCCATCAGCATTAAAAATTCGCCCATATGTCCCTTGGTTATCTTCACCAAAGCCGCCAGCACCAGTCCAAGCTAGCATAAAACTGCCGTCGGCAAAGGTTGCTACCGCCGGATAGCGCTGTGACGTGTCGGTAAAGCCATGGTCGGTTTGGTTAATTTGCAGCTCAATGCCTATCGGTGTGCCATCAGCGCTATAACGCTGCGCATGAATACCATAATTGAATGGGTCGTTTTGCGAATAACTATCCCAAGCGATGATAAAGCTGCCATCGTCAAAGGCAGCGATATCGGCATTTTCTTGTGTCGAATTAAAGAAAGTATTAACTATGCTAGTTGACCCCGCAGACACCGTGGAGTCATTTACTTGGGTGACATTGATCACAGTACTCACATTTTCACTACCACCGCCATCACCATCGGTTAAACGTAAAGATAAGGTCCGTTGTGACTGCGGAGACTGGGAGGTATTCTGGTACTGGATATTTTCCAGCAAAGCTTCTACCGAAGTAGGGTTAGCGTTAGCATTTAAATCTATCACTAAGCTACTACCCGTTAAGCCATCTGCGGAAATGGTGCCAATCGCCGTACCTTCATAGCTAACGGTATTGCCACTGACACTAATTTGATTAGCGCCGTTACCTTGGTTGCGAATAGTCAGGTTATCTTCACTACTACCGCCAACAATATATTCAAATGACAAGCTACCACCATCAAAGTCACTGGAGTCGCTATCGACCACAGCAACCGCAATATCGAGTATCTGCGGCGCGGCATTAACGGTGTTTTCATCAAAAGTAATATTGGAGACAAAGTCCAGCACTTGTGGGTTTGCTTGGCCAGTAAAGCTGGCTAAATCTCCAAATAGTCGCTGAACTGCAGTACTTCCAGCACCATCTAGGGCACTGTCTGTCCAATCAATTAAAAAGTTACTACCTGATAGTGCGGTGACCGATGGCAGCGATTGTGTACCTGCTGTGGTGCTATTGGCGAGCTGCTCAGTACCAACAGGCGTGCCATCTTGTTGGTATTCGCGATAGAACACGCCATTACTATCGCCAGTGCCATTGCCATCCCAAGCAATCACAAAGTTATCATTACCCAGCACTGCAATACTGGGCAAATCTTGGTTAGAAGAGGTGGTGTTATTAACCAAAAACAGCCCTGTCGTTGGCGTACCAGTATTGTCAAAAACCTGCGCATAAACCCCATGACTACTGCCATCTAAGCCCTGATCATCCCACCAAGTGACGACAAAGCCGCCATCGCTAAAATAAGCTATATCGGGGCGGCGTTGGCTACCCGTTTGTAAGCTGACGGATATTTCACTGCCAACCAGCGCGGCATTATTATCAAAACGCTGAGCGGCAATATCATTACTGTTACCGCCGGTTAAGCCAGGTGACACCCAAGTTACGGCAAAACCACCAGCAGTCGCATCTACACGCGCTTCAAACTGAACACCTGCAGTTGTGCTATTAATTAAAAATTCACTACTGGCAGCACTCATATCGGCATTAAATAATCGGCCAATCACGCCATCGGAACTAGCATCCAGTGCTGGCGTATCGTCGCGCCATACGACAACAAATTTGCCATCAGACAAGGCGACAATGTCTGCAGTGTCTTGCACATCTGATACTTCTTCATTAACCAATAACTCATCAGATAAAGGGTTGCCTGAAGCATCAAAGCGGCGCATAAAAACGCCAGAACCGTCACCAACACCTGAGCCATCCCAGACAATGACAAAACTGCCGTCGTTAAGGCCGGCAATACGCGGATTGGTCTGATTGCCATCAAAGGTCTGATTGACGGCAAATTCGTGGCCTATTGGGCCGCCCTCGGCACTGAAACGCTGCGCATAAATTCCCCAACCGCCATTCTCGCGAATCGATTGCCACGTTGTGACATAACTACCATCCGCTAACACACTGGTCGTAGACGCTTGTTGCTCATTGGCAGTGATGGTATTAACCACATGTTCGTCGGTTAACGGATCTAGTAAGCCGGGATAATGCGCCATCGTACTGGCTGGCAATATCGGCGTACTTAATTGCTGTTCCAGTGCGCTGTCAAAGTAATCGTCAACTTGCTCATTAAGGTGTGCATTTAGCCGCACATTCAACCAATCAGAAAACGATGTGAACTGCCACTGGCCACCTAGCGCCGCGTTACCCAGCTTGTCAGACGAGGCGTAGATAGGGCATTGGCAGATCTCCTGCCATTGGCGAACAAAGGCTTGCCCTAGCTCCCCCTTGGCAAGCTGACAGGCATAAAAGTGCACGGCAGTAACGTTAAAAATTGGTGTCGGTAGAATCACTTGCGCATAGTCAGCAAGCGCTTGCGCATCTAACTTGTTATCGCCAAGCTGCAAGTGCCCAGACTGACCATGACAGAATATATGTAAATGCACCGAGGATTGGGACGAGATAACTTGCTCAAGCTGACTAAACAGCTCGGTAAAATGATTGAAAAAATAAATTTGGTTAGTCTCAGCTAATTCGCCTAATAGATAATCGGAATGAGCGAGATCACCAGCGATAAAAACGACGTTGGCCGCAGTTGATGCTTGATTAGTTGTTTGAGGGTAAAGTGCAGAGTAAGAATTAAAGGCCGACACGACTATCTCCATTGTAGTTGTCAACCATCAGACTGTTAGCCGATCACAACACTCTCCTCTTGGTTACTACTAACTACAACACTGAAATAAATGCTGTGTTCATTCACCTACCGCTTACCCCTACCCCTGGTGATAATCCGGATACACTACCTACTATTTAACTTACCCGAGCTTTCAGCCTTAATGGCTTGTGAATTCTAGACTGTTAGAAACTAAGTTATCAGCTTGGACAAAGCATAAAATGTTCCCACTGCTTGATTTCACTATTTTTCATAGAGTTATTTCGCAAGCGCCTTATTAAAAGAGCCACGATTGTAAATATTTCTGACGTTGAATAGCGTCTACTAAGATGTACTCCACATTTCAATAGCCATAAAAAAACCACTTCAATTGAAGTGGTTTTTGTTAGCACAGTTTTCTTAGCGTAGTTTTGTCGGTAACAATCGCTAAATTACATGTTCGGGTAATTTGGACCGCCCGTGCCTTCTGGTGCTACCCAGGTAATATTCTGGCTTGGGTCTTTAATGTCACACGTCTTACAGTGGATACAGTTTTGTGCGTTAATCACAAATTGCTTGCCGTCTTCAGTTTCTTGCACTTCGTATACGCCAGCTGGACAGTAACGCTGTGCAGGCTCGGCATATTTTTCCATGTTTACTGTCATTGGGATGGTTGCATCAGCCAATTTTAAGTGACACGGCTGCTCTTCTTCATGGTTAGTGTTCGATAAGAACACAGAAGATAAACGGTCAAAGCTTAATTTACCATCTGGCTTAGCGTATTCAATCACAGGTGCTTCACTTGCCAATTTTAATTGCGCGTGATCAAGTGAGTCATCACGGAAGTTAAACGGCAATTTACCACCAAAGAAATTTTGGTCGATAGTCGTGTAAGCACCACCCCAGAATGTACCTAGTTTGTGCATTGAAGGTGTGAAGTTACGCGTGCTGTGCAACTCTTCGTATAACCAAGACGCTTTAAACTTCTCATCGTAAGTCGTTAGGTCTTTGCCGCCTTCATCGCCACTTGCTAGCGCTTCAACAATCGTTTCAGCCGCTAATAGGCCAGATTTCATCGCCGCGTGGTTACCTTTGATTTTTGCTGCATTCATGGTGCCAGCATCACAACCAACGATAATACCGCCAGGCATCGTTTGCTTGATCAATGAGTTAAAACCACCTTTAGCAAGTGCACGTGCACCGTAAGAAACACGCTTACCGCCTTCTAAATACTGGCTAATTTTTGGATGATGCTTGTAACGCTGGAACTCTTCAAACGGGCTTAAATGCGGGTTTGAGTAGCTTAAATCAACAATTAAACCAACAAACACTTGGTTGTTTTCCGCGTGGTATAAGTAACCACCACCACCAGTGTCATTGCTTAATGGCCAGCCAGCAGAGTGAACCACTAAGCCTTCTTGGTGCTTCTCAGGGTCAATATCCCAGATTTCTTTAAAACCAATACCGTAGTGTTGTGGCGATTTACCGTCGCTTAAGTTGAACTTATTAATCAGCTCTTTACCTAGATGACCACGACAACCTTCAGCGAATACAGTGTACTTAGCGCGAAGCTCCATACCCGGCATAAATGAATCTTTTTCATTACCTTCGCGATCTAAGCCCATATCGCCAGTAATAATGCCTGCCACGCTGCCATCTTCGTTGTAAATCACTTCTTGCGCAGCAAAGCCAGGGAAAATTTCCACGCCCAGCTCTTCAGCTTGTTCAGCCAACCAACGACAAATATTACCCATACTGACAATGTAGTTACCTTCATTGTGCATAGTCTTTGGCGTCATAAAGCCCGGTAATTTGTGTGCGCTATTTTCACCATTAAAGTAATAAATGTCATCACCGGTTACTGGCGTGTTTAACGGCGCACCTTTTTCTTTCCAATCAGGGAAAAGTTCAGTAAGCGAGCTTGGCTCAAATACCGCACCAGAGAGTATATGTGCACCGACTTCAGAGCCCTTCTCAACCACACATACCATTAACTCTTGTTCTTTTTCTTGAGCTTGCTGCATGATACGACAAGCTGTAGCTAGACCTGATGGACCGGCACCCACGATGACGACATCAAACTCCATCGATTCGCGTTCCATAATTCCCCCTTGAATGTTTTGTTCCGCGTCATTCAAACACTCGTTTGAATTTCAAACATGCGTTTGATAATATCAACCCATTATAGATATTTTGCCGACAAATACTATCCTGTAAGTAACAATTTACTGGTTAACCATTGATTTTGCGCAATCGAGTCTAAAGATTAGATAATTGTGACATTGACGTAACCGTAAACTGAAAGTAGTCTGTCGAGCGTTTACTCAAATAATGATGTTAATACAAAGGTATTGGCATCTCTAACATGACAAGAAACAAACAGAGGCGATGATGAAAGTATTAGTACCCATCAAACGCGTAATTGACTATAACGTCAAAGTGCGTGTTAAACCTGACAATTCAGATGTTGACTTAGCTAACGTAAAAATGGCGGTTAACCCATTCTGTGAAATCGCAGTAGAAGAAGCTGTACGTTTAAAAGAAGCTGGTACAGCAACAGAAGTTGTTGTTGTGTCTATCGGCGACAAGAAGTGTGAAGAGCAAATTCGTACAGCGCTAGCGCTTGGTGCTGACCGCGCTATCCGCATTGAAACTGAAGAGTCTTTAGATTCAATCAACATCGCTAAATTGCTACAAAAAGTGGTTGAAGAAGAAGCGCCACAACTAGTAATTCTTGGTAAGCAGTCAATTGACTCAGACAACAACCAGACTGGCCAAATGTTAGGTGCGCTAACAGGTATGCCACAAGGTACATTCGCTTCTGAAGTTAAAGTTGAAGGCGACAAAGTTAACGTTACTCGTGAAGTTGACGGTGGTCTGCAAACTGTAGCGCTTAACCTACCTGCAATTGTGACAACTGACCTTCGTTTGAACGAACCACGTTACGCAAAATTACCAGATATCATGAAAGCTAAGCGTAAGCCTTTAGATGTTAAAGCCGCTGCCGATTTTGGTATCGACTTAAGCCCACGTGCTAACGTAATCAAAGTAACACCACCTGCAGAGCGCAGCGCTGGTATTATGGTTGAGTCTGTTGACCAATTAATTGAGAAGTTAAAAACTGAAGCGAAGGTGATCTCATGATTTTAGTTTACGCAGAACACGACAACAGCAGCTTAAAAGCTGAAACGTTAAAAACTGTTGCGGCAGCTCAAAAAATTGGCGGCGACATTCACCTTTTAGTTGCAGGCCACAACTGCGGCGCAGTTGCTGAAGAAGCAGCAAAGGTAAGTGGTGTTGCAAAAGTACTAGTGGCAGACAATGCTGCTTACGCAAACCAGCTTGCAGAGAACGTATCGTTACTAGTTACTGAATTAGCAGCAGACTATGACGCAATCATCGCAACAGCACTTACTACGGGTAAGAACTTTATGCCACGCGTTGCAGCGTTATTAGACGTTGCTCAAATTTCTGACATCATTGGTGTTGAAAGTGCTGACACATTCGTTCGCCCAATCTACGCGGGTAACGCAATTGCAACCGTACAAAGCTTAGATGCTAAGAAAGTAATCACAGTTCGTGCAACTGCTTTCGACGCAGTAGCAACTGACGGTAATGCAGAAGTTGTAGCCCTAGGCCAAGCAACTGACGCAGGTATTTCTAGCCACGTTTCTGACGAACTAACTGAATCAGAGCGCCCTGACCTTGGTGCAGCACCGGTAGTTATTTCTGGTGGTCGTGGTATGCAAAATGGCGACAACTTCAAACTACTTGAAGGCATTGCTGACAAGCTTGGCGCAGCAATCGGTGCATCTCGTGCAGCGGTTGATGCTGGCTTCGTACCAAACGACATGCAAGTAGGTCAAACGGGTAAAATTGTTGCTCCTGACCTTTACATTGCTGTGGGTATTTCTGGTGCAATTCAACACTTAGCGGGTATGAAAGACTCGAAAGTGATTGTTGCGATTAACAAAGATCCAGAAGCACCTATTTTCCAAGTAGCTGACTACGGCCTAGAAGCTGACTTATTCGAAGCATTACCTGAATTAGAAGGTAAGCTATAAGTTATCGCTTGAAGCTTATTTAGCTGAAGCTAAGCTTTTCTAAAGTTTGGCGTAAATCAAAAAACCAGCGAGTTCGATTAGAATCGCTGGTTTTTTTTCGCCTGTTATTTGGATTGTGGTTATAATTGCCTAAATTTCATCAAAAGCAGTTACGCCTATGTCTTGGCAAGATCAATTATCTACCCTCGTTTACTCCACCGATAAAGGTCGAATCAAAGAAGAAACCGAAGAGACCGTTACCCCAAGTGATGGCTTTGCCAAAGTGCGCCGAGAAACAAAAGGCAGAAAAGGGAAAGGCGTTGTGGTGATCTCCGGTCTAGGCTTAGCAGCAAAGGAATTAAAGAACCTAGCCAGCAAGCTAAAAAAAAGCTGTGGCACAGGTGGTAGCGTCGTTGGTGAAACCATCGAAGTGCAAGGAGACAAGCGCGACGTGATCAAAACAGTGCTAGAAAAAGAAGGTTTTAAAGTTAAGTTTATTGGCGGCTAACCTTTTTGCTACACAAGAGAATTAAGTATAAAAATAAACGGAAGCAGTAATGGCAAATATTACCCCAAGCGAACTCTCTATTTTATTGATAGAGCCCTCGGACACTCAACGTAAAATTATTGTTGGCGAATTAGAAAAGGCTGGAATTACACAAATTACCACCGCGAACAATGTTGCCGAAAGTATTGCGATTGTCGATCGTCATCCACCCGATTTAATCACCAGTGCGATGTATTTTGATGACGGCACTGCACTTGATGTGCTCAAACATATAAAAACCAGTGACAAGCACGCTGATATTGCCTTTATGTTGGTTTCCAGCGAATACAAAAAAGAAAGCTTGGAAGAGTTTAAACAATCAGGCGTTGTTGCCCTGTTGCCTAAGCCTTTTACGCCTGAACACTTAAGTGCGGCTATTAACACTACCATTGATTTGCTATCACCGGATGAAATGGAGTTAGACTACTTTGATGTTAACGACATTCGCGTATTACTGGTCGATGATAGTACTCTTGCCCGTAACCACATCAGACGAGTGCTTAACAACCTTGGACTACAAAAAGTAACGGAAGCAGAAGATGGTAAACAAGCCATTGGTATCTTAGAAGACAATATGTTTGATATTGTGGTTACTGACTACAACATGCCAGAAGTTGACGGCAGAGAGCTGACGAAATACATTCGCGAGCAAAGCCAACAATCGCACCTTCCTGTGCTAATGGTAACCAGTGAAAGTAGCGAAACTCACTTAGCGAATATTGAGCAAGACGGTGTTAATGCACTGTGTGACAAGCCGTTTGAACCACAGTTTGTTAAACAATTGCTGTTTCAACTATTGCAACAATAACATTCTATCTGAGTCTGATATAAATCAAACTGCCAGAGTCTTGTGTTGCCGCTAATAGCCCTTAACCTCTCTGGCAGTTATACATTGGTTTAGAACCAAGATTATGTGTTCAATTAAGAACCTCTAATCTCAGCTTGGGTGTCAGCTTTAGCACGACAATTTTGTTGATATTTCGCAACTGAGGACTGATTTTCGTCTATCACTAACTTTATCGCTTCTAGTTCGCCAATATTGTCTATGTTATGAAGAAATTGACGCATTAAAGACTCATCCGAGAACATCATCATTTCAGCTGTATTGAAACTTTCATCGGTTCTTATTTTCAAGAATTCTTTACGTCTCTCATCTAATAAATCTAACGACTCCTTATCGCCATAATGTCGATACACTGTACTTTGCAATGCCGAGCCTATTGAACGAGTTATTTCTAGAGTACCGCGAGCAGTTAGCTCCTGCCCTAACTTCATGCAAGTATCAGCTTTAACGCTGTTGTCTAAGTCAGCTTCGCACCAGTCTATTATTGGCATTACTGGTATTATCGTTGTCGAGTGGATACCAATACCTACCATAGCATCCAAATTAAAATTAGCACCTTCTTCCCCTGATAATGCCTGAACATAAGTAAGTGCCCATTCTCCATGCCTTTCATTGAAAAAAGCAGTTTTTGCTAATTCTTCAACGTTATTTGTAAATGCGATATCGTCGCCGCTATTCGCATAGAAAGCTGCAGCTGATAACCTAGCCATTCCGTTATATTTATCAACTATTACAAGGCGTTCAATAAGTGCTTTATCACAGCGTTCGTCAAGTGACTCAGCACACAAATTGAGTAAAGCATTTGATAACAAGGGACTCGTTTGATCTTGCTGGAAATGATTATAAAGCTGATCAAATTTGCTGCTTCCTTCAGTCGTAGTAGCAAACAATGCGTGATACAGCCTTTCATCTATACTGTCAGCACTGGCTAAGGAGTTAAAGTAATCCAAATTTTGTTCAAGCCTTACTTTAGTTGGCCTTGAATAATCAAGGGAGCAATCTATATCACTGGCTCTTGCTTCTATGTCATCAGTTATCGTTGGTAAAATTAGGTAAGTATTTACATCGTTAGTGGGTTGCTGCGGGTTAGCCTGACTTCGTTTTATTTCAGCTACTTCCAACTGATTGTTGGTCACTGCAATGCTTAGCTCCTCGGGAGGTACAACATTAGATGTTTCAATTTCGCTGGTATTAATTAAATACATAAAAACTGAAATCGTAAATACTACGCTTAGCGCGATTGCTACGTGGTGTCCTTTCATCGCGAGTTTCCTTGAAATCTAATAAACCCTAAAACACTTTATCTAAACCTTTATAGTACATCATTGAATTAAAATACTTTACTGGATATTTGGCAATTTTAATTTGTTATTTGGATGCCATATTGCCTCAGCTTTATCGCAATTTTGTTGTGGGAAACAGCTAGCCGTTGTGCAAGCTTACGTGTACTAGGGAAATGCGGATAAAGCGCCTTCAATAAGCTACTTTCAAACCGAGATTGCGCTTCTTGCCAATTATCTACACTCAACCAATTTGATGTTTCCCCTTCCTCCATAACGTTTAATGAATCAACCGCAGCCTTGTCATCAAATGTTGATGTAAATTGATTCAGCACTTGCTTGATCATTGGCGCGGTTATTTGTTTGCCACTATTTAATGCCGTTAGCCTAAACATCACATTTTGTAGCTGCCTAATATTTCCTGGCCAGTTGTAAGCATGCAAAACGCTAAGCGCATCTGGCAGCAATTCTGGTTTAGCTAATTTGGTTTGCTCGCAAGCTTGGCAAATAAAATGATCACATAGTTGTTTAATATCTTCGACTCTGGCCTTAAGCGGTGGGAGCACAAGATTTAACACGTTAAGCCGATAGTATAGATCTTGCCTAAAGTTGCCTTGGGCAATGAGTTGTTCAAACGGTTGATGACTAGCAGAGATAATTCGCACATTCGCTTGTGTTTCCTTATCTCCACCCAATCTTCGAAAGCTATAATCTTGCAAAAAACGTAATAATTTTGCTTGCAAGTAAACTGACATTTCTGCAATTTCGTCGAGAAATACCGTGCCGCCATTTGCTAACTCAAATAACCCTGGTTTACCTTTGGCACTTGCCCCTGTAAAAGCACCAGCAACATAGCCAAATAGCTCACTCTCAAGTAATTGTTCAGGTAGCGCCGCGCAGTTAATCGCTAAGAATGGTTTGTCTTTACGATGACTTTGCAGGTGAATTGCGCGAGCAACCAGCTCTTTACCTGTACCTGTTTCGCCATTTATCAATATCGGTAAATCTAGCCCCGCAAACTTGAAAAGCTGCTCTTTGACCTGAAGAATCGGTGGTGAATCACCGACAATATCTTCCATACCGTTAAAACTAATGGATTGTTGAAAGTTGGATAATTGATTTGCAACTTTATCTAGCGATTTAAGCATAACAACAGCACCGCTAAAAACACCATCAATCCATAAGGGAGTAACTTCAGCTTGGAAAGTTTGTTCTTCAAAGCTTACATCTCTGCTAAAGGCGGCTTTCTGCCTAAGTTCTGTAAGCGTAATCCCTAATACTTGCTCGCTTGGGCGCGACAAATAGATATGACTATGATGATTACATGAGATGACTTGCCCCGCGGTATCAAGATCAAAGATGGGGTCGGGAATGCGTTTAAGTAGTGCTTGTAAATGTTGCTGCTTTAGCTCGCTAGGCAGCAGGTCGAGCTGCTGGCAAAGACTGACGCCATCTACCTTTGATATTGATTGCTGAATAGTTTCAAAGTCTAAATCTCGGCTTTCAATATTCAGATAAATAACACCACTGGCAACTTCCATTGCCTTAATATTTAGGCCTAGATTAGCCAGTTCATTCAATATTTCCTGACTAATACCAAGTCGATCGGTTGAGTACACTTCAAATCGCATGTAATTTTTTTGATACGTGTCACTTTTTTATTACATAGAAGTATTGCTAACTATTGGTCGATTATCAACCAAGACATCAAGTAAACATTATGCCTAGCAATAAAAACTTACATTTCACTATGCTGATTGTTATTTTCTTACGTAATATTTTTGTGACACGGTTTGAATTGGTTAACGCTACCCCTTTGTTAAATATACTTTTATTTTTAGGCTCATAATTTGCTTTGTCTTTGGAATCCTTAGGAAAATAACAACAATAAGTAGACTTGGAGTTGACCATGACATTAAGCAAGCATATTGCCACGAAAGCTATTCATGCTGGACGCATTAACGATGAGCAGTTTGGCTCACTAGCGACACCGCTTTATCAAACATCAACGTTTATATTCGATAATGCTATGCAAGGCGCTAATCGCTTTGCAGGTGAGGAAGCCGGCTTTATTTATACCCGTTTAGGTAATCCAACCACTCGTCAACTAGAAATGCGCGTTGCTGCAATGGAGGGAATGGAAGACGCGGCTGCAACCGCTACAGGCATGGGGGCTGTATCTGGCGCCTTGTTAGCTAATTTGTCTGCTGGTGACCATTTAATTGCTTCTAAAGCCGTTTATGGCTGTTCATATGCATTAATGGCTCATCAATTAACTAAATGGGGAATTGAGGTCACGTTTGTTGATATGACAAACATCGACAACATAGAAGCGTCAATTCAATTCAATACCAAGGTGATTTTCTTAGAATCGCCCATTAACCCCAATTTAGTGGTACTTGATATTGAAGCTATCGGAAAGCTAGCCAAAGAACATCAGATTATTTCCATTATCGACAACACATTTTTAACCCCAATCTTGCAACAACCAGCCCAATTTGGCTTCGATCTTATTGTTCATAGTGCAACTAAATATCTAAATGGTCATGGTGATGTTGTCGCCGGTATCATTTGCGGCTCAGCTGATATGATCAGCCATATCAAGCTAAGCGTGTTAAAAGATATCGGAGCAACGATTAGCCCACACGATGCATGGCTGATACTCAGAGGATTAAAGACTTTACCTATTCGTGTAGAGCAGCACTGTAAAAGCGCACAGATAGTCGCTGAGTTTCTAGCCCAACACCCTATGGTAGACAAAGTTCACTACCCGGGTCTAAAAGAACACCAAGGATATAAATTTATAGGTAAGCAAATGAAAGCTGCTGGCGGTGTTATCGCCTTTGAGATTAAAGGGGATATTGCAGAAGGAGCGGCTTTAATTAACCGCATGAAACTTTTTTCAATAGCGGTAAGCTTAGGAGATGCAGAATCGCTAATTCAACACCCCGCCTCAATGACGCATTCTCCTTACTCACAAGAAGAGCGACTAGATGCTGGGATCAGCGACACGCTAATACGTATTTCAGTTGGCCTAGAATATGTTGAAGATCTAATTGCTGACCTAAAACAATCGCTTGATCAGGTCAGCAATAACGCGCAGCGGGTCGCCTAACCCTTAAAAAGCTACTTAATACTGTGGCATTTTAATTGTTGGCTAGTACTGCCTCTATACTGGGTAGTACTTTAGCTTTCAGTTGTTCAACTTCTATTTCAGTGTATGGTCTCATAGGCAATTCACCCCAAATCGGTTTTGGCCAAGCAGGGTCATTTGCAAAGCGTACAATGTGATGTATATGTAATTGCGAACAAACATTACCAAGGGCTGCTACATTCATTTTGTCACCCTGAAAAAGCTCTATTAATATTTCGCTTAACATACTGGATTCATTCTGCAGTTGCTGCTGTTGCTCCCAGTCTAACTGATAAATGTCTTTAATATTTTCCACCCTAGGAACCAAAACAAACCAAGGGTATTGCGAGTCATTCATCAAAAGTAATTTACTCAGTGGTAAGTCAATTAATTCGATACCATCGCGCACCAATAACTCATGAAGTTGGAATTCATTTAATTGAACATCTGTCATGTGTTTATCTCTTTTTCTTTTTCGGTTTATTTTTACGGCCACGACCGCGAGCTTCTTTGCGTGCTTCACGTTCAGCTATTTTCTTTTCTTCTAACTCATTAAAGTGGATGATTTCTTTTTCCACTATTTCAGGAGTTTCAAAAGTAAGTTCGCCCAGCGTTTTATCTCGAATTTCATTCACTAAGATAGCTGAGGCCTTATGGAAGTCGACATAACCACCACTTTTCACACAGCCGCGATTACGACCAATTTCCTCAATCAGTTCAACTTCCGTAAGTGGCAATTCATCAAGCTTGTAACGCTCTTTTAATCGCTCAGGATATGCCTCCAATAAATATTCAGCAGCAAAACAAGCGATTTCTTCATGATCAAAAGCTGTATCTTTGACGGCACTGGTTACTGCTAAACGATAACCACTATTTTCATTTACTATCTTGGGCCATAGCATGCCAGGCGTGTCATAAAGATATAAGCCATCTTCTAGTCGAATACGTTGCTGACCTTTGGTTACCGCAGGTTCGTTACCCACTTTCGCCTTTGCTTTACCCACTAGCGTATTGAGTAATGTCGATTTACCAACATTGGGTATGCCCATGATCACAGCATTAATTTGTTTGCCTGTCTCATCTTTATGCGGCACTAGCTTTCTGATCAACTGAGGAATTTGTTTTGCAATAGACGGAGACTCAGTGGTCAAAGCAATCGCCTTCACATTTTGCTGGGCGTCTAAGTAGTCCAACCATACTTTAGTCATTACTGGATCAGCTAAGTCAGACTTATTGAGAATTTTGATCAATGGTTTGTCACCGCGAATTTCAGTGATCATCGGATTTTCGCTGCTAAACGGCAAGCGTGCATCACATACTTCAATTACAACATCAATTGTCGGTAGGATTTCTTTGATCTCTTTTTGGGCCTTGTGCATATGACCCGGGAACCAGTTTATTGCCATTCTTAAAGGGGAGTTAAACGAAAATACATAAATAGATTTTATCACCCAACAAGTTAAAAATCTTAACTAAAATAGCGTTAAATCCCACCTGACAAGTTCGCTAGCAAGTTAATTTTATTCTAAGGTTTAAGTAAGCCGTCTTATTATGTTTGTTCAATGAAATTATTATTATTGTTGGTAGTGTTAATTGCACAAAGCAGTGTAAGCGCTCATAGCCTTTACTATGCAATTGGAGAGTCGACAGCTAAAGACAGATCTGACACCCAAAAGCTTGGTCTTATATTCAAGCCCCCCACAAATATAGGGCTACTAGAACGAAACAACCTCTATCTTACACTTGATGTTTCAGCCGCATCTTGGCAAAACTTGTATGGCCCTGACTTAAAAACAGGTGCTCTTATTCCAATGTTCAATTACCCACTCAGACAGCAAGACCAATGGTGGTTTATCAAATTTGGGATAGGCGCCGCTTACGTTGATCAAACGCGCTGGGGAAACAGAAGACTAGGTAGTAATTGGATGTTTGAAGATAAATTCGAAGTTGGAATTAGAGCAAATCCTAATCATCAAATAGCTTTATCTTTCTCACACTACTCCAACGCTAATACCAATAAGAATAACGACGGGCTGAACATTATCTCTCTACTTTATCAATACAACTGGTAACAGCGGCGTCAAATACCAACCAAATAGCTTAGCAAATTTAATTCAGCCACACTCTGACTAAGTTATTTAATCAGTTAAGTGTGTGGCGAGCGAAACGGTGCAGCGCATCACCTTCTTTTAGTACAGCGATGATCTGAGATTCTGTAAAACGTGATTTTTTCATAGTTGTCTCCCGCTTAAAGCGTTGCAGTAAACTCTAATTATGCCTGTGTCAGTTTAGGGGAGTGGACAATATGTTTAGGTGGTGCTCAAGGGTTAATTTCACTGAGCGATGCTGCAGTAAAATTTTTAAAGGCTATAGATGCAAAAAACCCGTAGCGTTAGCTACGGGCTTTTCTTAATTAAGTGCCTAGCGATGACCTACTTTATTACAGGCATCCTGCCTTCGACCCTACGGGTCGCACAAGTGCGCTCAAAAATGTTCCCGACATTTTTGTCACATGGAACCTCCCATGGACCATAGACACACGTTGCATTTGACGTGCAAGGATGCACTAATGCCGCGAGAGCATGGATGCTCAAGAGCGGTCACTTCAGCCTTTTTTGGTAATAGCGCATTCCCTACATGGATGTAGGTGATTAGGACAACGCAAGGAGCAGTTGCCGAGGGATCAGGTGGTACTGCAACGCTATTGTCGCTAAAGTTTTTTAAGTAGCCAATACGAAAAAGCCCCTGTCATAAGACAGGGGCTTTTCTTAATTAGATGCCTAGCGATGACCTACTCTCACATGGGACCTCCCACACTACCATCGGCGCAGTTGCATTTCACTTCTG
>NZ_JBQRUO010000006.1:0-243915 GCF_053485855.1 Thalassotalea montiporae
CTGACCCCATGCCGAACTCAGAAGTGAAATGCAACTGCGCCGATGGTAGTGTGGGAGGTCCCATGTGAGAGTAGGTCATCGCTAGGCACTTAATTAAGAAAAGCCCCTGTCTTATGACAGGGGCTTTTTCGTATAGGATACTTAAAAAACCTAAGTGACAATAGCGTTGTAGAACTACCTTGCGCGATCCGAAAGGTGGTAAGCAGGATGCCTAGAATAAAGTAGGTCATTACTAGGCATTTATTAAGAAAGCCCTTGTCTGACGACAGTGTTTTTTTTACGTCTAGAGACTTTAAAACAAAGCCACTAGCATAGCTAATCACAAGAACTGTTACTTTGATGAAAGTGAACCTAATTAAGCTACTGCTTAAGGTTTCATTACTAAATACTTTTTCACAAATATTGAGAGGGAGCACCTAGAACAAGGTGGTTACGGTGAGAATCCCAAGCTTGCAGCGCAACGAGCAGATGCATAGGGACATGTCGGTGTATTCGTCAATTTCAGTAAATTGGTTGAGCTAGCGTAACTGTGTGGCGTGAACTCCCGCGACTTAAACAAAGCTTCACTAAAGACTCCTTGTTAGAAAAAGCTCGGCTAGTCGCTGATGGTAATCGTTGGAATGACTATATAAGCTATGAGCGGCGTGTTTGCACTACACAAGGAACAATCAATCAAAATTACTTATGATGTTTCAGTCAATATCGAAACAGGTGAGTGAAAACAGAATAAATATAGTGATGGTTGTATTAAAACGGTGAAAGGCATACTTTACCAATGCCAAAAGATAGTCCTGCGCTTTTTCAGTTCGATAAGAGAAAGAGCAAACGCAGTTTGCTCTAACTCGATGCTTCAATATAACTCTGCATGAAAGTAGGTTTAAAACTTATTCAGCCAAATAAAATGGGCAAAAATTACGCATAGTGCATTATAGGTTAGCACTCTCATAATCTAATCTGTATTGTTGCAAACTTATTACTATTGAATAAAAGTACCATTGAAAGCCCGTCAGCAGAATAAACGGCTTCTCTAAGGTCCTCGCCAATTAAGTCATCATATTGGTTTAAGTTAAGTTGGGTAGTCATACCGTCAATGGAAAATTTAAATAATTTTTTATCTTCATTATCGTATTTCAATGATAGTAGGTGGCTATCCTCTGACCAATATAGGTTTGTGTTAGATATGTTTGATATGATTGGTGGTTCGAATTGACTTAGTATTTCACCTGACACAGTATCAACAAGTGAAATGCTATTTCCATTTTTAACAGCTACTAATTTCCCGTTAGGATGAACACTAAAATGTTGAACATCATTTCCAACAAGCTCACTGCTTCGTGTACTTTTGGTGTCATCAAATCCCAAAGTATTTTGTAATTTACTATACCTAACAATACCGCATGTTAAATTATTATTTTCAGTAATTTCCCCTGAAAAGTCATTCGAACTATAGCAATAGTTACTATCTTTTCTATCAAACTTAACGTTGAACTTTGTTAAGTTTTCAAAATACCCTAAGTTTGTACCGTCAAAGGAGTCATATGCCAATAATTCATCTGTAGAACTGCTATAGTTCTCACTAAACAATGTGTCTTTTCCTAGCGGGCTAATGATTTTAGCAATGTCCCAGTTTAAACTTATATTATACCACTTACTGATAACTTGATTAGTGAATAGGTTTACTACACTAATGTGCTCACCGATAGAGCCATCTGAAGTCTCTGATACATGAAGGATGTACAAATATTCACCAGATGGAGATATTGCAATATCATCAATACCTCTTCTAATACCATCAACCTCAATTGTTGCGGCAATAGAGCCTGTGTAATAATTGATCGCTTCAATTTGGAGTTCTCCACTCTTTTCTTTTGTAAAATATAAGAATGGCCTCAATGGATCACTGTTTAATGAAGTTGTATATGTATAATCACCATGCATGGAAATTTCAGGTTGCTCACTATCACTAACCCATAAACCTACATTTACTATTTGAACGTTATTTATTCTATCGTCATCTGATGAAATACTTACCTTTGCATAATGCATCGTGCCTGTTTTCAGGTTATCAGGCTGAGCTTCGATTTTAAGAGAATTTTCTGAATTATCTGATTTTGTTATTTGTAACCAATCTACATTTGTTTTTGCTTTCCAGCTAAATGATTCACTACCTGTTATTTCGTATATGCTGAGCTCTTGTGTCAATTTCCCTGATGATTTAAATTTAGTCAGTGCTACACTTTGCTGGGACACTTGTAGAAGTTTAGGGGATATTAGAATTTTAGTAGGAACACTTAGTGTTAAATCATGTCCATTTAACTCGGCGATTACATCTATTGTACCTGAGTGCTCACCTGGTGGGAGGTTTGAATTCTCGCTTAACATTAATCCGAAGTCTATGGCTGTATGGCTTTCACTATGAACTCTATTAGCTAGTTTAGCATGCTTTAACGTTCCATCTGTGAAGTCTGACTTAATACGAATATTTGTAGGCTCCAAACTTGTAAACAGAGTAAGTAACGCAGGAGACGTTTCTGAATTTAGCATTTCATCAATGATTAATGAGTCTTGAGATAATTTAATAAAGCGAGATGGTGGAGTCGCTATATTATATTTTACATTGATAAAGGCTGGGCTCCCGGCAATGTGAGAATTGCATTGCTGGTCGTTGCAGGCGCGAATTTCAATTGTATCAGTATGTAGGCCAGGTCCAAGTTCAGAGTGGCTTCCTGGAACAATTTCTAGCGAACCTGAGTTATTACCAACACTCAACTTTGTGGCTTGTGCATTGACTACTCCCTTATCACTGAGCACAGCACTTAAATATAATGTGCCTTCTTTAAAATTGCTGACATTACCGCTAACTCGTTCACTAATAAGGCTTGGGGATACCATAAACGTAGCGTCAAAGTTAACTTCATTTTTAGATAGTGACAAAAAAGCATTTGGATTCGAATTGTCTGTCCCCCCTCCGCCACAGCCAGTTAACATAAAAAATAAAATAAAGTTTAGTAAAAAGTAATGAACTTTTTTCATTGAAGACATCCTTGTAGTTAGTTTACTAAAATAAGTTTTATGTACTATCAATGTTGCTGATAGCATATTGGAATCAATACTATCTACCATTAGCCCAGTTGTAAACTTTTGATAATATAAGGAAATATGAATGACTCACTCCCAAGGGCGAGTTTTAAAGTCCTATGTGCGGCGTTATTGACTTTGACTAGGGGGCAACCATTTTCTGCAATCAATGCCTTGCCGCTAATCCTTTTAACTTTCGCTGAATTACGAATCCTTTATTTCAATTGGTATTAAAAATACATCGAGAGATTAGCTCTCATAACCCTGATTGTTATAAAGTTAACAAAAATTATTTCGATGAATAGCAAGAGGTAAAGCGTGAAGGTAGGAAAATTTCAGTATTTAATATCAACGAAAGAATAAGCTGTATTTCTAAGATTAGTCCCATTGGGTGAGCAATTTTTGCTTTAGTGGTCAGTGTAAAATGGCTAAAACGAACAATTTATTCATTGATGCACAATTTTCAGGGGAGGCTATTTAAATGGTGGCCCTCCCAGACTTGAAACGGATAGTTAAGTCTTTGAATGTATAGCGTTAATAATTTCTAGGTGCGCCATAGTACTACTTCTTGTACTTCTAAAGTAAAAAGTCATATGCTCTTTTCTGTACGGACAATAATCCAGTATTAATAACCAAATATGGTTATAGCTTGATTACATCGTAATCATAACTAAGTGCCATTACATCAAAGATGATTTAATTCGCTACCATGAATTTTCTAATTTCGCGGGTGGAGAAATTTCCCTAGGGCGGCGGTACTGCAATAAATCATCCTAGAGATTTAGCTACCCCCTCCCTATAAGCACATCAATTTCATGTGGCCAGCGTTACCTACGCTAAAAAAAGTTCTAGAGTTGCGGCCGTGTGTAATAGGCTAGGGCGGCGGTACTGATAAGATTGTCTGTAGACATTTACTGCCCCCTCCCCAATAAGCCATGGCACTACCTTTTGATAAATTAGTGATTTAATTCATAAGTGCTTAGCAATATGCTAGCTCAATTAGTCTTTTTTATGGACTCGCAAAACTAATTTATAGCTTACAGTCAGCCCTTTTTTATGGGCTCCGAAAACTCCCCATTGTGATAACAGATTTACGGTATTGCTCAGCGTATCGTACTTAAAAAAACCTGTGGTTTTTCTAAAGCCTGTAAAAATTTTACACCCTGTAATTTTTTACCACGGGTGCATAAACTCCGTTGTGGAGAACGACCAATATTTCGCTAAGCTAATATCGAGTTTCGATGGCGTTTGACTTGTGTCACAGCTTTTTGAATGTCTAGTTTTGTGAGGTTTAGTCGGTGCTGACTAATACAGTAGTCAGTTCTGACTTTTTGAAATAGCTAGGGAAAGCGAGTTAGCTTAGAGGGGATAAAAAGGTCACTAATGTGACCTTGGGTTATTTAACTTTGAGAGCTTTACTCAGCCGCTCACTGGAGCTCTCTATTTGCAATGTGCTTTCGTAAATGATGCCAAGAATAGCTGACATATCCTCAACCAGCATACCTCCGTGGTTGTCATCAAATGATAAAGAGTTTACCAGTGCTTTGATTCGGTTCTTGTGCAGGTCTAAGTTATCTATCGCATCTATAAAATCACTGTTATTAACTTCCATATTACGCGCTCCCTTTTTCATGATTGATTGGCTCGTTTCTTCCGCTTTCAGTTTTCACTTCAAAAACTTTTGATAGTATTTGATCTAACTCTTTGCCTGCACTTTCGACTGTCAACATTTGCTGTACTATGGGCTCTAGTTCAGCAGCTGAATATGCTGTTAATTCACCGATTAGCTTATTGAACTGCTTGGAAGCAAATTCGATTCGCTCTATTGATTCGTAAATTTTAGTTTCATTATTATCAAGTACTGATTCAACTGACACTTTTGTTTCTCCTTTTTGAGCGTCGATTTATCAAATAGCCATTTTTTTATAGCAGGTACTATATGGCATATATATATAAGGACTTTCATTTTGAAAGCCGTAGACTAGTCAAAACAGCTCTGACGGCTCTCGTTTTGAAAGCCGTCAGGATAGGGCTAAATATTTTCGGCTCTCGTTTTGAAAGCCGTCAGCGCGTTTCGGCTCCCATTTTGAAAGCCGAGAAAATTCAATCTCCGCTTATGTTGTGTTTATCCCAATAGGATCTTAGCGGCGCATTTGTGCCTTTAAGCTGGTGTTTTGGTGTACCATCATCATAAAAAACTTCATCGAGCGACAACCAGTTAAGAGCATAAAGCGAACATAACCTTACGCCTTTTTTAGCAATGCCTTTACGAACCTCGGTAACAATACGCCTTTCAATTAAGCTAACTTTGCCTCGGTTAATTGTTGATTCGGAGTTAAACCCTCGTTGCTTTAGTACCGTCCAAGCAAGGGTTAAGTCACCGTTATTTTTACCGTTGTACTGAAACACCAATTCTATTAGCAAGGACTTAGCAATATTGCTTAGCGCTCTGTAATCTGCGCTTACCAGCACACTATGAGGTATGGCAGCAAAGCGCCTGCTTTTGCTTCTCTTTGCCATCTGGCGGCCTCCTATTAGGCCGCATCGTCAAATGGCTTGCTCGAACTAAGCACGTACTTGGCTATTCGGTGTTTTTTGCCATCAGGAGTCGCACAGTTAACCCAAACCGTATTAATATTGTGTCCTCGCTCCCGTAGCTCTAATACTCTTGGCGCTGGTGACAAAATATGTAATTCGTTACGTATGTCTAATGTTGTTGCCGAGCCGTTGCGCTGCAAATAATCTAGTATTTGCGCTCGTTGGCTAGCTGAACTAACATCGTTAATGACCTTGATATGGTGAGTGCCGTTGTCGTTGGCGGCCTTGTCATTTCTCATGAACGCCCCCTTAAGCACACATCAACTGTTGACGTTGTTCTGTTAAACTTTGCACTAGCTCTTTTAATTGCTCACTTGTTGCGCCAGCTATTAAAGCACCGTTTAACTTATCTACTTCATGCTCAGGCCAACCAATGCTATGAGCTCCTAAATTAACTGGTTTAGTCAATAAACCATCTTTAATTTGGCGATATAAAGTAGTTCTTGATACACCTCTTTTAGTAGCTACTTCGCTAATGCGTATAATTCTTAAATTTTCGTTATTGCTTGTTGTCATGTGAAACCTCTTGCTGTTGTTTGACATGACATAAACTACGTATAAAAACGTTAGAAAAAATATATATAAACTTTAGTAAATTAAACGTAGATGTTTTGCATTCATAAAATTCTACTAACTAATATGAAAGTAATTTGAACTAATAAATCTGCGAGCCATAGGGAGTATAGTCTGTTTCAATTCTGTTTCTCCTTTCTCTCCTTTTGGAAAAAGGACACTTGTTAATACTCTCAGTGGGATTTTTTTCTGTTCTATTTGGGCCCACATTAATAGGTCTAGTAACGGAATTATTTTGTAAGAGGGGACTTTGTCATAGTCTAGCCTTCTCGAAAAGTAGTTATTTTTCGGCTCTTCAATATCTAAAGACTTTCTCCATAAAGGGAGCATTTTTTTAATTTCTTGTATTATTACTTTATCTGTAGCGTTGTATAAGTCTATGTTTATGTTAATAGAGCCTGACTGTGTGAAGAGTAAATCCTTATTACTAAGATCAATATCGCCACAATAGCTTGTTACAGGAAAGGATAATCCGTCATCACTTGTTTTAACAAGGCCAGCTTCGAGCAATCGAGATATATAGTGTTGAACATAGCTATTTGATACCCCTCTAATAAATAGTGACGAGGGTAAAGTTAACTTCTTTGCATAGCCTGCCATAGATTCACTTTCTGGTAGGGTTATTGGATAACAAAATTTGTCTATTATTACTTGGCCTGTTTTTATCTGCTTCCAACGTTGATTAAGAATGTAATCAGAAAATAGTATTTCTCCCCTTTCTTCAATTAAAACTTTAGAACCATAAAATTTATCTAAATCGATAAACCGTAACTGGTAATGTATGTCTTCCCTATAAACTAACTGATCTTTTATTTCGTTAGCTGAAAGTTGATTAATGTATTTGTAGTTTTCTAATTTAAACCACTTAGGTAAATCATCAATGTCCTTTATTTTTCCCATATCACTACGCTCCAGCATTTTTCATTCCTTTGACTAACTGTTTACTATTGCTAAACCTTTTTGGTTCATTGCTGGCGTATATGAGCCTCTCTTCGCATTCTCTATATGATTAGACCACCAAATCATCATTGCTCGCCTACGCTCTATATACTCTGCTCGGTTATACGCTCTTCTGACTTCGTTCTTATCTATATGAGCCAAGGCCGCCTCTATCACATCAGGATCAAAGCTCTGTTCGTTTAAAGTAGTGCTTGCCAAAGCTCTTAAACCATGAGAAACAAGCTCACCAGCAAAGCCCATACGCTTAATTGCCATATTGGCGCTTTGACTATTGATATGGTCTCTTGGATTTCGATGACCAGGAAACAAATAATCACTAGCTCCACGAATAGTAATTAAGAAATTTAGTAACTCTAAAGTTTGCTCTGTTAGAGGGATTGTATGGGGCTTTTTCATCTTCATGCGTTCTGCGGGGATAACCCAGACTTTGTTTTCTAGGTCTATATCTTCCCACTTGGCTGTAGCTGCTTCGATAGGGCGAGTCATGGTGTGTAATTGCCATTCAACCAAACATCGTGTTACTCGTTTTATACTGGCGTTATATAGGGCTGTCATAAACTCAGGCAATCTTTCCGGTTTAATTGTTGCCATGTTTTCCTTGTTCGGGGTAGCAAATAATTTTGTTAGGTCAGTAAGCGGATTTAACTCAATCGTGCCAGAAGCGACTGCTAAACGCATTATTTCATTAATATACCTACATAGCCTCTTAACCGTTTCTAAAGCCCCTTTAGCTTCAATAGGGCGAAGAATGTCGATAACTATCTTAGGCTTTATTTCATCTATTGGTGTTTGCTTAAGGTGGGGGAGGATATGTTTATCTAATGTTTGCCAGCCTTTTTGGGCTGTTTCTGTTTTAACATTATGTAGCTTCAGCTCTAACCATTTATCAGCATAACGACCAAACGTGTTTTCTAGTTGCTCAAGCTTTTGTTTGTGGGTCTTTTCTCTATGGTGCTTAGGGTCGATATCTTGAGCGAGCAATTGTCTAGCTGCTGCTTTACGTTTTCTAGCATTAGCTAAGCTAATTTCAGGGTAACTACCTAAACAAATTGATGTGCGTTTTTTGGTGTAAGGCCTGAAGTAATCTAATAACCAAGTCTTTGTGCCATTAGGGCGAACTCTTAATTGTAACCCTTCACCATCAGACAGTTTATAGGCAGTCTCTTTAGGCTTTGCTTGTTTTATTTCCGTATTTGTTAATGGGTTAGTTTTTCTAGCCATTTTAGTAGTACCCTGCAGCCCTGCATGATTCAGTACTACTTAAACTACTACTAAAATTATGAGATGTCACGGTATCGAATGATACAGCAAGTAGACTATGAGATTACTAATTTATTGATTTTATGAAAATTTGATACTGTATGGTGCAGTTTGATATACGGAAATGGTGGCCCCTCCCAGACTTGAACTGGGGACCTACCGATTATGAGTCGGGTGCTCTAACCAACTGAGCTAAAGGGCCATTTTTTTATTCTGCTTGGTGACTTAGAGTAAAGTCTCCGAAATAAGCGGGGGCAGTATAAGCATTTTTACTTTTATTGTCACCCGCGTGATAACAAAAAATTAGTGGATAGCATTCAATAGCTTAATTCTTGTTCATTTTATTGGCGGTCTTTCTTTATTGAAGGTTTAACTTTTGCAATTGCCTTTGAATAAAGTGCTAGCTACTTGCCATTAGATCCTTGTTCTCATGCGCATTCATTTGTGCTGATTGCTGCTCAGCGATTGGGAATTTCAGTTCAAAGCGCGTCCCTTTGCCTATTTCCGAGTGCACTGTTATTTTTCCTCTGTGATGTTCAATAATTGCATAGGATACAGATAAGCCTAGCCCAGTCCCTTTTCCTTCGGGTTTTGTTGTGTAAAAAGGTTCAAACAGTTTCTTTTGGGTCGTTTTATCCATACCGCAACCATTGTCAGTGACGCTGACGTTCACCGTATCTTGAAACCAAGAGCGAACGGTAATTTTGCCGCTATCTTCTATAGCGTGCAGTGCATTGACGATTAAGTTAATAAACACCTGTTGAAGCTCACCTTTATGCCCCATGATCTCTGGTAAATTCTGGTCGAGTTCAACCACCATTTCACACGTGTGTTTGATATTGTTCCAAGTGATTTTAATGCTTTCTTGTAGCACTTGATTGAGAGAGACCTTAGCGATTTTAGTGCTGTCTTCTTTGCGAGCAAATGAGTTTAGGCTACTGACAATTTCGGCAACGCGGTCAACACCATCCAAACATGAACTAATGAGCTCTGCTACGTCTTGCTCTGCGAAGTCTAACTCATCGTCTACCGCAATATGTGGTCTCGCTTCGTTAATCGCTTTTTTAAATAATGTAATGTAGTCGCTCAGCACCGATAGGTTGCTTTTCACGTAACCTATTGGGTTATTTATCTCGTGCGCGATACCTGCTGCAAGTTGGCCAATAGAAGCCATTTTTTCACTGTGGATCAGTTGGTGCTGCACTGAACTCAGTTTATGAACGGCACGTTGTAAGCGTTGATAGTTCTTGGCGAGCTTCTCTTCTGTTGCACGTTTTTGTATTGCGGAAACAAATTGCTGACCGGCAGTATCTAACGTTTGCTTTACCTCTTTGCTGTAGCAATAGTGCGGTAGGTCGATAACTACCACGTTTTTACGTTGTTTTAGTCGTTGGTAACTGAAAACCAATTGGTTTTCATGGTGAAATAAGTCGTGCAAGCTTGGCTCTAAAGAAGAGTTTTCAGCAATTCTTTGCCAATGGCTACTACCCGCTTCTGTAGATTCTAGCTCTTCATTAGTTTGTGAAGAATTTGCAGCTTGATTAAGTAAAGCAGTGATATCTATTCTATTGCTATATGGTTTGACGAGTTTATTGCTGTCTTTCTCTAATAAATAGGCAATGGCACGCTTTGGATTTTTATAGTCGAACAAGAGTACCGTTGCCCCTTCGAGTAGCAATGATATTTCCTTTAAGAAATTCACTAACATTTCTGCGGTTGAGCCTGAACTGGCATGATGGTTGGCAAGATTTGACAGTACCTTTAGCTGTACTTGACGGTTATTAGCTTGCTCAAGCGCACTGATCAGTTCTCGGTATGAGTCATACCTGTGCTGGTCCACGTTATCAAGTTTCGCCTCTAGTGCTTTTTTGGCGCTTCTTTCGTCTTTTAAGGCTTTTTCTAACAGTGAAACTTGTTTGGTTAGTTGGGCTAGCTTGGCTGCACTGTGGTCACTTTCATTAGGCAATGCTTGTCTCCTTGATGCGTGCAGCTTAAGTGCTCGATGGTTACTTTTTGATTGAAATGTTTGGCGGCGCCATAAATTAAGCCCTCAGCCAGAAAGCAAACCTGGCGATGAGAGGTGTACTTAATCAACAGTTCACTGTTGGAAACCGTATCGAGAATTAGTGAGGGGGTATAAGCGAGCGGATCGGCTTTTTTTACTTCGATATGAATAACGTTTTCAACGTGATCAAGAAATTCAAATACGTTAGTGCATTCACCAATATGATGTTTAGCGCTGCCTAGCAAGGTAGGAAACAAAAACTCGCCAAACTCGGTAAGAATGTCGCTAAGCGAAACATTGAGTAACTCAGCACTGATGGTGAGCAGTTCAACAAATATTTTATCTTCATAAATATCTGTCGCGATAAAGCTGCTGGATTGTGCTAATTCACTTCTATCAACGATATCTAACCAAGTAAGCAGACCGTGTGCTTGTTCAATATACTCGCTGTAACCACAGAAAATAGCTCCTTTCATCAAACGACTCCATTTCGCTTTCACATTAGCTCTGAGTTTAGTCTTTGTTTTTCAATCTGTTAACTTTTTTCGCTAAGTTTTTTGCGATGTTCTTTGTCAAGTTACCTTTGATTTTCCTCTTAAGTAAGACAAATGCTAAACCTAGCTTAGTTACTAAATGTCATTCCGATCGCAAAGCCTTGTGTGCCTAACCATTCCTTAAGTATTTATCGCACTGTAGACGCTATTCGTCTTGCATTGCAAATTGCGACATGCGCTTTGTAAAACTTCTCGTTAAACAGTTAAGTTACTGAATAATAAGTATAAAGTTATCTGGAATGTAATTTGCTCCTGTAGTGGTAACACATTGTAGAAGGGGTTAACTATGTTCAGAACAAGTTTGTCAAAGTATGGTTTGATACTGGGAACATTAATCATGAGTACCGGTTTATTGAGTGCTCCTGCAAAGGCTGATGCCTTTGCAACTTGTCCGTCAAAGGCGTTTCTTGTGCAGCAAAGTGTTGCCAAGCTTTATGGGGTTAACTTAGTGACTGGCCAGTATTCGTTGTTGTCTGATGATTTAGGCACCAATAACAAAATCAATGGAGTCGGTTTTAGCTTTCACGACAATTATATCTATGGCTGGGGCTATGAGTGGGGCACTTTAGTGCGCATCGGTGATGAATACCAAGCAACGCCAATCAATATAACAAATAACCCTGGCGGGAATTTTTATGTTGGCGATGTCGCACTAAGTGAAAACAGTTACTTTTTCTATAAAAAAGGTAGTGGCTTGTACAAGGTACCACTAGATGAACAAGATGCTAATTACTTAGTCGCAGAGAAAGTAGCGAGTGCCAGCGCGCTGTCGCTAACCATTTTCGATTTAGCCTTTCATCCAGACAACTCTTTTGCTTATTCGGTAGATAACAAAGGTAGACTACACAAAATTGATGTTGTTTCTGGCACCAGTGAACAACTGGGTAATGTTGGGCAGTCAGGCACGTTTGGCGCTGTTTACTTTGATGTTGATGGAAACTTTTACATTAGCCGCAACAGTGATGGTCACGTTTTTATTATTGATGTTGATGCAGCTGCCCCTCAAGCAGAATTATTTGCTTATGGTCCAAGCTCGTCAAACAACGATGGTGCGCGCTGTGCAACAGCACCAATTGTTGATGATTCAGTTGCTCCGACTGTCGATTACGGTGATGCGCCAGATAGCTATCGCACCTTGCTTGCTAGCAATGGTGCTCGTCACAGCATTGGCGGCAACTTTTTAGGCACTCGTGTTGATGGCGAACACAATGCCCACTTGTACCCAGCAAGTGATGATGCCACTGGTAGTAATGACGACGATGGTGTGGTGTTTATTACACCGCTAATTGGCGGTATGAGTGGCTTGTTGCAAGTGACTGCCACGGGTGGTGGCTACGTTAATATCTGGGTCGATTTTGATCAAGACGGTACCTTTGCCGAAAACGAAAAGCTACTTACCGATCACTATCTATACGACAGCAGCGAAACCTTTATAGTCGAGGCTCCTTTTGAGGCTGTGCCAGGGTACACATGGGCACGTGCTCGCTTGAGCGTTGAGCCGGGAATTGTCGCTTACGGCGGTGTTACCGACGGAGAGGTAGAAGACTACCGCGTGTACGTAACGAATCCGAACTTAAGTCAAATTAAGCACAACACTTACTTCATTGCTTTTGAAGACAACTGGCCGGAAATGGGTGACTACGACATGAACGATGTTGTGGTTAAACAAGACTCGTCGTTGCTAGTCAGTGGCACCAATGAAGTGCACCAACTTGAGATAACTGGTGAAATGATGGCGTACGGTGCGGCGTACGCGAATGGCTTTGCAATTCAAATTGATAATGTCGCGCCAAGCACCGTAAACCAAGCTCTAGTGCGCTTTGAAATCAACGGTGTTGCGCAAACCACATCACTGGTTGAAACAGGTACGGATTCGTTAGTACTAATGATATCTGACAATCTGAGTGATTATTTCAGCGCTCGCTCGGGCTGTAGTTTCTACAAAACGCAGTCAGGTTGTAACAATAGCGAGCAAATGAAGTTCAGCTTGCAAGTTCCTTTTATTACGCCAATTGCCTATGCGACCTTTCCGCAAGCGCCATTTAATCCCTTTGTGTTTGCTAAACCTGCTACCTATCACGGTGATTCGTTTTATCACCCAGGCCGCAGCATGGAAATTCACCTGAAAAACAAAATGCCAACGTCAAAAATGGATACCGGTTACTTTGGCTTAGCCTCAGATCGTAGTGATCTTGCCACGGGCCATACTTTTCAAACAGAAACCGGCCTGCCTTGGGCATTGGCGATTAACCCTGGCTCTTCACAAAATTGGCGCCATCCGCTGGAAAAAGTCGACTTGTTAGAGGCGTATCCAATGTTTAGAGACTACGTAACGAGCAGTGGCGCATCATCGAGTGACTGGTATCTAGAAAGCAAAGCCAAGTCTGCAAATGTCTACAAATAACGGTGCGTATCAATAGCAGTGCTTACAAATACCTGCACTTACTAAGACCTGTACTTATCAATACCAATACAGGTGAACCGTATTAAAGAAAAATTGGGGTAGATTATGAATACACAAAATTATTTAGCTAAGCCAAATCAATCGATTAAGCCTAATCAAGCTTTTATGACAAACCAAGTCTTTGTCCCAAATCAATTGGGCAAGCTGGTGTTAGCTGCTCTGTTTTCAGCAGCGCTAACGGCATGCGGTGGTGGTGGTGAAGGCGGCGAGAGTAGTAACTCGCCAGTTCCGGCAACTACGCCGCCTGCGCCAGCGACACCGAGCGACAATAATACCAGTAGCGATGCTAGTAACGAGCAAACTGAGGCAGAAGCTGCTAATGAAGCGGCGGACACAACTGCGGAGCTAGTGAGTACGCCTGATTTTGATTTTTCAGGTAGTTTTGAGCTTGATGTTACCATTGCTGCTGCCCCTGCTGGCAGTACGCAGTATTACGTTAACATTTGCAGCGACTTTGAGCAGATAGAGGCAAAAGAAGGTGCTCCAGCGAGTTGGCAAGTCAACTATGACAGCTGCTTATTGCGCACCTTTATTACCGGGCAAGCGCAAGTGTTCACCTTATCGTTAAGTGAGTCGCAAAGTGAATTAATCGCCCAAGTATGGCCGATGGAAAATGGCGCGATACCGACGGATTTGTTCTGGCAAAAACAATCACAAAACAATGAGTGGTTAATTACTCTTTAACTGATACGCTAAACCACAGCCTCGTCGCGGCTATTTTGTTAAGCATAAGATTAGGTCTACTGTTGGCGCTTAGACCTAATCTTCTTACCTACATCCATTTCCACAGCCTTTAGCTGACGCTGGATAAATTTCACTCGGCTACAAGTAAGCAGCTTAGGCTTTATTCCTATTCTGCTTTTATTGAAGACGCATTGCAAAATGCAAAATGCACTTGATTTTTAATTCTTACAATAATCGTGAATTCTTATTGAAAACTTATTAAAACTAATAAAAACAAATGCTTGTTGGTTTTATGTCTGTTTGGTACGCAACTTGAAATACTAATGCTAACCACAGGGGAAATAGCTTTTCCTCGTTAAATTGGAGTTAAAGGTTAGCAAGATGCAAGCAGTAAAAAGAATGACTTTAATCGCTATCGCAATGAGTGCCCAATTGGGGCTATCGGGCTGTGCATCTACTTTATTAATCAATGCGCTAAAGGAAGAAAAAACGACAGCTAACCAAGCGCCTGCAGTGAATCATCAAATGTTACATGCCATTCAATCACTGCGCGCATTGCAATCGAATCAACCATCAGAGCAATCATCAGATCAAGCGGCGCGCAAGAGCGAGCTTATTACCTTTGATTATGGCTTACGTGACGCAGAGTTGAATGTGGTTGACCGCTTAAAACTGATGCAGCTTTTAAATGGCAAGCAACAGCTAACTGTCAGTATTGCGCCAGCTAAAGCCAATTCTTTATGGCAGCAGCTATCGCTTACTCACAAACGCGTTGCAGCATTACAAGCCATCGCAGCACAGCGCAATACAAAGCTTGTCATCGCTTTTCAGCCATCGCTAGCTGATGACACCTTACAGATAAAGGTGGAGGTGTAACATGAACACATCTGTCATCGTTAATATTCACCTAATCTTGGCGGCATTATGGCGTAGACGTTATCTAATTGTCGTGCCGTTAATTGTGATGCCGATACTTGCTGTTGTCATCAGTTTAATTACGCCACGCAATTGGCAAACACATACGACGATATTGGTTCAGGAAAGTGCCAAGATGAACCCATTCTTGGAAGATTTATCGGTTTCTACCGATTTAGAAAATCGCATTACGGCCCTCGACACCTTATTACACAGTCGTCATATGTTGCTGAAAGTTGGTGAAGACTTGGGCGAATTAACGAATGAATCATCGCCGCTAGCACAAGAGGAATTTGTGAAGCGAGTATCGAGTTCGTTAAGTGTTCAGCTAGTAGGTAAAGACTTGGTGAAGTTAATTTACCGTAGTCAGCAGCCAGAAAATATTGACACAACCTTGCTGGCTATTCGTCATCGTTTTCTTGAGAAGTTATTGGCGCCAGAAATCTCGGCAATCGCGGCTTCGGAAACGTTTTTAAACGAACAATTGGCAATTACCAAAGTCGACCTGCAAAGCGCGGAGTTGAGACTAGCTGAGTTTAAACAACAACATGCTGACAGTTTACCGCGTTTATATGGCAGTAATAGCAATCGCTTAGCGGAATTAATTGAGCTAATTGCAAAGCGCAAAATCGACCTGTCAGGGGCGATTGCCGCTAAGAAAACTATTCGCACACGGTTGGCACAAGTTGACCCTGTCATGAGTGAAATAGAGCAGAGCATAGTTGATACCAAAGGTGAGTTGGCCATTCTGCGCTCGCGTTACACTGATAAGCACAGCAAGGTGCAACGTGCACTGCGCAAATTAGCACAGCTGCAAGATGAGCGTGCCATTCAAAGTAAAGCGTCATACCAGCTAGACGAGCAAGCGCTAAGTCGTTTGTGGGAAGTCGCTAGCCAGATGCAGGCAGGTGATTTAGACAATCAGCAGCACCCGTTATTGGTGTCTCAATTAAAAGAATTGCAGTCAGCCGACGGCAAAGTTGAGCAAATTCGCGAAGAGCTGGTTTCTATCGAACAGCAAGCGCAACAATTGCAATCGGCGATTGCTGGCACTGGTGATATGGAGCGTCAACTGCAAGAGCTAGAGCGAGATTTAGCGGTTAAACGCTCATTGTACGATGATTTATTGTCGCGCTTTGAAAAAGCGAAAATTACTGGCGCGCTAGGGCGTTTTGAGCAACCTGAGCGCATCAAAATCATTGATGAACCTTATCAACCGTCGATTCCAAATAATTTCCCGCTCGTCATATTTTTGCTGGCCGGCGTAGTTGGTGGTTTGGCACTTGGCACAGGTATGGCACTTTTTGCAGAACTCGCAGATACCTCTATTCGCGCTAAAAGACAGCTCGAGGCATTAACTCGCGTGCCAGTGCTCACACGAATTCCTAATTTAAATATTCGAAAACAAGTTTCGCAACAACAAGCAGGAGAGTCATTATGAAGCCTACGATCGTGCATGTGGTGCAACATCTCAAACCTGGCGGCATTGAAAATTTTGCCTTGGAGTTCCAACGTGCAGCTGCGCCATTTTACGATGTTCATATCATCGCGTTAGAGCGCAGTAATAGCCAAAGCATTAAAGGCAAATACCACGGTTCAAGAAAGTTTATTCATGTTTTAAATAAACAGCCGGGCTGGCGTCCTAGCTTAGTTGGCAAAATTAAAGAGCTGTTTGCTGAGATCAAGCCCATGTATGTGCACACCCATCATATCGGACCATTAATTTACGGTGGTTTAGCCGCTCGCATGCTTGGTATTGATTGCGTAATTCACACCGAGCACGACGCCTGGCATTTAAACCAACAAAAGCGCAGGTTCCTACAAGAGCTATGTTTGAAACTAGTGCGCCCAGTACTAGTAGCGGATGCCGAGTTTGTCGCTCAGCAAGTTAAAGCCTTATTGCCGGCGGCTAAACCTTATGTGATCACTAACGGCGTTGACACCGATTACTTTAAGCCAAGTCCAAAGGCGAAATCTTTACTGAAAGAGCAAGCAGATTTACCTAGTGAGTTAAGATTTATTGGCTGTGCGGCGCGCTTAGAGCCAGTGAAGTCGCATCACTTATTAATCGATGCGCTGACGCAACTGCCACAAGATGTTGGTTTGTTAATTGCGGGTTCTGGCAGTTTAGAACAAACCCTAAAGCAGCAGGTTAAGCGTTTAAAACTAGACAATCGTGTGTTTTTCCTCGGTCACTTAGATGACATGCGCAGCTTTTACCAATTGTTAGATGTGTTTTGCCTGTCGTCGAGTAATGAGGGTTTGCCATTAGCGCCACTTGAAGCCCAGGCGTGCAATGTGCCAGTGGTACTCACCAATGTTGGCGGCTGTAAAGAAGCTATTTGCGAACGCACGGGGAAAGTTGTTGAGCCAAACAATGTGCAAAAGTTGGCAAACGCTTTAAAACAGCGACTGACCCAACCGTTACAAAAATCACCGCGTTTGTTTGTCGAGCAAAAACGCTCGATTAAATCCATGATCAAACAATATGTAGCGTTAACGCAACCAAGCCTAAGGGGAAAAGTATGAGCTATTTCACTTTTACCATGATGCTAGCAGCATTGTTCGTGTTGGCGATATTTCTGGTGATTTATCATCATGTGTTTTACCCAGTATTGCTTAGCCTATTGGCAAAGCATAAACGCTCTCCTTTGCGTGAAATTACTACTCGCCATTATGTGCAAAGTGGCGATGATAAAAGTATGCGCCGTTTTTCTATCGTGATCCCAGCGTATAACGAAGCGGCCTTTATCGCAGATAAAGTCAGGAATTTAGGCTGTTTGGATTACCCCAGCGATCGCTTTGAGCTGATTTTATTGTGTGATGGTTGCCGCGATGAAACCTATCGCTTAGCCACGGAAGCGTTAGCTGAATTAGGCTTAGAAGAGCTTGATTACCAAGTGATTAACTTTGATGTGAACCGCGGTAAGGTGGCAGTGCTTAAAGACGGCGTAAAACGCGCTAAATATGAATATATCGTGTTTTCTGATGTTTCAGCATTACTGCCAGTAAACGCTTTATTAATGCTCGATGCCAATTTTCAAGATGCCAGCGTAGGCGCAGTTTCAGGCGGTTATTGTTTTGCCAATAAAGGCTCTATTGGTGAGCAAAAGTATTGGCAATACCAGCGCCAAGTGCGCGAGCGTGAAAGCTCGGTAGCGAGTGTTATTGGCGCGCACGGTGCGTTTTATGCAATTCGCTCTGACTGTTTTGAAGATATTCCGGCCGATACCATTAACGATGATTTCTTAATCCCTATGCAGGTAATTAAACAAGGTTACCGTGTACTTTATGATTCACGCGTTTCGGCGATTGAGCTTGAGCAAGTTGAGTTGGCGCAAGATATGCAAAGACGTTTACGTATTGCGGCGGGTAACTTTCAACAAATGTTGATGCTAGCGTCGCTAATGAACCCGAAATACGGGTGGAATGCCGTGAACTTTATTTCCGGTAAAGTGCTAAGAGCGCTGATGCCTTTTATCTTGCTTTTTATATTGCTAAGCAATTTGCTACTGGTGGGGGTTTTAGGCTTGTTTGCAGACTCTAGCACCGAGCTAAATACAAATTGGCAATGGCTATTTCAGTTAACACTTGTGGGACAACTGATGCTTTATTTAGGTGTAGGCCTGCTTAATATCAGCCGGAAAGTACCAGCAAGCGGCATCATAAAAATGATTTGTTATTTAGTGAACGGTTATTGGGTCGCATTAATCGGTTCAACTAAGTACATGCTAGGTTTACAAGCCAAAGTATGGTCAAAAGTTGAGTAAACAGTCGTCACTTTCGTTAGTAACAATAGATTAGTAAAAATAGGCTCGTAAAAATTCGTAAGAGTCGAAAAACTCAGGAGTAGTATATGAACAAGCAAGTTTTTATCACCCCAGAAGTTAGTCAAGCAAAACGCGTATTTGATGTATTCGTCGCAGCCGTTGGCTTAGTGTTAAGTGCTCCATTTTTTGTGGTTATTGCCATAGCCATTAAGTTAACCAGCAAGGGGCCTGTGTTTTATCGCCAAGAACGTATTGGCGCGATTTCAACATCGGGCACCCACCATTTTGAAATGATCAAGTTTCGCACCATGCGCGTTGATGCCGAAGCAAGCACAGGTGCGGTTTGGGCGAGTGCTAACGATAACCGCTTGACGCCTGTTGGCCGATTTTTACGCAAGGTGCGTTTGGATGAGTTGCCGCAGTTTATCAACGTGCTACGCGGTGATATGTCAATTATTGGCCCGCGTCCAGAGCGTCCAGAAATTGCTAAAGAGCTGGAAGAGAACATTCCATTTTACCTAGAACGTACTTATGGTGTTATTCCTGGCATAACAGGGTTAGCGCAAGTAAATCAAGGCTATGACACTTCGCTTGCCGATGTGCGTTCAAAAATAGCGTATGACTTTGCCTATGCAATGTCGTTAACGTCAGTGGCTCGCTGGCTATACATGGATATTAAAATTATGGTGAAAACCCTGATGATTATGGTGTTAGGGAGAGGGCAGTAATACGGGTAGTAAGGAGAACAGTAAGTTAAATTGACAACAATCCCTGCAAGCGCATAAATTAAAGTTAACGACAGTTTCTGAACACTATGCCTTTTTAAGTTGACGTTAGTTAGCATTAGCGGGCTTTAGCTTTTGGGACATTATCTATATTTAATGACATGGATTTAGTTAACCTTACCTGTATCGGCGGTGGCCATGGCCTTGGTCACCTGCTCAGCGTTGTCAACACATTTGAACATTGTCACCTCACTGGCATAGTCTGTACCACAGACAATGGTGGCTCAACGGGGCGTTTACGTGAGCATAGTGAAGGCATTGCATGGGGCGATATCCGATACTGCTTGTCTAAACTCAGTGAATCAAGCTCAATAAAATCACTACTTTTTGAGTACCGATTTGACAATGCGGGTGACTTATCAGGTCACAGCTTGGGCAACCTAATGTGCAGCGCGGTGGACTCACTCTGCTTGAGGCCGACTGATAGTGTGAAGGTGATGCGAGAATTCTTGGGGATTCAAGCCGACATTCTGCCGATGTCAGATCAGGCCACCCATTTAGTTGGCTACTTGAATTGTGGCGAAGAGCTTGTCGGCGAGCTGGCAGTTGATAACAAAGCTCAATTAGGGATTGAACACTTGGCACTGCGCCCTGCTGTAAATGCCAGTGAAGAAGTACTTGCTGCAATTGCGAAAACTGATGTGCTATTGCTTGGCCCTGGCAGCTTTTATACAAGCGTTGTTCCAAGCTTGCTTGTCGCAGGTGTCGTTGAAGCCATCAATGCGAACTCAAATATTCGCCTTTATTTTATTGCCAATGTAGCGCCTGAATTTGAAATAGCGCAGGGCGAGTTGGATAACCAAATGCAGTTCTTTGAAGCGCTAGGTATTGGGCACAAAGTAATTTTTCTTATTCCTGAGCAAAGAATGGCAGAAGTCTCAACAACAACTCAAAAAATGCATGGTAAGGTTCAACCCGTTTCCGTTTCAAGCGATAGCTTAGGTAGGCACAATGCCAGTGAATTAAAACAATTGCTGGCGCCGTTACTACAAGCTCTTTAGTTGATTTTACTTCACCCCTAACTCCCCAATTATAGAATTCTACAGGCCGCTAAAATCTTGGGCCTTTTTCTTATACTGCTTTCAATGCCCACTGTTCTTGAACTTCTTGTCTAGTCTCAAGTTCCTAATTTCTAGTTACTAACTTTGAACTTTCGCGATTTGCATTCTGCAATTCAAGTTGCAGGTATTTGCAAAAACCTACATTGCCCAAAGAAGGCTTCTGTTACTAACTGTTTGTAAAATAAAGTTTATTTGTTTTGGTTCGAAGTTTGCTCTCATACAAACAAGGAAATATGAACAATAAATTTAAATCAAACAAAGTCGTATAACGCGATAAGTCGAGGTGTTTATGCTGAACGAAATTTACAACTTAAATAATGATGTCGTCATTAAGTTATTCGAAGATTTAGACGCTGATGCAGTTAAAGCAATGAAAGCTGATCTAGCCAGTTACGCCGAATTATCTTCCGATATTGTTATTGACTTGAAAGATGTCGATTTTATTGACTCGTCAGGTATTGGTGCCATCGTATTTTTATACAAGCGTATGGTTGCTAAAGGGAAGTTAGTGGCAGTAGTTGGTTTGAACGAGCAACCCAAAGAGCTGTTTAAAATGCTGATGCTAGATAAAACTATTCACTGCTTTGACAGTTTGGAGCACTACGTAACGACCGCTAGTATGTTGAAGGCGGTGTAACATGAAACACACTTTATTGTCGGCCATCGTCCTTGCTAGTTCTGCGCTTGTCTTGACTGGGTGTAGCTCATCAAACGAGCGCACGGCTGATGACAATGGCGCTACGTTAAGCCCAGATCAGTTAGTGCTGAAAGAGTATTTGCAAGCATCGCGCTTAAAAATGATGTCGCTTACAACACGACTAAGCCATCAATGCGTTGCTGGTCAGCTTGAAGTTGGCTACCGATTGCTGGACAAAACTGAACAAGAGTTCGCTGGGCAAATGTATGCAGATGCCTTTATTTCGCTTACTCAGTTAGACAGACAAGTACGCAAATTGGAATGCATTAGTCACTACATTGATGGGCGTTTCGGCTGTAGCGAGACTAATAAAGTGACGGTTCTTAGAGACTGGTATAAAGAGGGCTCTTTCGATCAATGCCAAGTCGCAAATTTGTCGGCAGACGCATATAGCCAAAAGCAAATCCAAAAACAAAGCCAAAAACAAGGACAGGCTGAAAAAGTCGATAGCAAGATCAGCGTTCAAGGATATACGGTGATCACAGAAACCTTACACGACTTTGATCAGGCCAAGTTAAAAACGATTTACTATCCAGCGTTGGAAAAACTCGTGGTACTAATGGAAAGCTTTCCTGAGTCTACGCTTGTGATTACTGGTCATGCCGATAGCCACGGCAGCACTGAATATAACCAAGCGTTGAGTTTAGCTCGAGCCGAGCAAGTGGCTAGCTACTTTATTGATGCTGGCATTGCGGCTGAAAAAGTCACCATTGAAGCGGTTGGTGAAATGGCGCCTAGGGTAGGCGAAGTTAACCAAACGCAACAAGTCTTCAATCGCTATACAAAAATATCATTACGCTTGGCACTGCCAAGTCAGGCAGCTACTCAACAGTTTAAGAGCAATCAGCTGATAGCAGTTAACGGCAAGGAGAGTCATGATGAATAAGCAGTTTTTTCTATCTTGTTTAATTTTGAATGTGAATAGCATCGCTAGAAACTGGTTAGCATTTGCTTTGCTAGCACTCACTTGGTTAGCGCTAGCAACCTCGTTCATTGCGTCATCATCTACCTCAGCGCAGGAGCAACAGGTACAGGAACAAGTAGTACAGAAGCAAGTGATATTGCGTGCTGGTGATATTGTTCAGTTAAACCTGCCGGGTGAGGCTGATTTTGAAAAGCACTTTCAAATTAACCAAGAAGGTTTGCTGATGCTGCCTGAGATTGGACAAGTCACCTTGGGCGGCATGCCGCTAGCAGCAGCAAGCTTGCATGTTAAGGCATTGCTCGCTGAGCAATATCGTGCGATTGATGATTTTGACCTTGTGCTAATTGAGCGCCGCTTACCTGTGCGGGTACTGGGGTTTGTGAAAGAGCCGGGGATGATTGACTTACCTGCAGACGGTAATGTGCAACTTGCACTGCAACAAGCAGGGGGGCCAAGTGCCGGTGCTCAACTCGATAAAATTCAGTTAAATCGCGCCGGTGAAGTCACTGCTTTTGATTATAAAAAATATTTAGATACGGGTGATTTCGCGATTTTGCCTGAGCTACAACCGCTAGATGTGATCTTTGTGCCAGCCTCTCCGCTAATTGGCAATGTGCAAATGGACTTTGATGCTGCAACCTTATCAGCCAGTGGTGACGGTGCTGAAGCGGGGACTGCAATTAAAGTATTTGGCGAAGTGTTAAAGCCGGGCGTGTTTTCCTACAAAGTAGGTAACACGGTTGTTGATATGCTGATGCGAGCTGGCGGTGTTACTCGTTATGCGGGTGTTGAACATATTCGCGTGATTAACCAAGGTATTCCTCAGCTATTTGATTTAAAACACTACCTTGATACTGGTGATGCCACTAGCATGCCGACCATTACAGCAGGCTCTACTCTATTTGTACCTATCCAAGAAGAAGAGATTAAAACGGGCTTGCGTACTATTTATGTGATGGGCGAAGTGTTTAAGCCCGGCGCATATGAAGCACCTGATGGTACTGCCTTTTTTGATATTTTAGCCAATGCTGGTGGTCCAACACGTTTTGCTGAAACGCGCCAAGTACGCATTATCCGCTCATCTGGACAAGTTGATGCCTTTGACTTGCAAGCTTACACCGAGGGCTTAGCCGCACGCCAAATTCCTGAAATTTCACCGGGTGACGCGATATTTGTTCCAGAAAAAACCGATATGAATGAGAAGTCATGGTTAAAGATTTCGCCAGATCGTGCTATTCGCGTGATTGGTGCAGTAATTAAACCGGGTCGATACGAATGGGGTGATGAAATGTCATTTCTTGATATTTTGGCGCACGCCGGTGGCCCAACGCAAGATGCAGATATTTCGCAAATCAAGGTACTAAAAAACGGCCAAGCAAGTCGAGAAAAACCTTTTGATTTAGCAGCTTTTATTACTGATGGTGGTGACTTTTCATTACTGCCACAAGTGTCTGCGGGCGACACGATTATCGTGCCGGAAAAACCAAGAGACGTGATTGATAACAAAGCGCGTTGGTTGCGCCAGTCTCAAGAAAGTTCGATTTACGTATTTGGTCAAGTGGGTCAACCAGGCCGTTATGCCTTCGACAACAAACTGCACTTTCTAGATATTTTGTCGGCTGCCGATGGCCCGAATCAATTTGCGGATATTCATGCGATTAAAGTAACACACCGCAATGGTTACACCAGTAAAGTGACAACGGTAGATTTAGGTCTGTACTTTGAAACAGGTGACGAAACCTTGCTGCCACTGGTTCGTGCAGGCGATACTATTTATGTGCCGCAGCGCGACAAAGCTTGGTTAGATCAGAAAAAGGAACAAACGGTGCGCATTATTGGCGCGGTTGCTAAGCCTGGTCGATACACCTTTAACGAAGCCATGACCATTTTAGATTTGTTGGCGGAAGCTGGCGGGCCAACCGATAAAGCGCATTTGACAGACATTATGGTGGTTAATATTTCAACCGCTAAGGCAAGTGAAAATCAGAGCCAGCGTTTTGATTTAAAGACCTTTGTTAAACGCCCTGATTTTACCAAATTGCCATTGGTACGCAGTGGTGACACTGTTTATGTACCAGATATCAATAACAGTGACTGGAATGTGTTTGTGTCAAACGTGAAGGATATGGTTAGTGTTGTCTCACTTGTTGCCATCACAGGAGGGTTTTAGATGATTACTTTACCAAGTCATTATGCCGAAGTAGAGGCGGTTTATAGCCAAACCTTGGGTGCTAACTATCGCACCATTGCTATCACCTCGGCAGCGCCGGGTGAAGGCAAATCGACGCTCGCAGAAGCTTTGGTGAAACGAGCTCAGGCTTCAGATAAAAAGGTGCTTTTGGTCGAGCTCAATACGTTTAACCCCGTGTTAAAAGCGCGACTTCAAGAGGCGGTTAACGCGCCAATGCCAACACAAAAGTCAACATCACAAGTTGCACAAAACCAAGTCGCTCAAAGCCAAATTGGTGCAGGCATTATCAACTTAAACGAGCAAGGGTATAGCGTTCTGCCGGTCAGCAATGATGCGATGACCATCAAAAAATATCGCGAAGCGAGTTTGCTGATTGAGGCTATCAATCAATGGTTAAGTGAATTCGATTGCATTGTTTTTGATACGGCATCATTGGCGATGCTTAATCAACACAATATTCCCGCCTGTACGGTTTGCCAAGTATGTGATGGTGCCATTATGGTAGTAGAGGCTGGTAAAACTCCTGCTAATCTAATAGAAGAAGGGATTGAAAAACTGGTGGCAAAACAAGTTAATATTGTTGGCACTGTGGTCAATGACAAATCAAATCCGTCATTGCTTGATGAAATGATCCGCGAGAGTCACAAACTTGATGCTTGGCTGCCTAAAATGATGAGCAAGTTAAGAGCAAAACTGGCAAATGTTGTGATGCTCAATGTCGCGGTGTAATGTAAAAATATTGACTGAGTTGGGTACAGCCATATGCCGGAAAGCAAGGTGCAAAAACCATCAATTTAACAGTGGTAAGTAAAGGGAGATCATATGACGTTAATTGATCGCAATTCTTATTTGGCTAATCAAAACGAAGCAGATAGCCAAAGCGCTATGGCAGATCGAAACAGTGCGCAAATTAGCCCAGGTGTTGCTGACTCGCTAGCAACTGATAGCCAAAGTCAGGGCCAGAGCGAAAATGACAGCGCCGCGCCAGTAAGTATTTTATTTGTTGATGATGAACAAGCCATTCTAGCGGCAATAAAACGTTTAACTCGAAAAATTCCTGCCCATTTTGAATTTGTCACCAGCCCACTGCAAGCCTTAGCAATTATTGCGCAAAAGAACATTGATATTATTGTATCTGATATGCGCATGCCGGAAATGGATGGTGTCACTTTTTTATCGGAAGTGGCAACCAATTACCCTGAAACTATTCGTATTATGTTAACCGGTAATGCCGACTCTGACTTGGTTATGTCGGCGATTAATAAGGGGCGGATTTGGAGTTTTATTGAAAAACCGTGGGACAGCGAACAGCTGATTCTGACGCTGCAACAAGCTATTCAAACCCGTAATTTAATGCGCAGTCGTGTAAACCATTTATATCATGAATTAGAGCAGGCGAAACTGGCGGCAGACTCTGGCTCGCAAGAGAAAAGCAACTTCCTCGCAGTGATGAGCCATGAAATTCGCACACCAATGAATGCCATGTTGGGTTCGATGGAGCTATTAACCAGTACGCAACTTGACGACCAGCAGCGTCAATTACTTCACAATGCGTTAACGGCAGGTGAGTCATTATCAACCTTGGTTAACGACATCCTCGATTTCTCTAAAATTGAAGCAGGTAAGCTACAACTATCGCCTCACACATTTAACACGCTGGATTTGATGGATGACTTGCACAGTTTGTTTATTGAACGTGCAAAAGCCAAAGATATTGGCTTAATGTTTTGTTTATCACCGCAGCTTTCCAGCGAGTTGTTGCTAGATGAGCAAAGGGTGAAACAGATACTGATCAATTTGATTGCCAATGCCATTAAATTTACCCAGCATGGCGGTGTTGAAGTGAGCGTTTATGGCAACGATACCGTGCTGCATTTTGAAGTCAAAGACACTGGTGTTGGGATCAAAAATGAAGACATTGCTAAGCTCTTTAACAAGTTTGTTCAGGCAGACTCTTCCTACAAACGTCAATTTGAAGGGACGGGGCTAGGTTTAGCTATTACCAAACAGCTTGCTGAATTAATGGGCGGTGAAGTTAGAGTTGGCTCGAAAGAAGGTGAGGGAAGTACGTTTTTAGTGGCGATACCACATTGCCACTTTACTGCGCCCATTGTTACGAGCAATGTTACGAGCAATGTTGAAGGCGAATCGATTACCCCGAAAAAAATGGCGTTTGTTAATTTTGCCCCTTTCTATGAAGTATCCATAAAAAAACAACTGCACTTATGGCAATGCCAAGTAGACTTTATTCGCGACTCCAGTGATAGCTGCCAAGTCATTAATTTGCATGATGAAACCGGCTCTGATGATGTTTTGCTCGTCAACGAAGGGGAAAATCGCTGGTTAGCGCCACCCAGTGAATTAATGGCGTTAGTACTAGGTGAAAAAGCAGTGCAAGCAGCTTCGAAAATTAAAGCAGCGCAAGAAGCGTCAGAAGTTAACGCCCAGCAGCATCAGTTAACGGGTAATGGCGAACGAATTTTAGTGGTAGAAGATAGCCTACCAAACCAGCTGGTGATCACCACCATGCTTGAGCGTGCTGGCTATCACATTGATATTGCTAATAATGGCGCTGAAGCGGTTAAGCAGGTTGAGTGTGAAAGTTATCAACTAGTCTTGATGGATTTGTCGATGCCGGTTATGGATGGCGCGCAAGCATGTCGAATCATTCGCAGTAAGTCTCGGCAATTCAGACACTTACCCATTTGGGCAATGACCGCTAATGTCACCAAAGATGATATGCAGCATTGTTTTGCTGCTGGGATGAATGAGTTTATTGAAAAGCCGATAGATCGCGAGCACTTGCTGCTAAAAATCTACAGCTATTTTGAACAAGTACGCCAACAAGAAGCGCTAGCAAGCAATGTTTCTTCCAACAAAGCACAAAAACAGCCGATAGTATCAGCACCCGCTAATCAAGCCAGCCAAGCAAGCCAAGCGAGCTCAACATTGAGTCGCGAACCACAAGTCTCTGAAAAAACACCATCACAGCCGTTAATCGAAAAAGCGGTAATTGACCAGTTGCTATGTGATACCGGAGCGGAAATATTCAATAAAGTGCTGCATCTTTTTGTTGATGAAACTCGTCGTCGTGTTGATGTAATTCAGCAAGCAAAAACAGAAACGGATGCCAGTCAAATTGAAAAAGAGGCCCATGCGATAAAAAGCAGTGCGGCGAGTGTTGGCGCTATTGGCCTAGGGCAATTGGCGAAGCAATTAGAGCATGTCTGTCAACGGCAACCGAGTGATGGCAGCTTGTCTGATGCCACTATCGAGCTGATAGCGCAGCTTGCTAAGCTATCAGCGCAGGTATTAGCGGTACTTGAGCGAGATTACTTGATTGCTGATTCTAACGGCTAATTCGGGCAGCTATTTCTGACCGCTAGCTCTGACCGGTAGCTCTGACAGTTAATAAGCGGCCAAAACATATGCTTGTCATAAACTGCGAATACAAATAGCCTATAGAGTGTTTAAAAGGACTTTAAATACAGATAGCTTATTTTCTCGTTGAGTGATCAAACAATTATTCAACTCGGTATAACCATAGGCTAAAAAGTATGACATACATGGAGTTGGTAGCAAAATATGATGGATACCTTATTACTAACGTTAACTCGACCAGCATCGTTGAATGAAATTAAAACCATTCGAGATGCGGCAACGAATGTACTAACAAAATGTGGCGTTGACAGTGCTGAAGTCAATAAAGCAAAGTTGGTGATCTCGGAGTGGGCAACCAACATTGTAAAACACGCCATTGAGCCCGCAACATTTATTCACTTAATGGTTTCTCAAGCCAAATTACTACCCCTTGGTCGTGGCTGTAGCGATGGCGACGACGAAGCGAGTAGCCAGCGCATCACTATTAGCCTTCAAGATAATAGTAGTTATTTTGACGAGTTTAATCAGCGTCAAATGTGGGTTAATGACTTAGATAAAAGTAATCCAACCATCCTATCAGAAGATGGCGAGGCTAGCGCTAACACTCAACAGGCTTCGCTTAGCTTTGGCGAATCCGGTATGGGGCTTGGTATCATTTTTAACTTGTTTGCTGATTGCAAATATCAGCGAAGGCTCAGGGCGGGCGCACAAACTTTCTCGAAGCTGCCTACTCAAGATTATGGTGATAACGCACCAGAAGTAAATCGCTTTAGTTTCTCACTTCAGTATCAAACACGTTCGCAAGCAAATGTGCGTATTGCCGTGGTGGAAGATGAGCCGATGATGCGAGAATTGATCAAAGGTTATTTACCTAGCCATTATGAAGTCACTGTTTTTAACGATGGCTTAGCGTTTTTAGAGCACGTTGAACAAATTAACATTACGGATGTCAATCAGCTGTCGTCAGAGCAGCCTGCGCAGCATTCTAGGCCGCATTCTAGGCCACAGAGTGGGGTTTATGACTTAGTTATCTCTGATATTTCGATGCCAAATCTTGATGGTTTAAACCTAAAAAAACGCCTAGCAGCCGACCCTAAACTTTCGCATATTCCCTTTATTTTTTTGACAGCACAAGATGACTTCGACGTGGAAATGCAAGCTAACCACTTAGGTATCGATAATTACTTGATAAAGCCTGTGCAGAAAGAAAAACTGCGCCTATCGGTAGAGCGGGCGTTGATACGTCATCAGCAATTGGAAGCAGAAAAAACTGCGCGGCTTAACCGCTCGCTTGATAACACGCTTAATCAAGCATTAAAGCCTGAGGTTAGTGACAGTATATGCGGCTATCAAATACATGCTCGTTCATTTTCGCCAAAGACAGGCGGTGGAGATTTTATTTATCAGCAAGCGATAGGTGATAAAACTCTGCTAATACTGGCTGATGTTATGGGGCACGATGCGCAGGCAAAGCTGTTTGCCCATAGCTTTAGTGGTTTTTTCTCTGGCTTTCTTTCGGGGTTATCACTGAATACGCAGCAATTTCCTCAAGCAAAGTGTCTTGACTTAACGGCGATGATGACTGCCTTATCCAATAAGTTGTTTGAAGATGAGTTACTCAGTTGCAGTATGTTTACTTATCTGGCGCTGCTAATTGATGAGCAAGGAGTGGAAATTGCCAGTGCCGGTCACCCACAGCCACTTTTGCTGACTGCTTCATCAAACGCCGATATGCCAATTTACGAAGTGCTTAATGTGCAAGGGGCACTTGCTGGTGTGTGCCTAGGTCTTGAATATCAATCAACCTACTTATCAATGCAGCCAGGCCAACAGCTTTTGTTGTTTACCGATGGGCTAACCGATTGCTTACCAAACGACATGAAACCAAACGCTTATTTTGACCAGTTGCTGAGTTTGAAGAGTGCTTACCAGTGTCATTCAGAAGGGGCATTTTTACCAGAGCCTGAAATAGCGAGTAAGCACTGTAGTGCACAGGCTTTTATTGAGTTGAGCTTTGAGCATTTTTTAACACTTTGTCCAAAACCTAATGATGACGTAACTTTATTGCTGTTAACTAAGTCCTAGTTGAGCTGTTAACATAAGCCTTAGACTTAAATATTTATGGTGTTTATTCGTTAGCTGTCATAGAGTTATACAGAGCACCTTGCCAAGGAATGAAGTCTGTGACGGAAAAAACACAAATCCTACTGCTTGAAGACAGTCCTACATTATCCGCGATTTACGCTGGTTTTCTTTCAAAAGAGCCTTATGACTTGCTCATGGCTGGCAATGGTCAGGCTGCGCTAGACATTATTAATACCCAGTGCCCACGTATCTTGCTCTTAGACTTAAACCTGCCTGACATGTCTGGCATGGATATTTTAAAGTATATTCACAAGCAAAAATTGCCGATTGTGGTGGTGATCTTAACCGCTCATGGCTCGGTAGACATTGCTGTAGATGCGATGAGGTACGGGGCCTTCGACTTTATTAGCAAGCCAGTTGAACCCAAGCGTTTATTGATCACCTTGCGCAACGCCATCAAAAATCAGCAAATGAGCCAGATTATTGATGAATATCGTGAATTAGACCGACAAGACTTCTGTGGTTTTATTGGCTCATCAATGGCTATGCAAGGGGTGTATCGTATTCTTGAAAGTGCAGCGCCTAGCAATGCAACTGTCTTTATTACGGGTGAAAGCGGCACAGGTAAAGAACTGTGCGCTGAAGCGGTTCACCAACTCAGTGCCCGTAAAGACAAACCTTTTGTTGCCTTAAACTGCGCGGCTATTCCCAAAGACTTGATGGAAAGTGAAATTTTCGGCCACGTTAAAGGCGCGTTTACCGGCGCTTCTAGTGAACGCAAGGGCGCAGCTGCTCTAGCTGATGGCGGTACTTTGTTTCTTGATGAGTTGTGTGAAATGGACTTGGATTTACAAAGCAAAATTTTGCGATTTATTCAGTCTGGCACTTTTCAAAAAGTTGGCTCAAGTAAGCAAGAAAAAGTGGATGTACGCTTTGTTTGTGCGACTAATCGAGAACCGTTAAAAGAAGTGCAAGAAGGGCGTTTTCGTGAAGACTTGTATTACCGCTTACACGTTATTCCTGTCGTTTTACCTGCACTTCGTGAGCGCGGCAATGATATTTTGCAAATCGCGAAAAAGTTACTGCAATCGATTAGCAATGAAGAAGGCAAAGCGTTTAACCGCTTTGCCGCAGATGCTGAGCATGTCTTTTTATCTTATGGCTGGCCGGGCAATGTCCGCGAATTGGAAAATGTGATCCGCAACCTGGTGGTACTAAATAATGCTGAAGCGGTGACTGCTGACATGCTGCCCGCCCCACTCAACCAATTTTCATCAAGCACTAACCAGCCTGCAACTAGCTTTACTCAGTCGGTCACACCTGTTGCTGAAGCAGCTATGTCTGATAATTCAGAACAAACTGCAGTTAATATGCTAGCAGGTAATTTAGAAGATAAGTCAGGCAATAGCTCAGAGACTAGCTTACTTGATAGCGCAGACGGCAGTTCAAGCATTATGCCGCTATGGTTAGTGGAAAAGCAGGCAATAGAGCAAGCCATTGCTGCATGTGACGGGAATATACCAAAAGCGGCGGCCTTGCTTGATGTCAGCCCATCAACAATTTACCGAAAAAAACAGTCTTGGGATGAGTAGTTACTTCCTATCAAGTGATCAACACTCCACTAGCTCGTTTCACCGCTACCTGAGGATATTTAAGCTTATTAGCAAGCTGCAAATATCCTCTTATTTCTCAACAAATATAGCATTGCAGTTTGCGAATACCTTCCTACATTAAAAGCTTAACTGATTGTAAAATAATATAAAAATAGATTGGCGCATATTGTGCTGATATTCACCTTAAACAGCTCGGATGCAACATAAGGTGATTATCAATGAGTCGTTCTTCGCTAAATATTGTTCTGTTAGTCGATAGCCGCAGTTTTGGTGGTATCGAAAGTCATATCGCTAACTTAGCCTTGGGGTTAGAGCAAGCGAGTCATAAAGTCTTAATTATTTTGATGGCGAATTATGGGGAACATCCCGTGTTTGATGTTGACCCCAAATTGCGCACGAAAACCATTAAGTTGAGTGGCGGTGCGGTAGAGCTTTACCAAGCATTAAGTAGACTCTCCATTGACGTTGTTCATACCCACGGTTACAAGGCGGGTATTATTGGTCGCTTTATTTGTCGTATGTTGGATAAGGCGGTGGTATCGACGTTTCATGCGGGCGAGCGTGGCACGTTAAAAATCCGCTTTTATCGTTGGTTAGATCGCATTAGTGCCAAAGGTACTCAATGCATCAGTGTGTCTCAACCCATTGCTGATGAGTTGGGAGTGAGTAGCGATGTAATTCAAAACTTCGTTGAACCTGCACCTCTCAAAACCGTGTCATTTCGCTGCAATCAACTGGCCTTTGTCGGGCGCTTTAGCCATGAGAAAGGCCCAGATCATTTCTTACGAGTGGCTGAAGCCATGCCGGAACATATTTTTTCAATGTACGGCGCAGGACCACTGTTTTCATCTCTTGATAAAAGTAAACCGCTGAATATGTGCTTGTTGGGGCAGGTACCGTCGATGCTGCCGCATTGGCAAGAGATTAAAGTGCTTTGCATTACAAGCCGAGCAGAGGGTTTACCTTTGGTTGCGCTAGAAGCGATGGCACACGGTATTCCTGTCGTCAGCTATGCCGTGGGCGGCTTACCCAGCTTGATTGACCACGGAGTTAATGGCTGGTTGGTTGATGAACACCAGCCTGCAAGGTTTATCGAAACGCTACAGCAAGTCGTGACACTAAGCTCAAGTCGTTTCAAGTTGATAGGTCAAAATGCGCGCAAAACGATTCTCGATAGGTTTTCAACGACAGCTGTGGTGCCGCAAATTGAAACGGTTTATCGCCAAGCACTGAGCCATGAAGTTTTGGCTCAGCCAGTGAAGTAATCAGCAGCACTGAGCTGTATCACTAATTTGGATCACCAATTTGGTTGGTAGGAGTTGTTGCTATGTTATCTCGACAAATGAAAAGTTTACTCAGCGATTCAGCCCTTTATGGCTTAGCTATTTTTTTAATGAAGGGGATTTCATTATTAATGCTGCCTGTTTATACCCATTATTTATCAACGGCAGATTATGGGCGCTTAGAAGTCTTGGTGGTATTCGCCAACGTTTTTTCGATTTTTCTGGGCTTTGGTTTAGTTGAGGCGTTATATCGTTTTGTCGGCTTGGCTAAAAGTGAAGCTACAAGGCGACTGCACGCCGGTGAATGTTTGTTGTTGGCGATGTTTGTCGGTGGCGGAGCCTATTTAGTTTTCCATTTTTTCAGCCCGCAATTGGCAACCTTATTACCTGATCAAATTCAGGGTGAAGAAGTTTACTTACTCGGTGTTGCGCTGGCGCTTGGTGGCATTATTAATGTGCCACTGGCATGGCTGCGAATTACTCATCGTGCTCGCCTGTTTTTTTCAGTCACTATGGTAAAAGTCGTGATTCAAGTTGGACTTTCCTTCTATTGGTTGGCTGAGGGCTGGGGGGTAAAGAGTATTTTAGCTTCTGGCGCGGTATCTTCAGTCGTGGTTGCCATTTGGCTAAGTGTGATTCAAATAAAAGAAACTGGGTTGTCGGTAAGTACTAAGCACTTACTCGCTATTTGTAACTACGGTTGGCCGATTTTCATTGGTGGCGTAGCTACCTTTGCGCTTTCAGGTATGGATCGTTGGTTGTTAGCAGCGCATTTCAGTGCTGCTGATATTGCAACCTATGCTATCGCCATAAAATTCGCGCTGGTGCCGACTTTACTGATTCAGCCATTTACCTTGTGGTGGTACCCAAAACGTTTTAGCGTGCTAAAAGCAGACGATGGCAAAGCGGTGAATGCGCGCTTTGCCATGTTAGGCGCTGTACTAGCGGTATTAACGTGCGGCCTCTTAGGGCTAGTAGGACCAAACCTTATTCGCTGGTTAACCCCTAGCGACTATCATGGGGCAGCGTTGATATTACCTTGGTTATTGCTTTGTACGGCACTTAAGCTTGTTGCTGAACTACTTAACCTTGGGTGTTACATCGACGCAGACAGCCAGCGACAAATGTATATAAACTTGATTGCTTCTGCTGTGGGAGCAGTGCTGTTAGTGCTGCTTGTTCCTGACTTTTTCATTAATGGTGCGCTGGCGGCCTTAGTAATTGCCTACACAGTGCGCGTACTACTGTTTTATTGCTGGAGCCAACGTCGCTTGGCGTTACCGTATCAATTTGCCTATTTAAATCTGGCTGTCGCTGGTGCGTTTTTAGCAAACTTTGTTGGTCAATTTATTGAGGTATCGCCATGGTTTGGCCTGTTTTAAGTACCTCGCTTTACGGCTTTTTCTTTGTCTTAGCTGGCGCTGCGCTGTACTTTTTTCCGCACCCTGTTTTGTTGGTAGCTATAGGCTTAGTGCCGTTTGTTATCTGGGGTGTTGTGCGCTTTTCATTCTACGTGGTGCTTGGCTTTGTGGTGTGTTCGTTTTTTCGAATTCACGAAGTTTTTCCGATGCTGTCGCCACTTAAATTGCCGCAGTTATTCGCGCTCGGTGCTTTGATGGTGATTTTTCTGCGCTTGGCCATTATTCAAAACTTAGCGCCGTATTGGTGCCGCCAATTTACTTACCTGATGGCGTTTTTTGGTTTGGTCACGGTTGCGTTGCCATTCTCGGCCAACGTTGGGGTCGCAATGAATTCATGGTCAGGCACTTACAGCAAAATTATTCTTATGACCTTTGTCATCGCCTGGATGATGCGAGCTGAGTCTCATTTTGTTAATGCTTGTCGAATCTACTTGTTAGCAGGGACCTGTGTTGCTGTCGTTGCATTGATGAACAAAGCTAATGGCGTTGGTTTGGTTGAAGGAACACGCGTTACCATTGGGCGCGATATCGGCTCTTTATTGGGTGACCCTAACGATCTTGCGTTGGTATTGCTTTATCCCATGGCGTTTGCGATTGGTGCAGCGCTTGAAAAAGGTTTATCTCGATTTGAACGCTTATTCGGGGCAGTAATCTTTATCGTACTGGTGTTCGCATTACTGGCCACACAAAGTCGTGGCGGCCTATTGGGCATGGTCTCCGTTGTTGGCTTGTTTGCCTACCAAAGAGTGAAGTCAAAAGTCTTACTGTTTAGTGGTGGAGGGCTGGCGCTAATTGTTTTATTTGCTGTCGCTGGTATTAGCGAACGTTCGTCTGGTGGTGCGGCAGAAGAGGGTATAGATGAGTCTGCGATGGGGCGCCTTTACGCTTGGCAAGCGGCGTGGAATATGGCGTTGGACAATCCCATTGCCGGGGTTGGTATAAGTAATTTTTATTTTAATTACTTTTTCTATAGTGCTCATTGGGATGGTCTAAACCATGCGGTACATTCTACTTGGTTCGGCGTGTTGGCAGAAACTGGCTTTGGCGGCTTGATTTTGTTCATCTGCTTAATTGTGTCTACTTTTCGGGTGAGTTGGCGCTTAGTTAATGATCCACGTAGAGCGCTGTTGGCACCTATGATCCGTGTGGTTGTTTGTGCTGCACCTGCCGGTATCGCAGGGTTTGTTATCTCAGGTACCTTCCTAACGCAAGGCTTTATCTGGCCGATATACCTGCAAGTGGCTTTGGTTATTGCCCTCAATAAATTTACTGAGCAGTTTTTTGCAAACTGCAGTGACAAGCCCACTCACCCCTACATGCAAGTTGCAAATCGCAAATAAGCGGTTGTGTTGGTATTCAAATAATCTTTCCAAAATTAATAATTATTTAATTATTACAGGTGCTTAGTCGATGATTTAAACACTTGGTCTGCCATTTGCTCAATGTTAATAAGCAAACGCCCTTACGGGCGCATAACGTATATCAGTTGTTGAGGTAGTTATGGTTCAAGTGATTAGCGAATACAGTAACAAAGCAAATGTTGAATGTGATCGTCAGGTGACGAGAGTACTTTACGTGCATTTTGGTGACAACTGGCTACGAGGCAGTGAAATTGTATTACTTGATATGATCAGCAGCGCTCAACAACAGGGTTATCAACCTGTGCTTTGGTGTAATAGCCAATTACTGGCTGATGAAGCTAAACAGCTAGGCATTGAAGTGATTTGCCAGCCAATGGTTTGTATTGGTTATTGGTTCAAACCAAGGTGGCAGTTTGGATCGTTTATTCGCCAACTAATAACGGCTAGAAAATTGATTAAACGCTATGGTATTCAGCTAGTGCATTGTAACAACGGCGCACCCTGTCAATGGCTCTCGTTAGCTTGTAAATACCTAAAGGTGCCTTTGCTACTGCATTTACATGCCCGTTATCAGTATTTTGATCGCCTGGCACTTGGTTTTGCTGGCGCCGATTTTACGGTTGGGGTTAGCCATTCAGTGACCGAGGTTTTTCGTCAGGCTGAGCCCAATCAAAAATCCTGCTCTGTTATTTATAACGGTATTGAGCAACAACGTGCGGTTTCTGAACAACCTACCGACTTACGCTCATTATTAGGCGCAACGGACAAAGACACTGTGATGCTCTATGTTGGCTCGTTAATCGCACGTAAAGGGCTAGCAACGCTAATTTCGGCTATTGCTCAAGTTTCTTCTCAAAGCTCTTTTCAAGTTAAGGCACAAGCATCGCGTCAAGTGATGTCGGGAGCGCCAAGCCAGCCACAAGTTAAAATTGCCATCGTCGGTGAAGGCGAAGAAAAGCATCGCTTGATGATGCAAGTTGAGTCGCTAGGACTCAGTGAGCAAGTCTTCTTTTTAGGGGAGCAGCAAGATGTTGCAGCGCTTTATTCAAGCAATGTCGACTGTTTTGTTTCTGTGCCTAGTGAGGAAGTATTTGGTTTAACACTGGCAGAAGCGAGTCTTGCTAATTTACCTGTCATCACCACAGATGTGCCAGGTGTCAACGAAATCTACCAAGACAGTGTTAATGCTCGCTTAGTGCCTGCTGGCAATATCAAAGCCTTAGCTGAAGCGATTAGCGAATATACCCGCCATCCATCAAGGTTTAAGGGTTTTGCGAATGCGGCGCAGCGCCATATTGCTCAATCATTTAGCTGCCAGCACCAATTCCAACAATTCGACGCTTGTTATCAAGCAACTGTTGCTAGGGGCAGCCAAAAAAGCTTCACGTGGTTTGTGGGTTATCAATTGTCACAAGTAAGTAATGCATTGTTGGCGAAAATGAGTTGCAAAATTTCTCAAGGGCTCAAGCAGCTTGGTGTGCGTCAAGTGGCAGCCAAGTAATCGCTCAGGCAGAAAGTAAGCGGATAGCTAGAGAGTATTGACCTCAGTCGATAAGTAACTCAGTAAATAAGCAATTTAGTAGATAAGCATAGTCGTCATTGATACGCCTTAGGGCGCATCAGGGCGTGTTGGAGGTTGTCATGGCAAAACGAATTTTAGTATTTGATCCAGTCGCCTATTTTGGTGGTTCGAAGCAAGTGGCGAAAAGGCTCGTAGCCCAATTACCTCGCGATATTGAAGTTTGGGTTGCCACTAATGATGTTGCTACGTGGCAAGATGAAGCTGTGTATTGTTATCCGCTATCGACACCGGCAGGCTTACGCGACAAAAAATATGGCCTGGCGTTTTATCTCAAACATCTCTGTTACGCCTTGCAATTATTGCGATTAAACAAAGAAGCGGGTGGCTTTGCTCGTATTGTTGGGCTTTCTGGTCCAACGGTTGATTTCGCGCTGGCTATTTTACAGTTTTGTAAACGTTCCACCTTAATTCAGCTCGTTCAAGGACCTATTCCTGATTCAAGATCGGCGGGCTTTGGGCTTTCAAGAGCCGCGCGAATTTTCTCGCTTACAACGGCGGTACCGTCAGTAAAACGAGCGCTTAGGCGATTTCTCACTAGTTTTTCGTTTGCGAGCAGTCGAGAGCCAGCAACAATGGTCGAGCAATTTACTAACGCGATTGACCAAGGTGAAATTAAAGTTCATCGCGAATGTAGAAGCAACGGAAAAGACAAACAGGCTAAAAACAATGGTAAGCAACAAGGTGTCGAAATTTTATGGAGCGCCTCGTTGATCAAATGGAAGCGATTAGATGTGCTGCTAGAGGCACTGAAGATACTGCGTAAAACCTATGGGCTAACCGAATTTACCGTCAATGTTTGTTACATCAAACCACCTATAAGTGAATCGAGCTGTGTTGATATTGATAGCTTGAGCAGGGAGTTACCATCAAATGTCAGGCTGTTTGAACAACCAGAAAATTTAGCTCAGTTGCGTGCCCGTTCCAGTATTTTTGTTTCTACTTCTGAGCAGGAGCCTTTTGGCTTAGCAATTTTAGAGGCGCTAGCAGCAAAACTGGCAGTGGTCGTGCCAAGTGACGGTGCTTATTGGGATAGAGTGCTTGAAGACGGTAAAGACTGTGCCAAATATCAAGCATTATCACCACTTGAATTGGCGCAATGCTTGGCAAGGCTTATTCACAACCCGAAACGCTGTCGTCGTATCGCGGCAAAAGGCAAAGCGATAAGTAAGCAGTATCGAGCAGCAAGCTGTTATTCGCAAATCACAAAAGCACTTTCAATTTAATAAGTTTCCAGCTTGCAATCTGCAATTAGCTTTTCTTTTTTTAATTAAGTTGCTGTTATTTATGGCTTTAATTTTTGGTTCGATTTCTGCAAATCAGAACTAGTAACTAGCAATTAGCGAGAGATCTGCGTCACAGGTTGCTAGCAGACACAAAAGTGGTAATTGAGCTCACATGAGCAGGAGGCAGTATGCAAAGCTTTAGTATTCATTATGCCAAGCAATGGGCGAAAACAAATGACTATTGGTTAGCCAAGTTAATTAAGAAAGCTTGGTTAGTCGTTAAATCGGCTGAAATGCCCAATCTGCCAGTAGTGTTTAATGTGCTGTATCACCTGCATGTGTTGCTTAAACAATGTTTTAGTGATGTGCTACGCATACTTTACTACACCCCTATATTTAAAGCGCGAGTATGCAACCAGCCTAAAAAGCTTTATTTGTACGGCGGTTTGCCTGTGGTGATTGGCAGTTTAGATATTTATATGGGTGACCGAATACGATTGGCAGCAATGACCACGATCAGTGGCCGAGCCGTCGGCAATCGCGTACCTAAGTTAGTGATTGGCGATAATGTGGGCATTGGCTGGCGTACTTCAATTTCAGTGGGGCACAATGTGGTGATTGGCAACAATGTACGTATTGCGGGCGACTGTTATTTAGCTGGCTATCCAGGTCACCCTGTTGACGCCCAAGCGAGAGCGAAAGGCCTACCGGATACTGAAGAGCAAGTGGGTGATATAGTGTTATATGACGATGTTTGGCTCGCCACTGGTGTAAAAGTGATGCCGGGAGTCACCATAGGTAAAGGAACTATAGTTGCAGCTGGCAGTGTGGTGACTAAAGATTTACCTGAGTATGTCTTGGCTGCGGGTTCTCCGGCAAAAGTTGTTAAGTCGTTAAAATAGATAGTGGAGTAAGTAATGAATAAGTCATATGCTCCGAAGCAAAGAAAACAAGTTACTCATGACCCGCAAGCTCAGCAAGCGACTGCGACTAAGGGCAACAGCGAAACGAGTCGCCCTATGGTCGTTTTTGGCGAAGACTGGGGGAAACATCCAAGCTCGACCCAACACTTAGTAAAAGTACTGAGCACGCAAAGAGATATTATCTGGATTAACTCGATTGGGTTGCGTAAACCGAAATTTAGCTGGCGTGATATTAGCCGTGTTTTTAGCAAGCTTAAGGCGCGACTTTTTGATGCAAGTGATAAAGCAGGTAAGCGCATTAATGAGCAATATGAGCAGTACGGGCCACATGAACAAGATGTACAAGATGAAAGTACAGCACAAAAAATGCCGACGAGTCGGTATCAATTTATAGTGATAAATCCGCTAGTGCTTCCATGTACCGATCAGCCAATATTGCTCTGGCTTAATAAATTCTTACTGAAACGGCAGTTAGCTCGTGCCATAGATGCACTGTCAGGCCGTCCGATCGTCTGGACGTCACTGCCAACAGCGGTCGATTACCTATCGATTTTTGAAAGCAGTGAGCATAAATGTGACTGCGTTTATTATTGTGGCGATGACTTTAGTGCGTTGGCTGGTGTTGATCATGAATTTGTGGTTGGCAAAGAGCAAGAGTTGTGTGAACGAGCAAGCACGGTATTTGCTGCCAGTCAGCCCTTACTGAGTAAACTGCCTGAATATAAAACTGTGGTTATTCCGCATGGCGTTGATTGCCAGTTGTTTCAATCAGCCAGTGTCAATAATGGTTGTCAGGGCACTTCTTGGCCGCGAGATTTACCGCTAGGAAAACCTATCGCTGGGTTTTATGGCAGTATATCGCAATGGCTTGACCAAGAGTTATTGCTGGAAAGTGCCTTAGCATTGCCTAATTGGAATTTTGTGCTAATTGGTAATATCGAGTGCGACGTCAGTTTGCTTGAAAATCAACAGAATATTTACTTTCTGGACGCTAAACCTCATGACGCTTTGCCAGCCTATTTGCAGCATTGGCAAGTGGCGATGTTACCGTTTAAAAACAGTCAGCAAATACGTATGTGCAACCCGTTAAAGCTGCGTGAATATTTGGCTAGCGGTACACCCATTGCCAGCACCTACTTTAATGCGCTGGCTGAATACCAGCATTTAGTTGAGGTAGCGAGTGAGCAACACAGCTTCGCCAAAACTATTGTTGCTGCCAGTCGACGCGCTAGCGTGCAAGAGAAAGAAGCGCGAGTGTCTAGTGTTCGACAAGCATCATGGCAGCAACGTGCTACTGATGCAGCGCTGTATTTGCCTCAAGTGCAATAAGCAATAAATAGAGGTAAAAGTAAAGGTGTTGTAAGTCTTAGATGTTTGCAAACAGTTGCAAATTGTAAAAGTTAAATATCGAGTTGTTATTTGTGGAGAAGTATCATGAAGCCGTCAATTTTAATTGTCGACGACGAGCAAGAAATCGTAAAAGCCTTAACACGTTTATTGGTTAAGCGTTACCAAGTGCATGGATTTACCGATCCTCAGCAAGCGCTGGCTTTTTTTGAGTCGTCGCCAACACATATTGTGCTGAGTGATATGAAGATGCCAGAGGTAAATGGCGTTGACTTGATGGCGAGCATCTACAAACTAAGTCCGAAAACGCGTCGTGTGATTTTAACGGGATACGCTGATGCCGAAATGGCGCAAGCGGCAATTAATCAGGGGCATGTTCAAGCCTACTTAGACAAGCCATGGGACAACGAAGTGTTGCTGGCAACCCTAGAGCGCTTGATTAATGACTTAAAGCGAGAAAATAAACGAGCGTTTGCGGTTAAAAAGCTGAAGCAAAAAAACCAATATCTTAAAGATAAAAGTGAGGCGAGTGAGCTAATCAGCACCATGATGTTGTCAAGCAATGAGCATTCTCAACAGCAAACAGAGCGTCTAGTCAGTTCACATAATGATCTAATCAACTTGTCGGCTAACCTAGTCGCTAGTCACACTCAGGACAGCTCTGGTCACGCTAACCGTATTGCACAGCAGGCAAAAATATTGGCAGAACAAGCTGGGTTGCCGATGGAATTGGGGAATGCAATTTATTTGGCGGGCTTGTTCTATCGTATTGCGTTGACTGAACAAGATGCCAATTTAGCAGGCACGCCATTGGAAGAGCTAAAACCACAAGCATTGCATATCTGGCAAAAACTACCTCAGTTAAGCAGTGATATTTTGCTAGATACACCCATGCTGAGTGCAAGTGCGAAAATCGTAAGCAGTGCTTATTTTGTTTGGGGTAGCACTCATTGCCAGCTTGACGATGCGGAGCCATTTCAGCAAGACAATTCGTTATATGCATTGGCCGCGAAAGTACTCTCGTTAGTGGTATTTCTGGACTTATATATTTGCGGTCAAATTGATGGCGAGTTGCATCAACCCGTTGCGGCTTTTAAAAGCCTTAAACCTGTGATGAAAAAATACTTTAACGGCAAACTTATTCTCAAAGCCGAGAAGCTACTTTGCCAGCCATTACCTGACTGTCAGTACGAACTTCCGCGAACTATTGGTCAGTTAAAGGCTGGGCAAGTGCTAGCTCAAGATGTTTTTGATCGCCTGGAGCAGTGTTTGTTAACACAACATTCAGTGCTGACAGAAGCGAATCTAGAAACGTTAAAGCTGCTGCAAGAAGAGTGCGAGCAGCCAATGTTAGTTTTTGTATATTCAACAGCGCCGAAAGTGCCAAAAAGTGCTGATGATACGACATCAGAAGTAGATAAATTAGCAGCAGGTTAAGTGAAAGCCTTGTTTTACTTGCCACTGCGTTTTACTGAAAGGTTAAAAGTGAAAGGTTTAAGAGAAAGTTGAAAAAAGAAAGAGTTTTAAAAAATCCAGCACTAGGCTGGATTTTTTATATTAGGAATTCAATGAGTGTAACTCATTGCTAACCAATTACTCGCCGTCTAAGAAGCTTTTAAGCTGCTCAGAGCGAGAAGGGTGGCGAAGCTTACGAAGTGCTTTTGCTTCGATTTGACGAATACGCTCACGCGTAACATCAAACTGCTTACCAACTTCTTCTAACGTGTGGTCAGTATTCATGTCGATACCGAAACGCATACGCAGTACTTTTGCTTCACGGGCAGTTAAGCCTGCAAGTACTTCGTGAGTTGCGTGCTTAAGGTTCTCTGATGTTGCAGAGTCTACTGGAAGTTCACCGCTGCCATCTTCAATAAAGTCACCTAAGTGCGAATCTTCATCATCACCGATTGGCGTTTCCATTGAAATAGGCTCTTTAGCAATTTTCAATACTTTGCGGATTTTGTCTTCCGGCATTACCATGCGCTCTGCCAACTCTTCTGGTGTTGGTTCGCGACCCATTTCTTGCAACATTTGACGTGAGATACGGTTAAGCTTGTTAATCGTTTCAATCATGTGCACAGGAATACGGATGGTACGCGCTTGGTCGGCAATCGAGCGAGTGATTGCTTGGCGAATCCACCATGTTGCATAAGTTGAGAACTTGTAACCACGACGGTATTCGAATTTATCAACCGCTTTCATTAGACCAATATTACCTTCTTGGATAAGGTCTAAGAATTGTAAACCACGGTTGGTGTATTTTTTCGCGATTGAAATAACAAGACGTAAGTTCGCTTCAACCATTTCTTTTTTCGCGCGGCGAGCTTTCGCTTCACCAATCGACATACGACGGTTAATGTCTTTAATGCCGTGAACGTTTAAGAAAGTTTCTTCTTCAAGCTGCTTTAGTTTAAGCACGCTACGTTCTACTTCTGGCTCAATATCAGCCAGTTTGTTTGACCATGTTTCGCCAGCACTGCGTTGTGCATCGAACCAGTCTAAGCTTGTTTCATTACCTGGGAAGATTTTGATAAAGGTAGCTTTTGGCATACCCGCACCAACAACGCAGTGCTTCATGATTAAACGCTCTTGTACACGCAGACGATCCATTACGTCACGCATGTTTTTCACTAGGCGATCAAATACTTTTGGTACTAAGCGGAATTCTTTGAAGACATCTGCTAGAGCGTCGATTGCTTTTTCTGAATCAGCGTGGCCACGACCTTTAGCGTCAATCACTTTATTCGCCGCTTCATAAGCTTCGCGAAGTGCTGCAAATTTTTCTTTTGCAACTTCTGGATCTGGGCCTGTGTCGGCTTCTTCTTCGCTGTCTTCGCTATCGTCGCCGTTGTTTGATTCTTCTAAATCTGAATCTTCGTCAGCAAGCTCTTCTTCCGATAATTCAGAGCCAACGTGCGTTGCAGCTGCGGCTACGTCATCGTCTTCAGCGTCTGGGTCTAAGAAACCAACAATAATGTCGCTTAAGCGAATTTCTTCAGCAACAAAGTTGTCCCATTGATCTAATAGGAAATTGATCGCTGGTGGGTATTCCGCTACCGAGCGTTGTACTTCTTTGATACCTTCTTCGATACGCTTGGCGATAACAATTTCGCCTTTGCGCGTTAGTAGTTCAACCGTACCCATTTCACGCATATACATACGTACCGGATCGGTTGTGCGGCCTATTTCACTCTCTACCGTGGCAAGTGCTTGAGCAGCAGCTTCGGCAGCATCTTCATCAGTATTGGCCTCGCTCATCATCAGTTCATCGGCGTCAGGAGCATTTTCAAATACCTGAATACCCATGTCGTTGATCATGCGAATAATATCTTCAACTTGATCGGAATCGATAATGTCTTGAGGGAGGTGATCGTTAACTTCTGCAAAAGTTAAATAACCTTGTTCTTTACCTTTGGTTATTAACTCTTTAAGTCTAGATTGTGGGGCTTGATCCATTGACGAATGTCCACCTATTTATGGCTATCAAAATAAGAACAGTAAGCGATAAATTCTAGCAAGTTGACGATAAAATTGCCAGTGCTTTCATTGTTTACTGCGTTACATATTGTCAGATCTTGTTACAGCGATTGCTCGTTTAACAAGGCCTGTAATTCTCTTTTTTCTTGTGCTGTTAATTGATTTAGTCGACCTTTTTGCAGCAGTAATTCGGTGCGTTGTTCAACTAAGGTATTCAACAACTTTTCAATGCTATCAAGGAATACATCCTCGGCATTGTCAGCGTTTATTTGATGTTCCCAACACAATAGTTTGGCAAGTTGTTTACCTTCAACACGGTCACGAAACATCTCAATAATTTGACCGCTGTTGATATTGGGGCTGCGCGTGCAAATTTCAAGCAGCTCTGTTAATAAACTTACACCAGGCTGATCTAGCTGGCCGAGTACTTGTGGATTTGGCAGCGTTTGGGCCAATGCTGGTGATTCGAGTAAAAGTGCAATGGCAAGCCTTGCCGGTGTTGTTCTTGTTGGCGTGTTAGCCTTGGCTTGAGCTTTCGCTGGTGATGGTGAGGCTTGGCTAAGCTGTTTGGCTAAATGCTCACTACCCGTACCAAAGTTATTGGCAATTTCGTTGATCAGGCTTTCTTTTAAAATGCTGGCGGGCATTTTATTTAAGAACGGTTGGAAAGATTCAGCGAGTGAGGCGCGACCTTCTAAACTGGTCATGTCCACTTTGGCAATTAGGTTTTCCAACAAGAATTTTGACAAAGGTTGTGCTTGTTCTAGCACTTGCTCAAAGGCTTGTTGTCCTTGCTGGCGCACTAAGCTGTCAGGATCTTCACCGTCAGGCAAAAACACAAACTTCAATGACACGCCATCTCGCACTAGCGGTAGGGCATTATCCATGGCGCGCCAAGCTGCTTCACGGCCTGCTCTGTCACCATCATAGCAACAAATCACTTCATTCACGGTGCGAAATAGGGTTTGTAGTTGCTCTGCTGTGGTCGAGGTGCCAAGCGATGCTACCGCGTAATCAATACCGTGCTGAGCAAGCGCGACGACATCCATATAGCCTTCTACTACGACCAGTCGCTGTAGGTTTTTATTTGCCTGTTTGGCTTCATAAAGGCCATAGAGTTCTTGGCCTTTATGATAAATACGAGTTTCCGGCGAGTTTAAGTACTTAGGCGTGCCATCGCCAAGCACTCGGCCACCAAAACCAATTACTTTGCCTCGCTTCTCGCGAATGGGAAACATAATGCGACCGCGAAATCTGTCGTATGGACGGCGACCATTTTCACTTTCAATCGCCATCCCCAGATCAACCAGTTGTTTGGCTAATTGATGATTGTGAGCAAAGGTATTCATCATGCCATCCCAGTTATCTGAGATATAGCCAATGCCAAATCGTTTGGCGATTTCTCCCGACAGCCCTCGGCTTTTTAGGTAGTTAATTGCGAAATCTTTGTCACTGGCAACGCGCAATTGTTGCTGATAAAAGCGCGAAATTTGCTCTAGTAATTGGTAGTCACTTTGTTTTTGCTGTTGGGCTTGTTGATATTTGCGCTGCTGTTCAGGTGTGTGACTGCGCTCTTCGCGCGGCACTTCCATGCCTTGCATTGACGCGAGTTCTTCAATCGCATCAACAAAATCAAGCCGATCGTACTCCATCAAAAATGAGATGGCGTTGCCATGTTCACCACAGCCAAAACAGTGGTAAAACTGTTTGTCGGGGCTAACACTAAATGACGGTGTTTTTTCGGTGTGAAATGGGCAGCAAGCCTGATAATTTTTACCCGCTTTTTTTAAAGTAACGCGGCCATTGATAAGCTCTACGATATCAGTGCGAGCAAGCAAGTCATCTATAAATTGTCGTGGGATTAATCCGGCCATGGCTGGGAACAAAACTACCTAAGTTATTATCATTATAGCGGCAATGCGAGTTGAGATTTTATGGAAACTATCCAAAGAGAAATACCCGCATAACAGAGCATTTTGACATAAAAAAACCGCGATGCAAAACATCACGGTTTTCTTTGCATATCGCTTGTTGCTTTCAAAGCAACAAGAAGATTATGCGTTTAAAGTTGCTCTAACTTTACCACTGACAGCGCCTAAATCGGCTTTACCCTGCATTGCAGGCTTTAATACTGCCATGACTTTGCCCATATCGGCCATTGAAGTGGCTCCGGTATCGGCAATAGCATCAGAAATCATTTTTGCGATTTCTTCGTCGGTAAGAGGCGTAGGTAAAAAGGCTTCTAATGCGGCAACTTCGGCTGCTTCATTAGCGGCTAACTCTTCACGACCACCTTCGGTGTACATAGTAATCGACTCTTTGCGTTGTTTAACCATTTTGGTTAACACCGCAATAATACCAGAATCATCGAGCTCGGTTTTATTGTCGATTTCCGCTTGTTTGATTGACGAAAGCGCCATACGAATTGCACCAAGTTTAATTTTTTCCTTGGCGCGCATTGCGACTTTCATTTCATCTTTTAATTGAACAAGCAAACTCATGTTTTCAGTCTCAAGCAAGTTGACTAATTATTGTTTTAACAGTGTAAAACGGTGATTAGTACATACGAACGCGACGTGCGTTCTCACGAGATAATTTCTTAGCAGCGCGCTTAACAGCAGCAGCTTTCTTACGCTTACGCTCCCAAGTCGGCTTTTCGTATGACTCGCGACGACGTACTTCAGAAAGGATACCTGCTTTCTCACAAGAACGTTTGAAACGACGTAGTGCTACGTCAAATGGTTCGTTTTCTCTTACTTTAATTACTGGCATATGCCTCTTACCTTAATATTTCTATATAAATCTATAAACGCTTTCGGTTATTACTGTTATTTGTTAACAGCGAACATACCTAACATTTATACGCTCATATTGTGTTAATTGGGGCGCGCATTCTATGCCGAATAGCGAGGTTTGTAAAGACAAAACGCATTCTGATAATGAAAAGTTATAAAAGTCTTATAGGTAAAAGCTACTTTGATAAATCGGGCAGCAACTTGGCTTTTTATCTTTACGGTTTGTATAGCTATAGATATACAGTTACTGCTAAAATCGCGCCCCAGTATTTTTACTATGGTTGCCGCTGAACCAGATTAATAGGTTATTAGTATGCGAATTTTAGGTATTGAGACTTCTTGTGATGAAACAGGTATTGCAATTTATGATGAAGAGCAAGGCATTATGTCGCATCGCCTTTATAGCCAAATTGCTGTACATGCTGATTATGGCGGAGTAGTACCTGAACTCGCATCGCGTGATCACGTACGCAAAACCATTCCACTGATTAAAGAAGTGCTGGCCGAAGCAAACCTGACTCCTCAAGATCTTGATGGCGTGGCTTACACCGCGGGCCCTGGTTTAGTTGGTGCCTTATTGGTTGGCTGTTCAATTGGCAGAAGCTTGGCGTATGGTTGGGATTTACCTGCTGTACCGGTGCATCATATGGAAGGACATTTGCTTGCGCCAATGTTAGAAGACGATGTCCCTGAATTCCCTTTTGTTGCCTTACTAGTTTCTGGCGGCCATACCATGTTAGTGCGTGTTGATGGCATTGGTCACTATGAGTTACTCGGCGAATCTGTCGATGATGCGGCAGGCGAGGCATTTGATAAAACCGCTAAGCTGCTGGGGTTAGACTACCCAGGTGGCCCTGTATTGGCAAAAATGGCAGAAAACGGCACAAAAGGTCGTTTTAAGTTTCCAAGGCCGATGACAGACAGACCTGGCTTAGATTTTAGCTTTAGTGGTCTAAAGACTTTTGCCGCTAACACGATTGCCAAAGAAGACAATAGTGCACAAACCTATGCTGATATTGCTTATGCATTCCAAGAAGCTGTGGTTGATACTCTTGCAATTAAATGTCGCCGCGCACTAGAGCAATGCGGCTTGAAACGCTTAGTTATAGCCGGTGGTGTAAGTGCGAATACTTCATTGCGCGAAAAACTTGAAGCAGTGACGGGTAAGCTTGGTGGTAACGTGTATTATCCGCGTCCTGAGTTTTGTACCGACAACGGTGCAATGATTGCCTATGCAGGTATGCAGCGCTTGAAAGCGGGTGTGTCAGCTGATTTAACTTTTAAAGCAACACCGCGCTGGCCGCTTGATACGTTACCCGCGATTTAACGGGTAATTTGTTAACGGGAATTTGCTGGTAAGTAAGGCTCGAACTATTGATTAAACTATTGTTTCTAGCTGATTTGAGGTTCCGTACCTTTAATCAGCCGAGAAATATTGTCTTTGTGGCGGATTACTATCAGTGCAGACAGCATAAGTACAGGGTAGACATAAAGCGGTTTTAATAGCCAAACATACAGCGGTGCCAGCAATACTGTAACGATGGCGGCGAGACTCGAATAACGGGTCGACTTGGCAACAATAATCCAAGTAAGTAGCAGTAACACTCCAAGGTCAATACCGATTGGTACTAGTACGCCGAACGCAGTAGCAACAGCTTTTCCCCCTTTAAGTTCAAAAAAGATGGGGAACATATGGCCCAAACACGCTGCCATCCCAACCACCCCTAACCATATTGGTTCAACTCCCATAAAGTAAGCACCCCAAACTGGTAAGGTACCTTTTAACACATCAAGTAGTAATACCGTTGCGGCTGTTGCTTTGTTGCTTATGCGAAGTACGTTGGTAGCACCGGGGTTTTTTGAGCCTGTAGAGCGGGGATCTGGTAGGCCAAGAAGTCGACAGATCAATATCGCGCTTGAGATAGAGCCAAGCAAATAGGCAATCACTATCATAGCTGCGGTAACAATCATCTCGTCTTTAATCCATCAATACGCTTGTTATTGGTTATTGGTTGGCCATTCTAGCGCTTATAGCACTGGTTTTTCTATACCCTGAGAGGTAAACTCGCGGTTAAATTTAGCAAATCCTAATATGGCTGGGAATAAGCGTGGATAAAGTTTTTATTCAAGGACTTAAGATACAAACCACGATTGGTTTTTATGAGTGGGAAAAGCAAATCAAGCAAACCTTAGTGATTGATTTAACCATGGGATGGAACACGCGATTAGCAGCAGAGAATGACGAACTCGCTAAAACGTTAGATTATGCTGAAATCTCTGTTGCACTTGAGCAATTTGCCAATGAAAATCCGGTCGATTTACTCGAAACATTGGCCGAACGCATGGCGAATTTTTTGATCACTGAATATCAAATTCCTTGGCTGAAATTAGCGATAGGTAAACCAGGTGCTGTGCATAACGCGCAAACGGTTGGCGTTGAAATTGAACGTGGTCATTTAAGCTAATGGCACAAGTTTTTATATCGCTTGGCAGCAATGTTGAACGTGAAAAGTATGTGGTTAAAGGGCTCGATGATTTAGCTCAAGCTTTTGGCCAGCTTGAGGTTTCGTCTTTGTATGCATGCGAAGCCGTTGGCTTTGATGGCCCTGAGTTTTATAACTTAGTGGTGGGAGCTCGTACGTCAATGTCGCTTGATAAGGTTGCTAAAGTGCTGCGCGATATTGAGTATGCTAATGGTCGCAGCCCAAATGCGGTAAAGTTTAGTCCGCGTACGTTAGATTTGGATCTCTTACTTTACGACGATTGTATCGCCGATTCACCGGCACAAATTCCGCGTGATGAAATTTTAAAAAATGCTTTTGTACTTTGCCCACTAGCGGAAATAGCACCAAGGCTGCACCACCCAATTGCTCAGCAAAGCTATGCAAGCCTATGGCAAGCCTACGACCAAACCAGCCAGCACATTCAACAATTGCCATTACCGTGGCAACAACCTGTTTTAACAAACCAATAGCCAGTACCAATTATTAATTATGGATATTATTGAAATTATTCTTTTGGCGCTCATACAAGGACTAACCGAGTTCCTGCCAATTTCTAGCTCAGCACATTTAATTTTGCCATCTCAGCTATTTGGCTGGACAGATCAAGGTTTGTCGTTTGATGTCGCCGTACATGTGGGTTCACTACTTGCGGTGATGATCTACTTTCGCGAAGAAGTTGGTCGCATGTTTATGGCGTGGATTGGGTCATTTTCAAGTAGTGGTAGGGCGAGTAACAACTTTGACGGCAAGCTGGCGTGGTGGATATTATTTGCAACCATTCCTGCTGGCTTATTTGGCCTATTCGGCAAAGATTATATTGAAGAATATTCGCGCTCAATTTTAGTCATCGCGGCGACAACGATACTGTTTGGCGTGCTGCTCGGCTTTGCTGACATCAAAGCCAAACAAAATGTGTCGATAGAAAAGCTTGGCTTTAAAGGAGCGATGTTAATTGGTGTTGCACAAGCCATTGCGATTATTCCGGGTACATCCCGCTCAGGAATTACCATGACCATGGGCTTGATGCTGGGCTTGAGCCGCGACAATGCTGCGCGATTTTCTTTCTTATTATCGATTCCTGCAATTGCCATGGCAGGGAGCTATTTAACGTACAAAGCCATTAGCGACTCTGAACCCTTAGTCTGGGGCGATATCGGTATTGGTGCTTTGTTATCATTTATTAGTGCCTATGCTTGCATCCATTTTTTCTTAATTTTAATTAATAAGCTCGGCATGATGCCGTTTGTGATTTATCGCTTGTTGCTTGGTGCTGGTTTGCTAGCGTTTGCGTTTAGTTAAACGTTTGCAAGGTGTTAGGTAGGTCAATAGCATGAACATTCAAAATGTTTTTGGAGTTTTTGTGCTAGCTCAAGATCTCACTCAAGGTATTGTTGCAAACTAAGCTGTAACTTCTATTATCAGTACTTGATTTACCCAAGGTTAGGCATATCTTGACCTATCTATACGTTAGTTTGAGAAAGTGCTCTAGAATCAGTTATGAAAGCCTATTTTTATATTAGCCAGCCGTTAGTTCCTGTCGATAGTGCTTCGTTAGAGAGTTTAGTTGCCAGCGCTGAAGTAAAAAACGCAGCGTATGGCATTACGGGTTTTTTGTGCTTTAAAGAGGTGTTTATTCAGTACTTTGAAGGTGAAACGAAAGAAGTAGATGCACTCTTTGCAACAATTAAAGCGGATCCTCGCCATAAAATTTTAAACTGTTTGGTATTTGATAATATTGAGTGTCGTCAGTTTCCTAACTGGCGAATGAAGTTAATCAGCCGCGATGTATTGAATCACGATCGCGTAGAACCTTTCTTATTTAAACAACTAGCACGCGCAAAAGATAGAACGTCTCACCTTGATAAGTGGCGCAAACAAGTGTGGCTTGCTGTTCAATATATTGCCGCTCAATCAACTTATGACGCACCAATGGTTTAGCGCTAGCACTCCCACATTCAATTCGGTCAATTAGCTTAGTCAGCTTATTTCTTCTAAATTCGGGGAAAAAGAGTAAAGAGCTATGATTATTGCTAGATCATTCTGTTCGCAATTATTGAAATTAATGTTATTGCCCCAATTAACGTTATTAGACAAAATCATTGAGGATAAAACGTGAACCCGAACGCAGTATCGCTAACGTTAGAAAATTTTCAGCAAGTTGTACTAGAAGACAGTAAAGAAAAGCTTGTATTGGTGGCCTTTTGGGCTGACCAGGTACCAGAAAGTCTTGAGCTAAGAGATAAGCTTGCAAGCAAAACCGCAACTGCTAGTGAACACGTTATTTTTGCAGACGTTGACTGTCAGGCACAACAGCAAATTGCTATGCAGTTTGGTATTCAAGGTTTACCAACAGCGGTGCTGGTAAAAGCTGGGCAGCCAATAGATGCGTTGTCAGGCCCACAACCTGATGAAGCTATTGAGCAGTTTTTGGCTAAACACCTTCCGCAGCCGCAGGATGAATTTTTAGCTCAAGCACAAGCTGCGTTAGCCAATGGCGATGCTAACCAAGCGTATTCGGCAGCGAAGCAAGCCTTCGACTTAGATAGTAGCCGTGCAGACATTAAATTAGTACTGGCTGATGCATGCGTAAGTTGTGGTAAAACTGAAGATGCGCAAACATTGCTTGATACGGTCATGATGGTCGACCAAGACAGCTATTATCAAGCTGTTGTTGCTAAGCTTGAACTGGCCAACGAGGCGTCAAACTCACCTGAATTACAAGCTCTAGAAGCTAAGCTTGCAGAGTCACCTGATGACCCGCAGCTTATTCAGCAATTAGCTGCGCAGTATAGCCAAGTTAACCGCCATGAAGACGCGCTCGCATTGCTGTTTAATCGTGTGCAAACTGCCCGTGATGACGCCGATAGTAAAAAACTACTGCTAGATGTGATGAAAGCCTTACCAGACGGTGATCCACTCGCTAGCAAATATCGTCGCAAGCTTTATACCTTGCTTTACTAGCTAACTAAAGGCGAGTATTAGATGTACTCGCCTTTTCAAAACGATTAGTAACTATACTGAATTGAGCGTTTTAGTGGGGGGACGTTTTGTTTCGAGCTACTTGTGATAATCATCAATATAAAAGCAATAGCTAATAACAAAGCTATGCTAGGCTCAGGTATCGCAAGCGTTTGAATTTGAGGCTGGGGTACTATTCCATTAATTTGCAGTTGACCAAACCTTGCTGTTTGGCTTTCTGTGTAAACACCAACTTTGCCTGTTGAGAAAGAGTCATTACTAACGCTGAATTGAATATTGGGTGCTGAATTTTCGGTACCAATTGCTATCGCAAATTCGCTACCTAATCTTTCAATGCCAAATTGATAGGTAGTGTCATCTGCCCAAAATAATTCTGGTAGGTGAAATATAGTATTTGAGCTTCCGTTTATTTCTTCAATTAAAAATAGGCCAGAACGCCCGGTTATATCTGCTATTGCTCTATCATCGGTTGGCTTTGAGTAATTTTGTGACCAACCTAGCCTGAAGTGATTTGATTCATCTTGCCACCCAAAAACAACGCCCAAGATGTCGTTGTCGTCGTAGTTTTCGGTTGTCGGTGTAAATAAGCCTGTGAAGGCAAAGTCGCCTATCAGCTCAAAATCACTAATTAAGGCACCAGATGAGTTTCCGCGCTTTTCAGGGGCATCACTGTGAAGGCCTACCCATGTTCCAGTGTTGCGGCTATTCGAAGGACCTGCTTCTTGTGTCCAGAAACTTGTGTCGACGACAATGGGAGTAGCTGATACATAGGCTGCTACTAGGTATAGGGCCAGTGAAAGACTATATTTGATCATTTTTCTTCGACTCATCAATTAGATATGAACATGCTGTCGAGACGACAATTGATTGTAAAATGTACTACAGTTTGTTGCGCTTAGCAACTTTTGAGACTTTCCAAGGATTCCAAGCATCAGCATAAGAACGCTTATGGATAAACTCCATGACATAAGAGAAAGTTCTAATAAACCTTAAATAAAAGCCTGTGTAAATTGGCATCAGTGGAACAAAAAGTAGCCCTTTATAATCAACTTTTTGATTCAAGCTTCTCTGCAGTCTTATCGAGAATAGCCACTGCACTAAATTAGCTAAGGCGTACAGAATATAGTTAATTATTAATATGAACATAATATAAAGTGGCGTAAGTTGAATAACTTGGAAAAAATAAAAAAACCATTTCAAGTCGAGTAGCAGGTTGAAGACTAGGTTATCTGCGACTGAAATGAAGTTACTCCAACTAAACTCTTTGGATGGCTTAAGAATGTCTAAATGCTTGCGTAGCCTAAACCTAATAATGGATTTATCCCAACGGTAGCGCTGTTTAGCTAATTTTGTCATAGTTGAAGGAACATTAGTGTAGCAGACGCTTGCTGGTTCATGAGCTACTCTGTAGCCCAGCTTTCTAATTTTTAGTGTTATGTCTCCATCTAGGCCTGGCCCAACATCCCAGCCATGTATTTGCATTAATACATCCTTTCTGAATGCGCCGAATGCCCCTGATACAATTCTTAAAATACCTAATTGAGATGAAACAGTCCTTCCCAACATAAGGCTTTTAGTGTACTCGAGGGCTTGAGTTTGTGTGATTAGTGAGTCTGCGTGGTTAGCAACTCGTACATCTCCACCTACACATCCTATTGTTTGGTCCATTAAGAAAGGGATTAGCATATGCTCAATTGCATTATCTGCCATGTGCGTATCAGCATCAAGGTGCACTATATATTGACCGCTAGCAAATTGGAGCGCTGTATTTGCAGCTGAGGCCTTGCCTCCTCGCACATCATTTCTGATAAAAATATCAATTTTTCCTTGTTTCTCGAGTCCTCTGCAAATAACTGGTGTCATATCATCAGAGCCATCGTCAACTACAATCAGCTCTATATTTGAATAGCTTTGTTGGCTTAGTGATTTAACTAGTTCTGGTAAATGCTTACCTTCATTTTTACCGGGAACAATTACTGATACTCTTGGCTTATCAAAAAATAGTTGTTTTCTGGCTTGTTCGTATTGACCTGCGCTTTTTCGTCGCTTAGGTAAATATATTGCCAAAACAATACCCTCAATAATGACATAACGGACCATGTCCAGCATAAAAAATGGCCAGAAGTAGCTGAATAATTGTGGGAGGGTTAAATTAAACAGAAAGCTTAACGCTTGTTCAATCAAGGTTTTCACCCTCTGAATCTAGAAAATTTTCCAGCATTTGCTTTACGTCTTGTTCACCATTAATCGTACTGGTCGAGAACGAAATCTGTTGTTCTCTGTTGAAGTTTTGAGCAAACAGCATTTCTGTCGAATTTTTTAGGCGTTCTATTGCAATATCTGCATTTTCTTTACTTGTTTCAGTCATTAAAACAGTAAAAACACTCTCGTTATATGCTGTAATTGCGTCAGACTCTCTAAATACAGATTTGAATATTTCTGCTAATTCGGTAAAGACTTGCTTAGCTCTGTTGCCCAACGAAAGGTATATTGTGTCTAAATCTACTAATTGAATGATCGCTAACGTGCTTTCTGATTTCTTATATCTTTTGATTCTAGCGCCTTCAATATCAACAACTAGTTCAAACTCTTTAAGAGTTAAAAGCTGCATTTCTGATTCAAGAATGTCAGTAAAATAAGTAGTTAAACCATAGTAGGCTGCATTGATTCCAACAGAAGTTGCTTTATAGCTGTTAATCCTGCGCACATCGAGTAGCTCGGAGTCAACCGTTCTACTACATTGGTAACATTGAGCTATCACCTTAGAGTCTTGACCTACGTATGAACATTCATTGCATTTTATAACAGTTGACGGTTTGTCATAATCGACCCCAATATGACGCAAATGAGTGTCGCACTTTGGACAGTGGAGCCCTTCTTGGGTAGACTTGAATTGGGTAATTTCAGCGGTATGTGAACATTTAAAATGATGGACTAACTCTAACGTTTCAATGTCGTGAGAATCACACTTTGCGCAGATTTCTTTAAAGTTTAAAAATGCACTGTCACAGTGATTGCAAAAATGTGCGCGATCAATCAATTTGGGAGCAATTAAATTTTGTTGTTCCAAAATTGCCAGCATTTGAAGTGTTCCCATATCTTGAGCTTTAAATAAAGCTTGCAATTGAGGGTAAACAAAGCCGTTCGAGTTTTCGGCCGTTTTAATTGGCTCGGCTAGCATGTTTCTGCTTGCCATCATACGTAGAATACGGATTGGTAAATTGTTTTCAGGTGATGCTTCGTCTTCTACAATATTGTTTATCCAATTATTTATGTCATAAAAGTGATTTTCCCAGTCAATACTATTGATGACTTGCCCAGGCGAGCTTGATATTGCGCCATCTGCCGCATTTAACTTCCATGATAACGGCTGACCATCCCTTGTGATAAACAGCACTGGTCGTAAATACAGTTTGGCAAGTTTATGTTGCCTAATTGTTTGCAGTGCGGAGTAAGCTTTAGATTGCTCGGTTGCGTCTATTGCAATAAATGAACAGCTGCTCCAATCATAATTGTCTAGTTCCTCTTCTCTTATCGTATTCGATAGAAATTCAGTATCATTTTGAGAAGAAATAAATTGTACTGGGAAATTGTTGCTCATCGTACACCTCTTACCGTGACTGGCATTCTTTCGTGCTTCACCCAAAGTGAAATATCTTGGTTATTTTCTGGAATCAGAATCACTTTTAGTTTTATATCCTCACTGCTTGTTGGTTCTGAGGGCGACAATGATAAAGTTGAATCAATATGCTTAACTTTGGCTATGCTCTCACTTTTATCGGGAAAGGTGACCGTCAACTTAGGTTGGTTATAAATATCTTGATAGAGTTCAATACTTGTAAATAGCGTTATAAATACAGAAGGATAAGTGTGTTTATAGTTGAGCAGTATATCCCCTTTTTTTATGTAATCACTTTCCTTGAATGCTATTTCAGCAATGAGAGCGGCTTCATGCGCGTAGATAAACTTTTCCATGCAATTTGTATCTTGTGGCTTTTGAGAATCTAGTTGCTTTAGATCTGCTAAGCGCTGCTTCATAATGTTAAGCTCTTGCCCTAATTGTTCAATTTCATACCCTAACGAATGCCACTGCTTTTCTCGCAAGATGTTGTTTTGGTTTGGCTCTCGAAATAACTCGGCATTGATCTCGAGCGCTCGATAGAACGCAGTACTTGGTGAAATTATCGACTTGATATAAGTACGCTCTTTGATAAGCGCTTCTCGTTTGGTAGTTAAAACAAGTATGTCATCTTGAAGTTTTGTTAGATCTTTGTTGTTTTCAGCTAAGCACGCTTTTTCTGGGGCTAACGTTGCTATCAGTTGGCCAGAAGTAATTTCGTCCGTTTCTTTGATATGTAGCTTTGAAATCCTACCTGTATAACTGGACATTAATGAACTGCGCTCTATATTAACTATGCCGTTAGCGGAAATAATAAAATACGGCTTAATGAGTAAATAGAGAAGGTAGCAGGCCATAAATGCAAGTATCACAAAATAAACCCATTGAGTGACCTTAGACGGTGTACTCTCCTTTGATTGCCCTTCAGGAGCGCTGCTTATATAGCTTTTGCGATTGTACAACTTCAAAATTTACCTCTGCGTGTATATGGCTAGTTTATGCGTAGCGTACTGCTCAATACCTGTAGCTTGAGATACTTCTTGAATGAGTGCTTCTAGTGTTAGCTCATCCTTAATTTCTTGCTGTCGAACAGCCAGTACTAACTTATTCAATGGGATATACTCCAATAGCATTTGAGTACGATTAACAATCAAATCTAGAGAGGAAGTTCCATAAGCCATCAGATAAATTTGGTCTACATAGTTTGAAGCTTGTTCGTAGACTGATTTTTCCCAATGATATGGAACAGAAATGCTAATGTTTAAATTGGGGTGCCTAGCACGTATCTCTTTCAGCAATGATATGTATTGATTGAGCAATTTTGTGCTATTTGATGGATAGCTTTTCAAAGTATGAGGCTCGATATCCAAATGAACTCGGTCGTGAACCGCACTTAAGCTTTCTATCGCAGCAAGTGCCTTTGCATGATTTGCAGTCATGACCCATTCGGGCTCACCGATTAGTTGAGTAACATTGACGCCAATTTGACTCGCATCTTTTATAAATTGAGCGCGCTTTGCGCCATCCACTTTTGAGCTTGCTGTTAGTAAAACACTAGAAATGTTTTTTGCGTCAATTAATGATACTAACTGTGAATTACTGTAACGGTTAAACTCATCTGACCACAAGTAAACAGAACGCTCACCAAGCCTAGAGCGGTATTTTACATGGTGATCACTACTAACTTTTATGTAACTTGGGTCGTAGTCAACCCTAGCAGCGAGAAAGACTTCATTTACTCTTCGATAAAGCTCCTCTTTTGCATCAATCATTTCTAATGCTGCGTCCAAATAACTTCGTACTCTTACGTTGACAGCAGCTATTTCCAATTGCTTCCCTGTTGCAGCATAGCGCTCAATACGATGAACTTTTTCTTGTGTTCGAAGTAATCGGTAATGTTGCTTTATTGTCCTTTCAAGTTGTTCTTGTAATGATTGGTATGCACTTCTAGCTCTAGTAATTATTTCCCATTTTTCATGGTTTAAGTCACTTTCAAGTTGATTAAGGCGTGCATGCTTCTGGTTTTTACCGCCATAAAAATTTATTGGGGTTTGAAATCTTATGCCTGCGACCAATTCATCTTCACCAGAGCGTGCTAAGTCAAACTCCTTTCTGATAAACATACGAAAACGAGAGTTATCAATGAACGACTCTTCTTTAGCGTATTTATCCGATAACTGCTGAGATTTTAATTTTTTAACTTTATAGAAGTAGTCTAGCTCGTTAATGGCATTCAATAGCTTTTGAAAATCAATGTTGATGATTGGTGGGTTGAGAAGTTCATCAATACTAACTGAAGTCTCAGAAACGTTATTAATGTGCTCTAAACGTTGGCGAGCTAATGTAATATCTTCTTCAGAAATTAACAGTTCATCCAGGTAGCTTTGCCCTTTGAAGTAGGCTTGACGTTCAACTTGGTAGATGTCTTCCATAAACGCCAGTTTCAAGCTGGTTAGATAGGCTTGCATTGCTGAAAAATGAGAGTCAATTAGGTATCGACGGCATTCATTTTTGAGTATTTTTTGTTTCAGTTGGCCGCTAAGCTTTTCAATAGCAGCTTCGCGCTTTAAGGCCTTGGCTTTATATTTATAGTCTTTGTAGCCAGATTTCAGAGCATCCCATGAAAGCTCTAAATATGTACTGCCGTCAATATTATCGGTGCTTTGCTCTATATTGTCTGTGGTGTACCCCCCCCTCAATTCTAATCCATATGACTTTTCAAATATTGATGCTTGTGATTTTAGAGCTTCAATTTCGTATTTATTGGACCACTGAACGTTGCAATTAGAAACCAATATCTTTGATATATCAGAGAGCTTTTGTCCTTTGGCTAATTGTCCCTTGGTCTGTTGAAAAGTATTCAGGGCATTAGCCCAAAGTTTGTCTTCAACAGCTTGAGCCTTTACGGTGATTAATATGGTTAAAAGAGAAAACGTAATGCATGCGCGAGTACAAAAAATTGACAACAAAACAATAAACTCAGTGAAAATAAATAAGGTGGATTGTATGTGTAAAATTTCGGCACGTAAATGTTAACCTTGAATTAATACATGTAATTTTTTTGTATTAATTTGTATTGATTTTGTGTTTTTGAGCAATAACAGCCAGTAGAATTGCATGTAATTATAATTGTGTTGAAGTACCAGAGTAAGCATGAAACGCATTGTTTTATACACTATGGCTCGTTGCCCTCATTGCGATACGGCAAAGCGCTATCTAGACGAAAATAATTACCCATATCGGCTGGTGAATGTTAAAACACCCGCAGGGCAAAAAGAGCTGAATCGCCTTGGCTTTCGCGCTGTGCCAGTACTCAAAGTAGGTGACCAACTACTCAATGGCTTTTCAATAAAAGACTTTAAGCGCTTAATGAATAACTAAAGCTAGAAAATTATCAAAATAAGGTTTGAAATTAACCTCTTGTACAAATGTTAAACGCTTTTGAATTGCGTTATCATGACCCTTATTTAATCGGTTAACCATCTACAAGGACGTTGTAAGTGCTGCAATTTAGATGTGCAATCATGCTTGCTTGCTTTTTTTGCGCTTGGTTATTTAGTGCTGTGGTTTTAGCTAACAGCTACTCAGTGGAACATTTTAAAGCCATTGGCAATGATATAAACCGCAATCCCCACCCGGTTTACCAACAGCTGCTCGCCATTGAAAACAATAAACAAGCGCTGAGTGATGAAGCTTATCTTTGGCTACTTTACCGCAAAGCCCACGCTGAAGATTTACTGTATTTTCACAAAGAATTTGAGCAAACCGTTGCTGCCGCAAAAGCCTTAATTACTGATCAAACCTCGCCTGAAATACGAGCCCATATTGGCATTTATAGTGGCGTTGTTGCCGAGCGCCAAGGGCAGTACGGTCAAGCTATTGCGAGTCTTAGGGCCGCAATGGCGCTAGCAAAAAATGAAAACCTCAATTACGCCTACACATGGGGAAAGCAACATTTAGCATACTCACTCAGTCTAACCGAGCTTTATGAAACTTCTTTATCAGATTTACAAGAAGCCTATGTCGAAGCATTTGCCATGGATGACCACTTTCTTATCGCCGTGATCAATGAAACCTATGGTGCTGTTTATGGCTACATGCATGAATATGACAAGTCCATTGAATACTATAACCGTGCGCTCGACACTTATGAGCGTCTAGGTTACCGTCCCTTCGTTGCTGAGGCTATTTATGGCTTGGCGTCAACCTATCGCTATATGAAGCAATACGACAAGGCGATTGCGAAATTCAATTTGTATTTAAAGCGCATAAATTACACCCCAAATCGAGACATTAGTTACTTTGGCGCTTATGGATTGGGAATGACTTATGCCGAACAAGGCAATTGTGCAAAGGCGATAGCCACCATAGACAATGCGTTAATGCTCAACGGCCAGATAGATTATGATGCTGAGCTCTATAAACAAAAAGCGGGCTGCTTTATTAAGCAAGGGAAACTGGAGGAAGCCGAAGAAAACATTGTTCGTGCAGAGCAAATTTTTGCGAAAATGCCAGAGCTTGCGGGGACTACTTGGACGCTGGAAAACAAAAAAATTCGCGCCGCTTTGCTTTATGCTAGAGGGCAATATCAACAAAGTTATCAGTTATTGAAAGACTATTATGAAGCTTATTCAGCATTGCTCATTAGTAACTCCACTAGACAGCTTATTCGTGTTCGCGCGGCCATGGAACTCGAACGACAAAGTGTTGAACTTTCCTTATTAGAGCAACGTAGTAGGGTGCAATCGTTGCAGCAGGCAAGCAAAGAGCAAAGCACTTGGCAGCAAATTACCATAACGGCTGGTATAGCCACCGCACTGGTACTCGCGTTGACCATTGCAGTCGTTTTATATCTCAAGAATAAGCGAATTTATGAGCTGTCAATTACCGACCCATTATCAGGGGTTTTTAATCGTCGTTATGTTTTCGAATACTTGGATAAACTCATCGCGACAAGTCATGGCAGAAACGGTGATTTAGCAATTTTATTGTTCGATATTGATAACTTTAAGCAAGTTAACGATAACTATGGCCATCCATTTGGCGATGAAGTGATTTATCGGGTTAGCCAGATAGCGCAAGACACATTACGTGTTGGTGATGTGCTGGGGCGCATTGGCGGCGAAGAATTTTTGTGTATTTTACCCAGAACTGATGCCGAGCAAGCTGAAACTATTGCCAAAAGGTTGGCGGCAAATATTCAACAAGCCTTATTTACCAATGAATCTGGCCAACAAATTACCATTACTTGCAGTGTCGGTATTAGTGCTATTGACAGTAGCATGCAAGATAGAGCAACGCTCTATGTACAGTCTGATAAAGCGCTTTACCAAGCAAAAATGAACGGTAAAAACCAAGTAGTGATCTATCAAGAATAATAGTGAAATCTTGGCTGTTTTATTTGTTGTGCAATATTGTTAGGGTAGAGTTAATCGATGCTAAGCGGGTCTGTTTGCAATTAATGCCAACTAATTAATTGAAGTTGGTGATTAGTAATAGACATAGGTTAAATAGACGGGCAAGCATTTGAATCAAAAGCTAAGTAAAAAGCCGTACCAAAACAATAGAGAAAAAGGTATGACAACTAGCGCGCTCGCAAGGCGAGCAATTACTATTTTCCAAGGTCATATTGAAGCGCTCGGTTATAAGCCGCTAGTTCATTTTGAGCTAGAGGGCTGTTGTCATTCAAGCCAAAACTTAGCTAATCAAGTTTCGATTAATCGCACATTATCAGGTACTAAAGTCGGCAACAAATCAGCTACTGCCGCTGAACTTTCCCATCGAAAATCAGCTTCTCACAAAGCTCGCGAACATACTCGCGAGCGAAAGTTATCCTCTGAACACTTTGTTCAAATTAACAAAGCACTACAACATGCAGGTATTGAGGGGCAGTTAGTTGCTGAATATTGGCATAACCAGTGGGAGTACGTGTCATTATTCGCAGGTCAATCGCCATTAAAAGAGGCACAGAACCTTGCGCAGGCTATGCAACTGTTGCCGAAACTTTTTGCTCAGCACGGCTTTGATCAAACCCTAATTAAGCCAGTGGTATGGTCTGGCGATCAGGGGCAATTAGCACTCGGCAGTAAAAACATATTTACTGAAAAAGCCCGTGCTGTTCATATTCCCAATGCCATTCAAGTCAATGTCAGTGTGCTTGATAGCGACGGCAAAAACTTAGTTGCACATGATAATTTCGGCGAGATACTTCAACGTTGTTTTCTCAATACTAGCCTAGCGAACTGTTTGTTATTTATGCCAGAACCAGATGCATTTGAACGACTTGCACTGAAAAATAAATATGGCCTAGCACAAGAACTTTGCTCGCCAACCGACATTTCAGGTGGCCATCAAGGCAGTATTGCGCTTTATAAAGAGCGAGGCAAACACAACCAACCCATGGGCGTTGAAGTCATATTGTATGATCAACACAGCCAAGCGTTGCTAAGCGAACAAAACTGGCAAAAAACTGCGCGAGTGGAGCATAGATTAGGCTCAGCTAGCATGGCATATGATCCTTATGTCAATGTGGTATTTGCCCTTGCTAACCTTGTCGATGCACTTGAGGCATATCACAACGATAAAGGAAGAACTTTGTTAGCCACGCCGTTTATTGAACAAGCCCTACCTGTTCAAATGTATTCTCGGGAAAAAGAACATCACGTTAACAACGGTCTAGATAGTAAATGTGCAACTAAGCAGATGCAGGAACCCAGTGCGTACGAGTTATTTGCAGACAGTGATTGGTTGGCCAAACGCATTATTCGCTCTGGCCAAGCCATGAATAAAAGCAATTTACTTCACCGTGAGCTAGGCGAGCAGTTAACTCGTAGTGTACTCACTAAGTATCAGCCCAATAACAATATTGCATTACTGACGACAGGATAATGCGTTCTTATGATGAATATTACGAAACAACAACTAAAAACCCCATATTTAACCGCAGCAGACTCGCAATCAGGCAACATCGAGCAAATTGCAGCAAAACGCGCGGAACTAAAAGCTTACTATATCAACAGCTGGCAAACTTATGAGTCACTGTTTGCTTTGATCAATAACGACGAAGCGTTTTACTCACGACCAGAGCCGCTGCGCCACCCATTGATTTTCTATTACGGCCATACGGCAACTTTTTACATTAACAAGCTGATGCTGGGTAAGTTTATAAAGCAGCGAATAAATGAAAAGCTTGAAGCGATTTGCGCGGTGGGTGTTGATGAAATGAGTTGGGACGATCTCAACAGCGCACATTACGACTGGCCAAGTGTTGACGAAGTGAGAACATATCGCAATCAAGTGTTTGATTTGGTCTGCGAATTAATTGACACCATGGAGCTGAGCTTGCCCATCACGCAAGACTCACTTGCTTGGATCATTTTGATGGGCAGCGAGCATGAGCGAATTCACTTGGAAACCTCGTCAGTGATTATGCGTATGTTGCCATTGCAAGATTTAACACCGACTGAAGCATGGCAGTCATGTCCTTATCAAGGCCAAGCACCAATTAACGAGCTGCTGCCAGTTGCTGCGCAAGCGATTGAGCTAGGAAAAAAAGCCGACGATAACACCTATGGTTGGGACAACGAATACGGCGCTGCATCGCTAGAGGTGCCTGATTTTCGCGCCAGTAAGTATTTAGTTTCTAACCAAGAGTTTATGGCTTTTGTCGAGGCTGGGGGTTATCAAACACCTTCGTATTGGTCGCCTGAAGGTCAGCAATGGTTGAGTTATAAACAGGCGACTATGCCACGTTTTTGGTTGAAAAAAGACGATGGTTATTATCAGCGCAATCTATTGTCGGAAATGCCATTACCTTTAAATTGGCCAGTTGAAGTTAACTACTTAGAAGCGAAAGCCTTTTGTAATTGGCAGTCGAGTGTTACGGGGCGCAATGTCAGGTTGCCTACTGAGCCTGAATGGTATGTACTGCGTGAAAAAGTCGCTGGCGACTTACCCGATTGGCAAGAAGCTCTAGGCAATACAAACCTAGAATATTTTGCCTCTAGCTGCCCTGTCGATAAGTTCGATAACCAAGGCATTTTTGATGTAGTGGGTAATGTTTGGCAATGGACTGAGTCGAGCATTGATGCTTTTGAAGGCTTTAAAGTGCATCCGTTATACGATGACTTTTCCACGCCTACCTTTGACGGTAAACATAACTTGATTAAGGGCGGTTCATGGATTTCCACCGGTAACGAAGCGATTGCGAGTTCGCGCTACGCGTTTCGCCGTCACTTCTTCCAACATGCAGGATTCCGTTATGTGGAAAGCGAGCAGCAAGCTATGCCACTAGTGCCTGCCAACCATTTTGAACAAGACCAAGATGTTTGCCAACAGCTGCAAAGTCACTATCAGAATGTCGGTCTTAGCGGTGGTAATTATCAGCAGCAACTAGCCGAGCAGGTTCGTACTTGGCTTGTCGAGCACAATGCCAATACAGAAAAATTATTGGATTTAGGCTGTAGTGTTGGCCGCACAAGTTTTGCTCTTGCGGACTTGTTTGAGCATGTTGATGGGGTCGACTTTTCAGCGCGCTATATTCAGCACGGCGTTAAACTTCAACTTGGTGAAGCGGTGCGTTTTGAAACAGTGCAAGAGGGAGATATTGTAGATTTTCATGAGCTTTCATTAACAGATGTTGGCTTGTCAGCTGCCCAAAATGTGTTGTTTAGCCAAGGCGATGCAACAAATCTAAAAGACATTTTCACCGGCTATGACGTAATACTCGCCCAGCAAGTACTAGAACAATGTTACGATCCAAAGCAGTTTCTAAAGCAAGTCTCTACTCTTTTGAACGACGGTGCTTTGTTAGTTATTGCTTCCGATTATCAGTTTGATGCTCAGGTTGCTCCGAAAGAAAAGTGGCTTGGTGGTATTAAGGTTAATGGTGAAAACCTAGTGGGATTTGAAGGAGTTCAACAAACTTTGGGGAATAACTTTGAATTGCTGGCACAAACTCAACTTCACCAAGTGATTAAAGTCACCAAACGCACCAGCCAGCTCAGTGAAAAGCACGTAACCTTATGGCGCTTTAATGCATAGTGGTTTGCTTTGCACTTGTTAATCAGCCGCTAGCAAATCGCGTTAGCCAGTTGATAACTAATCGATAAGGGTCAAGTTAATTAATGGCTACTAACCATTACTGGGTAAAAGGCTAGGTAAAAGGCTAGGTAAAAGGCCAGGTAAAAGGAACTTCATGAGAAGTTCCTTTTCGTTTCTTCTAATTTAAATGCACACATGAATTACGACAGCTTACCTCCTCATATTGCTTATACGCGAGCACTAAACGCAGACATTCGCTATAACCTCAGCCACTCCTGTGGTCAAGCGTATTCATTCGCCGAATTAACTGCGATGGATAAACATGGGCGGCTAAAATCATTTGCAGATCAGCCGTTAGATTATGCCAGCGTGCAAGGGCAGGCGGAGTTACGAGAAGAAATTGCAAGTTTTCATCAATCCATCAATGAGTGTGAGCAGCTACCTTCTGCAAATCCGCTTAGTGCATTGTCCAAAGAATGTGTTGTTACCTTTTCGGGGGCACAAGAAGCATTGATGGGGATTTATCAAAGCTTGATCCGCAGTGGTGATGAAGTCGTTGTTTTTACCCCAAACTACCCTTCATTAACGGCGATGGTAACGCCACTTGGTGGCAAGCTAATTGAAATACCTGTCACGCTAGACAAGGAAAATGGTGGTTGGCAGTTTGATATTGAGCAGCTTAGAGCAAGTGTTAATAAGCGTACTCGCCTTGTTGTTATCAATGCTCCACACAACCCAACGGGAGCAACGTTATCTCAAACACAGCGCAGCGAAGTATTAGCAATTGTCAAAGCCTACGGTTGTTACCTGCTGAGCGATGATGTTACGCAGCCATTGGCTTATGAATCCTCACTTGCACATCAGTATTTGGACTACGATAAAGCGATATCAGTATCTGTGATGTCAAAAAGCTTTGGTCTAGGTGGGGTTCGGATTGGTTGGGCAGTAACGCACAATGGTCAATTAATAGAACGATTAGTTGCTTTCAAAGCCAGCCATAGTATTTGTACATCTCGTTTTGATGAGCAGCTCGCGATAGTAGCTATAGAAAATAACGAATTAATCATCGAAAATACAAAAGCTATCGCTAAACGAAATATTAATCGCTTTGCCCTGTGCGTTGATAAGTTTCCGAGTTTATTTGAATGGCATCCACCAAATGCAGGCTTGTTAACCCTTGTTAAAGTTAATACTAATCAGCCGATAGCACAGTGGTGTCAACATATTGCCGAACAAACGGGGATATTGCTGCTACCGAGCGAATTATTTGGACTAAATGAACCATACATTCGCTTGGGTTTAGGGCAGGAAAACTTCGGTGAAGCGGTTGGCGTATTAGAGCGTTACTTATCATAGCGTTTTGTATCACTACAAAAGTAGTCTCTTATTTTTAACACAATTTGTTACATTTAGCGTCCAACCAAAATCCCCCATTTCCCGACTAAACCACTAAAATACCAAGCATAAAGCAACGAATGGAATTCGTTCCAATAATAAATTTTATTACATGTCTCTGAAAAAACTCTTATCGATAGGAGCTGCGTTAGTTCTTTCGCAAAGCTCAATTGCTGCTTATGCCGAGCCAGCAAAAAATTACCAATTACCTCATTTTTCAGCATCCATTGAAACGGATGGAAAACTTGACGAAGCGATTTGGCAAAGTGCGCTAGTGATTGACCTTGCTTATGAAAATCGTCCAGCAGAAGGTCAAGCTGCGCCAGTAAAAACACAAATGCTGGTGTTTGAAAACGGGCAAGCATTGCATGTTGCCTTTAAGGCATATGACCCTAATCCAAGTGATATCCGCGCCGTATTGCGTGATCGCGACAGCTTATGGCGTGATGATCATGTTGGTATTGTCATTGATACGTTCAATGATGAGCGCAGTGGCTATGAGTTTTATGTTAACCCATTAGGCATTCAAGCCGATTTGCGTATGGATGACAGTAATGGTTGGGACGATGATGATTCATGGGACGCAATTTGGGATAGTGCGGGTCAAATCACCGACTTTGGTTATGTGGTTGAAATGGTCATTCCGTTTAATGCACTTAGGTTCCCAGAGCGAGAGGGGAGCTTAACGTGGAATATTGCTGGTCGTCGTATTTACCCGCGCGAAGTGCGCTATGAATTGGCAAGCTATAAAAACGATCGCAACTTAAAGTGTAATTTATGCCAATTTGACCAACTTGTTGGGTTTGAATCTGCCAAAGCCGGTAATAACTTTCAGCTAACGCCAACGCTGACCATTTCTCGCTTTGATGAAAAGCCAGAAGTTCCCGGCGACTGGCAACAAGGTGATATCGAAGTTGAACCTGGGTTAGATGTGCGTTGGGGCATTACCCAAGATATGGTACTTAATGCCACGATTAACCCTGACTTTTCACAAGTAGAAGCAGATTCTAGTCAGTTAGATGTGAACAATACGTTTTCGTTGTTCTTTCCAGAAAAGCGACCGTTTTTCTTGGATGGGGCGTCTTATTTTGATGTCGCAGAGTTTAACTTTGTCCATACGCGCAATATTGTTGAGCCAGATTACGGCGTAAAGCTGGCCGGAAAAACTGAAAATCACAGCTATGGTGTGCTTGTTGCTAACGATAAACATACGAATTTTTTGATCCCTGGCGCACTCGGCTCTGACATTGCTGAACTGTCGCAAGAGTCAGACGTGGCACTAGCCCGTTATAAAGTGGACTTTGGAGAGCGTCACAATGTCGGCGTGTTAATGACTAATCGCAGTGGTGATGGTTATCGCAATACACTTGCGTCAATTGATGGTAACTACTGGTTTTCTGATACGGACAGTTTACGAGTCAATTTTGCCTTTGCTGATACGCAAAACCCAGACACTGTACAAAACGATTTTGAGTTAGACGAAGAGCAGCAAGATCATGCCTACAGCATTCGTTACGGGCGTGAAACTCGTGATTATAATTTGCGTGCTTCTTACCGAAATGTGGGGGAGGATTTTCGCTCTGACTTAGGCTTTGTTTCTAAGGTTGATTTTGAACGAGCCGTATTAGGTGGACGCTACACTTGGTATGGTGAAAAAGATAACTGGTTCCACCGTTGGGGCGTTTTTGGCGACTGGGATGCCACCTACGATCAAGCGGGTAACTTACTTGAACGTGAGTATGAGATTCACGGCAACTTGCAAGGGCAATCTCAGTTCTATACCAATTTTGGTGTTGTGACGCGTGAGCGCTTGTTTGACGAGCTATATTTTGATGAAACCCAGTACATGGTTTATGCAGAATTTACCCCAATTGCTGGGCTTGAGTTGGCCAACTTTATTCGAGTTGGCGATCAAGTAGACTTTGCCAATACTCAACTTGGCGACGCTATTGTGTTAGAGCCAAGAATACTTTGGGATGTGAATCAACATTTAAAGTTAGATATTGCCTATAATTTCTTTGAGCTTGATGTTGATGAAGGGCGCTTATTTACCGCCAACCAAATGGATTTTCGCATTAATTATCAGTTTGATTTACGCAGCATTATTAAACTTGTCGTGCAGTACACAGATATTGATCGCAATGTCGATTTATACCAATACGACACCATTGATGACCGACCTCAAGCGACTGAGCGATTTTTTGCCACTCAGTTAATTTATTCCTACAAAATCAATCCGCAAACCTTGTTTTTCATTGGCTATTCCGATGGCGGTTTTCAAGATGATTCGTTGGAAAATTTAGAGCGAGATCAGCGCAGTATTTTCACCAAATTTAGCTATGCATGGCAGTTGTAGTTATTAGTAGCCAAACTTTGGGTAATTGCTGAAACTGCCGTTGGCAAGTTTTCGTAACAGTTCGTCGCAAATTACATACCTGACATCGATCGTCGGCTGTTAGGTATCGACATTGGGCTAAATATAGCTACACTCACGACCCTAATTGTTTTGCTTAGTTTTGTTTGGCGTAGCTTTCTTTTACATAGCCTAGCTCAGCTAACTCACGTAGCTGATGCTCTTTTAGTGCGCTATCAGCGAATCACATAGGTTGTTATGACGTTTTCTCATTTTGCCAAATTATCTCCTATCTATTGCGCTTTAATCGGCGCAGCTTTGGGTCATGGCAACTTGCGTGCAGAGGAGCTTCCAAACTTACCAGGGATACAGGCGTTTAGTGCAATTGAGGTGATGCAGGTAAGTGGCTCACGAAGCCATTTACTGTCTAGCCAGTTGGTCGATAATTCCATGTCGAGCATTGAGATAATTGATAGCGCTACTGTTAACCCTACGATTGCCGATTGGCTAATCAATGCGCCGAGCATTAGCTTGAATGGGCAAGGTGGCTTGTTTCAAAGTTATAGTATTCGCGGTTTTAGTCGCTCTCGCATTCGCACTGAGGTTGATGGTATTCCCATTATTACCGATAGACGTGCTGGCAATTCAGCGTCGTTTATCAATAGTGAGTTATTGGCTCGAATTGATATTCAGCAAGGCCCAAGTGCTACTCTATATGGCTCTGAGGCCATGGGTGGCGTGATAAATTTGATCTCTGCCGAGCTAGGCACTAAAAAGCTAACGGCGAGTGCGCAAAGTGACGATCAAGCGACTAATGCAGCTTTACTTTGGGGCAGTGAAACATGGCAAACCGGTTTTGCTTATCGCCATGCAAATCAGGCGAGTGCCGCTGACAATACGCCACTCGACAGTGATTTTGAGCAGCGCTCAGCATTGCTCAAATTTAGCCAGTCTTGGCAAGGCTTGACTGTAAACGGCAGTTCCATTGTTTCACAAGGTAACGATATTGGTAAATCGTCGAGTCAGTTTCCTAATGAGCGCGTAGTGCAGTACCCAACTGATGAGCATTGGCTTTCGCAGCTCTCATTGCAAAAAGAGCAAGACTGGTTTGTACAGCTATATCAGCATTATCAAAACTGGGACACTGATACCTTACGTGTTGGCAATCGACGAAATCTAACCCAGTACCAAAGTCATACCTTAGGTGCGCTCGCCTTAGCAAGTCTTGACGCTGTTGGCGGGCAGGGGCGGTTAGGTTTTGAGTGGCTGGCAAGGCGCGGCGTGAAGATAGCTGAATCTGAATTTTCATTAGGCGGCCAGCAGAATTTTGCGCAACCATTAGTGGATGGCAAGCAAGATAGTATTGCTTTGTTTAGTGACTGGCATTGGCAATGGCAGAATTGGCAACTAGATCTCGGTGGACGTTTTGACCACATCAATCAAACGCAGTTTATTAGTAAGCAGTCACGTGATGATCAGCAGTTTAGTGCTAGCTTTCGCATTGGTTATCAACTTAACACACAGCATATGTTAAGCGCAGAAATGGCAACGGGTTTTCGCTTTCCTACCTTGTCAGAACTTTACTTTGCTGGTGAAACGCCACGTGGCATCACCTTAGGTAATCCTGAATTGGCACCTGAGCAAAGCCGAGGCGCTCAGCTAAACTGGCAATACCAAATCAACTCAGCTTGGTCTATTGATGTTGCGGGTTACTACTACGGACTTGATGATTACATTGAACGATTTACCAGCCAAAATGATCAAGGTGAGAGTTTTCGCAGCTTCAGAAATTTAGGTCGAGCGGATATTCAAGGTATCGAAGCAAGCGTGAGTTGGCAAGGCGCTAGCGGAATGAGTATGCAGTGGCTTGGCCATTATCAACAAGGTGAAGATACGCAAGGCGATACGTTAGCCGATTTAACGCCAGCCAAATTGAGTTGGCATACCCAATGGCAATGGCGAGGTATTGAATTTAGCAATCAGTTAACTTGGCTAAAGAATCAGTCCGAAGTCGGCAGTGGTGAAGTGACAAGAGCACATCGATTTTTGTGGCAAGCATCATTGAGTAAATCGCTCACATCAAAGCTTACACTACATTTTTATGGTAAAAATTTAACGGATGAATTGGCGTTTGCCAGTGCTGATGAAGATGCTTCGTTACTGCAAGGGCGCACTGTTGGCGTTAAGCTAGATTATCAGTTTGATTAGCTCCATAATCTTCGCTGAATACTTCCTTGTTTGTTGCTCAGGGGATCTCGTTCAACGCTAACCAAAACTTGCGCACTCTCAGTTATGATTACCAGCTGAACTTAGGCAATTAGTCACGTAAATGTCACCTATTTGATCGTAAAATACACGATCTTGTTGATCTATCGCTATTTTCTCTTATTATTAACGATAAGAAGACAATAAAAAGTGAACAATCGAAACATTAGCTTCGTTTATTCATTTATACCAATTGAATTAATTAATTGAGCAATTATGGCGTAGGAAAAAGGTTCATAAACAAGACGTTATTTTTTGTTAACTAGTTATTCTAATTTCAAAAATAACAACGCAGTTAATGAGCATTTTAACCAGCCAGAATGATCGAATATTTATTGAAATTGGTATTTATATCTAAATCAGCCCTTATCTAGCTGTTTTCCAATGTTTTAAGAATAATTAAAAGAAAAGGATGTAAACATGCCGTGGAAGCTATTAGTGCTTATTGGCGTAATCTTGCCTTTACTTAACTTTTCTGTCGCTGCTGATGAGTTTGTTGAAGGCAGACACTATCGTGTGCTTGATTTACCTAAGAGCCAACAACAAGAAATTCGAGAGTTTTTTTCTTTTTACTGCAAGCAGTGTTATAGCCAACAAGAGTTTATGCAGCAGTTGGTTAAGCGTATCCCACGCCGTGCTAGCTATGTTAAAAACCATGTCGCAGGTCAACCCAATCGTTCAGCTGAGGTCGAGAATTTATTGACCAGTGCGGTGTTAATCGCCGATAAAATGCGGATGCGAGACCAAGTTGTTGAAGCAATTTTCAACCATATACATCAGAAAAAACTAGACTTTAAAACGGTGGACGATGTTCGAAAACTGTTTATTTCAGTTGGTGGTAACGAGTTTATGTTTGATAGTAGCCTTGGCAGCTACAGTATCGACATGCAGCTTGCAGAAATGCAACAAACCGCTAAAGCGTTAAAGGCACAAGGCGAGTCTAATTTACCTAACCTTATTATTAATGGACGATACAAGCCATTAGCCAGCCAAATCACTAATATCGATGAATATAAACGGTTGATTTACTTTCTACTGCGTAAATAGCGCCATTTTTTACCAAGAAAAATTACCAAGAAAAAGCCTGCACTCAGCAGGCTTTTTAATTTTTAAGTTTTTTATTTAAGTAACGGTTTTTAAGCCTTGTTTTGAAGCAACGGTTATTAAGTTTTGGCTAAATAACCTCAGGTTTGGATAAGAAATAGTGAAAAACAAATTTCTTCAGGTAGTTATCCAGAGCTGAGGTTAAACATTTACCCACTATCGTACTTGAAATATTGTCGCAGTCTTTGCTGGCATCAACATATTTTCTTGAATCGCAATAGGCTTATTACTTAGCACTGGAATAAGGCTTTTGGCTTTACCTAAGAGTTCTGAATATTTCTCCATTGCAAGCGTAACCTCACTGGCGTTTTTGTTTATCACCACCATGTACTTGTTCAGCTCGTCATATCGGAAATATACGTAAACGCCGCTCTCTGGTGCGTAGTGGCGAAGTTCTCCGTGGTGAATGGTCGGCGTGTTTTTACGCCAGTTCATCAATTTACGCATAAATTCTTGCGCTTTTTTCTGGGTTGACGTTAATCCTTTGCCAGTAAACCCACTCACGTCATCACCTTGCCAGCCGCCTGGGAAGTCGGTACGTATCACACCGTGATCTGTAGTGCCTGGATTAGCCATTAAGATCTCGGTACCATAGAAAACCTGTGGGATGCCGCGGGTTGTCATTAGGTAGGTCATCGCGATTTTGAACAACTCGTAATCTTCATTTAATTGAGTGAAGATACGGCTCATATCGTGGTTGTCTGGGAAAATCACTAAATCTTCTGGCGCTGCGTATAAAAAGTCATTAGCAAGCACTTGATATAGCTGATTGAGGCCCGTATTCCAGCTTTCTTTATTTGTTAACGCTTTAACGAGCAAGTCTTGCATTGGGAAGTCCATCACACTGGGTAAATAAGATTGATAACCATCGTGTGTGTTAGCCCCTTTTTGCCAATAGGCGACAATAGCTGGGTTGGTTGACCATTCCTCGCCGACAATATTGATATTGGGATATTCGTCGGTCACGCGTTTTGTCCATTGCGTTAAAAACGCTTTATCAGGGTAAGAGTATGTATCAACGCGAATTCCCGACAGGTTGGCGTACTCAATCCACCACAAGGTATTTTGAATTAAGTAGTTAGCTAGGTATGAATTACGTTGATTAAGATCTGGCATAGTTGGCACAAACCAACCATCGCTAAATAGTTGCTTATCGGCGCTAACGGCATAGGGGTCATGCAGTGCCTCGCGTTTATGATTGGTACCTACGTATGCCTTGCCTTGGTTGTTATACCAATCTTCAGTTGGTAGGTCGTTGTGCCACCAGTGACCTGAGCCACTGTGATTTAATACCACATCAATAATCAGCCCAATGCCACGCTTCTGGGCTTCTGTCGCTAATTTTTTATAAAGCGCATTGTCGCCAAAGCGAGCGTCAATTTGATAAAAGTCAGTGGCTGAATAGCCGTGATAGGAATATTCTTGCTGATTATTTTCGACCACTGGGTTGAGCCAAATCTGAGTGTAACCCATGTCTTCAATGTAATTGAGGTGATTAATAATACCTTGTAAGTCACCACCGTGGCGGCCACCAGGTGCTTTGCGGTTCTTTCTTTCCAGCAGCTGGGGCACTTGATCATTATTAGGGTTGCCGTTAGCGAATCGGTCAGGCGTCACTAAGTAAATAACATCTTTGGCACTAAAACTTATATCGGCTGCAGAGGTTTTATTACGTGCTTTCAGTTGGTAGGGGTGGCTGATAACCACTTCGTTGTCTTGTAAAAAGTCGATATTAAAACGATGTGGTTTTGTGCCTTCGCGAATGATCACATCGACAAACAGGTAGTTAGGGTTAGCAACCTTGTTAATTTGCTTGATAACTACCTTATCGGATTTTATTTGTGGTGTTAATTCGCTGATATTGTCGCCATGCACTAGCAACTGAAGCGCAGGGCTTTTCATATCAACCCACCAAGAGCTGGGCTCTAAATGTTTGATTTGATAACTTGCGTTTGCATTACCTGTCTTGCTCGCTGCTAGCGCCGTGCTAGCTACTTCGGAAACAGCTGCGGCACTTGCTAATGATGAATGTGTTAGCAGCACAGCTGTTATCGCGGTTAACGACTTGCCAACTGTTTTGCTTGCTAACTTACTGAAAAATGTTTTTTGCATAAATTAAATTACTCTTAATTTGCGGCTGGCGTGGCTTGTTGCACAAATACGGCGGTGGTAAAAGCTGGCACAGTAACAACACCGGCGACAATTTTACTGGCTTTCACTATCTTGTCAGCGCCATCTTGCTGGCGAGGGTGCAAGGTTAATTCGCTGATATTTTTAAGGCCTACTCTCATTTTAGAAGCGCTATTAAGTTCAAACGACTGTTCAGATGGCGCTGAATTAAATACCACCAACAGCTGTTGGAAATCATCTGCTAATGCACGCCCTTTGCTGTTATCAATATGCATGACAATGAGACCGCTTTGTTGGTTTTTACCCGTATTTAAAAAGCTTAGCTTATCGATAATGTCTTGCTTATTCGTTAAGCGCAGCAAACGTGTGCTAGTGCGAATTGCCAAGAAATCGGCAAATACATCGCTGGCAAACCCAATGTCGTTAGCACTTGGCTTGTCACGCCCTTCATTTGCGGCGAGTAAACGCGAAATAAGCGGCCAGTTAGCTTGATCTTTTTCTGCTGGCGGCAAACCTACGGAATAAAAGTTTTTCTGTTTGCTAAAGTCGACGCGGTTAAACCAATCACTGTAGTCATAGCTGTCACGCAGATAAGACTTTGAACGTAAAAATTCTGAACCCATATGCAAAAATGGAATGCCTTGCGCTAGCAGTGGGTAAGATAAACTTTGATTATGTAAACGAACGCGCTCTGCAGTGGTTAAGTCAGTGGCGTTGCGATATTGGTTATTGTCCCACAAGGTTTGATTGTCGTGCTTCGAGACATAGTTGATGGTGTCGGCAGGATCGTGCGCGTATCCGGTTGGTTGACCACCATAGGGAATGTCTTTACCAGAAACGGCTGTGCCATCGTGATCAATAAGTGGGTAATCAGCTAGGTTGCCCGCTAGGCCAACACGCAACTGATCACGCAGTAAGCCATAGTCAGGTTTGTTGGTATGATTATCTGTAGCATGCGCTGAAGTTAACTCGTTTGGCTTAACGTTAAGGCCATTACCAATGCCTTGATGGCGGCGAATATCGTCCCCTTGAATATTAAAGCCTGCGCCGCGCACAGCATCGCGTAAACGATCACTAAATGTACCTATTTCGGTACCACCCAGTTCAAGTTGAGAAGCTTGAACAAATTGACGATTGTTCGCCACTTCGCCAAAGTTCCAACCTTCGCCGTAAAAGTAGGTGTCTGGGTCAACAGCTCGCACGGCATCTCGCGCTGCTAACATCAAGTCTTTGGGGTGGTGGCCCATTAGATCAAAACGAAAACCGTCAATTTTATAATCGCGTGCCCACACAACCAACGAGTCAGTCATCAGCTTGGCCATCATAGTGCGCTCGGTGGCCGTGTTGTCGCAACAGGTTGATTGCTCAATGTCACCTGTTAGTGGATGCAAACGCTGATAATAGTTTGGCACTATCTTATCAAGTACTGCCGTGCGCTCTAGGCGAGCTTTATGTGTATGGTTATAAACCACATCCATCACGACTCTAAAACCCAAATTGTGCAGGTGCTGGACCATTTCACGAAATTCAACAATACGACTCGTACCGTCTGGATTTACGGCATAGCTGCCTTCTGGCACGGTGTAGTGAAATGGATCGTAGCCCCAGTTGTACTTGTCAAAAGTTTTAAGCTCGGTAACAAGTGCCTGTGCTTCGCTGCCCATAGGGTCAAATTGCGATAGCACTTGCTCGAGCGATAGCTTGGCGTCTAGGTTTTGGCTACACAGGCTAATGCTTGGTTGTTTTTGACAAATATCACCAACGGTTGAGTGTAAATCAAACGCCTCGCCTTGCGCTTCATTCACCGTACCAATATCAAAAGCAGGGAGTAAGTGAATATGGTTAAGGCCAGCGCCTTTGAGCGTATTGAGGTGGCTCATGCCATCTGAATTTTGCTCAGTAAAGGCTTTATATTTTCCGCGATATGCAGTGTTAGAGAGCTTTGCTTCATTGGCGCTAAAGTCGCGAATATGTACTTCATATAAAATTGCATCTTCTGGTGCAGCAAGCGCAGGTTGTGCTTGGCTTTTCCAATTTTTCGGCTGAGTGTAATTGGCATTTAAATTGACAATCTGGCTGTATTCACTATCAGTCGACAAGCTCAGCGAATAGGGATCCGTGGTAACAATTTCTTCAACCTTGCCCGTTGCTGGATGGTAGACATTTATTCGGTATTGATAAAACAGTGTTTCGGCACTGGTTGGCAACTTGGTTTGCCAAACACCTGTCTGCTCATCGAACCCCATTGCCATTTGTGCTGGAGCTGCTGGCGATTTATCTTGGTTGAATAACAATAAGTCGACCGAAAGTGCCGTTGGTGCCCAAAGTTTAACGTTAACTGCGTCGCTTAAAACACTCGCTCCTAGATCATTGACCTCATCGGCGTCATTAGCTTCGCGCGTGTATAAATCGTCAATAACAGCACCGGTTTGCACATAGGCAACAATATGTTGAGCTTCTTCTCCATTAGCTGTCTGTTCAAATACATACAGCGGTTGTTTTAACCAAGTTTTTGCTGTTGCTGCAGCAATACTCACGGTAAAAGCTTGAAATTCTGATAGGTGTGGAAACTTGGTAGCTAATGAAGGTGGAAAATCAATTGGCACTAGCTTTGTGCTTAATTGTTCGCCTGAAAGCTGGTTAGTACCAGGCGTGATTGACTGAGTGGCTAAACGATAACTTTTATTCGCGTTTGCATTTGCCAGCACTATCACGTTTTGACTGAGCCAATGCGCGCTAAAAGATGATGCTTGTTTGTCGATATTAATTAAATCGCTTGTAGTTAAACCACTTGTGGCTAGATCGCTCGTGATAGTATCGCCAGTGGCCATATCATCGGTGACCACTTGCTCGCCTTGGCTTTTGCTTGTCGACTCGTCACTCATTGGCTGGCAGCCAGTTGTCAGCAGCATTGTTGGCAGTACTAGTGTTGGTAACAGCAATGACGGTTGTAAAGTCTTTGCCAGTTTGGCTCTTGGCAACCTAAGTGTTGGTAGTGTGGCTTGTTTGCTAATCATATGATGATCCAAAATTCCCCGACTAATTGCTTATGTTAAAGCATGTTGTTTTTATGGTTGCCATGGTAAAAGGTCTGGGTAGCAAAGATATCATTTGCATACGTATTCAGTCGTTTAACTGGGCTAGCATCAACACTCAAGCCAGCAAAATAATTACAATGAACCTACAAAAATAAATATTTTATGCAGTTGGTTATTGATCTCTTAAGCATAGCGAATGCCTAGCGTAGCTTGCTTTAAATAAGACATTTACATAGTTCTTTGAGGAATACGCTAGGCTCTAATTGTGCAATCGATAACGACAAAATAAGCATTACGTACAACATCAAAACAGGGGGAAATAGCAATGCGTTACCTGATAACAGGCTTGCTAGTACTTTCGAGCAGTTCATTTATGGCATCAGCCAGTTATATTGAGCATGCTGTCAAGGAGCATAGCGTTCACATTCTTGGTGACGAGGCTTCATTCACGTTGACCGCATACCAGCACAACGCTATTGAGGCTGTGTTTGCCAGTGAGCATCACCGGGAGTTGCCGTCGTATGCCATTGCCCCCAATGCTAAAGGCAGTGCCTTTCAAGTAACAGAAACCCCTAGCAATTTACAAGTCACCAATGGTGCTATTACGGCGATTGTTGATAAAACGTCGCTTACCATTCGTTATCAGCGTGATGGACAGCCGTTATTAACTCAAACGGACTTTACCAGTCAGCCAGCAGGCATTTCGTTTAGTTTTGCCATTGATGAGCAAGAAAAGCTTATTGGTGGTGGCCAGCGTGTGCTTGGGATGGATCGCAGGGGACATAAACTGCCGCTTTACAATAAGGCTCACTATGGCTACACCACTGAATCAAGCCAAATGTATTACAGCCTGCCAGCCATGCTCTCATCGAAAAAATACATGCTGTTATTTGACAATTCAGCGACTGGGGAATTGGACTTAGACAGCAGTGCGACGAATACCGTTAAGTTTTCTGCTGTTGGTGGCCGTGCCAGTTATATTGTTGTGGCTGATAACTCATACCTAGCGTTAGTGAAAAACTACGTGGAACTAACCGGTAAGCAACCGCTGCCACCGCGTTGGTCACTTGGTAACTTCGCTTCTCGCTTTGGTTATCACAATCAGCTGGAAGTTTACGATGTTGTTGAGCGTTTTAAGCAAGAAGATATGCCGCTAGACGCACTGGTGCTTGATTTGTACTGGTTTGGCAAAGACATCAAGGGGCATATGGGTAACCTAGCATGGGATCGCACAGCCTTTCCAACGCCTGAGAAGATGATCGCTGACTTAAGCGCTGACGGTGTGAATACGGTTGTGATTACCGAGCCTTTTATTCTTTCAACGTCAAATCGGTGGTTAGAAGCCGTTGAAAACCAAGCGTTAGCGCTCAACAGTGCAGGAGAGCCATATCGCTTTGATTTCTATTTTGGTAATACCGGCCTGGTGGATGTATTTAACGAGCAAGGCACCCAGTGGTTTAACCAAGCATACGAGCGTTTAGCTGAGCAAGGCGTTACCGGTTGGTGGGGCGATTTAGGCGAGCCTGAAGTGCACCCTGATGATATTTTGCATACCTTAGCTGATGGTTCACAGGTGCGCGGCGATAATGTTCACAATGTGTATGGGCATAAGTGGGCGGAAATGGTGTATCAAAAAAGTTTGGAACTGGCGCCAAATCAGCGACCCATGGTGATGATGCGCTCGGGGTTTCTTGGTAGTCAGCGCTACGGCATGATCCCTTGGACTGGCGATGTGAGCCGTTCATGGGATGGTTTAAAGCCGCAGGTAGAGCTTAGCTTGCAAATGAGTTTGTTTGGCCTTGCCTACACCCACTCAGACCTTGGTGGCTTTGCTGGTGGCGAAACGTTTGACGCAGAAATGTATACCCGCTGGTTGCAATATGGGGTATTTCAGCCAGTGTATCGCCCACATGCGCAAGAGCATATTGCGCCTGAGCCAGTGTTTCACGACGAAGAGACCAAGCGCATCGTGCGAGAGTTTATCAAGCTTAGATATCGTTTATTGCCATACAACTACACGCTAGCGTTTGAAAACACAACGACCGGCATGCCATTAATGCGCCCACTCATGTTCGAGAATGAACAAGACTTATCGCTGATTGACGAGCAAAATACTTACTTGTGGGGAGATGCTTTTTTAGTGACTCCTGTTACACAAGCTGGAGCAACGCAAGTTGATGTTAACTTCCCTGATGGCGTGTGGTTTGATTACTTTACGGGGCAAGCGGTGACGGGAGGAGAAGTGAAATCTTACCCTGTTTCGCTATCAAGCTTACCTGTATTTGTTCGTGCGGGTAGCTTTGTGCCAACAACCACAGACATTGAAAACACCAAAGCCTACAATCCAAATCAGTTTAACTTGAATTATTATTACCACGGTAGCATTGCTAGCAGCACAGGTCAGCTATACCAAGATGATGGTATCAGCCAGAATAGCTTGGCTAATAAGGCTTACCAGCTTTGGCAATTTGAGGCGACGAATAACTCAAACCAGCTAGCGATAGATTTTGGCCAATCAGGCAAGGGTTTTACTGGTTTAGCAACGAGCCAAGCGGTTGAATTGATGGTGCATCATTTGCCACATAACCCTAAGGAAGTGTTATGGGCGAACAAGAAGCTGCCATTGTTGCATTCTAAACGCGCATATTCGCTAGCAAGTGCTGGCGCATTTTGGGACGCTGACACACAAAAATTACAGGTAAAACTGGCGTTGAATAAGTCGCAGCAACAGCTTGTGATTAAAAAGCAGTAAGATATTAATCGACACTAAAACATGGACGTTTTAGTTAACTTTCACCAAACTATTTACACCTAAGTAAGCCCCTAAAAGTTTCTTTGGTTTCAAAGCTTTTATGTATTTGGGCGTATTCTAACCAGTGCTCTAGCCGATTACACTCAACTTACTTACTAATTGCTCTCGAATAACATCCAAGTAATATGACAAACGTACGGGTTTGCATACGTATTCAATATCCCATCATTCAAGGAATGCAGTTATCGCGCCCCTAGCTAATAAAATAACGATTTTCATTCAATAATAGCCAATAAACAGGGCAACACAGCCTTTTTTTCTTCCTATTGAGTTAATCGCTAGCATATATAAATCAAGTAATTAAGGTGTTTAACGTCATAGTTTAGGCGATTTATTCTTCGAGGGGTTCCCATCTTTTATATGACAAATGATGTTGTATTTTTACTTTTTGAAAGCGCTTACATGTTGATTTTGTTGGCCTTGTTGGTAATTGCTGACAAGGATGAATACGTATGCAAAATGTGTTTTTAGCTTAGGCTGCAAATTACTATTAGCATATCCATCTGTACCCATGTCATGAGCTTAGTGTCACGAGCTGTATGTGAAAGGGGCGTTGGAACTATCAATTATTAATAAGAAGTCATCACATCAGCGGGATGCTGAATACAATTAAAACAACAAGGATGAAACGGGGGAGAAACCTACATGTTAAAGTTCAAACCAAGCAAAGTAACGCTTGCCATGGTTTCTGGTGGTCTAATGGCGACCAGCTTACCAGTACTTGCCCAAAACGCTGACGAACAAGCGGCAGAGCAAGAAGTTGAAATTATTGAAGTACGTGGTATCCGCGGCTCATTACAACGCGCACAAGCGATCAAAATGAGTGAGAAGTCGATTGTTGAAGTACTTTCAGCAGAAGATATTGGTAAATTACCAGATACTTCAATTGCAGAATCTTTGTCGCGTTTACCGGGTGTAACGGGTGAGCGTCGTAACGGTCGTACTAGTGGTTTATCGGTACGTGGTTTCAATGAAAACTTCGTTGCTACTTCACTTAACGGTCGTGAACTTTTAGGTATGGGTGACAACCGTGGTGTTGAATTTGACTTATACCCAACTGAAATTGTTTCAAATATCGTGGTTTACAAGTCGCCAGAAGCTGGCCTATTAAACCAAGGTATTGGTGGCACCATTGACCTACAAACGGTTAGCCCACTTAACACTACTGAGCGCACACTAGCGTTTAATGCGTCTTACGAAGAAAACGGTGACGAAGCCGCAAACCCTGACTTTGACAACAATGGCCATCGCTTATCTTTCAACTATGTTGATAAGTTTATGGACGACACTTTAGGTTTAGCGCTTGTTATCGCGTCACAAGAAACGCCGCGTCAGGAAGAGCAATTCCGCGCATGGGGTGACGGTAACTATGCGACTGATCCTGATGGTAATTTTATCATTGGTGGCCACGATTCGTTTGTTCGTTCTGCGATGCTTGAGCGTGACTCAATTGCCGCAGTTGTTGAATATGCACCAACTGATGATTTAAAAATTCAATTTGATGCCTTATACATCGACTTCGAAGAAAACGACGTGAAGCGAGGTCTTGAAGAAGGTTTAATTTGGGGTGGTGTAAATTACACCTCAACTAACGTTGAAGATGGTTTTGTAACCTCTGGCTTCTACGATGGCTTCCATTCTGTTGTGCGTAACGATGGCTTAAGCCAAGAAGCAGAATTAACGACATTCGGCTTAAACATTGAATACGCTATTAACGATGATTGGACGTTAGTTGCTGACTTCTCTACAGGTGAAGTTGATAAAGACATTATTGACGTAGAAAGCTACTCAGGTGTTGGCCGTGCAGGTACTGACGGTCGCCCAACGCCAGCGCGTTCATGGCAACAAACGTCATCAGGCATCTTCTTTAGTCCGCACCCGACATTATCTGATGTCGACTATACCGATGAAAACTTAATTCGTTTAGCTGGCCCACAAGCATGGGGTGCGCCAGTGATTGGTGCAGATGCACAAGATGGCTTTATTAACCGTCCAACGTTCGAAGAAGAGCTTGATGCCATTCGTCTAGAAGTTAACGGTGTACTTGAGTACGGTATTGTGTCTGGTCTAACTGCAGGTGTGGCTTATGCAGACCGCAAGAAAGAGAAGATCAACGAAGGTGATTACTTAACTGCACCAACATACCCAGGTGACGGTCCTATTCCGGATGTGTTGGGTGTTGCTGACTTAAGCTTCCTAGGTTTAGGTGGTGTCTTAGCTTACGACAGCGTTGGTTTGTACCGCAGCGGTTATTACACAGAAACGCCAGCGTCATTAGTACAAACAGACCGCTTAGGTGATACCTACACAGTTAACGAAGAGCAAACCACGGTTTACGTAAAAGTAGATCTAGATGCTGACTTTGGCGGCGTATACATGACCGGTAACTTCGGCTTGCAGTACGTTGATGTTGACCAAGAATCTTTCGGTTTCTCAACGGTTGAGAATGCGCAAGGTTTTGTTGAAGCAACACCTGTTAGCGGTGGTGACTCATACGGTGACTTACTACCAACGTTAAACTTAAGTTTCGAAGTTGCTGAAAATCAGTTTGTTCGTACCGCTATGGCGAAAGTATTAACACGCCCACGTATCGATGATATGCGTCCTAATGCGCGTGCTACTTTTGCCTACAACGACAACCAAATTAACAGCGCAGATCCTTCAAATGGCCCATGGAGCGGTAACTCAGGTAACCCGTTGTTAAAACCATATGAAGCAAACCAGTTCGACTTATCTTACGAGAACTACTACGCTGATGATGGCTACTTTGCAGCGACTTTCTTCTACAAAGAACTAACAAACTGGCACCGTAGTACGTCAATCTTAACTGACTTCACGCCAGTGTATATTCCATCGCTACATCAAGACTCAAACGGCAATGCACCAGCCACCCTAAACGGCTTTGTTGATGCCAATATTGATGGTTTCGAAGGTTTTGTGCGCGGTTACGAATTCCAAGCAAGTTTACCACTTCGTTTAGTTGCTGATGCACTTGATGGCTTTGGTATTGTGGCGAGCGCAACATACCTTGATGGCGAGCTAGACGAAAACGAAGAGGCAGGTGTTCCTGCTGGCCGTGTTCCTGGTTTGTCTGAAGAGTCATACTCATTCACTGCTTACTATGAAAATAACGGTTGGGAAGTGCGTATCTCGGGTACTAAGCGTGATGAGTTCGTCACTGAAACTCGTGGCACCAGCTTAGCGTTAACCGAAGTTGCACGCCAAGGGGCTGAACTTTGGGATGCGCAAATTGGTTACGACTTTGATGCGTCAGGTATTGAGTCGTTAAAAGGCTTACGTATTACGTTACAAGGTCAAAACTTAACAGATGAAGACGATGTTGAAGTGAACTTAGACGATCCGCGTTTAGTGGTACGTCATCAGTCATTCGGCCGTAACTTTATCTTAGGCTTAAACTACCGTTTCTAATTTGATGCGGTAAACCTAGCGAATAAAACCTGCTAAATTCCTATTTAGCAGGTTTTTTGTTTTTGGCTCTTTTACTTTGGCTCCTCTAGTTTGATAAAGCTCACTTTTTTCGCTGTAAAATTGGGTACACTAAGAAGCTAGAAAACGATAAAAAATAAAATATTAACAATAAATTACGATAAGCAGTCTAATACAATAACGTCAATATATGATGAACAACTCAACGAAAGCGGAATCTTCAATGTTACATTCTCAACCCATCCAAAAAGTCGTCATTTTAGGTGGTGGCACCGCGGGCTGGATTTCAGCAGCCTTACTTAAAAAGTTACTTGGGGAGGCAGTTGCCATTGAACTCGTTGAGTCTGAAACTATAGGCACAGTAGGGGTTGGTGAAGCCACGATTCCCCCGATTCAAGTGCTTAATTCTGTACTTGGCATTAACGAGGCGGAGTTTTTAAGGGAAACCAAAGCAACCATTAAGCTGGCTATTCGTTTCGAAAATTGGAAACAACAAGGTCACCAGTATTACCACTCATTTGGGGCGATTGGCAAAAGCATGGCGTTTTGCCATTTTCATCATTTGCTTAAACGCGCTGGCGGTTTAGATGACGAATCTCAGCTGTGGCAATACGACTTAAATTACCTGTGTGCAGAAGCAGGCAAGTTCGCCAAGATTAAAACTAAAGACCCGATTATTGATATGCCATACGCCTATCATTTTGACGCGGGATTGTATGCTCAGTACTTGCGAAAGTTTAGTGAAAAGCTGGGCGTTGTTCGCACGGAAGGTTTAGTTGAACAGGTTGTTCAATGTCAGCAAAGCGGCAATATTCAAGCGCTTGTATTAAAAAGTGGGCAAAAGGTGACCGGTGACTTGTTTATCGACTGCTCAGGTTTTAAAGGCTTGCTGATTCAAGACACCTTGCGCACTGGCTACGAAGACTGGAGTCATTGGCTACAGTGCGATAGTGCGCTTGCTGTGCCATCAGAGCGACATGAAAAAACGGCACCTTATACCCGTTCAATCGCGCATAGTGCTGGCTGGCAATGGCGTATTCCACTGCAGCATCGAAACGGTAATGGCCTAGTTTACTCAAGTAGCCATTATTCTGCGCAAGAAGCCGCTGATATTTTGATGAGCAACTTAGACACTAAACCGCTTGCCGATCCAAAACTCATTCGCTTTCAAACCGGTCGCCGTTATCAACAATGGCATAAAAATGTGATTGCCGTTGGCCTTGCTAGTGGCTTTTTAGAGCCGCTGGAGTCCACCAGTATTCATTTGATTCAGTCGGCCGTTGTGCGTCTAGTGCACTTGTTCCCACACCAAGGCATTACGGCGGACATTGTTGATGAATACAATAAACAATCGAAAGTTGAGTTTGAGCAAATTCGCGACTTTTTGATTCTGCATTATCACGTTACAGAGCGCACTGATAGCCAGTTTTGGCGCGATATGCGAGCAATGGAAATTCCGGATAGCTTGCGCCACAAAATTGCTTTGTTCCAAGAGAATGGGCGTTTGTTTCGCGATCAAAACGACTTATTCTTGGAAAACTCTTGGCTTCAGGTCATGGTGGGGCAGGGCATTATTCCCAAAGATTACCATCCCACGGCTAACAGTATGTCGCTTGAATACATTGAAGAGACGTTGAAAAAAATCAAAGCGATTAAAGCCGACCCGGTCAGTAAGCTACCATCGCATGATGAGTTTTTAGCTCACTATTGCAAATTAGGAAAATAGCGTCAGTTAGAAAATCAGTGGTAGTTAACAAAATAGCGAGGAGTTGTGCACTCAATGAATAAGCCATTCAATATCGTTATTCTAGGGGGCGGTACCGCAGGCTGGATGGCGGCTAATCTATTTGCCAAGCGCTGGGGCAATAAGGTGAAAGTGACCTTAGTGGAATCTCCTGACGTTGGTATTATTGGCGTAGGCGAGGGCTCTACGCCAAGCTTGAAACGCTTTTTTGAAATCTTGAGCATTGAAGAGCACCAGTGGATGGCGCGTTGTCAGGCAACTTATAAACTCAATATTCGTTTTAATGATTGGTCTCCAGCATCCGGTATTACCAGTTATAGCCACCCATTTCCTGCACAAGTAGACACATTCACTAAGCGCGCCTTTATGGTGAATGCGCAAACTCGCCGAATGGGCTTAGACACGCATATTCAACCGGAAGACTTTTTACTTAATGGTGTCCTAGCGCGTCAAGGGAAAGGGCCAAAGGTAGGGGCGCACTTCCCCTTTAAAATGGAATACGGTTATCACTTTAATTCAGCATTACTGGGGGAGTTTTTAGCCGAGTATGCACAGGGACTTGGTGTTGATTACCAGCAAGCGCATATCGCTGACATTACCCGTTCAGAAAATGGCAATATCCATTCACTTGTTACCGGCCAAGGTGAAGCTATTTCCGCTGATTTTTTTGTTGATTGTACCGGCTTTGCTGGCTTGTTAATGGAAAAAACATTAGGGGTAGGTTTTAACTCCTACAAAGAAAACTTATTCAATGATGCCGCAGTCGTACTGCAAACACCTTATTCGTTAGAGCAGGCTGCTCAGATTCCCGTTGAAACAGAGTCGACGGCATTGTCGGCGGGTTGGTGTTGGAAAATTCCTTTAACAGAGCGCTTTGGCAATGGTTATGTCTATAGCCAAGACTTTATTAGCGCGGAGCAAGCAGAGCAAGAATTTCGACAACACCTTGGTGTGTTAGATGACAATGTTGAAGTTCGGCATTTAACAATGAAAGTCGGGCAACTGAATCAACACTGGTCACATAATTGTTTGGCGCTTGGCTTATCACAAGGCTTTATTGAGCCACTTGAAGCAACAGCGCTACACCTTGTGCAAGTGAGTATTGAGCTGTTTATGCAAAAACTTGAAGCAGGGCAGTTTAGTGCTCAATATCAAGCAGAATATAACGAACTCGTTGCAGAGCGATTTGAACGAGTGCGCGATTATATAGTTGCACACTATAAACTGAATACTAGAAACGACAGCGAGTATTGGCGAGCTAACCGAGACAATATGAAGCTTTCTGAGTCGCTAAAAGAAATTCTTCACGTTTGGTATAGCCGAGGCGATATTGCTAAAGAGATTGCACGACAAAATATTAGTAGCCATTTTGATGAAATCTCATGGCATTGCTTATTGGCAGGCTATGGCGCATTTCCGCCGTTACACCCAAATCAACCTGGTAAGGGAGACTTATACCAAGAAAAAGATATCCAAGCCTTTTTGGCTGGATGTGCGTTGAATTTTGGTTCGCATCAGGAAAATTTGAAATTTTCGCTCAAATAGCTAATTAGTTGTAAGAAAAGACAAGGACGATTTGGCGTCCTTGTCATATAGCTAACTACGCGGGAAAACTAAAAACGTTTGTTTTAAACTCGTCGATGCAGGTATTGGCTGCGATTTTCAATTCTTGCTTAATTAATGCCGCATTATTATCTAACAACTCATCATGTGATGGTGCTGTATCAATGTTTTCTGGCACTCTTGAGCAAAAGCCTTCGGCGATCACACTTTCTGTTTTTGTGTCGAATAATCTTAGCTTAGCACTATAAATGACTCGGTAGTTATCCCAGTCACTTGGATAATAAACGAAGCTCCAGTTAACAGTTTCAACGTCAAGAACTAAATCAGACCCTTGAAACTCCTCTGATATTTTTTTACTTTTACTCGTAGTTACGTTCTTGCTTTTTCCAAGCTTAAAGCCGTAGTTTTTTGTAAGTTCCTTGGCTAACTCTCCTTGAATATAACTGGCGGGGTCTTCGATACTGTTCTCCTCAACGATATCGTTACCGGCAGCTATCATAGCTGCGGCTCCCACCAAAGCGAACATGGCTTTACCTGCCGTCATGGCAGCAAAATCAGGCTTTTCTCTTTTGGTTAGCGCCAAGTTGTTTGGGTTAAGCTGCTTCAAGTCCTGCTGGCTTATTCTGACATTTTTAGTGCTAACACAACCCGAGAGTATGGTTACTACCGAAATAAGCATAATCATTTTTTTCATTATTTAAATTCCTTTTAGACTGTCATCGCTATTGTTATAGCTAACTTATTGATATCAAGAGTGTAAGTGGAACGCAACTGGTTTTATAGCTTGAATTTTTAGTGGCAAGTTAGGAAGGAGATTGAGAGCAGGGAAAATATTCTTGATAGTCGACGAATTGCGCCGACTATCGCAAAGGGTTAACGGTTAGTTATTTAACTTATATATCGCTACACTTAATGGTGCCATATTAATGTTTAGCTGATTGCCTAGCATACCTAGTTCTGCTTTAGCTGACTCGTAAACTAAATGGGTCACTGAACTACCAAGTGACATACTTGCTTCGCCATTGGTATTAGCAGTGTTGAACGCTACCAAATATTGCTCGCCCGATGGCAGCGTGCGCGTAACGGCAAATATCTCAGCCTTATCATTGCTATAAACAACTTGTTGCTGACCGTAGCGCAATACCGGATGAGCTTGATAGATTTCTGCCATTTGCTTAAGCGCTAAATACAAAGGGTGTGATGGGTCAAAGTTATCATCAGCGGTGGTTTTATCTGTACCTAACAAGTCATCATCGTTATAACTCGCCACTTGCGATGGCATCATATCTTGGCGTGAATCATGGTTGCCGCCGTCACCAACAAAGCCTTGTTCTGTGCCGTAGTAGGTCACAGGGATACCACGCAGGAAGTACATCATTTGATGGGCTAACGTTAAACGCGCAAGCTTTTCTGACTCAACGTAGTTGTGCTCGCTTTGCTGCAAATACCAAGCGAATCGGCCAAAGTCATGATTACCGACAAAATTAAGTAGTTGGTTTTCGTCGCTATCGTGATCGCGATATTTAACATCTTGTGCAAATAAATTCGCTAATTCACTTGTACCTTTTTGGTCAACTAAAACGTTTCGAACCGCAAAGGCAAAGCCAAAATCGAGTACCGATGGCACTTTGCCTTCGGTGGTAAATCGACTTAATACATCAGGGTTACCATCGAAGACTTCACCAAACATAAAGAACTTGGGCAAACCTAGCGATTTTGCATGCTCAACTAGGGCTGGCGAGAATGCTTGCCAAAATTCAATGTTTACGTGCTTAACGGTGTCAATTCTAAAACCGTCGGGCTTGAATTCGGTGATAATGTCTTTGAATACCTCTGTTAAACCCGCCACTACCTCTGGATCATCAGTATTAATATCGTCTAAACCAAAGAAGTCGCCATAAATAGAATTTTCACCTTGGAACGTAGAATCACCTTGGTTGTGATAGTACTTAGTGTCATTTAGCCAGCTAGGTACCTTTAGATTTTCCATACCATCTGGCACAAACGGTGTGTACTTATCGCCTGCGGCAACTTGTGTCAACGACTTGTATTCACACTGCTGTTCGCCATCAGAAAAGGCAATTTCGCCTTCACCATGGCATTCTTTATAGCGAATTACATCAGCTGTGTGGTTGGTAATAATATCGAAGAATACTTTAATGTTCTCATCGTGTGCGGTATCGATAAAGCGCTTTAAATCAGTGTTTGTGCCTAGGTGTGGGTCTATTTCCGTGAAATCGAGCACCCAATAGCCGTGGTAGCCAGATACATCACCTTGCACTGCTTGATTGCGCAAAATAGGGGTTAACCAAATGGCGGTAATGCCCATTTCTTTTAGGTAGGGAATTTTGTCGGTTAAGCCTTTTATGTCACCGCCGTGATAATAACTTTTGCTGGTTTTATCAAAGCCGCCACGTGAAATTGCAATGGTCTCGGAGCCTAGGTCATTGGCAGTATCACCGTTGTGAAAGCGATCCGGCATGACAAAGTAAAACACATCATCTTGGATGTCTCGGGTTAAGTAGTGCGTTAGCGTTGAAGTGTTTTCTTGCTCCACAATCGCAGTGTTATTATCGCTTTTGTTCGAGTTATTTGAATCGTTACAGGCGGATAGTGCTAGCGTTACGCTCAAGGCCAAGCTTGAGAGGACGAGAGGCTTGTTAAGTTTCATCATAATGGCGTCGATTAGTTGTTATTTATTTTGTATTTTATACCCATGCTACTTCAAAGTGCTTGTTTCAGTTGGAATTAAAAGCGGTTTAGGCAAGGCATTGATTACAGAGAATGGTCCTCCCCTTGTCAAAATCAATAACACAGCATAAATCGCTTTTAATCCAACCCACTTTTTAAGGTAGAGAAGGCGCTTCACTGGAACTCACTCTCTGCGTTGCAGCTTATTGAAAGGGAGTGACCATTCCTGCAAACTGCGCCTTGATATTGAGTCCCTGTGGCAGCGCTGAAGTCAAGCATCTTGAAGTGGCATGGGTATAGCACCAAATTATCGCGTCATTACCTGTTTGGAAACAAACTACATACGTATGCAAACTATATTGTTGCATACACTGGCTTGCATACGTATGCAGGCCGTTCACATCACTTGCTAGATACCAGATACTGAGCACCATCTATAACTAACAATTGTTTATAGCGAGCCTAGAATGTAGGGGGAAGCTGTACTTCTGAGCGCGTAATGTAAACATCATGGGATTCTCATGCAGCAACAACCTTGGTGGCGCGGCGCCGTTATCTATCAAATTTATCCTCGTAGTTTTATGGATGCCAATAACGATGGCATTGGTGACCTGCAAGGTATTATTGCCAAACTTCCTTACATCAAAAACTTAGGTGTCGATGCCATTTGGATTTCACCGTTTTTTAAATCACCAATGAAGGACTTTGGTTACGACATAAGTGATTACCGTGATATTGATCCTATGTTTGGCACTATGGCTGACTTTGATGAGTTAATGGCTGATGCGAAAGCAAAAGATATTAAAGTGATTATCGACCAAGTACTTAGCCATACATCAGATCAGCACCCTTGGTTTTTGGAAAGTCGCGAGAGCCGAGACAATGCCAAAGCTGATTGGTATGTGTGGGCTGATGCCAATCAAGACGGTTCACCGCCGAACAATTGGTTGTCGATTTTCGGTGGCGTAGCTTGGCAGTGGGAGCCAAGACGTCAACAGTACTACTTGCATAACTTTTTAACGGAACAACCCGATCTTAACTTCCACAACCCTGAAGTACGCAAGCATGTGTTAGATAACGTCGAATTTTGGTTGAAAAAAGGCGTTGATGGCTTCCGTTTAGATGCGATTAACTTCTGTTTCCACGATAAGTTATTGCGCGATAACCCAGCCAAAGCGATTGAAGATCGCAAAGGTCGCGGCTTTAGTGAAGACAACCCTTATGCCTTCCAATATCACTACTACAACAATACTCAACCAGAAAATGTTGAGTTTATGGAAGAAATCCGCGCCTTAATGGATAAGTACCCAGGTGTGGTGACACTAGGTGAAATTTCCTCTGAAGATTCACTGCAAACCATGGCTGAGTACACCGAAGGCAATAAGCGTTTGCACATGGCGTATAGCTTTGAGTTGTTAACGGAAGATTGTTCGCCGAAATACATCCGCGACACCATTGAAGAATTAGAAACCAATATGGCGGACGGTTGGCCGTGCTGGGCAATCGGTAACCACGATGTACAACGTGTCGCAACGCGTTGGAATAAGCATGACAAAACCAAAGCAAATCCCGCTCAGGTAAATATGTTCAATGCGATGTTAGCTTCGCTACGCGGCAGTGTGTGTAGTTATCAAGGTGAAGAACTCGGTTTGGTTGAAGCTGAACTAACCTTTGACCAGTTGCAAGACCCTTACGGCATTACCTTCTGGCCAACGTTTAAAGGTCGTGACGGTTGTCGTACGCCTATGCCATGGCACACTAATGAACAGCATGGTGGCTTTACCAATGCTGAGCAGCCTTGGTTGCCAGTTGTTGATAGCCAGCTTGCCAGTGCCGTTGATGCTCAGCAAGGTGTTGCGGGTTCAATGTTGAGCCGTTATCAAGGCTTTATGGCGTGGCGCAAACAGCAGGGCGAATTACTATACGGTGATATTGAATTCCTTGAAGCGAGCGATAACGTGCTAGCCTTTACTCGTGAATTTGAAGGACAGAAAATACTTGCGGTATTCAATTTTTCAGATGCTGCTCAGTGTTATCAGTTGGGTCAAGTACAATTGCTTGTGCAACTATCAGGACATGGTTTCGATACCGTGCAAGCAGATGAAAAGCAAGTTGAATTACCAGCTTATGGCGCCGCATATTTCCGCCTAAAATAGCGAATTTAGCGGTAATTTGTCCGAACAAATTGTTGATTAAACGGTTTCGTATAAGCCCTTTATAGCGTGCTATAAAGGGCTTTTTCATTTCTGTAAGTTCACGATTAACATTTATAGGTCGCTTACTGGTCACTGGCAAAAACAGCACCTCTCCCAAATATCAATTCCATTATTGGAGCTTTTATCTTGTTGAAGTGGCTTTATGTCAATTTGATTGATCAGTAGAGCCTTAATATATGCATTAAGTAAACAGGCATATTTGTACGCTAATTTCCCGATTGAATTCGATTAGTAGTGAGTGATTAGTGAACAAGTATATTCGCCATTAACCTTACTTTTATCATGGAAATATCTCCTAAGTGGCAGAAATGTAAGTTAAAATTCACATTGTAATTTAGATGTTAATTTGGCTGCTGCTCACTAATTCAGGCTGTTTTTTGGCCTGCTCAAACACAGGTTTTAAACAAAATTTGAAAAATTTTTTTGTAATCTCTTATACGAAATTGTTCGCATAGTACGCTAACCCTGTTTAGCCTCTAGACACTGATAGCGCTAGCTTTGAATGATTTATGTGCAACGAATCATGTTCCGTATTTTTCGTAGATACTCTTGCTAGCTGAACAGAATTCATCCATTTTCCCCATACCCTCTCTTGTAAAGCCATATTAGCTGTTTTATAAATAATTGAACTTAGTCGTTTTGTGTTGCTGCGTTTAGCCGCTAATCACTAGCTAAGCAAAATAATTAAGTGCGCAAAGACGCACTCAAAAAACAAAACACATAAAAATAATTAGTTAAAAATAACTATAAATTTTTGGAAGGAAATAACATGTCTACTACATTCCGTGCTGGCGCATTAGCCTTAGCCGTGGGCGCTGCGCTGGGTACAGCTCCAGCCTACGCGTTCGATGATGATGCCGCCGTTGAAGAAGTTGAAAAAATCGTTGTTGTTGGCTCTCGTGCTGCGCCACGTTCAATCGCCGACTCTGCTGTTCCCGTTGATATTGTTGGTGGTGATGAGCTAGGTAAGTCCGCTTCGAGCGATATGCTTGATCAACTAGTAAGTTCAGTACCGTCGTTTAACGTACGTGCTCAACCTATTTCAGATGCTGCTACGCTAATTCGTCCAGTGAATTTACGTGGCTTATCGTCAGATTCAACCCTAGTTCTTGTCAATGGTAAGCGTCGTCACCGTGCATCAGTTATCGCCTTCCAAGGTGGTGGTGTTAACGATGGTGCCCAAGGTCCAGATATTTCAGTTATCCCTTCAGTTGCATTAAAGCAAGTGGAAGTGTTACGTGATGGTGCTGCGGCTCAATACGGCTCTGATGCAATTGCTGGTGTAATGAACTTCGTTTTAAAAGACGATGCCGATGGTGGTTCACTATCAATTAAGCGTGGTGAATTCTACGAAGGTGACGGTGCAACAACGACTATCGACGGTAACATCGGTATGCCATTTACTGATGATGGCTCAGTTAACTTAAGCTTCCAATACAAGCAAGCTGATGCAACCAGCCGCTCTGTGCAACGTGCCGATGCTCAAGGCATTTTTGACGCTGGTAACACGGCAATTCAAAACCCTGCACAAATCTGGGGTAACCCAGAAATTGACGACGATATCACTTTGTTTGGTAACGTTAAGTTAGATTTAGGTGACGACAAAGAATTCTACCTATTTGGTAACTACGCAGAGCGTGACGTTACTGGTGGCTTCTACTATCGTAACCCTCATAACCGCGGTAACGTATATTCAATTGATGGTGGTCAAACGCTATTAGTGGGCGATGTTGGTTTTGCAACTGACGGTGTGCCAACTTGTGCATTGTCTAACGCTTATGCGGAAGCCTTCCTAGGTGGTGATGGCAGCTCATCAAGTGTTTCAGCAAACGTTGGTAACGTATTGAATACGCAGGCGTATCAAGATTTAGTAGCTGATCCAAACTGTTTCTCAATGAACCAAATTTTCGAAGGCGGTTACACTCCTCAATTTGGCGGTAACATCACGGATACCTCACTAACTGCAGGTGTCAAAGGTGATATTCAATCTGGCTTCTTAGAAGGCTGGTACTTTGATTTAAGCGGCTCAGTTGGTCGTAACGAATCTGATTTCTTCTTGAAAAACACCTTAAACCCGTCACTTGGTCTAGCGACTCCAGTTGATTTTGATACTGGTAAATATATTCAGTTAGAAAAAACCTTCAACTTTGATTTAGTTAAAGGTGTAGATATCGGTTTAGAAGAACCATTAAACGTAGCAACCGGTATTGAATTCCGTGAAGAAAGCTTTGAAATTATTGCAGGTGAAGAAGCGTCTTGGGTCGCTGGTCCATATGCAGAGCAAGGCTTTAACATCGGTTCACACGGTTTTGCTGGTTTCTCTCCAGCAGCGGCTGGACGCAACGATCGCCGTAACTGGGCAGCTTATGTTGATTTAGAAGCATACTTAACTGACGACTTTATGGTTGGTGGTGCACTACGTTGGGAAGACTTCAACACCTTTGGTAGCACAACTAACTACAAATTAACGGCGCAATACTCGTTAACGGAAGAGGTGTCATTACGTGCTTCAACAAGTACTGGTTTCCGTGCACCAACGGTTGGTCAAGCAAACGTGGTTAACACGGCGACATCACTTGTGAACGGTGAGCTAATTCAAAGCTTCTTAGCGCCACCAACAGATCCTCTATCTTCTTTCTACGGTGGTCGTGAACTAGACCCAGAAGAGTCAGAATCATATGCAGCGGGTCTTGTTTACTCATCAGGTGATTTCTTCTTAACGATTGATGCCTACAGCATTGAAGTAACTGACCGTTTAGCGCAGTCTAGCCAAATTGACGTATTGCCAGAAGATTACGACGAGTTACGTGCACGTGGTGTACAAAACCCTGAGTTAATTTCTGCAGTAACGTTCTTCGCGAACGATTTCGATACTACGACTCGCGGTGTTGATATTGTTGCTAACTACTCAATGTCGTTAATGGGCGGCGATACGCAATTCGCGCTTGCTTATAACTTCAACGAAACGGAAGTAGATGAGTTCAACCCTGAAACGGTTAGTGAAGGTAAAGTTCGTCGCTTAGAAGAAGGTATGCCAGATCACCGTGCAACCTTCACGGTTAGTCAAAGCTGGGATGAGGTTGCTGCTTTTGTTCGCTTGAACTACTTCGGTGAATACTACGCTGTGCATGCTGATGATACATCAGACTTGTTCTCAGAGACTGCTGATGCGGCAGTAACGGTAGATTTAGAAGCTAGCTACTTTATTAATGACATGTTCACTGTATCAGTTGGTGCAAGTAACATCTTTGACCAAGAAGCAGAAGAGCTGCAAAACGGTGTTCCTGAGATCTTAGGTGCGCAGTACTACGAAAGTGGTCCATTCGACTACAACGGTGGTTTCTACTACGCGAAGTTAACGTACAACTTCTAATTCTGTCACCACTCCCTTTTAAACCCTGCCTTGGCAGGGTTTTTTTATGCCTACTGCAAAAAAGAGTAGAGAAACGATGATAGCCACATAAGAATAGCTTTTAGGCAATTCTGCTGAAACCGGGGACGTTAGTTTAGCTTTGCCAATAATTCGGCCTTTTTCTCTGCGATTGCGTTGATTCTAGCGGCAGTCATCGCCTCTTTAATTGCTTTACCTTGCAGGCCTTGTTCAACGAAAGGTTTAGCAATCACTTGTTTACTCACATTAGCTAACTCGGCGATATAATCTGCTTGTGGGTAATCATTATGCTCTGCGCCCATTCGGCCTAGGCTATCGGCTTGGCAAACGAGCAAAATATTCGCTAATAGCTCAGGTTTACGTTGATACTCACATTGCTCTAGCAGTTTTAATACTGTGCTTGGCTTAAGCTCAAATGCCCGATGCACATTAAGATGAAACTGTGAGACTTTAGCTGCTAACAGTTTGTAGTCATTAGGTACTTTTAAGCGGGCCGCGACTTGCTCTATGACTTTGACGCCTGCCAGTTCATGACCATAATGTTTTGGCCATTTTGCTTCGGGGGTTAAGCCTTTGCCTAGGTCATGACAAAGGGCTGCAAACCTCACTTTCGGATCAGCTGACATCTTTACCGCTTGTTTTAGCACCAACATAGTATGCTCGCCTGAACAGATTTCTGGGTGATGCTCGGCGGGATTAGGAATGCCCCACAGTTTATCTAACTCGGGCCAAAGTTCTTTTAAAGCACCACAGGCTCTAAGCACCTCAATAAATACTTCCGGGTCAGGCTCAGTTAGTGCCCGCTCCATTTCCTTCCAAACACGCTCTGCTGATAATGCCTTCAGTTCACCACTAGTTGCTATGTTAGTCATTAGCGCTAGAGTGTCATCGGCAATGGTAAAACCGTACTGGTGATATCGAGCCGCGAAGCGAGCAACGCGCAATACTCGCAGAGGATCTTCACTAAACGCAGGTGAGACATGGCGAAGAATGCGATTGTTGAGGTCTTGCTGGCCGTGATAAGGATCGATTATGTCACCATTTGGTGCTTGTGCCATGGCATTGACGGTTAAATCACGACGGATTAGATCTTGCTCTAAGGTAACATCAGGCTCGGCGTAGCAGATAAAGCCAGTATAACCTTGCCCTTGCTTACGCTCAGTGCGCGCTAGGGCATATTCATCTTTTGTTTCAGGATGCAAAAATACAGGAAAGTCTTTACCGACTTGTTGAAAGCCTAAATCAAGCATTTGCTGTTGGCTGGCGCCCACTACCATATAGTCGTGTTCGACCACTTTACGGCCGAGTAATTGATCGCGCACTGCGCCGCCGACCAAGTAGACTTCTAAGTCAGCTAGTTTAGTTACCATAAGCTAATTGAATTTCAATGATTTTACCTAAATTACGGTGGCATCTTACCATGAATCAGGCGGATGCTTGTATGGCCTTTGACTTATGCTGATTGAGCAGGTAGTTTGAGCGTGTAATTAACCAACGTATTGGCTTCATGTACACAAGTTTTTTTGGTCTTAATGATATCCCGTTTTCGATAGCACCTAATCCTGATTATCTATTCTTAGGTGATCGCCATAAGGAAGCCTTGTCGCACTTGAGCTATGGCTTGGGTGATACGGGCGGTTTTGTTTTACTAACCGGTGAAGTAGGAACAGGGAAAACCACCATTAGTCGCCGTTTACTGGAGCAGTTACCAGAAAACACCCAAGTTGCCTTTATTTTAAACCCGACGCTGTCTTGTTTAGAGCTATTGGCCACCATTTGTGATGAGCTTAAAGTTCGCTATAAAAAAACAGGTACCACGCTTAAGTACTTAACCGACAAAATTCAGCAAAAGCTGCTGAGTAATCAAGCAGAAGGCATTAATACTTTACTGATTATTGATGAAGCGCAGCATTTGCAACCGGAAGTGCTAGAACAGTTAAGGCTGTTAACTAACTTAGAAACGAATACCAAAAAGTTGCTACAGGTGGTGTTAATTGGCCAGCCAGAGCTACAGCAATTGTTGCAACGTCGTGATTTACGCCAATTAGCGCAGCGCATTACCGCCCGTTATCATTTGCTGCCATTAACGCGCAAAGAAGTCGCGCTTTATATTAAACACCGTTTGACGGTTGCAGATTGCCATCGTCAATTGTTTAAACCAAGCGCGATTGCCTTAATTCATAAAATCTCAAAAGGTATTCCACGGCTAATTAACTTACTCTGTGATCGCGCCTTGGCCACGGCGTATGGTAATAATGACTCAGTGGTTAACCGCAAAACTGTACTCACTGCCTCTGAGCAAGCGTTAGGTAGCGAATTTCACTTAACGCCATGGTGGCAGAAAAAATCATTAATCGCAGCGAGCATTGCGGCAAACCTAGCGATTGTGGTTGCTGGTGCCTACTGGTTTGGTGGCTACTATCAGACACAAACTCAAACGGAAACAAGTACTGTAAATGAAGCAGCTAATGAAGTGGCTAATAAGGATCTAAGTAGCAGCAACGCTAAGTTATCCAGAGATAAAACAGCCGATGAAAATAGTAGCGAGCAAGCTACACTGGTTGAATCGAGCGAGCTAGCGCAACAAAATCAGATCGATACCGTGTCTGTAAAAGTGCAAGATGTATCGCAACTGAGTTCGCCTCAGTCAACACAACCGGAAGTATTACCGGCTCAAGTAGCACCAGCTCAAGTATTGACAGTTAATGCACAAAACGGATCGTTGAATAGTACGAGTAATCGCGAGCAAACGGCTGAACATAATTTACAACCTCAATCCGCACCTGAGCCAATGCAAGTGGCTAAGCAAAATTTGGATTTTGATTTAAGCCAGCTAGAAGGAGTGTCGCCAGAGTTACTCGCCAAAGTTCAGCAGGCGGTAGATGATACCGAACAGCAACAACAGCTGTTAGCGCAAGCCGTAACTGAATCGCCGGTGCCTTCGCTATTAGATATGCCAACGCATATTCAAAATAAAGTACCAGCTATGACCTTTGAGGTTCATATTTTTGCCACTGATGGCAATGGTTGGGTCAGGGTCAATGGTCGAGAAAGATATGAAGGTGATGTAGTCGCTGGCCGTGTGGTATTGGCGCAAATCAATCAAGAAGACGTTGTGCTAGAGCTTGATGGCCAACAGTTTTCACTGCCAGCCTTAAGCTCTTGGTAAGCGTCTTACATTACTATGCTTCAAACGCCGTTTTGAAGAAGCTCATTAGATTTAGATTAAATTCTTCTGGGCGAATGCATTTGTCGATTTGGTCGCGATATTTCGACTTGCTTAAGTCAATATCTTCAATTGGGATAGTTTGATTTAAGCGAGCGTTATAAAACACTTTAACAATAGGGTGGGTTGGCTTGTCTTGGTTAATTTCTGAAATTAAGCCAATTTTACCACTGTTAAGCTGAACGAGCGTACCAACTGGGTAAACCCCTAAGCACTGGATAAACTTCTCAACCAACTCTTCATCATAGGCGGTTGATGATTCTTGGGTTAAGGTTTTAAACGCTGCTGTTGGGTGTATCGCCTTTTGATAACAACGATCTGAAATCATTGCACCGTAGCTGTCGACAATCGCCATCATTTTGCCGTACTTGCTAATGTCTTCGTCTTTTAGCTGTCGAGGGTAGCCACTACCGTCAAGGCGTTCATGGTGTTCGCGAATACAGGTCATTGCAATGTGAGAAATATGCGGTGTGTCTTCGAGTATTTTAGCGCCCAAAGCAACGTGAGTTTGCACTAACTTTTGCTCTTTATCGTTAAGCGCACCAGGCTTATCTAAAATATCGTTTGGAATAAACACCTTGCCAACATCATGCAGGAAAGCGCCCAAGGTAAGTTGCTCAATTATCTCGCGATCAAACTTTAAGTGCTTGGCAAAAATCGCCATTAAAATAGAGCAATTTAACGCATGCTCAGAAAGGTAGTCACTTTTAGAATGCAGGCGTGAAAGGCAAGCCAGCGCATCTTGATTGCGAAATATTGAATCGACCATGGCGTCGGTGGTTTCACGCACTTCTTCTGCGTCCAGCGAGCGATCGGCTTGAACCGTGCCAAGAATCTTCTTCTGTAAGTCTTTGGCATTACCGTAGAGTGACTTAGCATTTTTAAGCTCGTCTTCCAGCGATACCACTTTGTGTTTACCTACTTTATTAAGCTTGGTTAGTGGGCTAGAGGTAATGTTGGGCATGACCTTATCAATTTGCTCGGCCGCTTTTTGTTTAGCGGGGTCGATAATCAGCTTTTTGATGCCGGCCGCTTTTAACTGCATTACTTTGCTGGCGCTAAGTACGTAACCTTCAGACTTTAGAATAAAGCCCTTATCTTGAAAGGAGATAGATTTAACATACATACCAGGTCGAAGCTGGTCGATGTCGATTTCGGTGAATTTACTTGAGTTGTCGTTAGCTAACGGATCACTTGGCATCTGGCACTCTTTAATGCAGGAGATGCCAAGTGTGGTAAAGGTTATTGCCAGCTTGCTAGCTTACCTTCATAGGCTTCAATGGCATCGATTTTCTTTAATGTCCAACCAACACTGTCCACGCCGTTTTCCAAACAGTATTGATGGAATTTATCTAGGCTGAAAGTGTAGCAGGTCTCGTTGAGCGAAACTTTATTATTAACTAAATCTACCGTCAACGATTTTGTGTCGCCGTTACATTGTTGAAATAATTCGTTAATTTCTTCACTGCTCAGTTTTACCGGCACGATACCAATATTTATACAGTTGGCGTAGAAAATGTCGGCAAAACTTGGTGCGATAATCACCTTGAAACCATATTCCTGCAATGCCCAAGGCGCATGTTCACGACTTGAACCACAACCAAAGTTTTCACGAGCAAGTAAAATACTTGCCCCCTGATATTGTGGCGCGTTTAAAATAAACTCAGGGTTAGGTTGAGTACCCTCAGCATCTAGGTAACGCCAGTCGTGAAAGGCGTGTTGGCCAAAGCCAACGCGCTCGGTTTTTTGCAAAAACTGTTTAGGGATAATTTGGTCGGTGTCAACGTTAGCAACATCTAAGGGGACGACTAAACCAGTATGGGTTGAAAATTTTTCCATGATAAGACTCCTAGTGTTGCTGGTCTGACTGAGTAGCTAAATTTGCACTTAGGTCGACAAAGTGACCTTCAATTGCCGCCGCTGCTGCCATTTCTGGACTCACTAAATGAGTGCGGCTACCACGGCCTTGGCGGCCTTCAAAGTTACGGTTCGAGGTAGAGGCACAGCGGTCACCTTCAGCTAGCTTGTCATCATTCATGCCTAAACACATAGAGCAGCCCGGTAAGCGCCATTCAAAACCTGCTTCGGTAAAGACTTTTGCCAAACCTTCTTGCTCTGCTTGTTCACGTACACGGTATGAGCCAGGTACGACAATGGCATCAACCGTTTTCGCGACTTTTTGCCCTTTCGCGCTATATTCGCGAACAATGCTGGCAGCAGCGCGTAAATCTTCAATACGTGAATTGGTACAAGAGCCAATAAAGACCTTGTTAACTTCAATGTCAGTAATTTTAGTGCCAGCCTCTAAGCCCATGTAGGCTAATGCTTTGGCACAAGAGTCTTGCTCCACTGGATCGCTAAAGTCTTGTGGCGCAGGCACTGTACTATCAACCGAGGTTACATGGCCCGGTGTCGTGCCCCAAGTCACTTGCGCTTTAATTTCGCTGCCTTCTAGTACCAGTTCGGCGTCAAAGGTCGCATCGTTATCCGTTTTTAGCGTTTGCCAGCTGGCTACCGCTGCGTCCCATTCGTCTAGCTTTGGCGCATATTCTTTGTGCTGTAAGTAGTCGAAGGTAGTTTGATCCGGGGCAATTAAGCCAGCTTTAGCGCCAAACTCGATGCTCATATTACAAATGGTCATGCGTTCTTCCATCGATAATGCGCTAATCGCATCACCACAGTACTCAACCACATAACCCGTTGCGCCCGCGCTGCCAGTTTTACCAATAATGGCAAGGATAATATCTTTCGCGCTAATCCCCGGTGCTACTTGGCCGCGTACTTCAATCTTCATGGTTTTCGCTTTGGTTTGGCGTAGCGTTTGTGTCGCTAACACGTGTTCTACTTCGGACGTACCAATACCAAAAGCTAATGCACCAAATGCGCCATGGGTGGCTGTGTGTGAGTCGCCACAAACAATTACTTGGCCAGGTTGGGTAATGCCTAATTCAGGCCCCATAACATGAACGATACCTTGGTTTTTATGGCCCATGCCGAAAAGTTTAATGCCAAAGTCTTCACAATTCTTTTCTAACGTACGCAGCTGATTGGCTGCGCCTTCACCGGCTGCGTCAATCGCTACTGAACGCGTCGAAATATTGTGGTCCATGGTCGCAATCGTTTTGTCAGGGCGACGCACTGGGCGATCATGGAATTTTAAGTTAGCAAATGCCTGTGGTGAGGTCACTTCGTGAATTAGGTGACGGTCGACATACAACAAAGGTGTTTCACCGGGAGTATCGTCAACCACGTGACGTTGCCATAATTTCTCGTATAAAGTAGTAGCCATGGTGAGTGTCCTATTGTGCTGGTGCTGCTTGAATTGCTTGGCAAATAAAGTCGCCAACTTCTGCGGTGCGTTTCGCTAAATGTTTTTGCTCGGCTGGTAACAGATCTGCTGTTAACACCCCTTCATCTAGGGCTTTTGCTACCGCAGCTTCAATTGCATCTGCTGCTGCCCCTTGGTTTAAGCTGTAACGCAGCATTAGCGCTGCTGATAAAATTTGGGCAATCGGGTTAGCGATACCCTGGCCAGCAATATCAGGCGCACTGCCGCCAGCTGGCTCATACATACCAAAACCAGAAGAGTTTAGGCTTGCCGAAGGTAACATGCCCATTGAACCTGTGATCATGGCACAAATATCAGACAAAATATCGCCAAACAGGTTAGGGCACAGCATGACATCGAATTGGTTTGGATCGCGTACTAACTGCATTGCAGCGTTATCAACATACAAATGCTCTAACGCCACGTCTGGGTAATCTTGTGCCACTTCGTTGACCACTTCACGCCATAAAATACTGGTCGCTAACACGTTGGCTTTATCAACTGAGGTAACTTTGTTGTTACGTTTCTGTGCAGCTTGGAAAGCTAGATGAGCAATGCGGCGAATTTCTTTACGGGAATAAATCATGGTATCAAAGCCAGATTCTTCTTCGCCTTCACCTTTACGGCCTTTCGGTTGACCAAAGTAAATATCACCGGTCAGCTCGCGCATCACTAAAACATCAAAACCTGATGAAGCAATATCGCTACGCAATGTCGAAAGGCTTGCTAGTGCCGGTTGCAGTGTTGCTGGGCGCATATTACAAAACAATTCAAAATGACCACGTAAGCCCAATAATGCACAGCGCTCTGGTTGCTCTGTTGGTGGTAAGTTTTCCCACTTAGGGCCACCTACTGAGCCAAACAAAATAGCGTCTGCTTGTTCACAACCTTTAACCGTTGCTGCTGGTAGGGCTTCGCCGTGATTGTCGATAGCACAGCCGCCAACATCATAGTCTTGTGTTGATAATGGGAAATTAAATTTATCCGCAACAGCAGCAAGCACTTTTTTGGCTTCCTGCATTACTTCTGGGCCGATACCGTCGCCGGCTAAAATTGCAATGCTTGACATCTTTCTTCCTAACTATATTAATTCTATTAACTTTATAAATTTATTTACTTTCGCTTGCGGCAGCTTCTTGATTGGCTTTTTGCGCGCGAATCGTTTGAATTTGTTGAGCGCGATAAATCGCATTTAATGCTGAAACCAGTGCTTGGCCTGACGCTTCAATGACGTCAGTATCGATACCATAGCCGTGGAAATTACGGGCTTGCCAATTGACTACTAGATTGGCGACACCTAAGCCGTCTTCACCAGCACCTTTGTTAGAGATTTTGTAATCGGCCACTTCAATATCAACATCGATACACTTTTTGATTGCTTGGTACAACGCGTCAACCGGGCCGTTACCGGTTGCTGATTCGGTAAATACTTCATCACCAATCGCTAACTGCACGCCAGCAGTGGCAAATTGACCGCTGCCCGCTTGCACATTTAAGCTTTCGATGCGGTAGTGCTCTTTTTCATCTTGCTGTTGAATATTGAATAACAAGGCTTCTAAATCATCATCAAAGACTTGGCCTTTTTTGTCGGCTAATTTTAAGAAGTCTTGGTACAAGGTATCTAAATCAAAGTCATCGGCTTGATAGCCTAAACTCTCCATGCGGTGTTTAATTACATGGCGACCACTGCGTGAGGTTAAGTTTAATTTCGTTTTCGCGATACCGACACTTTCAGGTGTCATGATCTCGTAAGTGTTAGATGCTTTTAACATGCCATCTTGGTGAATACCTGAAGAATGGCTAAAGGCATTACTACCGACAATCGCTTTGTTCGGCTGTACTGGCATATTGCACAAGTGGCTAACTAACTTTGAAGTTTTTGCGATCTCTTGGTGGTTGATGTTTGAGTGCACGCCTAGTAAATCGGCGCGGGTTTTCATGATCATCGCCACTTCTTCTAACGAACAGTTACCAGCACGCTCACCAATACCGTTAATAGTACATTCGATTTGACGTGCACCCGCTTGCACCGCCGCCATCGAGTTGGCAACGGCTAAACCTAAATCATTGTGACAATGCACAGAAATGCGCGCTTGGTCGATATTGGGCACGCGGTTGAATAGCGTTTCGATGATGCCGCCAAATTCATGGGGCAGGGTGTAGCCAACGGTATCAGGAATATTGATGGTGTTGGCGCCTGCTTTAATTGCTTGCTCAACCATACGACATAAATTATCGATTGGCGTGCGGCCAGCATCTTCACAAGAAAATTCAACGTCATCAGTAAAACGACGGGCAAATTTCACCGCATGGATGGCCATGGCTTCGACGTCAGAAAAGTCTTTACGTAACTTTTGTTGAACATGCACGTCTGATGTGGAAATAAAGGTATGAATGCGAAATTGATCAGCAACGCTTAGCGCATCGGCACAAGCTTGAATGTCGGCTTCGACCGCACGAGATAAGCCACAAACAATGGAATTTTTTACCGTTTTGGCAATTTGCTGCACTGAGTTGAAATCACCGGGTGAGGAAACAGGGAAGCCAGCTTCGATAATATCTACTCCCAAACGCTCAATCGCTTGAGCTATTTGAAGTTTTTCATGCACGGATAAACTGGCGGTTAATGCTTGTTCGCCATCGCGTAATGTGGTGTCAAAAATGATTACTCTGTTATCCATCATTCTTTCCTCTATATCCTTAATCGGCCTTTGCCTTGTTTGTGTTTCTAGTTGCTGTGCAACCCCATCAAGCTAAACAGGCGGGCATAAAAAAACCCGCGGATTGTAGCGCGGGTTTTATGTGTTCTTTACTTTATGCTTTATCTGTTAAGTAATAACAATCTATCCGCGCGCAGTGAAGGCGAGGAGGAGTTTAATAATGGTGATGTTTGTGTTGTTGCTAAACATGGTGTTTTCTAATGTAAACTCAAATTGTTAAATATTTACTTTTTTTGCATATTGATGCGTATTTCAGCTTGAAAACTTGCATCAAAATTCAGTGCAGCTATTAGTAACGTACAATGGTGCTCTAGGTCAATAGCTAATTTGCTTTAAATTTAAGTTTTTTGAACAGTGATTTTAATGACAAATATATTACAATGCGATAAATCCGCTGTTTTGCGTTAACTGGAGCGCTTACTGCCTTTTTATGCCAACAAAACCTTCTGAAGAAAATATGCCTACTCAGTCTTCGAGTGCTAACCCAAATCGTCGTAAAAAATATTTGTTGTACATTGCTCAAAATTATTCGTATGCGATTTTGAGACCATTGCAAGCGGCAATTCTTGCACGCGGTGATGACGTAAAATGGTTTGTTCATGGCGATGAAGTCAACCAAAGTTACTTTGAAGAAGGTGAGCAACGTTTAGGTTCTGTTGAGGAGGTGATTGCGTATCAGCCCGATGCGGTATTCGTGCCTGGGAATATTGTTCCTGACTTTATTCCTGGGTTGAAAGTGCAAGTTTTTCATGGTTTTAACGCTGGTAAAGTGTCGGATAAACGAGGCCATTTTAACATCAGAGGTTTTTTTGACTTGTATTGTACGCAAGGTGAAAACACTACCTTACCGTTTCTTCAATTAGCACAGAAACATCAACACTTTAGTGTGGCTGAAACAGGCTGGCCAGCGATTGATCCGCTCTATAATTACACGCCAGTTGTCAATGCTAAACCAACGGTTTTATTGTGCTCGACGTTTTCTCGAAACTTCACCTGTGCGCCGCATTTATTTGAGCAAGTAAAGAGACTTAGCGAAACAGGGCGTTGGAACTGGCTGGTACAATTTCACCCGAAAATGGACAAGGCGATCGTTGACCAATACAAGGGCATTCAAAACGAGCACCTAACATTTGTTGAAACCGATAATGTGCTGCCATTACTGCAAAAAGCAGATGTTATGGTCTGTGACACCTCATCGGTGCTGATTATGTTTTTGTTATTAGGTAAGCCTGTCGTCACTTTTAAAACGGCTCGTCCAAAAGATTATTTACTTGATTTTGATAACCCAACTGAACTTGAACAGCATATTGAAACGGCGTTAACTCACCCTGAGCCCTTAGTGACCAAAATAGCCGAATATAAGCAACAAACTCACCCCTACGAGGATGGGAAGTCGGCAGAACGCGTATTAGCAGCAGTTGATGAGCGTTTGGCTGGTTTGCATAAGCCAGCTAAGCGAAAGCCGTTAAATTTATTGCGTCGGTTCAAAATACGTAAGCAATTTAACTATTGGAAGCTATAGCGCAATGGGTATTCATTGCTAAAGAGAGGTGTTGCCGGTTTTTTAACCGGCAGTTTTAAATCGCTAGGTTGTCATAGCTAGGAAATATTTAGATAGTCGCTAGCGCATGCGCTATAGCATAAACTCGATATTGACTGACAGGTTAGCGTTAGTGTCATCATCAATGTCGTTTTCAAAGCTTGATTGGCTGACGTCTGCGTCTAGCGTAAAGCGCCAGTTTTGATAACTATATTGCACCTTGCCTGATAGCATCACGACATCTTCAGCTATCGGCGTCAGGGTGTTACCGATTAACGGATTGTTTGGTGCTTTATCGTTATTATCTTGGTTGAGCTCTAGCCAGCGAAGTTTGAACTGGTAGCCAAGGTCGTTATTGACTTGCGAAATTGCGCCAAAAACAATGCTAGTTGCATCATTCTCATATAAGTTACCTAGTACTCGACCTTTGTAGCGAACACCTGTTTGGTAAATATGGTGTTCATAATAACAATCGCCAATTGCCGAAGTACCATCACCGTTAACACCATCTCGACACTTTGCATAAGTGTCAGTCCATTCTGCAAATAAACGCCAGTTTCTACCGAATACCGTCGTGCGCGTATCTATGCCCGCTTGATAGCGCTCTTCACCTAAGATACTCAAGCCACCTTTGCTATCACCATCTTCTGCAAAGGCGGTAAAGTAAAGCGCCACAGGGTGATCCAAGAGTTTAGTTGAGTATCGAATATCATAACCCGCTAGCTGGTTGCCGGGTTCTTCACCGGCAGCACACTCTTCAACAGAAGGGCCTACACCACCACAGTTATCGCGCCCTGCGAGAACGTCAACAAAAGTATCTAAACCACTAGGTCGACCGTCGCCTGCCCATTGCGCGAGGCGTGAAATACCCACTTCCCAGTTTTGAGCTGGGCGAAAATTAAGTCTAAAGCCCCACAACAAGGTGTCGTCAACGATACGGTCATCATTCATTAATCCCATAAATGTGGTTACTGTCCATGGAATGTTATGCTCAGTAAATGGCACGGTTACTGGCTCGGCAGATAACCTTGAAAGTGATAGCGCTGGCATTGGGCGAGCATTGTTGGAAAGGCTTAAACTAGTGTCCCAGCCAGGCCCCCACCATCTGTCTTGCATGCCTGCGGCCACTACCCAATTGCCAATAAAGGCGGCCGCATAACTACCGTCATAAGTTACTTTGTCATCATCGCTCGGTGATGATGTGTATTTCGGCGAAAAGTTAAATGCAAATCGATCCGTCATGAAGGAGTTGTGGATCTGAATGGTATTCTTGTCGCGGTATTTATCACCAAAACTGGTGAAACGAGCGTCTTTGGTTGCAAGGTTTAGCTCTATGCGTTTCGTATTTTTCTTGGCAAGCCTTAACTGGTGATTGACGTAGCTATACGCTGTAAGTGTTTGTTCATCCATCAAATTAAGAGGTGCTTGTTCAAGATCTTTGGCAATGTCGCGCCACATCAACGGAAACGTTGTTGTTGGTGTCGTGACAATGTTGACGTCTGCTAGGTGCTCAATACTCTCTCTTAAAAAAGCATCATTGGTATCTACCCAAGGGCCGGCGAACGCTTGAAAACTGGTTGCTGCAAACAGCAAAAAAGCCTGATGTTTTAGAGATGAGAATAATTGCATAAGATATGTTTACTTTATTTTACTTTACTAAGTCGCCTAATGCTTCGCGTAGGATCGTGCTTGAGGTATGCGTTGTATAGGGGAAATACATGATTTCCACGCCAACTTCGTTGAACTCTTTTTCAATTTTGAGCCACTTATCAGTGCCTTGCCAATCATCGCCAACAAACATCATGTCAAATTTTAGATTGTTCCATGCTGCCATTTTGTCATAGCTTGTTTGTGGAACAACTTCGTCTACGAATTTTATCGCCTCAACAATTTCCATACGTTCGCTAAACGGAATAATCGGCTGTTTGTTTTTAGCTTTCAAAGAGAGCTCATCGCTAGTTACACCGACGATAAGATAATCACATTCCAATCGAGCGCGCTTTAGTACATTTAAATGACCGATATGGAACATATCAAACACACCAGTAGTGTAACCAATCTTCTTCATGAGACCTCTTTGTTGGTTGGCGTTACGAAATTGTGTGGCAGTTTATCACAGCAATTAGTGGCTTAGTAGGTAGTCGGCTATTCGCAAACTAGCTTTGCCGTCGAGCTTACCGGCTAGTTTTTCACTCAATGAGAGTCTAACGTGGGCGAGTTGCTCTGGGTTGGCAACATGGCTGTCTACCAAGCTTTTTACATCTCGGTATTTTGCGGCGTGTGCAGCAATACTTGCATATTCACCGTAATCTTCATCCATTCGTCGTTTGAAGCGGTAGCTAAATACGCCGCGGTAGCCCCAACGCAACTTTAAGAAATCACACCAAATTACCGGCTTATTGAGTGCCGCAAATTCAAACAAGGCGGAAGATGCATCGCTGATCAGAATGTCGGCTGTACTTAGGAATCTAGTCAAACAATAATCAGACACCTTAGCGAGATATACATTGTCGTATGTCGCCCAGTGCTCGAGTAACTTTTTATGTTTGCTATATTTGGGCTTGCTAACTGAAAAATAATGCGGCTTGATCAAGATGTTGTAATCAGTAAATGACGTAGGCCAATGTTTAGGAAAGAGTTCAAGGCTGCTTGGGTAGAATGTTGGTGCATAAGCTATGGTCGGTTTATTGGGGTCTAAACCAAGAGAACCTAAGTCAAACCCTACGTTTTCGCCATTGATTATTGGATCTAGCTTGGCAAAACCGACATCAATAAAAGTATCGTCAGGATACATCTCTTGGAATCGTTGGGTGCGATAAGCTCCCTCAACAAACCTTACCGTAGTTGGGGTATCAGATTTTTTGTAGTAGCTCGACTTAGGACCTATGCCGTGACCTAATTGAACCGTTTTACTGACCTGATGGACTTGATCTAGATGCGGGTAAGAGTTCGCAAATACGACCCAGTCAGCCTGTTTTTCGAGATATAAATTGGTTGCTTCTTGCTGCCCATTCACCCAATGTGCGTTTAGCGCTTCGGTGGCAATGACTTCTTTGATCACAGTATCGTGAGTACTGTGGTAGAAGACAAACTCAATGGAACAACCCCGTTGAGTAAGTTCTTTGGCTACAGGTAAATACTGAGGAAGGTAATAGAGATGAAGTACATCAAAAATTATGTGCATTACTACAGTTTCCGGTCAATGCTACAACTAGGCTTTAGCTAGCAACCTAAAGTTTGGATAACTCAATTGCTTCTAGCTGCTAGTGTTACTGCTATCATTGTTAAATTCACTTGCAATAGACCAGCCATTAACGTGTAAGTTCGCTTCGGTTTCAGATAAATGTATTTTGCTAGCAGATTGTGGTGGTTAAGTTATTGAACTTAAATGTAATTTTATGCTTATTATCTAAACCTTTAGTTAACTGTGCTTGAAGTTAACCAAGTCTGAAATCAGCTAAGCCTGACATTAACTAAGTCTGAAATTAACTAAGCCTTAAATTAATTTAGCACCAAATTTATTTGGCTCTTCGAACTAGGAAACGTCAGCATTTTCGTAAACCAACAAGCCTCTTTCTTGAGGCTTTAATATGGTGCAGTCAACACTTAACTAGTCTTGATATTACTTCCAGCTGTCCATTGATGATTTGCGACGACCAAATAATTGAGGGAGAAATAACCCTGCTAGTAGGCCAAGCCCTGCCACAATGCCACCATTGAAAAACCATTCCTTCATTACGTCCATATCTTGCGTTTCTAGTTTAGCTTGAGCGCTTGCTAGCTCGCTTTCTAACGACGTGATCTTGTTGGTGAGCTCAGTGTTCTGTGATTGGGCGGCAGTGAGCAATTTTTTGCTTTCAGCAATTTGTGTTCGAAATTGGGCTTCTTGCTCACCGGTTGAAGCGAGTTGGCCATTAAGCTCTGCTACGACATGGCGCAGGCCGGGCTTATTTGAAACATATCTGTCTTCAACCCAAGCGGTGCGGTCTTTATCGTCAACAATCTGGGTATAACCATTAAGTTTTTCACCCGTTAGTTTAACTTGTGAACCCGCATTGATACTGCCAACTATGCGATAGTTGTTACCAGCACCTGAGTGCATGTAAATGAAAAGTTCGTCAGAAATAAAGCCGTCTTCAAGCTCAGGAGTAGCTTGTTGAGCAAAACTAGTTAAAGACACTGCAATTAAAGCTGCACTAGCCAGCTTAATGAATTTCCCCATGCGATACCGATTGAAAGACTTTCCCAAAGATGCTCACGATATTAGGGCTTTGTGAACAAGAGCGCAAGCCAGAGTGCTGTAATTTGAGGAATAAGCACCAATTGCACAACTTCCGTGGATTTTTCGTTTATTTCGACACCAATTAGCCATGCGTAGCTGAGAAATAACTTGCTTGTTAAATGGCGCTTTTGTAATCTAATTTTCTGGTTTTTCACAAGGACATCCATATCAGCTTGCGAATAGCTAGGTGTCCCAACAACAAATACATGTCCACAGAAATCGAGCTTAAATATTTAGTTAGCGACGACAATGTCGTTAGCCAATTTACTCAACTACTTAATCAACACCAACTTACTTTCACCCAAGCGTCACGCCAGTTAAGTAATACTTACTTTGATACTAATGAACGAACATTACGCGAGTTTGACTTTGGCCTGCGCGTGCGCAAAGCCGATGATTATACTGAGCAGACAATAAAAACTGCCGGAATCGTGGTTGGTGGATTACATCAGCGCCCCGAATATAACGTCGCCATTGAGCAAAATATTCCTGAGTTAGCCTTATTTCCAAGTGATATTTGGCCTGCAACTGCCAATGTTACGGAGCTTCAAAATCAACTAGTGGCAATATTTACCACGAATTTTCATCGCACGAGTTGGCAGGTTGAAGTTAGTGGTTCAGTCATTGAAGTGGCTTATGACCGCGGCGAAATTAGTGCAAAAGAGCAAATGCTTCCGATTAATGAAATGGAATTAGAGCTGGTTAGTGGCGAGCGAGATGCGATTTTTGTGCTTGCCGAACTGCTTTGTCAGTCATTTCAACTGACCTCTGGCCGTCTAAGTAAAGCGGCGCGTGGTTATATGTTGTGGCAAGAAAAGGCTGCGCTAAAAAGTGAGGAAACGATAAGTTTTCAAGTGCCGCTAAATCCGGAGCTATCTGTTGAAAAAGCCATGGTTATTGGCTTAGAGCATGGCTTAAATTGCTTGCAAAAGGCGATTGCGCAATCGTTGGCGGTAACAGAATTGGCTCATGTGAAACAAGTATTTGAAGCATTGAGTTTTATTCAGCAAGGATTGCATTTACATCAGAACTTAATTGAATCCGCTAAATTTGAACAATTCGATACGCTGTTGAAACACGCAATAGACAGTTTAAGTTGGCTTGAAACGGCTATTCATATCAACGATTTAACACTGAAGTCAGGCAATTACCGCAAAAAACTCGAGTACAGCAATCAGTTGGTGTCTACCTTAAAAATAGAGCGCAGCCAGTTCCCAAGTGAAGAAGCGATTCAACAAGAACTAATGTCGGCGACATTTAATTTGCTTCAGTTGCATTTGTTGAAATACGTTTTGGAGCCCGTGGTTAAGCCAGTAGATAAAACACGCTCTTTATCAGAGCATGCTAAAACCAAACTGAGTACTAATTTAACGGCCATTAAAGATGTGTGTGGCAATAAATTACAGTTAACGGCACAAGAATATTTAGTGATTCAAAAACACCTATTTTCTAGTTTGCACACAGGTAGTTGGTTCGGTGCACTGTATGAACAAGCAAGCCGAACCGAATACCGCCGCACTTGGCTGGATGTGTTTAATGGCATTGAAGAGTTGGCGACATTGAATCTGTTGCAACAGCAGCTTAACGGTATCGAGCAAAGCTCGCAAAAGCTCAATCGTTGGCTCAACACAAAAGTTGATAACCTGCTGCAAGTGATTAATCAGTCATACCAAGCGGCCGTTAAAGTTGAGCCATACTGGCTGTAAAATCAGCACAAGTTATTGAAGCTATAGGTTGTTATATTCGGATCAACTGGCCTAATAGTTTTAATAACCGTGACTTGATAACAACAAACATAACGACTAACACAGCGGCAAATGGCGAACTAGTGAAAAAGCGGTTATTGAACTGAATCAGCAAGGAGAGGGTATTCAAAACACTATGATTAAACCATGGATATATAGCCCTCTTACCGCTTTACTTTGTTTCCTGATAACAGCTAAGTTAGCTTTCGCTAAAGCTTACCCTTTACCACCACCCCATCAGCGCCTTATCGGCGAGCCAACTAAACATACCGTTGAACGCGGTGACTATTTTCAGCGATTAGCAGAGCAATATAATGTTGGCTTTCTTGCCTTGATTGCAGCAAATCCAGGTGTTGACCCATTTCTTACTTATCAAAAACCTTCCGATACATTGGTTAGCGCTCAGCAATCAGCAGAACAGGCCGTAAGCCAATCAGAAAAAAAAGCACAAAGCCAAGCCAGTATCCATATTCCGACACAGTTATTGCTCCCATTTGTTGAGCGCAAGGGGATTGTTATCAACTTGCCGGAATTAAGGTTGTATTATTTCCAACCGGAATTAAATCGTGTTCATGTGTTTCCTGTCGGAATTGGCCGTAAAGGCTTGGCTACACCAAATTTAACGAGTTATATCGGTGAGAAGCGAAAAGATCCAATTTGGCGTCCAACACAAGAAATGAAGGCCCGTTACCTTGCCGAAAAAGGTGTTATTTTAGCGGACGAAATACCACCAGGACCAAACAACCCTTTTGGTAAATATGCGTTACGCCTAGCTACAAGTGAATTTTTAATTCACGGCACAAACCAACGCTTTGGCATAGGTACTCGTGCAAGCTCAGGCTGTATTCGCATGTATGACGATGATATTAAATGGCTATTTGAAAATGTACCGCTTAACACACAAGTTAAGATAATCGATCAGCCGATAAAAATGTCTTACGAAAAGCCTGGACTGAAACTTTTTGAAGTACACCAAGCGCTTACCTCGGAGCAAACTGCACAGCAAAATGCAGATGGTTGGCAAAGGTTAGTAAAGTTTATTGGGGAAAGCGAAATAGAACGTTATCGGGCAGATTTCGAGAAGCCATCAGGATTAGTCATTCGCGTTGAAAAAGCTAAATCGGCAGTACAGCAAGCTGCCGACTAATTGCTAGAGCGGCGAAAATTTATTTTTCGAACAGTTACTTCTTGAACGTGGCAACCATATTGTTAACGCGCTCATTCGCTTGGCTAGCGAGTTCGTTAGCTTCAGTAATTTTACGGTTTTGTTGTTGCTGGCGCGTCTTTAAGTTGTCGACTTCACGCGATAGCTTGCTAACTTGATTAGACAATCGGTCGATTTGGTTAGACATTTGATCGAGCTGACTATTGTTAGCGCAGCCTGATAAGCCTAAGACAGCGGTTACGCCAGCAATTAATGTGAATTTATTCATAAGCTTCCCTTTTATTCTTATTACACTTTCTTATTGTGTTGCTAGGTATTTTACTAGCAACTTTAGTGAGTATGGCATAGCTTGAAATACTCGCCAAGTGAGTAGCTTAGTCAGGTAAGCTTAGACTTTGCTTGTACTTCGAAGCTATTCATTAAAGCTATGTTTTAAGGTGGTGAATAGGATGCAGAGCGCGCTGCTTTGGGAGACAACGCGATTAAGTAAAAGCTTATTGCTGGCGCTGAGCTGTCAACAATTGATCAATTTTTTGTTCAAGGTCATTAACCTTAGCGAGAATTTCTTGGTTTTGTTTTCTCAGCTCGCGATTTTTAATGTTCGTGTCTGAAAACCCAAAGGCTTTTTGGACAAAAACACCACCAAGCAAACCCAGAATACCGACGCCTAAGACAAACATGGAAAAGACCATGGCTCTGCCGAGCACAGTAACTGGTAATTCACCGCCAAAACCAATCGTTGAAGAGGCCATTAACATTAACCAGACAGCATCGGCATAATCAGCGATAGTTGCACCATCTTGGCCGAATTCCGCCTGATAGGTGATGTAGCCAAAGCTTAAGGTTAAGGAGATAAATAGTGCTATGGCAAATAGGCTGATAACACCCAGGTTATAATTTTTAACGCCATATTCGTCGATATTGTAAAAGCCAGATTTTTCGATAATAGATTTGAACACAATCATGATGTTAGTGGGTTAATCTTGTTGGTTTTTAACGTACATCACTAAATCATCCATCAATTTGCGTTTGATTTCTAGCTGCTGATCAGCATTTAAGTCGTATTTTTCAGCGAGTAATTCGTAGTCAGCGGGCGATAAGCTTACAGTTAATCTTGGGCGTTTAGGGCGCTTGCTTGTTGGTAGGCCAAGAATAGTACGAATTTGATCTGACGGGCTAAGGCCAGCATCAAGTGCTTCACGGCGTATGGCTAGTTGAAATTGTTCATCCATATCAAAGGCCACCTGAACGGCCTTCATGGCTTTAACGGATGATTGCCATTTATCTGGTATTTTACGTGACATGGTTAACTCCCAGGGTACATATCGACAATATCCGTGACAGGACGAAATAGCGTCAGGAAAACATCGGTATCACCATCTTGCCATACTTCAATATCAATACCTTTATCTTCATCTTGATTGTACAAGGTATAAAGTTCAAATTGCTCGCCGCTATCACTACCTTCATATTGGCTTAGATTGCCCACGCGATTGTCTTTACGGTGGAAATAGCCCACTTGCGCGAACGCTTGTTGTTGGTATTGGCTATCACTCCAATCTAGGCTGAGTGTTGAGTCTTGTTGTCGTTCAAGTCGCGCTTGGCCAGGTTCATCAAATACTGTTGAAAACTGGTCTAAATCAAACAAGGTTTCAACGTCGTTGTCGGCAATTTTAAGTGAGAATTTTAGGTAGGTTTTATCATCTGCCTCGAGAGACAGGTATAGTTCGACATCGCTTTGGCCAGTGAGTACCCACTCTGTTTGTGTGCGATGCTCAAACTCGTAACAGTTAATGGCGGTCACTTGAAATTGTTGGTCACGCAATAAGCTTGGCAAACCAAAGCTGTCTGACATGGCAATCATGTCATTTAATTGTAAGTCTTTAACATGGGTAACGGCACGTTGCTTTTCTTCGTTGCCAAATAGCTTTTTGATAAAACTCATGGTAGTTCCAGTTATTTGTTCTTTGCCGGTATTCTTGTTGCACACGTTAGGCGCGATTGAACACCTAATCTAGAAACAAGAAAACTCAGCCTAACAAGTCGCAGGGGGAACGACAAGACAGACTGAGTTGGTTGGGTAACACTCGCGCAATTAGCTTTTGTTTTGTTTCGCTTTTATACGATCTAACACTGAGCTTGCGTTGTTATCGGCAGCACCAATACCCGCTGCTTTCAGCTGTGCTTCTAGCGAGCCGTCGCCGGTTTCCGCTTCAAGCGCTTCAGCCGCTTTCATCTTGTCGTCAAACTGTTGTTGCTTAGCTTTAATGCGCTCTAATGAGTCTTTAGCATTCAATAACTTAGAATTGCTTGACGAAAAGTTATCGGTAATGGCTGAAGTGGCTTTTTGTACACTTTCAGTCGTCTTTACCATAGACAATTGACGTTTGTGCTCTTGAATTTGGCGTTCACTCTTACGAACTAGCTCTTTTAAGCGATTAGCATTGGTTTCAAAGCTTGTTAACGCTTGTTGCTGCGAGCTAAGTTCAGTTTCTAAACTCGCAATTTTTTCAGCAACTGCTAACGCTAACGACTCGTCACCTTTCTCAAGTGCTTGTGCAGCGTAGCCTTCATGCTCGGTAACTTCACGGTTTAATCGCTCAACTTCACGACTTGCTGCCATTTGTTGCGCCATCACATTGGTTAGGTCACGCTTAGCTTTTGTTAAATGGTGCTCCGCATCGCGAATTTCTTGTTCAAAGATTCGAGTGCCATTGGCATCAACAATTGCTTCACCCACTTCCGTAGCACCACCACGGATCGCTGTCATAATTTTCTTAAAAATACTCATAAAAATTGCTCCTCAATGATGGTCAAATTTAAACTAGGTAGTCGCTCATATCGTCGATAATTTCGATAGCGTTGTTACTCAAAACGGCTAGCTCGTGCTCAATGTCTGCAAACGTTGAACCGATTGATAAGGCGCCAAAAATAACGTACTTATCGCCAATTTTTGAGAACGAAGACAATGGCATTGGAATGCTCATTTCTAACATAGCGGTGTGCATATCAGCGATTTTGTTTTGCTTAACTTCGTCGTTACCCCAAAGGTAGGTAATGCAAAGAATTTGATCATCGGTTACCGATACAAAAATAGGTAACTCTTCACGACCTTCAACAGTTATTTGCAGCACATCAACATCACCTGAAATAGGCTGGCAATCAAAAACCATCCCGGTTTCAGAGTTGTCTGCTAGCGCATTTAAGTGATCAGCTATCTTATGTATATTCATGTTTATCCTCATGTTAACTAAGTAGCAAAGTGGCGATATCGGCACTAATTGCTAAACGACATAATATGTCATTGGTTGTTAATGTAGCACTCAGACATAATATGTCAAGCAGCTACGGTGAAGTTTTTACTTTTTATTACCTTTGTTTGTTAAATATAGGCTTTCCAAAAAATGAAAATATCTTTAGATAGCCTTTAAATAACGTATTACTGGACAATGCCTTGTTGATCTTTCCATGCCTGTTGATGCAATTGGTATATCGTATGGCTGCCCAGATAATTGATGCCATACTGCTCTTGCTCATCATAAAATCCCTGCGGAAAATTAAATGATGAAAGAATCAAAGGGAGCGTAAGCCAGTTATGCTCAATAGGTAAATCTGTTAGCTGGTTCAGTCGCTGTGAAGGTGAAAGCCCAGCTTTTGATGCAATACTCCAACCCCATTCGCCAAAACTAGGCACATTGTCATGGTATTGCTCAACATGTAGAAAGTTAGCTGCCTTCAACGTATTGCCAATAGCTATAAAAGAAGCTTTTGCATGATAAGGGCTGGTTGATTGCACACCAATAACCCCGTCGCTAGAGAGCAATTGGTTAAGCCGCGCATAAAAGTTAACGGAATAAAGCTTATTCAAGTCAGGGTGGCTTGGATCAGGTAAATCTACCAAAATAGCATCAAAGTGCTGGCGACTAGCAATAAGTTGGTCGATGGCAATAAAGGCATCTGCAGGCATCAGTGTTACTCTGTCATCAGTTAGGCTGCCCTGATGAAGTTGAGTGAGCTTGCTGGCAAGCGGTGCAGGCAGGTGTTCATTCGGCTTAGCAAAAATATCGAGTAACTGCTCATCTAAGTCAATTAAAGTGACTTCTTTTGCGCCCCACTTGAGTACATCTCGCAAGGCTAGCCCATCACCGCCACCAATGATTAATACTTTATCAGTACGCGCTGAGCTTGCCATGACAGGGTAGACCAAGTAGCCGTGATAAATGTCTTCATCAATAGACGAAAATTGCAGGCGACCGTTAAGGTAAAAGCTAATGACCGACTCATTATCCAAACCCATATTACGTTCGGTAAAGGTTAACTGCTGGTAACGGGTTTTATCGGTATAAACGACCTTATCGAGATAAAGTAGGTTGTTCATCTGATTAAGCCAGCCGTTACCAAACTGGTAGACAACCATCATGATAATACCCAATAAAACATGCAAACTTACCAAAACCTTTCGCCATTTTAATTGCTGCCAAAAGCGCGTAATAAAGACGGTTCCAGCCAATAGGTTTAATGCCGCGGTCAGCGCGCCAGCCTTGCTGATATCAATCGCAAGTAAAAAAATAACCCAAATCGCTGCGCCTATGCCTGCACCAATATAATCGGCGCCGTATATTGTGCCTAAGTTATGTTGTAGGTGTTTTTGGTGCACATGCTCGCGAATTTTGGCGATCAGTGGAATTTCCATGCCAATGAAAAAGCCTAGTAGCACACCAAAAATGTAAGGAAGCTTGAGCGCGAGCCAGCTTAGTGATTGAAATAATCCACCACGTGGCATGGCGTCAGGTGGTAACAAGAAAGTGTCAGCAATCAATTGAGGCAGTAATTGCGTGGCGGCAATAGCACCGCCAATTAATAAAATCGCGCTGCAGCCGAGTAGGGCGATAATGGCTTCAAGCCAGACAAACCCATTAAACGGGCAGGATATTTTACGCGCCGCGAAGGCACCTAATCCCATTGAAACTATCATCAAACCAATCATGGTGTAGATAGTACTTTCCATTACACCAAGTACACGGCCCGCGTAATGGGAGAGTAGGTATTCATAGATAAGCCCACAGCCAGCAAGCACAGCCATGGTTAGAATAAGGATTGTGTCGTCAAGTAATAGACGACGAGTATTGTTCATGTGATAAACCGTGAGTTGCTGACGGTATGATTGCCCGATTTGGTAATGTTAACTTTGGTACCGTTAACTTTTATAAGCTTCAATCATACCGCCATCACAAGTATTAATGGCTACTTGTGAAACAGTGTTAGGCCATTAGGCCAGTTAAAATCATCGCAATTGAAATACTAATCGCCATTTCAATTGCAGCAACGCCAATGTTGTGCTGCTGATCAACTTCTTCAACAAGGTTAATACCCCATAAAATTAACTTTTTGGCGATAAAGGTAAGTAGGGTAACCAATAACGTCATTAAGATACCAAACACTAACCAGCCAGCTAAATTGACGACCAGCGTTTCCGGGCTATAGCTAAAGAAGTAACTCGCGGCGGTCACGGCAAGTGCAGTACTAATGACTTGACCTGCATAGCGAATTGCAAGCGCTACCTGACCGTTGGCAAAGGCTTGTTGCATTGAGTCGCCTTGGTTGTTTTTGGCATATTGACGCTCTTTAATACGCGTCGCGATAATCAGCACTGCCTGTGAAACAACAAAGCCACTGAAGATGGCGATAAAGGTGTTTACATCTAAGCCATAAACCCAAATCAGAACCGCTTTAATGATAATCGCAGTTGCAATGGCACCGGCAGCGTCAACAATACCAACAGTGATGTTTGCAGCCTTTATTTGCTCTGTTTTGTCAATTTGATTGAGTGCAAATTTGTCGTGAATAAGTCGGCCAACTTTGATTAATACTAAGCCGAAAATGCCATAAGAAGTCATCCCAATAACTTCCATCGTTAAGCTTTCGGCTGCCTCGCCAGTAATCGCGCCAGTTAACACAATCCCCAGAGCGGCAATTGAGCCAGCGACACTAATACCAAAGGCAAAGTTATCTTGCTTAGCCAATTCGTCAGTAGTGTTAACTTTAGCCGTTACGCCAGAAACGAAGCGCATCGCACTCAACAAGACAATGGCAATGGCAATATCAACGGCGAGGAATGTCATTAAATTCGAATTCAACGCAGTAATTTCTAATAAGGTGTTTAACATTTTTATTCTCCTAATTCTTATTTACCGCGACGAAATCCGCGTGATGTACTACTGCTGCTGTTTCTGAAACTGGCATTACTTTTACTATATTTGCTTTTTGAAGTGGTGCTTGATGACTTAGCAAATTTACTTTTATTAGTGTTGTTTGATGAAAATCGTGAAGCACTAGCTTGTGCCGTTTTACTCTGGCTCGAAACACCTGATGCACCGCTGCGATTTTTACCGTAAGCGCTAGTGAATCGTTGACCGCGGCTTTCAAATGACTTACGAGTACGAGTCTCTAATTGCGTTTGCTTGCTCAGCTGAGTCGGAGAGCTATATCGGGTACGACCATAATCGTGGTAGTAACTATAATTTCGCGATTTTCCCCAACGGCTGTAATACACTTTACCGCGACGCTTACGATCGATATCTAACACATCGTCAAGCAGGCGATAAACACCATACCAAGCCCAGAACGACATGCCATTACTATCGGTTTGCCATTGTCCGTATGCTGGGTTGCCAATAAGCTGTTCACCAACGCCAAAGTCTTGTGCATTATTCGCAGCCATACTTTGCGCTTTTGACATCGAGTTAACGCGCGGTAACTCACCGTCAGACATATCTGCTAAAACATTAAGAGGGTCACTAAGCGCATCAGAATATAGGATAGGATCAGCCGCCTGATAGATGTTCAAAAGCTCTTCAAATCGCGCTTGTTTGTTAGCAAACATTTGCGGCTGTGTTTTTACCAAATCAACGCGTTCAAGCAGTGCTTGGTATAACGGGCCACTGGAAGTGGCGTCTTTGCGAAATTCATCAACAATGCTAAGTAACTGTGGCGATTTTTTTGCCACGGTATCAGCGTATTGGGTGATAAATTTAGCATTGCGTATTTGGCCACTATCAAGCATGTCGCCAAGTTGTTGAACACGCTGTTCAGTTAAAGGAATTTGTGCATCAATTTGCTCTTGTACTGGATCGCCACAGGCGCTCAGCAGCAAAACGAATGCTAAGACTAAGGTTTTGGTGATTTGCATTTGTGCCATCTCATCCTTAAAAATGCTATGGTTATCATTCATTAATAACATCTATGACATAATATGTCTATTGAAACCCTGCTCAAGGTTACTCTTATGCCTTGTTGTAGACATAGCGATATCCTTTGACTCAATAGCCGATCGTAATAGTTTTATGACCTAGAATAAGTCCAGTCCATACTTGTTATGCTAAATCTTATCCGTTGTTTATTGAAACATTATTTTTATGCCAATATCTTTCAAAAAGTTTCTAACGATTAAGACTTGAGCGCTCGATAACCAACCACGCTACTTCGGGCGATGTTGAAGGGAAATGTATGCCAAATCTGCCGATCATAAATACACATTTTGATGAATTAGCTGCACTTGCTATAAAGCGAAACCAACATTTAGTTGATGACTATCAAAACTACATTGAACCGCTTGATAGCAATGCGGTGGCAAATTTAATGGAAGCAGTCACGCTGAGCGATTTTGTTTTTCGTGCATTTGAGCAACAGCCTGAGGCTATTGTTCAGTTGTTTACCGAGCGAGATTTCACTGACAGTCATGTGCCCGATTATGAGGAGCAACTCGCCAACTTACTGCGAGAGTGCGACAGCGAAGCCTGCTTGCATCGAGTGCTGCGCCAATTTCGCCAACAGGCGATGGTCGATATTGCCGTGTCAGATATGGTTGGGCATGCTGATCTTGATGTCTCACTTGCTCGCCTAACCAAACTAGCCGATGCGCTGATTTTATCGGCGCTTAACTGGCTTACTCTTTTTTGCCAAGAACGCTGGGGCGTGCCCTATGGCGTTGATGGTCATCAGCAAACGTTGCTTGTCTACGGAATGGGAAAATTAGGTGGCGGTGAACTCAACTTTTCTTCCGATATCGACCTTATTTTCACTTATCCTCAAGCTGGTGAAACGCGTGGCGCTCGAAAATCGTTAGACAACCAAACGTTTTTCACACGACTAGGGCAAAAACTCATTGCAGCTTTAGATCAGCAAACAGCCGATGGCTTTGTGTATCGCGTGGATATGCGACTGCGCCCGTTTGGTGAAAGTGGGCCACTGGTACTAAGTTTTTCTGCACTGGAAGACTACTACCAAGATCAAGGTCGAGATTGGGAACGTTACGCCATGCTCAAAGCTCGGCCAATAGGTCAGGGCGAACATCACCAAGAGCTTTCGCAGTTATTGCGCCCGTTTGTCTATCGCCGCTATATCGATTTTAGTGTCATCGAAAGCTTGCGCAAAATGAAACTGATGATTAGCCGTGAAGTTAGGCGCAAGCAATTAACCAATAATATTAAACTGGGAGCGGGTGGAATTCGCGAAGTTGAGTTTATTGTTCAGGTTTTTCAGTTAATCCGCGGTGGTCGTGTCAAAGAACTTCAGCAGCGTAATCTTTTGACCGTATTGCCACTGCTAGTTGAGCATCAAATAGTGCCGCCGGAAAGTGCCCGCGTACTGACCAATGCTTATCGGTTTTTGCGCCGTGTCGAGAATGTGATTCAAGCGTTAGACGACCAGCAAACTCAAACACTACCTGATGGTGAGCTTGATCAAGCGCGATTATTACACGTGCTTGGCATTGATACTTGGCAGGAGTTTTTAACTAGGCTCAATGCGCATCTAGGCTATGTGCACGATGAGTTTAATCAGCTGATTGGAGAAGAAGCTCCCAATCATGAAGATATTGAAGCCCAGTGGCAAACGCTTTGGCACGATAGCTGGCATGATACTGACGACTTCACCTGGCAAAAAGCGATTGCTTCAAATTGGCAAAAAGACGGTATTTGGCAAACGTTATACGAATTTAAGCAAGAGTTAGAGAAGCAGCCTATTGGTCAACGAGGTCGAGTGGTCTTAGACAAACTCATGCCACGTGTCTTGTTTCACCTACATAGTAACAATGCATACGAGAACGCTTACGAGAATGCTTATGAGGTAGTGCTGCCTAGGGTATTGCAAATTATCCAAAAAGTAGCGAGTCGAACGGTTTACCTTGAACTGCTTTATGAAAACGACGGCGCACTTATCCACTTAATTCGTTTGTGCCAGCAAAGCCACTGGATTAGTGATTACATTGCGAAATTTCCAATATTGTTAGATGAGCTTATTGACCCTAAGCTACTGCATAACCCGCCAGCGTTGGCTGACTATGCCAATGAATTACAACAAGCCATGTTGCGTATTCCAGAAGATGATGTTGAAAGCCAAATGAATGGCTTACGGCAATTTAAACAAGCGCAACAACTGCGTATCGCTGCTGCGGATATCAGCGGTGTGTTACCGCTAATGAAAGTAAGCGACCACTTAACAGCCTTAGCAGAAGCTACGATTGGCGAGGTAATTCAACAGGCTTGGCATCAATTAACAGCGCGTTTTGGCCAACCCAAATCTACCTTAGGTACTAACCACAAAGGATTTGCCGTACTTGGCTACGGCAAAATGGGCGGCATTGAGTTAGGCTATGGCTCAGATCTAGATTTAGTTTTTGTTCACGATTGTCCACTTAACGATACCACCAATGGTGAACGGGAAATTGCTGCTAGCCAGTTTTACGTGAAGTTGGCGCAAAAAGTGATGCATATTTTCAATACTCGGATGAGTAGCGGCATTTTGTATGAACTTGATATGCGCTTAAGGCCGTCTGGTAATTCCGGCGTATTAGTGATTCACATCGACTCATTTGCTGACTACCAGCTAACTGAAGCTTGGACATGGGAGCATCAAGCTTTGGTCAGAGCCCGCATGGTTTATGGTCATGACGATATTAGAGATAATTTTTCCGCTATTCGAAAACGGGTATTAACTAATCCTAGAGAAAACGGTGAATTGAAAAAGCAAGTTGTCGAGATGCGCGAGAAAATGCGTAAACACATTGATACATCGTCAGGGCAATGTATCGATATCAAGCACGGTCACGGTGGCTTGGTAGATATTGAATTTTTAACGCAATATTTAGTCTTGAGATTTAGTGGGCAATATCCACAGCTAACGGAATTTTCAGACAATATTCGAATTATTGAAGGGCTAGCGAAAGTGGGGGTAGTGTCTGACGAGTCGGCTCAGCACTTAATTGATAGCTATTGCCAGCTTCGCAATGCTAGCCATCGGGCAGTATTACAAGACGGTAAAGCTCAGCTATCACAAGCAATGTTTAATCAGATGGCAGGCTCAGTTGCACAGATTTGGCAACGTTTTATGGAATAAACAAAGCTAAGCATCAGAGTTCCCTAATGACTTACACATTATCGGCAGTGGCAGTAACTCATCTTTAATAGTAGCTACGGGAATTGCTGATATTACCTGTTGAACTGAGTAGTCGGCATTTTTTAGCAAGGTAGTCTTGTGGGCCTGTTTGGAACACAATCGTACGCTGCTGGTAGCAAAAGTATACGTCTACGCCTTCAGGAAAGTGGCCGCTAATCGCATTACCTACTTGGTATGCGGTCGCCAAAATTTCTTTGTTGATGCGAAATGGATCTTTGATGACTAAATCTCGGTTTAATCGCCACATAACTTCTAGGCCATCTTGCTCTGCATACTCAACCAGCTTTTGAAAAAGTGTTGAGCCAGTTCTAAAGGGGCGTGACTCTGTTGAGCCTTGCCAATCTTTTTTTAATGGTCGTGTGATTACGGTTTTGGCTTCTAAAATCTTTTCTAGATCGCCGCGTGGTTCGGGAAGATATACCACATTATTTCTAATTTTCGGTCCGCTGCCTTTCTCGTCGGGACCTTGGATGCTGGCGTAGAAGCGTGACAAGCCCTCTGCTGCTTTGTTTTTTGAGTTGGTTAATGGTTTTTTCGCGTGTTGTGGTGGCTCAGTCACCTGTGATGCTTCAGCGGGGGCTGCTGCCTCAGCCGGTTTTACCTGCTCAGGTTCGGATTCCGCAAAGCTATCACCAAGCGAGGCAATAAGCTCGTGGTTAGCCAATAAATAGTAGGCTAAGCCAGAAAGCACAATGGCAAAAAGCCCATTACGGATCCAAAAATTCATTGATTATTCATTCATATATCAAGTGCAACTCAATATAACCATACTGAAAAATCAAAATTTATACAATTTTCTCTAAAAATGAGCAGGTTGAATACTGTTAATAGAGCGGTGGCGAATTTTCATCTGGCCTTGTTTTAAAGCGGCGATGTAGCCACATATATTGCTCGGGTTTACGGCTAATAGCTTGCTCTAATTCTTGATTGACACGCGTGACATCAGCAACGTCATCTTGGGTTGGAAAGTCTTTCAGCGCAGGTGTAATTTCAATGGTATAGCCTGAGCCGTCGTCGTTTCTTGTCGGAATAACCATATGCGTTTGAACATTTGGTTGGCGAGCAAAAATCAATGTACCTGTTGTTGTTGCAGCGTCAGGCACACTGAAAAATGGTACAAACAAGCTACGGTTTTTACCGTAGTCTTGATCTGGCAAGTAAACACAAGTTTCGCCTTCGTGAAGTGCGCCAATTAAGCCTTTAATATCACGCTTGCTTAGCATGTATTTGTTTGAGCGGCCACGACCACGGTATTGAAAATACTCCATTAAAGCGTTGTTGTGAGCGCGATAAAATACCACCATAGGGTGAGTGTAACCAACCCCTCGGCAGCAAATCTCAACGCTGAGATAATGCATCGCTAGCAGTAACACGCCATGACCTTGTTGTTGAGCTTTTTCTAAGTGTTCAAGGCCGACAACCTTGACTTTGCGTTTTGCCCGCCAATCTGGCCACCACCAGCCCATGCCCGTTTCAAGCAGGGCAATTCCTGTATTTTCAAAATTCTTTTTAAGGACTTGTTGGCGTTCTTCTTCTGGCATGTCAGGAAAACATAATGCCAAATTGCGCTGGGCAACATGTTTGCGTTTGCCCCCAATTTTATAGAGTAAACGGCCAAGTTGCTTGCCCAGTGCGAGCTGCAATTTATAAGGTAGCCAAGAAATAGCGTACATCACCAATACGCCAATCCATGTGAGCCAATATTTAGGTAGGAAAAAAGACAGTTTAAAGTTCGGCTGTAATATTTTATTTTTGCTCACGGGATACATTCTAGGCATGATAAACTATTGGCATTATACATATTTTGGAAGTCAGGATGAAAGTAGATATTCCTTCCTTTGCCAAAGCGCGCGTGCTAGTTGCAGGCGATATTATGCTAGATAGATACTGGCAAGGTTCAACCCAGCGTATTTCTCCAGAAGCGCCAGTTCCTGTGGTTAAAATTAATCAACATGAAGACCGTCCGGGCGGTGCTGCTAACGTAGCGTTAAACATCGCTTCGTTAGGGGGCTCAGTGACATTAGCTGGGATTACCGGACAAGATGAAGCCTCGCAGACGCTAAATAGCCATTTATCTGCTGTGAATGTTGACTGTGCTTTTGCCGAGCAAAGCTCAGCGCCAACGATTACTAAGCTACGTGTGGTAAGCCGTAGTCAACAGCTTATCCGATTAGACTTTGAAGAATCGATGGCAGCGCTTGATAAACAAGCACTTCATGAATTAATTAACGCTAAGCTGGCGGATCACGATGTCTTACTGCTGTCTGATTATGACAAAGGCACCTTGTCTGATGTTCAACAGCTTATTCAGCTCGCCAAGAATAAGAATATTCCCGTATTAGTTGACCCGAAAGGTAGCGATTTTAATAAATATCGCGGCGCCACAATGTTAACGCCTAACATGTCTGAATTTGAGGCGATTGTTGGTGTTTGCGATAGCGAACGAGCCATCGTTGATAAAGGTCAACAGTTGCTTGTTGACTTGGAATTAGATGCGCTGCTTATTACTCGCAGTGAGCAAGGGATGACACTGCTTCGCAAAGACTGTGAAGAGTTTCACTTACCTGCGCTTGCCCGTGAAGTATATGATGTGACGGGTGCTGGTGACACGGTTATTGCCACGTTAGCACTTGCAGTTGCGAGCCAAGCGCACTTGACCCAAGCATCAGCATTAGCCAACTTAGCAGCGGGTATTGTAGTTGGTAAGTTAGGCACATCAACCGTGAGCGAAGCTGAGTTACTTGCCGCAACACATGGTGGTCAAGAAAGTGGCTACGGTGTCGTAACTGAAGAGCAATTGGCGATCGCAGTAAAGGCAGCGAAGGCGCGTGGTGAAAAAATCATTATGACCAATGGCTGCTTTGATATTTTGCATGCCGGTCATGTGTCATACCTCGGCAATGCAAAAGAGCTTGGTACCCGATTGATTGTTGCGGTTAATAGCGATGCGTCAGTAACAGCATTAAAAGGTGTTGGCCGACCGGTTAACCCAAGTGATCGCCGTATGGCGGTTCTCGCCGGGTTAGGCGCGGTAGACTGGGTGGTTGAATTTGGGGAAGATACACCTCAACGTTTAATTGCTAATATTTTGCCAGATGTCTTAGTTAAAGGCGGCGATTATAAAGTTGAAGACATTGCCGGCGGCAAAGAAGTTATTGCCAATGGCGGTGAAGTTAAAGTACTTAACTTTGAGCAAGGCATCTCAACCACAGAGATAATCAATACCATTAGGTTAGAAGACTAATAATACCAATTTCAATAAATACTTGATCATTCTGGCTGGTTAAAACGCCCATAAACTGCGTTGTTATTTTTGAAATTAGAACAACTAGTTAACAAGAAATAACGCCTTGTTTATGAACCTTTTTCCTACGCCATAATTGATCAACTAATTAATTCAATTGGTATAACCGCAAAACTGCGTAACCGCAGAATTCCAGATACGAAAAAGGCAGCCTAAGCTGCCTTTTTACTATTTATCATCAAGTAGAGCGCTTTATTTTGCTGCTTCTGCGGCTAAACCGGCGTTAATATCTTTCAAATCTTTGCCTGTTAATGTGCCTGCGGCACGTTTTAACGCAAGAATTGAGTTGATGTATAGGTAGCGCGTGCTTGATAAGTTACGCTTAGCATCGTACAGATTACGCGTGCTGTTTAGCACATCAACAATAGTACGCGTTCCCACTTCAAAGCCAGCTTCTGTCGCTTCTAATGCTTTTTCCGCACTTAATACTGACTGTTCAAGTGCCTTAATAGCCGATACACCTGCAATTACTGTGTTGTATGCGTTGCGTGTGTTGCGAACGGTATCGCGGTATGCAAATTGTAAATCTTGGCTCGCGGCAACATAGTTGTGCTGTGCTTGACGAACAGCACTTGATGTTGCACCACCTGAGTAAATAGGCACAGTTAACGTGATGCCAATCGACTTGGTATCTAAATCAGGATCTTCTATTTCTGGAATATTCGGCAAGCGGAATGTGTCTTCTGAATTTGAGTATCGACCTGATAAATCAAGTGTTGGGTAGTGACCAGAACGGGCAATATTGATATTTTCTTTGGCAATATCAACAGATACTTTCTGCGAGATAATATCTAAGCTTTTCGCTTCTGCTGTTTGTTGCCACTCGTTCGCACTGTCTGGCATTGGGCGAGAGGCAGAAAAACGATCTGTATTCAGCACGAAAATATCGCGCGGGTACACGTTCGTTAATACGCGAATCGCTTCTTCCGCATTGTAGATATCGTTCTGAGCTCGAATTACCTGAGTTACAGAGTCATCAAATTGCGCTTGTGCTTCGTGCACGTCAGTAATGGCAGTTAAGCCTACCGAAAAGCGCTGCTTGGTTTGTTCAAGTTGACGCTCAATAGCGACTTTTTGCGCTTCAGCAAACTCTAAGGTGTCTTTTGCGCTTAGTAAATTAAAGTAGGCTTCACTCACGCGGATAATTAAATCTTGTTGCGCGATTTGATAAGCAAGGTCAGCTTGGTGCGCTGATTTTTCGGCATTGTCTAAACGCAACCAAGTATCGTGATGATAAAGTTGCATGCTAAGGCTAGCACCGTACGAAATGTTGTCATTCTCAGCGGTGTATACTGCGCCCGCAGGAATACCAAAACCGTTATTTTGACGAGCAATATTGTCTACATCGGTTTCTGTATATGAGCCAGTTGCACTGATCTGTGGTAGCAATACCGCACGAGCTTGTTCAATGCCTTCTTTTGATGCTTCAAATTGCGCAGCGGCTTTTAGTAGCACAGGATCATTAGTTAGTGCCTGTTGGTAGACTTGCATTAGGTCATCAGCAAATGCTGATGTCGCGCTCATCGCAAGTGACATCCCTACAACCAGGGAAGTTAGTGTTTTTTTCATGGGCAAGCAATTCCTTAGTGTGCGATTTACTCTTATTCTTGTAAGCCGGATATGGTACTAGGCTTAAATAACTAACTGAAACAAATAAGTGTTTACCAGTGTTATGCTTATGTAACAAAATATTATTAAACAGTGGAATGATAGGATATTTCGCGTGAAAGTTAAAAACAAAATTCATCAATACGATAGATGCGATGTGAACTTGCACGAGCAGCGATGCCGTTATCAAGGCTTTTTTCGCATTGATGAATACGTAGTGAGTCATCAACTGTTTAATGGTGGTGAAAGCAAAGTTTTGTCTCGTGAAATTTTTGAACGAGGTGATGCCGTTGCGGTGATACCTTTTGATCCCAAAAACAATTCAATCGTTGTTGTTGAACAGTTCCGAGCAGGGGTGCTGCGTTCAGCAGAAAATCCGTGGTTGATTGAATTTATTGCGGGCATGTTCGGCCAAGACGAAGCGCCAGAGGAAGTTGCAGTGCGCGAAGCAAAAGAAGAAGCGAACCTTAATCTATCGCAAGAGCAACTTATTCACCTCACCAGTTATTTTTCATCACCGGGTGGTACTTCTGAGCAAATTCATTTATTTGCTGCGCCAATCGACAGTGAAAACCTTGGCGGCGTTTATGGGCTAGATGACGAAGGCGAAGATATAAAAGTACACGTCTTATCGCTTACTGATGCGCTCGCTCTAGTAAATGATGGTACAATTAACAATGCGATGACCATCATTGGTATACAGTGGCTGGCATTAAACGCGCAACAGCTTGTTAACCACTGGAATATCAATGACCTCAACTAATGCATCAGCAAAACCTGCTTATCGCCCTAACTTGCCCAGTTTGATGGAGCTATGTGCTGTCAACTATATGCTGGCGCTAAAGTTACTGGCAAATAAGGAAGAAGTGGGAGAGGTCAGAGAGTTTTTTATCGCCGATAAGCTGCACTATGCTATTACGGTTAAAGAAGTTACCAAGTACACGTCACTTATTACGGTTGAGCAAGTTCAGCAGTTTGATTTTTCTGGCCTAGATAATTTACTCGCTCCTAAGATGATGATCCGTTTGTATCACGATGCACAAGCTGCAGAGGTCATCAGTAGCCAAGCTATTCGCAACATTCAGCCTAAGTATCATTACCCGAATGATTTAATGTTACTGCCAGATGAAAAATTGCAAGTTAATGCGTTTTTAAAAGAGTGGTTGCAAGTTTGTTTAATGCACGGTCGCTCAGCGGTGAGCAATACTGCGCAATAGCGTCTTATTTATTAGTTCTTATGTTGCTTTAACTTTGCTGAAACACCATGACCAAACACCTTGACTCTGCGCCTTGTTTTACGATTGCTCAGTTTAGCGACAGCCATTTATTTGCTGATAAGCAAGCGATGCATTATGGCGCAGATGTTTATCAAAACCTTGTTAAGACTTGTCACCACATTGCCAATAACAAGGCGATTGATATTGTGGTGTTCACTGGTGATTTAACACAAGATCATACAGTAGAGTCTTATCACCGCTTTAAGGCACTTGTTGAAACCCTGTTATGCGATAAAACCGTCTACTTTCTTGCTGGTAACCACGATGATATTACTGTGTTAAATGATGTGCTGACGGGTAAACCATTTAACCAAGCAAGATCATTTTCACAGAGAAACTGGCGCTTTCATTTGCTTAATTCGAAATCTGCTACGCCAGCTGGCTATGTTGATATTGAGCAACTGAGTGAATTTGTTTCTGCTGCGGTAAACTTAAGCACGAACAATAGCAACGCAGAAAATAGCGTGAGCGATGACAGTAGCCTAGAAAATGATAAAGCAGATGAAGAACTGTTTCAGTTTTGTTTTATGCATCACCACCCAGTTGATCTGGGTTACTTTATTGATCGCCATGGGTTAACCAACCATAGTGAATTTTGGCAATGTATGAACAACTGGCGTTCACTCAAAGGTATTGCCTGCGGTCACGTGCACCGTGCTTTTGATATTCCTGCACAATCGGGACTGAGAAATGTACCGGTTTATACCTGCCCAGCAACGTCAATTAAGTTTGCTCTCGATACAGAACAACTTATCGCAGAGAGTTTACAACCCGGGTATCGTTTGTTTGATTTCTTCGCCAATGGTGATATTAAAACGCAGGTTGTTTATTTAACTTAAGCTTGTTTAGCTCAAAGTTTATTTAGCTTAAGGTTGTCCATCTAACTTGAGGTTATTAAGCACATTATGATGAGTCTTTATTATGTCTAAAGAGGTTTTATACATTCACGGTTTTAATTCTTCGCCACAATCAATGAAAGCGGAACTCACTCGCACCTATTTGGCAAAACATTGCCCAGAAGTGGAGTTTCACTGCCCACAAATAATGAATTCACCTAATGCTGCGATTGCGCAGTTAGAAGAAATCATCAACAGCAAAACTGATGTTAGCTGGCACTTTATCGGCTCTTCGTTGGGAGGTTATTTCTCAACTTATTTAGCACAAAAGTATCAATGTAAAGCGGTTCTGGTTAATCCTGCAATTACACCTTATTTGTTACTTAGCGATTATATTGGTTGGCAAACCAACCCCTATACGCAAGAGCGCTATGAAGTAAAGTCAGCACATATGGCCGAACTTAAGCTGCTTGAACAGCAAAAAATCACAGAAAACTTGTATCAAGTCATGGTACAAACAGGGGATGAAGTGTTAGATTACCAACTTGCCGTGAACAAATTCTCCAATAGCCAATTAATTGTGCAGCAAGGTGGTGATCACAGCTTTATTAATTTCGCTGATATGTTACCAGCAATCACTGATTTCCTAGATTTAGTAAACGCCTAACTAAAATAATAACGACGATTAGAAAACCCGATGAGTGAACAATACAATTCCGAATCCATTGAAGTTTTAAGTGGCCTAGAGCCCGTACGCCGCCGTCCTGGCATGTATACCGACACAGATCGACCTAATCATTTAGGGCAAGAGGTTATTGATAACTCGGTGGATGAAGCCTTAGCGGGGTTTGCCCAAAACATCACGGTTATTTTAGATAAAGATCAGTCGTTAGAAGTGATTGATGATGGCCGTGGTATGCCAACGGATATTCACCCTGAAGAAGGCGTTTCAGGCGTGGAACTGATCTTTTGTAAGCTACACGCTGGCGGTAAATTCTCTAATAAAAACTATCAGTTCTCTGGTGGTTTGCACGGGGTCGGTATTTCGGTCGTTAATGCGCTATCGACACGCGTTGAAGTGACGGTAAGACGCGACAGCAAAGTGTTTGAAATGGCGTTTGAGCACGGTGAAAAAGTACAAGAACTGACAGAAACTGGCACAGTAGGTCGCAGAAATACTGGCTCTCGCGTGAAGTTTTGGCCAGATGCTAGTTATTTCGATTCGGCTAAATTCTCAACCACTAAGTTAAAACGTTTACTTAAAGCGAAGGCTGTTTTATGCCCTGGCTTAACCATCAAATTCCATGACAAAAACGAAGGCGAAAAGCACGTTTGGTGTTATGAAGATGGCCTAAGTGACTACATTAAAGAAAGCGTTGGTGACAGTGTTAGCCTGCCACAAGAGCCATTTATTGGCAGCTTTAGTGCACAGCATGAAGCAGCAGACTGGGCAGTTACTTGGCTACCTGAAGGTGGTGAAACGGTTTCTGAAAGTTATGTAAACCTAATCCCAACCATTCAAGGTGGTACACATGTTAATGGTTTACGCCAAGGCCTGTTGGAATCGATGCGTGAGTTTTGTGAGTTCCGTAACTTGATCCCTAGAGGGGTGAAGCTAACGCCTGATGATATTTGGGATAAATGTAGCTTTATCTTGTCGGTGAAAATGCAAGACCCGCAATTTGCCGGTCAGACCAAAGAGCGTTTGTCATCGCGACAATGCGCCGCTTTTGTTACTGGTGTGGTTAAAGACGCATTTAGCTTGTGGCTAAATGAACATACTGAAATTGCCGAAGCGCTTGCTGAATTTTGTATTTCAAACGCTCAACGCCGCTTAAAAGCCAGTAAAAAAGTTGTCCGTAAAAAGGTCACCCAAGGGCCTGCTCTGCCGGGTAAATTGACCGATTGCGGTAGCCAAGATCCAGAAAAAACCGAGCTGTTTTTAGTGGAAGGTGACTCAGCTGGCGGTAGTGCCAAACAGGCTCGCGATCGCGAGTTCCAAGCGGTGATGCCGCTACGTGGTAAAATTCTTAACACTTGGGAAGTGGAGTCAGGCCAAATTCTTGCTTCGCAAGAGGTTCACGATATTTCCGTTGCACTGGGTATTGATCCAGACAGTGAAGATTTATCTGCACTGCGTTACGGTAAAATTTGTATTCTTGCGGATGCGGATTCAGACGGACTTCATATCGCGACATTATTGTGTGCGCTCTTTACGCAACACTTCTTACCACTAGTTCGCGCGGGGCATGTATATGTGGCGATGCCACCTTTATACCGTATCGATATCGGCAAAGAGGTGTATTACGCACTGGATGAAAGTGAGAAAGAAGGTGTGTTAGACCGTATTGAAGCGGAAAAGAAACGCGGTAAAGTCAATGTACAGCGCTTCAAAGGCTTGGGTGAAATGAACCCTATGCAGCTACGTGAAACCACCATGGATCCAAATACGCGTCGTTTAGTTCAGCTTACTGTAGATGAACACGATGAAACCATGGAAACCATGGATATGCTGCTTTCGAAAAAACGCTCTGGTGATCGCAAAGATTGGCTGCAGAGTAAAGGTGATATGGTTCAGCTTTAGTTCTAATGTTGAACTAATTTCAACAAGTAACTAAAAAAGCCCGTGACCTCATAGTTACGGGCTTTTTAGTTTGCTCGGTTTTTTATTCAATTGTTTTGTTTAGTTTAATTTAGTTGTTTTGTCTCTCTAATAGACGCTAGGGCTGCGGTTAGTGTCCTAGCAGTTGTTGACCATAGAGTGTTAAACAAAAACCAAGTACTGCACCTAGTGGTGGCGCCCAGTGTTTTTCTAGGCGAGATTGTGGGGCAATATCTTGGAAGATTAAATACAAGATACCACCAGCCGCAAATAGCATCATAATGCCCAGCAAGCTTTGATTGCTTGAGAGCCAATAAAATCCAGCTAAACCAGCAGCAGGGCCAACAAAAACAAGAATGAACATGTAGCTAAAAATTGTTGTGTTTTTTACTTTATTGGCTTGCAGTTCTTTATAACTATTAAAGCCTTCCGGCAAATTTTGTAAGCCTATTAACACTGCCAGTAGCAACGCGGTTGGTGATTGCGTAGCAACTAAGCCGCCTAATGCAATGGCTTCCGGAATATAGTCTAGAATCATGCCCATTAGCTGAGGGTTTTCCCGCCGCTTTAATCCTAGGTAACGCTCTAGTAAGAAAAAGCATATACCACCAGCCAAAATAATAGCTACGCTTAGTGAGTCAGGCTCAATATAGTAGCTGCCTTCGGGAATTAGTACGAGTGTTGTCGCCCCGAGTAAAATACCGCCACCAAATGCGATAACAAAATGGCGAAACTCTTGTTCCAACCATTGATTTTGAATGTTTTCGTGACTGGCGAAAAAGGCGCCGAGTGGAATACATAAGCCCGCTAAGGTCGTGAGAAGAATTATGATCAGTGTGTCACTCATAAATCACCAGATAACAATAAGATAAAGTGGTTATTCTACGTTAATAGTACAAATCAGAATGTAAAAAGTCTTATGGAAAAGTGTTATCACTTGCACGTTGTTTTATGGAAAGTGAATAGGATAAAGAAAGCCGAATACTGAAGCTTTTCAGTATTCGGCAATAGAGTAGCGCTATAAGTGTTTTTTAACTTATTTAGAGCTCGCCAATGGTTAGTTAGATATGACTAATGTTTAGTTAGAACTGTCCAACCGATTTAACACTATCGTTGACAGCCCCGTCACTGACATAGCCGATTAAGTTTGGATTTTTACTGATCAGATCGACTATCTCGGCTTCAGAATCAACACTTCTCGGGGCTTGGCCTTTACCAGTGAAGACCAATTTTGACCAGTAAGCTTTAAATTGGCTTTCAGATTTTCCAACAACGGCTTTGAGAAAATCTCCTCTGAGTTGCCCAGATTTTAGATCAATAGGAATTGCTTCATCGCCATTAGGAAACTTCTTAGTTTTTCCTAAGAATATTTTTTTGACCGCCTTTTTATCAAGGGCATCGGCATTGGAAGGGTGCACAATAACAGTGACTGCTTGGCTGCTAAAGGCCGTGAAACACGAAGACAACAATAATAATTTTAATTTATTCATAATGAGCTCCTAGAAAACAACATCAATGCCAGCGGACATGATAGAGTAATCACCTATATCTGGGCGAGTATGATCTCCACTAATATAATCGACTTTGAATGCCGCATTGGGATGAAAATCATATCGCAGTGTAATGCCAACCGCATCAAATTCTGGTTGCCCTAACACCTCGATAAAAGTTTGCCCCGTTGCCAATAAAATTGGCGATTGCACCCCAGATAATCCCTCACTGTAGTCAATTTCCTGTGTTTGTTCTTCTGCGTGAACAGTAATGACAAATTCATTAAAGCGATAGCCAAGTGCGACGTACCAACCTTCATTTGTCGAGTCAGAAGATTCTTCAACGCCGTAACTAACATATTCTGCATCAAGCAATATATTATTGTAGTCGATACCAAAACCGGAAAACCAATAAAGGCCATCTTTCTCGTGCCAGCCCAAACCGTTAATAAAGTTATTAACATCATTGGCGGTTGCTCCTTGAGCAAGGGCTAAATCGATACCAGGTTGAACGCTTGCCAACACCACTGCTTGGTCAAACTGTTCTGCTTGAATTTCAGCTGTGAATACCCCAGCAAACACTTTCCACCAATCGCTAGATAAAGTGAGGTTCACCGAGATTATTTGATCTAGTGCTAAGGGTACTTCACCGCCAATGGCTGATAGAAATAAGCCGCCATCCCAGTTACCAAATGACAATTTGGTATCTAAGGTATAATCACCATCAGCGAGTGAAAACTGACTGTTTAGTGAAATACCTTCCATTGTGGCAAATTCGAAATTCGAATAAACCGCTGTTGGCAGTCGCGAAAAGTTGTGGGCGTAACCAACTTTTTCATATTCGGATTGGTGAAAGATTGGGTTAGCGAGCTTACCTATATGTACTTGGTGTATATCGTTAATTTGATAGCTAAGGTATGCCCACCTCGCCTCGACATCAAAGTCTTCTCTGCCCTCGGCGAAAAGTTGAATTGTCGCTGACAGGCCTTCGCCCAGCTCTCCTCTGGCTTGCAAGGCGAACAAGGACTCGCCTTTAAAGGTGACCTCGCCTTCATCAAGGTAAGTAAAGGGTGGAGCCCCCTCGTCAGAATCCGAATAGCTGGCTCGAACTGAGCCAAAACCGTTAAATTCTATTTGAGCAAGCACTTGAGGAGCGCACAATATTGTGGCAATTGCGGTTGCGAGATATTGTTTCTTCATTATGAGAGACCCTCTGTGGAATAATTTAATAATTAAGGCTAAATGGTTTGTTTTTGCATGAATTTTTAAACCTTTAAACCTTAAAGCCTTTGGCAATAATTTCTAAGTTGTGTGCTAAGCCCGCTAATTCGCTGCTCACTGACGCTAATTCTTGAGAAGCACTGTGAGTTTGATTGGTGCTTTGGCTGATATCGTCTACATGCGACACGATTTGGCCTGCAGCTTGTGATTGCGAATCGGTCGCGTGAGCTATATTGGTGGTCATTTCACTGATTTGAGAAACTGATGTAGTAATCTCTGCAAGCGAAGTGCCCGCCATGGTCACTTGTTCAACACTGCTTTCCGCCAACGATCGACCATTGCTCATTGCTCCTACAGCTTTACGGGCAGCTTGCTGAAGCTTTTCAATGGTGGTTTGAATCTCAACCGTCGAGTCTTGTGTTCTAGAAGCCAGCGTTCTCACCTCGTCAGCAACAACGGCAAAACCACGTCCTTGCTCGCCCGCTCGCGCCGCTTCAATTGCTGCGTTAAGCGCCAATAAATTAGTTTGTTCGGCAATGCCTCTGATCACGTCAAGCACAACGCCTACTTGATTAGCGTCACTATCTAGGTGGTCAATCACTTCGGAAGAATCTTCAACGGTTTTCGCCAGTTGGTGAATTGTTTCAACCGTCTTGGCAACAACATCCGCGCCTTCAGTAGAAATTGTACGAGTTTGTGTTGCTGTGTCGGCAGCTAGGGCGGCGCTATCAGCAACGCTTTTGACACTGTGGTTTAAATCATCAACAGCGGCTTTGGTGTTGTGTGCACCATCTTGTTGGAGCTGAGTAATGGTATTGGTTTGTTCCGCATTAGCACTGACTGAGTTTGCCATTTGTGAAAGCGGTAAGGCGATATCGACCACTTGTTTGATGGTGTTTTGCAGCTTTTCAATGAACATATTAAAGCGATTAACAAGCTCACCTATTTCATCGATGCTTTTCGAGTTTAGTCGTACCGTTAGATCTCCTTCACCCTCTGCGATGTCTTGCAAAGAATTAACTACGCTCGATAACGACGATCTAATGCCTGAAATAATCGGTATTGCGGTGCCAAATAGCAGAATAATCGTAATAATACCGACAATAAACCCAATATTAACTAAGGTTTCTGCGGAGCTATTAGCATCGGTAATTGCCTGCTCAAATTCTTGTACTCGCGTTTTATTAAAGCTTTCCAGACCACCTTTTGCCTGCTCAAAGGCAGCATTCATGGCTTTACCCATTTCGGGCAATTTTTCAAAATCTATGGTGTCATTGATCATGCCACTGCTCAGCGTTCTAGCCTGTTGGTAATAGCTATTGAAGTCGTTTAACAGGCTTTGCTGATCAGATATAAACTGCTGGTCAGTTGCACCTATTTGGGTGATGGAATCGATGATCTTTTCTGATAACTCGTCTGCTGAAGCAATACCATCTTCATCCCCTGTGGTTACCGCAGCATTGAGAATTTCCGATAGCCTTACAATATCAACGGCAGCAGCTTCAGATAACTGGACGACAGGAAACTGAACGTCTTTAACGCGTGAAAGCTGTTCAACGTTGTTAGTGGCATTAAAAATGGAGAGGGCGAGGTAAATGGTAAAACTGATCGTGCCTATTACTGGTATCAAATAAATTTTTTGAGCAATAGAAAGTCGATAAAGAAAATTCATACTTTGTCCTCTAATTTTAGCTATCTAAACTGTAGAACATAAATTTCAATTTTGAGAAGTTTTGCCACTAAAAGTAGCGTTCCGATTCGCTAATATATCCTGTTGACTTTTCCTGCTTTTTTGCACTTTAAATGCAGCAATGGCGCGGTTGGGAAAAATTCTAAAACTAGAAATCTGCAACGAACCTTTTAGTTAGATAAATAGTTAGATAATTAGTTAGATAAATAGTTAAACAAAAACTTCATAAAATTAGCTGGCGCCACTTGCTAAGTAAGTGGTCGAATAGCATTTCAATGAGGAGCGGAAGAAGTTGCTATTCGGCAAGCGTAGCTAGATGCATTGCTGTAGTAGTACAGACAGAAGTCAAGGTGTAGTGCTAATGATAATTTGATGATAGTTTATACAAAGCGATTAAGAATGAAGCCAAAACATTCGAATACAGCACAAGAAGAAACATAAATGAACAGCTAGCGCAGACGTTTTTATCCACTATCAAAAAATAATAAAAACAAACGATTACAACACGCTAATACAACATATACACGCTAATACAGCAAACTATTACAACAATAAGAGTCAGGATATGAAGGAACTATTGAGCCGTTATCCGGTATCACCACAGGCAACACAAAATACACATATTAACGCTAATAAATATCAGCAAATGTATCAGCAATCGATTGAACAACCAGACGTATTTTGGGCTGAACAAGCAGAGCAATTTATTGATTGGTATAAACCTTGGGAAAAAGTCTCTGAGGTTGATTTTCAAACCGCAGGCATCAGTTGGTTTAAAGGGGCGCAACTCAATGTTAGCTACAACTGTATCGACCGCCATTTAGCGAGTAAAGCAAACCAAACCGCCATTATTTTTGAAGGTGATGAGCCAACGGATGACTTTCGAGTTAGCTATCAAGAGTTGCACGATAACGTCTGTCGTTTGGCTAATTTGTTAAAAGCTCGCGGTGTTAACAAAGGCGATAGAGTTTGTATTTACATGCCGATGATCCCCGAAGTGGGCTATGCCATGCTCGCTTGTGCACGCATTGGCGCGGTGCACTCAGTGGTGTTTGGCGGTTTTTCTACCGAATCGATAAAAGCACGTGTGCTAGATGCTGACTGTCAGGTAGTGATCACTGCTGATGAAGGTGTTCGTGGCGGTAAAAAAATACCGCTGAAAGCAAATGTTGATGCAGCGCTGGTTGATTGCCCCGATGTCCACTCGGTGATCATGGTCGAACGTACTGGCGTTGAAGTTAACTGGCAAGATCAGCGAGATGTCAATTATCAGGAAGTGATTAATCACTACGAGCCAATGTGTGAGCCTGAAGTGATGGACGCTGAAGACCCTTTATTTATTCTTTATACCTCAGGGTCAACCGGTAAACCTAAAGGGGTACTGCATACCTGTGGCGGTTATATTTTGTATGCCGCGATGACGCATAAATATGTGTTTGACTACCAAGAAGGTGAGATTTATTGGTGTACCGCTGACGCCGGTTGGATAACGGGTCATTCGTATATTTTCTATGGTCCATTGGCCAATGGTGCAACGACCTTAGTGTTTGAAGGCGTACCGACTTATCCAGATGCAGGACGATGTTGGCAGGTGTGTGAGAAACATCAGGTTAATATTTTTTATACCGCACCAACGGCAATACGTGCACTAATGGGGCAAGGTGATGAACTGGTAGAAAAGCATGACCGCTCAAGTATTCGTTTGTTAGGCACGGTTGGCGAGCCAATTAACCCTGAGGCTTGGCACTGGTATTATGAAGTGGTTGGCCAAAGCCGCTGTTCAATTGTTGATACTTGGTGGCAAACTGAAACTGGTGGCATTTTAATTACCTCACTACCTGGGGCTGTCGATATGAAACCAGGTGCGGCGGGCAAACCATTTTTTGGTGTAAAACCAGCGATTGTCAGCAAAGAGGGCGACGTTCTTGAGGGTGAAGCACGTGGTCGCTTAGTGATGACAGGCAGCTGGCCTGGACAAATGCGCACTGTATACGGCGATCATCAGCGTTTTTTTGATACCTACTTTAGCCAATACTCGGGCTATTATTTTACAGGTGATGGCGCTAAGCGTGATGCCGATGATTTTTACTGGATCACCGGCCGCATTGACGATGTGCTTAATGTCTCCGGTCACCGATTAGGAACAGCAGAAATCGAAAGTGCGTTGGTCTTGCACCCTAAAGTGGCTGAAGCAGCAGTGGTTGGCTATCCGCATGAAATCAAAGGACAGGGCATATACTGCTACGTTACCTTGATGTCGGGAGTTGACTGCCAACAATCCCTTACCGAAGAGTTGCAAGCCTTGGTCGCAGAAGAGCTAGGCCGCTTTGCTAAGCCTGATTACATTCAATTTGCGCCGGGTTTACCAAAAACACGCTCTGGTAAAATCATGCGCCGTATCTTGCGTAAAATAGCGGAAAATGAGTTGGAGAATCTCGGCGATACTTCAACCTTAGCCGACCCAAGTGTCGTTAATGATCTTATCGACAATCGCATCGTTCATGGCTAGCTGTCTTAGTTAGTTAAAACACACCGAGTGCTGCTAGTTTGCTGTTTTCGGTGTGTCAAATACCCATGCTACTTCAAAGTGCTTGTTTCAGTTGGAATTAAAAGCGCTTTAGGGAAGGCATTGATTACAGAGAATGAACGCACCTCTTTTGTTGCATGGAAAGCAAAATCAATAAAGCAGCATAAATCGCTTTTAATCCAACCCATTTTTTTGAGGTAGAGAGAGGGCGCTTCACAGGAATTCAATCTCTGCGTTGCAGCTTATTGAAAGGGAGTGACCATTCCGGCAAGCTGCGCCTTGACATTGAATCCCTGTGACAGCGCTGACCTCAAGCATCTTGAAACAGCATGGGTATATCATTTACTCACCTAATTGCGATAAAAGGCATCATAAAGCTTTCGCTTAACTGTTTGTTTTCGATTAAAATGCTCGACAATTTAAAACCTATCGAGCGATTTCATGTATTGTCCTTTTTGCTCTGCAACTGATACTAAAGTGATCGATTCACGACTTGTGGCTGATGGTCACCAAATCAGACGTCGTCGCGAATGTAGCGAGTGTCATGAGCGTTTTACCACTTTTGAAACTGCCGAATTGGTGATGCCGCGTATTATTAAACGCGATGGCTCAAGAGAGCCGTTTAACGAAGACAAAATGCGCAGCGGTTTGCAACGTGCACTGGAAAAGCGACCTGTTAGCATCGAAAAAATTGAGCTGTCGGTAAATAAGGTTAAATCGCAATTGCGTGCAACCGGTGAGCGCGAGCTAGACTCAGAAATGCTAGGTAACTTAATTATGGAGCAGCTTAAAGAACTCGACAAAGTTGCTTATATTCGCTTTGCCTCGGTATATCGTTCATTTGAAGATATCAAAGAGTTCGGTGAAGAGATTGCTCGTCTGGGCGATGAGAAGTAACAAAACACCAAGCAGAATATCTAAGTTTTTTAGGTGTATTTTAAAGTTTAAGTTAGGTTTGATTGAGAACAACGTTGACACAATTTAGCAACCAAGATCATCAATATATGGCACTAGCCATAAAGCTGGCAAAACAAGGGCATTACACCACTTCACCTAACCCTCGTGTTGGTTGTGTCATTGTTAAACACGGTCAAATTGTTGGCCAAGGTGCGCATCTAAAAGCTGGTACGCCACATGCTGAAGTTCATGCATTGCGTGAAGCAGGTGAGCAGGCACGTGGTGCCACAGCATATGTCACATTGGAACCTTGCTCACACTTTGGCCGCACACCACCTTGTGCACAGGCCTTGATTGATAATGGCTTGGCAAAAGTGATTGCCGCCAACGTTGACCCTAATCCGCAAGTTGCCGGTCGTGGCCTTGATATGCTCGCAGGCGCAGGTATTGAAACTGCCTATGGTTTACTTGCTAATGAAGCCGAGCAGCTCAATCAAGGCTTTCTTAAATTGATGCGCACCCAAATGCCTTATGTTCGTTGTAAACTTGCAGCCAGCTTGGACGGTCAAACGGCAATGGCATCCGGTGAAAGTCAGTGGATTACCTCTCCAGAAGCACGTAAAGACGTACAACGTTTGCGCGCGCAAAGCTGTGCTGTGCTGACGGGTGCTGACTCTGTGTTAATGGATGGTGCGAAAATGACCGTGCGACATCAAGAGCTTGGCTCACTTGCCAGCGATTATCCTGCAGAGGCTTTACGTCAGCCAGTGCGAGTAGTGATTGATGGTCAGCAGCGTTTAACACCAGACTTGCCGATGTTCGAATCTCCTCATCCCTTAATTTTACTGCGAACTAAGGTTGAAAATGAGCAAGACTGGCCGCATTTTGTCAGCCAAGTAGCGATAAAAGAACATGATGGAAAAATTGATTTAGCGGCGGCGTTGGCTTATCTCGGCACGCTTGGCTTAAACGATATTTTACTTGAGTCGGGTCAGCGCTTAGCTGGTGCGTTTATCGAACAAAACTTGGTAGATGAATTAATCTTGTATCAAGCGCCCAAATTGATGGGGGCTGATGGCAAAGGCTTATGCGCAATGCCAAGTATTACAAAACTTAAGCAAGCAAAGGCGCTTAATATTCGTGATGTCACTATGGTTGGCACAGATATTAAAGTGACCGCGCAATTTACTAGTCGTTAAGCTTTGTCAAAGCTAAGCGCGGTAAGTCATTGAGCTTATAACGTAAAGAGAAAAGATATGTTTACCGGAATTATTGAAGCTGTGGGCACCATCGCAGCGATTCAAATGAACCAGCAAGGGGCTGCGATTACCGTTAATGTCGGTAAATTAGACATGGCTGATGTCAAATTAGGCGACTCAATAGCCACCAATGGTATATGCCTAACGGTCGTGCACTATAGCGATAGCAGCTTTACCGCAGATGTTTCAAACGAAACCTTAAAGCGCACCGGCTTTGCGAATTATCAAGTAGGCCAAAAGGTTAACTTGGAAAAAGCCATGCTACCAACAACGCGCTTTGGCGGTCATATGGTCTCAGGCCATGTTGATGCGGTAGCAGAAGTAACGTCGATTACACAATCAGGTAATAGCTGGGATTATTGGATTACGATGGCGGCGGATATCGCCCCTTATATCGCGGAAAAGGGGTCTATTACCATTGATGGCGTAAGCTTAACGGTTAATAGCCTTGCCAGTGACCAATTCCGCTTAACGATTGTGCCACACACAGCGCAAGAAACTATCATTGCTGACTACCAAGTCGGCACTAAGCTCAATATTGAAGTTGATGTGGTTGCTCGTTATATCGAGCGTTTATTAACAAAATCCCATCAGCCAACCACTTCCTCTGGTGTTAGTCATGACTTACTAGCACGCAGTGGCTTTATTAAGTAACGAAAGGCTAAACAAGAGGCAGCTATGCAATTAAATACGCCACAAGAAATTATTGATGACATCAAGCTCGGTAAAATGGTGATCTTGATGGATGATGAAGATCGCGAAAATGAGGGTGACTTCATTATGGCTGCCGAGTTGGTAACGCCAGAAGCGATTAACTTTATGGCTACTCACGGTCGTGGTTTGATTTGTTTACCTATGTCGGCTGAGCGTTGTCAAAAGCTTAAGTTACCTTTGATGGTAGAAAAAAATGACGCACAGTTTACCACTAACTTTACCGTATCAATTGAAGCTGCTGAGGGTGTAACAACGGGTATTTCAGCAGCGGATCGCGCAACCACGATTTTAGCGGCGGTGGCAAAAGATGCCGACCAAAACTCTATTGTGCAACCGGGCCACATTTTCCCGTTGATTGCTAAAGACGGTGGCGTGTTAAATCGTGCTGGCCATACCGAAGCAGGTGTTGATTTAGCGCGCTTAGCAGGCTTAGAGCCAGCAGCGGTGATTGTTGAAATTTTGAATGAAGACGGCACCATGGCGCGTCGTCCTGATTTAGAAAAAATCGCAGAAAAGCACGGTATTAAAATGGGCACCATTGCCGACTTAATTGAATACCGCAATGCTAATGAAACCACGATTGAGCGTATTTCACAGTGTAAGCTGCCAACCGCTTTTGGTGATTTTGATCTAACGGTATTCAAAGACACCATTGATGGCCAAACACATTTCGCACTGACCAAAGGTGAAATCAAAGCTGAAGAGCCGACCTTAGTTCGTGTGCACTTGGAAAACACTTTCCGCGATCTATTATTTAGCCAGCGCGATAGCATCAATAAGTGGCCAATTGGCAAAGCGTTAGAGCGCATTGCTGAAGAAGGTGGCGTATTGGTGTTACTGGGTAAGCACGAGTCACCGCAAAGCTTAATTGAGCAAGTTGAAAAATACGCCAAGCTTGATGCTGGCGAGACTATCAAAGAAGTGAAGCGCCATATTGGTTCGCGTAACGTTGGTGTCGGTTCGCAAATTTTAGCTAACTTAGGTGTTAGCAAGATGCGTTTATTGAGTTCACAAACCAAATACCACTCACTGTCGGGCTTTGGTTTAGAAGTAGTTGAGTATCTTGCAGAGTAAGTTAGATAAGATTTAACCAATTTATACCAACTTGATTAATTATTTAGTCTCTCAGAATGACATAAGCAGTATTAGAACAAACGAAATGTATGACGATATAGTTGTTCTACATCAAGTGAATTTTGTGCAGTTATCATGCTGCTTATGCATTCCCAAGGGCGAGTTTTAAAGGCTCATATACTGCGTTATGGCGTTTGACAAGGGAATAACCATTCTCTACACGCCAAGCCTTGTCTATGAGCCTTTAAATTCTCGCTGAGTGATCAAATAATTATTCAAGTTGGTATTAAAAGCTACTGATGTCAGTAGCTTTTTTTATGCCTACACGTTTAATTAATGATATAAGCCTAAACGTCTGACACAACCGCTAACAAGATAACGACATAGTTTCGCTCAAAAAACTTTCATTTTATCTTTTCATTTACCTGTATCGCTGTTTTAATAACCGTGTCTGATATAAAAAATAAGCTAATAAATTCAGCTACATAATAATGTAATTTGAATAGCAGTAATTCAGCAAAAAAATAATAAATACAGATATTACAAGTAGGTGTTCATATGAATGTAAAGGTTGCCCATAAGATCATTCTTGGCTTCGTTGTCATACTTTTACTGCTCATCTTTGCTAGTGTCAGCTCCATTGGCATTCTCGCCGATATCGAGCAGGCGACTAAAGAAGTTGACAGTATTGCGATACCCGTGCAAAAACAAAGTACTGGGCTGCAAATCGGCTTGCTAAAACAAGCTAAGCAAGCTTCCCAAATTACCACCGTAGATAGCGAGCAGCAGCTTTCAATTCTTAAATCAGGCTTTGGCAATCAAGGCGTCAGGCTTAGCGAAGCAAAGCAAAACCTCGATCGATTATCATTACCTACTGCGCTAGCCCAGCAGCTAAGCGCCTTTGAGCAAGAGCAGTCACTATTCGCACAAACAGTGACGAATATGTTTAGCTTTCAGTCTAAATCACTTTCTCTAGCCCAGTCACTCACAAGTGTTGAGCAACAGGTTGGTGCTAATCTTAATGAAGCGGGAGCTTTGCTCGTTGACTTAACGTATTTGGAAGATGATAAAGAGCAAGCAATTGTCGACCGGATTATCGGCTCTGCTGGGCAAATAGAGGGTTATGTAATCAACCTTGCCGATGCCGCTAATAGTGTACTTAGTATCAATGATTTAGAGGAGCTAAATCAAAGCCAAGAGCTAATCGAACAGTCTTTATTGAATATTAAAGATTTAGTCGGCTATTTGGTTAGGCAAGGCGAAGACTATGACACGCAAGGGCTTATTGAGCAGTTTGTCAGTGAGTTTGAACAGGCGAATGACAAGCTCACCAATGAACGTAGTTTGTTTGTTATCAAGCGTGAACAATTGGAAAACAGAGCAAACCTAATACAGGCTGCTAATCGCTCTGAACAGCAAATAGAACAAGCGCTCGCGACCATAGATAAACTGCTTGAACAAGTTGATTCTAACTTATCGAATTTACAGCAAAATGTTTTTGACGATGTTGATAATGGCCAAGCACTAACCTTAATTATTTTGGCGGTTATTATGCTTGTCAGTGTCACCATCGCAATTTTGACAATTCGTGCGATGATCAAGCCGCTCTTTCATATCAATGAAGTGTTGAATCGTATTGCTCAGGGGGATCTGACTAAGCAGTTGGATGTGGTTAGTGAGGATGAATACGGTCAGCTATCGAAAAACGTCAACTCTGTGGTATCACACTTAAAAACCCTAATTGATGATATTGGGCAAAATGCTAATGCACTGGCGCAAGCGGCTAATCGCTCACAAACTGAGTTACAAGCGGTAGCTACCTCACTAGATTCTCAGCAATCAACGGTTGATGAAGTTAATCATAATACCCTGTCGCTCAGTGAACATGCGGACGAAGTATTGGCTAAGTCAACCGATGCTGAAAATCAGATGACTGAGGCTTTAAATCGCAGTAATGAACTTGAACAGCGTGCTAATAGCACGGCAGGTAAGATTAATGATTTGACGATGTTGCTGCAAAATACCGCTGGCAAAGTCAGCTTGTTGAATCAAGAAGCAACCAATATCAGTAGTATTTTAGAAACCATCCAAAGTATTGCTGATCAAACTAACCTATTGGCGCTTAATGCTGCAATTGAAGCTGCACGTGCTGGTGAAGCAGGTCGAGGCTTCTCAGTGGTTGCCGATGAGGTACGTATGCTTGCCAGTCGTACACAAGAATCAACCTCTGAAATTAATGCCATGATTGATTCGCTACAGGCACAAACGAGCAGTGTTGTAGAGGAGATTGAGCAAGGGAAAAACAACGCAACCCGTTGTCAGACAGACACTGAGTTACTGTTAGAAACACTGACGACGATAAGCCAAGCGATTTCACAAATGCATTCAATGAGTATTGATATTTCAAGTGCAGCACAACAGCAGAATAACTTGAGTAGTGAAATCAACGACAGTATTTCGCAAGTAGCCTTAGTGAGTCAGCAAAGTAGTGAAAAATCGACAGTAACTCTTGGCTACAGTGAAGAGGTCGCAAAACTTGCTCAATCGCTAGAAAGCGCGGTTGATGCTTTTAATGTTAGAACAGGTACCTAGGCTAATATTAACTGAATTGAAGATCATGGACTGAAAAACCAAAAAAGCCGCAATAGCGGCTTTTTTGGTTTTTAGGCATAGAAGTTTGAGTCGTAGAGACTAACCAATAAACGCGTTAACTTTATCGATAATACCCTGACAATCTAAGCCTAACTCTTGGTGAATTTCTTCTTGCGTACCGTGTTTAATGAAAACATCTGGTAAGCCAATATTAAGCACTTTTATTGCACGCCCTTGGCTTAATAAATACTCATTTACCGCAGAGCCTGCGCCACCGGCAATGGCATTATCTTCAACCGTTACAATCACATCGTGATTGTCGGCAAGTTCATTGATAAGTGTTTCATCAATTGGTTTAACAAAGCGCATATCAGCTAAGCTTGCATCAAGTGCTTCGGCAGCTTGTGAGGCTTCGCCCAACACCGTACCAAAGTTCAAAATCGCAATTTTTTCACCTTGGCGCTTTTTCACGCCTTTGCCTAGTGTGATGGTTTCATCAAGCGTCGGCAATTCAGCGCCCGTGCCACTGCCACGTGGATAGCGCACTGCTGCTGGGCCATTATGCAGGTGGCCTGTGGTTAACATCAACTGACACTCGCGTTCGTCAGACGGTGTCATAATCACCATATTTGGAATGCAGCGCATAAAGCTTAAGTCGAACGCACCTTGGTGTGTAGGGCCGTCAGCGCCGACAATACCAGCACGGTCAATTGCAAATAAAACTGGTAAGTTTTGAATGGCAATATCGTGAATCAGCTGATCATAACCGCGTTGCAAGAAGCTTGAGTAAATTGCGACAACGGCATTTTGGCCGCCAATGGCAAGACCTGCTGCGTAGGTCACGGCATGCTGTTCGGCAATGGCAACATCGAAATATTGATCAGGGAAACGCTGGCTAAATTCAACCATACCCGAGCCTTCGCGCATCGCTGGCGTAATTGCCATTAACTTGCTATCGCGCTCGGCCATGCCACATAGCCAGTCACCAAAAATCTTAGAATAAGTTGGTAAGCTTGGTTTGCTTTTCGGCAGTGACGTTTCAGCAGGGTTAAATTTAGGTACCGCGTGGTACTTAATCGGGTCTTGCTCTGCTGCTTGGTAGCCTTTACCTTTCTTGGTTGCGATATGCAAAATTTGCGGCCCTTTCAGGTTGCGCATATTGCGAATGGTATCAACTAAGCCATTAACGTCGTGGCCGTCAATTGGCCCTATGTAGTTAAAGCCCAATTCTTCAAAGAAAGTGCTAGGTACTACCATGCCTTTGAGGTGTTCTTCTGCACGACTGGCTAATTCTTTGATCGGCGGAATGTTGTTTAGTAAGCGTTTACTACCTTCTCTAAAGCCCGTAAATAAACTACCCGAAAGTAGTTTGGCTAAATGATTATTTAACGCCCCCACGTTTTCCGAAATTGACATCTCGTTGTCATTTAAGATGACTAACATATCTTTGTTGATGTCACCGCCGTGGTTTAATGCTTCAAAAGCCATACCTGCTGTCATCGCACCGTCACCAATAACGGCAACTACTTTGCGATCTTTGGCTTCTTTTTCGGCAGCAACGGCTAAACCTAGTGCCGCAGAAATTGACGTACTTGAGTGACCGACACTCAGCACATCGTATTCACTTTCTTCGCGCCACGGGAACGGGTGTAAGCCGTCTTTTTGACGAATCGTGTGTAGTTGGTCGCGACGACCCGTTAGAATTTTGTGTGGGTAGGCTTGGTGGCCAACATCCCAAATTAGGTGATCAAACGGCGTGCGATAAACATAATGCAGTGCAACCGTTAGCTCGATTGTGCCTAAACCAGAGGCGAAATGGCCGCTGCTTTTACTGACAGAGTTTAATAAATAGCTTCGTAACTCATCACTGACTTTAGTTAACTGATCTTGGCTCAGTAAACGCAAATCGTCAGGGGAATTGATCGTTGATAATAAAGGATAATCAGCTAGATTAATGGTCATAGTCTTATTAGTAATTAATGAGTACGGCGAACAATAAAGGTCGCAAAGTCTGCCAAAGTGTCGGTATTGTAGGGCAAAGTAGCTAAAGCTTGAAGCGATTCTTGGTATAGCGTTTCTGCTTTTTGTTGAGCATTTGCTAAGCCAAGTAGTGCTGGGTAAGTTGATTTATTGGCTTCAATATCTGAGCCTTTAGGCTTACCAAGCTGCTCTTGTGTCGATGTAATATCGATAATATCGTCCTGCACTTGATAAGCCAGCCCAATGAGCTCGGCAAATGTTGCCAGCGTCGTTTTTTGCTCATCAGTAACTTGTGGTGCACATTCTGAGGCCATCGTAACCGAGGCTTTTAATAATGCGCCGGTTTTGAGTCTGTGAATGGTTTCAAGCTCGTTCAATGAAACATGCTTATCGGTTGCACTTAAATCCAGTGCTTGGCCACCACACATGCCTTGGTAACCCGCCGCGGCAACTAGTTGCTGTAACAGCATTGGCATTTTTTGTTGACCAAAGTCTGAAAACGGGTGATTGGCAAGAAAATCAAACGCCAGTGTTTGCAAGCTATCGCCGGCCAAAATAGCTGTTGCTTCGTCAAAAGCCTTGTGACAAGTTGGTTGGCCGCGTCGTAGATCATCGTCGTCCATTGCTGGTAAATCATCGTGTAATAATGAATACGCATGAATGCACTCTAAGGCGCAGGCAATGCCGTCTAAATCTTCAAGTTTGGCACCTAAAGCTAGACCTGTGGTATAGACCAAATATGGACGCATGCGTTTACCGCCGATTAACAGGCCATAGCGCATCGCTTCTAATAGCTTAGTGTCATTAACGGGTAAACTATCAAGTTTGTTGGCAAGTAACTGGTTAACGCGTGCTTGATATTCACTAAGTTGAGGTAAAGTCGTCAAAATCTTTATCGCCTTAAACTAAGCGTTATCGTCTTGTTCAAAGTTCGTTAAAGTACCTTGACCATTTTGATTAATCAGCATTTGCACTTTTTGCTCTGCGCCTTGCAGTTTTTGCTGACTTAATTGACTAAGCTTTAAGCCGCGTTCAAAAATCGCCATTGACTCTTCTAAACTTAATTCACCCTGTTCTAATTGTTGAACAATAGTGTCAAGTTCGCCAAGCGCCTCTTCGAACGATAGATTTTCCAGTTTCTTCTTTGCCATTTCTATACCACGGATAGCCCGTTTTTGATGATAAACAAGTGATGACCAAACGTACTCTCTGCCTGTTTAATAAGCATCGCTTCGATTGGTTAAGGTTAGTTTAGCATTGCAACCTAGTAATAAGGCGCAAAGGTACATGAGCGGCGCGTCTAGGTCAATCAATGGCACATATTCGCCCGCTTATAGTAACGATAGCTGAACTGAATCAAAAACAAGTTAAGTTATTGACCTTGCGGGCGATACTATCTGTGTAACAGGCTGTAATACAGGTCGCGATTCATTTATTGATAATGTATTATCAGCAGAGTTCTGCTCGTTAAAGACACACATTAGGAGGCATTTGTGGATTTAGCTACGCTAATTGGGATGTTAGGCGCAATTGGTTTCATCGTGATGGCGATGATTTTAGGTGGCGACATTTCAATGTTTGTCGATACCCAATCAATTCTTATCGTATTCTGTGGTTCAATTTTCGTTGTCTTATCGAATTACAACCTTGGCCAGTTTTTTACCATTGGTAAGATCATTGGCAAGGCATTTATGTTCAAGCTGGAAAAGCCAGAAGAGTTGATTGAAAAGTCTGTTGAAATGGCGGACGCAGCGCGAAAAGGCGGTTTTTTAGCCCTGGAAGAGGCCGAGATATCTAATGCCTTTATGCAAAAAGGTGTCGACATGCTGGTTGATGGTCACGATGCCGACGTGGTGCGTGCCACCATGCAAAAAGACATCGCACTAACAACTGAGCGTCATGATACTGGCGTTGGCATGCTAGGCGCACTTGCTGAAGTTGCACCAGCGATGGGGATGATTGGTACCTTGATTGGTCTGGTTGCGATGTTATCTAACATGGATGACCCTAAGGCGATTGGTCCCGCGATGGCGGTTGCACTATTAACGACGTTGTACGGTGCTTTCTTAGCAAACGTTATTGCCATTCCAATTTCGAACAAGTTATCGCTTCGAATGGCAGAAGAAAAGTTAAACCAAGAGCTTATCTTAGATGCGGTTTTGGGGATTCAAGACGGCCAAAACCCACGTGTTATTGAAGGTCTGCTGAAAAACTATTTAGCAGAAAGTAAGCGAAAAATAGACACCACTGAAGAGTAGTGAGGTAAGCCATGTCATCTCCACCTCCTGAGTGTAAGTGCCCGCCCGCAGGTCTACCTGCGTGGATGGGAACTTTCGCGGATTTGATGTCACTGTTAATGTGCTTTTTCGTTTTGCTATTGAGCTTCTCGGAAATGGACGTATTGAAGTTCAAGCAAATTGCTGGCTCGATGAAGTTTGCCTTCGGTGTGCAAAATAAAATTGAGGTGAAAGATATTCCTAAGGGAACCAGCATCATTGCGAAAGAGTTTCGCCCAGGTAAGCCTGAGCCAACGCCGATAGAAGTTATCCAGCAGCAAACCATGGAAATGACTCAACAAATGTTGGAATTCCAAGCGGGCGATGAAACTTCTGCGGGTGGTCGCCAAGAGCAACGCGGTACTGAACGTGGTGGTCAATCGCAAAGCACCGACACGCAAATGTCACAACAACAAATTGAGCAAGCTCAGCAACAACTGGAACAGGCGCAACAAGAGCAAGTGAATGAGCTCGTCAAGAAAATTGCCGAGCAGCTTGAACAACAAATTCAAGACGGTGCGATTGAACTGGAGTCACTAGGGCAACAAATCACCATACGTATTCGCGAAAATGGCTCGTTCCCTTCAGGCTCTGCATTTTTGCAGCCGAAGTTTAAGCCAATTATTCAAGAGATTGGTGTCTTGCTTAACAATGTACCGGGCGAGATCATGATTTCAGGTAATACCGATAACCAAGGTATTGATTCAGAGCTTTACCGCTCAAATTGGGATCTTTCTAGCCAACGTGCTGTGGCAATTGCTCATGAAATGGTGAAAGTGCCGAATTTTGATCCCACGCGATTACTTGTTGTGGGTCACGCTGACACGCGTCCGTTAGTGCCAAACACCAATGCCTTGAATCGCCGTCGCAATCGCCGAGTCGAGATTTCGATTAACCAAGGTAAAGCGAAAGTCACTGAACCTATTTCTATCAGTGAGAGCAGTGGCAATTAACGACTGATTCTCTAACAGAATTTAAGGTGCACCAAAAATGGCTGACTATACCTGTATAGTCGGCCATTTTTTTGCCTTTTTTCAGCTCACCTAGCTTAATGCATTGTCGATGTAAATAAAGGTAAATCTGCTATACGCCTAGCGCTTGGTTAGCATAGTCTAAACTCAATGTTTATTCGCTAATCAGACATAAATTACAGGACTAGCTTTATGATGTTAAAAAATTCATCAACCGACTATGGTTTCATTGCCAAGTGTTTTCACTGGGGAACGGCACTTTTATTTTTAGCATCTTATGTGAGTGTTTATTACCGCCAATGGTTTACCGAGGCTAAAACGCCGGAGAATTGGACCGCATTACAACTTCACCTATCAGTTGGTGTGTCGCTTGGGGTTATCGTTGTTTTGCGCATTATCTGGCGGGGGATGAATCAAGCTCCTGAATCTGAACCTGGCAGCAAACTAGAGCACTTGGCTGCCCACCTTGGTCATTATGCGCTGTATGCGGTCATGATTATTATGCCGCTGACCGGCTATTTAGGAACAGGTGTTAATACCGAATTCTTCTTATTTGATATACCAAAATTTGAAGATACATGGCTATTTACTGTCATCGTTCAGGATTTGATGGGACTGTCGTTTAAAGCTTTTGAAACTCCGATTGATTTTATCCATAAAGAGATATTCGGTGCTTGGTTGGTATGGCTACTAATTCTAGGTCATGTGTTAGCGGCGCTTTATCATCATTACGGTAAGGGCGATCGTACCCTTAAGAAAATGACATCAGGTAAGCCATAAGTTCTAAAGCGCTCACTTGAGAGTACTTACTTATCCCGTGAAGCTGACTAACGCGCATTTTCTTAGAAATAGTGTATAATGCGCGCCACTTTATCCAGCGCTGGGGGAATCAATGAAATTCATCGTTAAATTGCAGGCTGAAATCGCCGTTAAAAGTCGCTCTGTTCGTAAACGTTTTACTAAGATGCTTGAGTCAAATATCAAGAATGTTTTAAGACGTATAGACGAGCAAGTCACCACGCAACTTAACTGGGATAGCATTGAAATTAATACCAAAAATGACACTGCACAGAACCGTGCTGCGTTAGTTGAAACGCTAAAGTGTATTCCGGGTATTGCCTCGTTTTTAGAAGTTCAGCAAGACGAATTCACCGATTTGCATGACATCTACGAAAAAACCTTAGCGGTACATGCCAGCACAATTGAAAATAAAACCTTTTGTGTGCGAGTTAAACGCAGTGGTGAACACGACTTTAACTCGATTAAAGCAGAGCAATATATTGGCGGCGGCTTAAATCAAGCGGTTGAGTCAGCTAAGGTAAAATTGAAAAAGCCGGACGTCACGATTCGCCTTGAAATCAACAAGAGCAAGTTATTTATCGTGACTGAGCTTCACAAAGGTTTAGGCGGCTTCCCAATTGCAACACAAGAAGACGTGTTGTCGTTGATGTCAGGCGGCTTTGACTCTGGTGTTTCTAGTTACCAAATGATCAAAAAGGGCTCGCGTACTCACTTTTGTTTCTTCAACTTAGGTGGCAGTGCTCATGAAGTGGGTGTTAAGCAAGTGAGTCATTTCCTGTGGAATAAATTTGGCGCATCTCACCGCGTGAAATTTATTGCAGTTGACTTTGATCCAGTAGTGACTGAAATCTTAGAAAAAATAGACAATGGCCATATGGGCGTTGTACTTAAGCGCATGATGATGCGTGCTGGTTCAAAAGTCGCGGAAAAACTAGGTATTCAAGCACTGGTAACTGGTGAAGCGCTAGGTCAAGTCTCTAGCCAAACGTTGACTAACTTAAACGTTATTGATCGAGTTACAGAAACCCTTATTCTGCGCCCTTTAGCGGCTTACGATAAGCAAGATATTATTGATATTGCCCGCGCTATTGGCACTGAAGATTTTGCGAAAACCATTCCAGAGTACTGTGGTGTTATTTCCAAAAAGCCAACAGTAAAAGCGGTATTGGCGAAAGTTGAAGAAGAAGAAACTAAGTTTGACTTAAACATTATCGACCAAGTTGTTGAAAATGCCCGTGTATTTGATATTCGCGATATTGGTCAAGAAACCGAAGAAGAAGTACATGCCGTTAAAGAGCTAGCAGAAGTTGGTGAAAATACCGTAATTTTGGATATCCGCAGCCCAGAGGAAGAAGATGATAGCCCACTGGAGCTAGACGGTATTGAAGTTAAGCATATTCCATTCTTTAAGCTCGGTACTCAGTTTGGCGACCTGGACCAATCAAAAGAGTACTTGTTGTACTGTGATCGCGGTGTGATGAGTAAGCTACAAGCGCTATACCTGCACGATAATGGCTTTAGCAATGTGCACGTTTATCGCCCATAGACACGTTTATCGCCCATAGAAAAGTGGCCTAGTTAACCCCCTTTATTTAGGGCGGGTCAGCCAAAGCACAAAAAGCCGTGGTTAGCCTTTGCTAACCACGGCTTTTTTTATTTTACTGTTTCGCTAACAACTCATTGACGCTAGCAAATCACTGACTAGGTGCAGCACTCTTTAATAACGCATTCACCTGCTTAACTAATGCCGAGTTGCTCGGAACACTAATACCAGCCATTATCGCTAACTGACAAATGTAGCCATTAATGGCATTGATTTCGGTTGTTCGATCAGCGCGAACATCTGCTAATGTTGATGAAACATTGTTGGCGGTGGCTTGGGCAACCGCTAATGCTTGTTCAACAATAGTGTTCGCTTCAAGCGTAATGCCTTGGCTACTTGCAACTTCCGAGACCTCTTTCGCGATGGCCGATATCTGCGGCAAATATTGAGCTTGCGTAATTTCACCATTACACACATTGTTAAGCGCCGTTAATGGGTTAATCACGCAGTTAATCGCTAATTTTTGCCATTGCTTGGTTTTGATATCTGATTGCCAGTGGGCATTTGGGAGTGCGCATTTCAGTGCGTTAAACCAAGGTGCTGGTTCGTTTTGCACGAAAGCATGACGGCCCATATCAAAACTGCCCAAGCCGGTATGAATTACGTGGCTTTTTGTTGGTCGAAATGCGCCGTGGGTGGTTAGGCATGTATAGGTGTTATGTGTTGCCTTAGTCTTACCTGACAGCGCTTCGTATACTCCCATGCCGTTGTGCACTAATAAAACATCGGTTGTCGGTGCTAATTTATTGGCGATGTTATTAACGAGCTGTGCAGCATCGTAGGACTTTAAACACACAACAAGCAAGTCAGCATTGTTTAGTGTTTTGTCATCGGCTAGGTGGCAGTGATATTGGTAAGTTTGACCGTTGAAATGGCTAAAGCTGAGCTGTTTTTTTAGCTTAGGGACATTAGGGAAACTAGGAACATTAGCAAAACTAGAGGGCGTTGGAGAAGTAGGAAGAGAAGGTGCTCGGGTGACGAGCGACAAATTAACCGCCGAGCATTGGTTTAAATACCAACACCAAAGTGAGCCAATAGCGCCTTGTCCAGCCACCACAATGTTTAAATGCTTACACTTGTCAGTTGCTGGGTAGGAAGCTTTCATCTCAGGTGTTTTACTCATACTTTCATTTGGCTTTTGCTTTGGTTCTCAACACTCGAGGTATTGGCTGGGCCGTAAACTAACCATAACCATTTCAGTAACATAAAGAGTAAAATGCCAATTGTATCGCCAACAAAATCTTTGAATTCGCCATTTCTAAAACCTAAAGAGTATTGTGCAACTTCACTGAGTGCTGCATAGCCAATTAACGCTATGGTCAGTGGCCAAGCAGGTAGTTTGAATAAACTACTGAGTAGCCATGTCAGCACGAAAAAACCGATGGCATGACCTATCGTGTCGATTTGCGTGTTGCTCACGACAATGTCGCGTAATTCTGGTGAGAAAAAGAATGCGATACTGGTAAGTGCAAGTATGAGAAAAAATAGAATGTGATGGAGATTTTTCAAACTAAATTATTTCTTAACGTTGTTGTAAAACTGGGCTTCAATACTGCCTTTGTTGTTCTTAGTAGCTCTTAAACTGAGCCAGATAATTGGCAATTGCTCTAAAGCATCATCATATCATGGCAAAGGTAAGAAAAAACGGTTGAGTTAGTTAGAAATTCTTGGCTATTTTGATAAACTGGCGAAAAATTTTAGCGAAGGGCACACTATGCCGTCATTTGATATTGTTTCAGAAATTAATTTAGAAGAAGTGCGCAATGCCACGGAAAATTCAACACGTGAGTTGAGCACTCGTTTCGATTTTCGCGGAGTAGAGGCGAGCTTTGAATGGAAGTCGCCAGCAGTGGCAGTTAAAGCTGAAGGTGATTTTCAGGTTAAGCAAATGGTTGATATTTTGCGTAATCAACTGGTTAAACGACAAATCGACCCAAGAGCAATGCAAATCTCTGATCCTGAGTTTTCGGGCAAGAACTGTACGCAACGTGTTACTTTTCAAGAAGGCATTGAAAAAGACGTGGCTAAGAAAGTTGTTAAGTTGATTAAAGATAGCAAAATCAAAGTTCAAGCAGCTATTCAAGGCGAACAAGTACGCGTTACCGGTAAAAAGCGTGACGATTTGCAAGCGGTAATGCAGTTAGTACGTGAAGCAGAGTTAGACCAGCCATTCCAGTTTAACAACTTCCGCGACTAGTCAAAAATGTAAACAAAGAACGAGCGTTAAGCTCGTTTTTTGTTGCGCCCATTTACAGGTTTACATTGCTTTGAGTTACTACAACCTAGCTGCATGCTTACCTGTAAAGAAATTGATTGATCTTTGTGCACATTATTGTGCACAGTCTATTTAAGTTGTCAGTCAACTATTTTACGCCACTGGCTTGTCTTCGAGGGTCGGTTTTACGTAAATTATGTCGCTAACAACGTAAATATAATAATAAAAGTAGATAGTTTATGGCTGTTTCTAGAGGCGAGTTTAGCTCGCGCATCGGGTTTATTATGGCGGCCGCAGGCTCTGCGGTTGGTCTGGGTAACGTTTGGGGCTTTCCTACACAAACTGCGAGTAATGGTGGTGCAGCGTTCGTACTAGTGTATTTAGTGCTGGCGTTTTGTTTAGCATATCCCGCTTTCATGGCAGAAATATTAATTGGTCGCTATGGCCAAGCAAATGCCGTTACTAGCTTACAAAAAATGTCGAGTAAGGCTTGGCAAAAGCGCTTTGCGTTTATAGTTGGCTTTGGCGGTATTATCTGTGCCTCACTCATTTTGAGTTTTTACGGCATTTTAGCCGGCTGGATGATGTCGTTTGCCGTTGAATCTGCCGCTGAAATCGCCGGATTGCAATCTATCGCGTCTTGGGCGGTGAACGACTCCGTTGCCCGTAATGTCTTTTTCACCACCTTATTTATGTTTCTCACCGTGTTTATTATTCGCCGCGGTGTCGAGCAAGGCATCGAAAAATGGTCAAAGCGCTTAATGCCAATGATGATCGGCTTATTGATATTGCTGATTGGCTATGTCATGACCCTAGACGGTGCAATGCAAGGGTTAGAAGCTTATCTAAACCCTGATATCAGCCGTGTGTTAGAGCCGAACCTACTGGTTAGTGCTTTAGGTCAGGCGTTCTTCTCATTGTCACTTGGTACCTCGGTGATGGTGATTTACGGCTCCTATATTGCCAAGAAAGAAAACATGGTCACCATAGGGGCGCAAGTTACCCTGATTGATGTTTCTATTGCTTTCCTTGCTGGCTTGTTAATTATCCCTGCGATGTATGTCGCACAAGCACAAGGCGTGCAAATTTTTGCTGACGACGGTAGTTTAATTGCAGGGCCGACTTTAGTTTTTACCGTGTTACCTAGCCTGTTTGATGGTATGGGCAGTTTAGGTTTGTTTATTGGTTTAGCCTTCTTCTTGTTAATGTCAATTGCAGCGCTAACTTCCTCTATTTCAATGCTTGAAGGGCCAGTTTCTTATGCGGTTGAGCGCCATAATATCGATCGCAAGAAGGCAACAACCATCATTGGCTTGGTTATTTTACTCATAAGCTTCGGTATTATTTCTAATCTAGGTGTGATGTTAGGTTTTGTGGCGACCCTTTCAACAGAATATGGTCAGCCAATTATTGCCATGCTTTGCTGTGTGTTTGCTGGCTGGATCTGGCAACGTAGCTCACTATTAGCAGAAATAAAGCAAGGCAATGAAACGGTTGAAGACAGCTTGTTCTGGAAAGTCTGGCCGTGGTATACCAAGTTTGTTTGCCCTGTGGCAATTGGTGGCGTGTTTGTTCATAGCTTGCTCTAATAGGTATCAAACAAAAATGGCAGTCAATTGACTGCCATTTTTATTTAACCTCAGGTTTGGATAAGAAATAGTGAATAACAAATCAATTCAAATACTGATGTTGGCTTTTATCTTCTTGCGAGAAATTTTTGCTGATATCAAGGCAAATTTGCGCGTCAATAGCTGGTCTATTGCAAGTAAATTTAACGCTGGTAGCAGTAAAAATAGCCGCTAGAAGCACATTAGTTATCCAGAGCTGAGGTTATTTAGCAAAGTTTCTAGCACTTAGGCCAAGCCTGTTGCCATGGTGGCGAAATACTCGAAAGCCATGCTAACGCCTCAGCAGACTGAAAATGTTTTCCAAAAGTCGGTTCTTGAAGGTATTCAAAGACTTTATCTTGGTAAGTAAAGCGCAGCGCGTAGGCGTGTAGATAACCGCGATCGGCAACAAATTTTTCTGAACTAGGATTACCATACAAAGTATCTCCTAGTATGGGCGCACCATTACTGCTTAGTGCAACGCGAATCTGATGAGTCTTGCCACTGTGTGGTTTAAGCAAATAAGCGCGCAGGCCAGCAACTAAACTGGTGCTAAAAAACTGAGTAATCGCCGGATTGTCCATAGTACGCATTAACTTCCACATACCACGGCGGCTTTTCGTCATATCGCCTTTGATTAGCCCTTGCTTTTTTTTCGGCTTTTTATCGCTTAACGCAATGTAATACTTATCAATTTGATGTTTACGAAAAAGCTGCTCAAAGGTACGCGCTGCAGCAAGGTTTTTGGCAAAGATAACTAAGCCTGAAGTTAGCTTATCTAGTCGATGAACCGGGTAAAGCTCAGTCAGTTCAAGCTGGCTTTTTACTTGTGAAAATAAGCCTGCGCCAAGCTCACCCTCATCGTGAAAGTTAACGTTTGGCGCTTTGTTTACTAACACAAAATCTGGTTGCTCATCGACCAGTTCAAAACCACAAGCCATTAAAAACTAAGACCAATCAAGATGTAGATCACTATCGTTAACATGGCGCCAAATAAAGCGTAAGGAAGTTGGGTTTTTACGTGTTCGTAATGATCACAGCCGCTGGCAATAGAAGCAACCACTGTGGTGTCTGAAATTGGCGAAGAATGATCACCAAAAATACCGCCACCTAGCACAGCCGCAACAAGGAAAGACACGGGCAGCCCAGTTTGCATGGCAATTGGTACGGCAATTGGGATCAAGATTGCAAAGGTACCCCATGAGGTCCCGGTGGCAAATGCCATTACCGCAGCAACTAAAAAGATAATTGGTGCAATTAAAAATAGTGGCACTTCCACCTGCATTAATTCACTAACATAAGTGCCAGTACCAAGCGCTTTAATGACATCACCAAAGGCGAACGACAATACTAAAATCATGACCACAGGTGCCATATACCAAAGCCCATTAACGAATATTTTAGCCATTGCTTGCACACTAAGCAGGCGGTAATAGCTGATCATGCCAATCACTAACACGCAGCTACTAACGATGGCACAAAACACTGAGAATGAGCCAGAGCCGCGACGCATGTCGCCGTCACCCGTGATAAATAACAAGGTTAAAGTAATTGCTAGTAGTGCAATTAATGGCACCCACATCACGCGTGCAGGGCCAATTTTTGTGTCGCCTGACTCATTTGGTGTGTTCACTAAGCTTGTTGCGCTTGCCAGAGGGCCAAAAGCTTTACCTGAATAAGCGGTGTAATAAGCCAGAGCAACGGCAATAATGGCATAAAAGTTATAGCCTATTGTGCCAATTAGTACGCTAACTGGGTCGTCAAAACTAAAACCATCTAGCAAGCCAAGAACATAAGCGCCCCAGCCATTAATTAAGAACAAAATGCTTATCGGGGCGCAAGTAGAGTCGAGCAAATAAGCTAAGCGAGCGCGGCTTAGTTTATGGCGATCGAATAACTGTTGGCTTGCCATGCCGGCTGTAAACATACTCAGATTTGTGTCGGTGAAAATGCTGGAACCGATCAGTGTCGGCAACATGCTGGCTTGGCGCTTGGTTTTAACCAGTTTTAACTTAGCTAAGTGTTCAATAAAGCCATTAACTGCACCAGCTTCACTGAGCAGCTTTACCATAGCGCCAATTAATAAACTGAAACAAATAATATAAACATTACCCGTTGACGAAAACACGTCAGCAAAGCCGGAAATCGCACCTGATGCGCCACTCAACGGTTGCCAGTTCGCAACCATTAAATGACTAAGTAGTACACCAACGAGCAGTGCCATTAAGGCATTGCGTCGCCAAACGGCAATTAAAATAGCGACAAATGGAGGAAGTAAACTGAGAGCGGAGTCTTGCATAAAGTGTTCTTTAAATTGGGCTGTTTATACGAAATACTAATAATGGATGTTATTTTCGCACCCATTGACACTGGGCGCATCTTTTTATTTTGTAACTTTTGGTAAAGTTTACTAGCTAGCGTATTGAATTATCATCAATTACCCTTACATTGTAAGCAATTCGAATTATACGCTAGGCGGCGGAGCCATTTTGATCTCATCTCTTAATCAGTATTTACAAGCCTTATCAGCCGATGAACATTTAGCTGCCGTTTCAGGAATCAAGCGTGGTGTTGAGCGCGAAGCTTTGCGGGTGGTAAGTGAGGGAAGGCTATCAACTCAGCCTCATCGCGAAAATTTAGGATCTGCACTAACACATCCATACATTACGACTGACTATTCAGAAACTTTACTTGAGTTTATTACGCCGGTAAGTGATTCAGCAGAGCAAACCATTGCTCAGCTGGAAGATATTCAAAAATATGCCTACGAAAATATTGATGGTGAGTTGTTATGGCCATTAAGTATGCCTTGCTTTGTTGAAGACGATGACCAAATTCCGCTAGCGCAATACGGCAGCTCTAACGTTGGCCGTATGAAAACCGTATATCGCCAAGGGCTGAAAAACCGCTATGGCAGCATGATGCAGGTAATCGCGGGCATTCATTTTAATTTTTCTTTTTCTGAAGACTTTTGGCGTGCTATTCAGCAAATAGATGGTGATACACGAGATTTACAAACCTTTGTTTCAGAGCGTTACTTTGCTCTTATTCGCAATTACAAACGACTGTGCTGGTTAATTCCTTACTTGTTTGGCAGTTCACCAATACTGTGTAGTTCGTTCTTGCAAGACAAGCCGCATCAATTGCCATTCAAACGCTCTAAAACGGGGTATTTGTATTTAGAGCATGCCACGTCGCTGCGCATGAGCGATTTAGGCTACACTAACAGCGCACAATCAGCGCTGAATATTTGCTACAACAATTTAACGTCATATGTTGAAGGGGTTAAAGAAGCAATTTCATTGGCTTCAGATGATTTCGATAAAATTGGCGTTAAGGTAGATGGCGAATATCGCCAACTAAACAGCAATGTGTTGCAAATTGAAAATGAACTTTATGCACCTATTCGACCTAAACGCGTGGCCGAGTCAGGTGAAAAGCCTTCAGAAGCATTGCAGCGTCGCGGTGTTGAATATATTGAAGTGCGTGCGTTAGATGTTAACCCATTCTCCGCAACGGGCATTAGCCTTGAGCAAATGCGTTTCCTCGATGTGTTTTTAACCTACTGTGCGCTAGCACCTAGCCCAGAGATGACTGCTGAGCTACAAAAACGCTATGAGCACAATATGGATAAAGTGGTGCTACGCGGCCGCGAACCTGAGTTAAAGCTTAACGATGACAATCAATGTAAAACCATCCCAGAGTGGGGCGGTGAGCTATTTGAAGAGTTTATGCAAGTGGCTAAGCTGTTAGATAAGGCCTACGGTGCAAACGATTATCAAGTAGTGACGAGTAACGAGTTTGCCAAAGTAAAAGATGCGAGCTTAACGCCTTCTGCGAAGTTAGTGGATATGGTGGTCAATCAAGAAGCGAAATACACAGCACTGGCATTAGGTAAAGCGAGTGAATACCGCGAACAGCAAATGGCTAATGGCTATCAAACATTTGATCAGGCGATGTTAGCGCAAGCGGCAAAACAATCTCACCTTGATCAGAAAGCGATTGAAGAAAGCGATACGCTAGACTTTGATAGCTTCTTAGCTGACTATTTCAAAGCATAATGCGAGCTAGGGTTACCTCTAGCTCTTTTTTCGATAATGCAAATACACTTACCACAATTAGTGTTGCGAATCGTTAGGCACTGATCAGAAAAATATCAGACGAAAGTATCAGACAAAAAAAAGCGCGTTAGGGCAACGCGCTACTAAAATATGAAAGCAGTCCAGGGAGGTTTTGCTCTCAAACACTTCGACCAGTAGCAACCCATTTAGTTCAAAAAATGTTCAATATATTTCTGTTATATTTCTCTAATCGCTAACTTATTCTCTGAATCTAATAGCAAGTCATTGTTCTTATTTGACTTTTCTCTAACAACTCTCTAGCTTTTCAAAAACTCTCAAATTTCAGACAAAAAAAATGCGTTTACTGGTAAAAATCAGTTAAACGCATCAAATCTCATGAAACACTAAGGGAAAATAAGTCTCTCAATTAATAGGACAGGGTATTGCGCTAAAAGTTCACAAAGTTTTGACTTTTTCGTTAAACAATAAGAATTGTCGAAAGCTGAGATAAAAGCAGAGATAAATAACAGGCAAAAAAAACGCGTTTACACTGTTATCAGGTAAACGCGCTCAAAAGCATAAAAACACTAAGGGAGTAATTCTCTCACTTTGTTTGAGTCATGCTTGATAGTAAAGTTCAATTAAATTGAAAAAATTTTAAGAAAAGTAAAAGTGAGATGTGTGGCTAAGTTTTGAATAGTGATTTGGGCAGCAAATTCAGGGCAAAAAAAACGCGCTATGCTTAAAAAGAATAGCGCGATGAATATCCAAAAGGGGAATATAACAAAAGTCTCTCGTTTAGTAAGAGTGATGTAAAAACAAAAAGTTCCAAGAAAGGTAAGATTTTTTTTTAATGCTCTGGCATCATAACCATACCAAGTCGCTTACTTTTTCAATTTAGTTGTTTTATGCGTAAAACTAAGCTGTTTCTGATTAGCTTGCTCAGCACAATATTACTTGCTGGCTGTGCAACGCCTCCTCCAAAAAATCCTGAAAATATCTGTGAAATCTTTCGCGAGCACCGTGATTGGTATTTTGCTGCAAAAGATGCACGCGAGCGCTGGGGCGTTCCTATTCATGTGCCAATGGCGATGATGTATCAAGAAAGCTCGTTTAGGCATGATGCGCTGCCACCGCGTGATTACTTGCTTGGTTTTATTCCGTGGGGGCGCGTAAGTAGTGCCTACGGCTACTCTCAGGCTAAGACGATGACATGGGATGACTACATTCGCGAAACCGATAACTCGGGTGCCGATCGCGATGACTTTGATGATGCAATTGATTTTATGGGCTGGTTTATTTTTAAAACGCAAAAAATCAATAAAGTATCAAAATGGGATGCCTACAATCAGTACTTGAACTATCACGAAGGCTGGGGCGGCTTTAAACGTAAAACATACAAGAAAAAACCTTGGTTGGTGAAGGTGTCGCGTAAGGTAGACAACCGTGCTCGCCGCTACTCAAGCCAATTAAAAAGCTGTGAAGAAGAATTAGATCATGGCTGGTTATGGCGATTATTCTTTGGTTAAATCGTCAGCTATAACTAATAGGCATAGACAAACAATTTTTAACGTTTAATTAATAAGCGCGGCAGCTGTGAATATGATAGACTGCCGCGCTTTTTTATTATCTGCTGTCAAGAAATCTTTCGGGGTGGCTTGCGTTAAGGAATTCTATGTCGTTTTCAGCATTAGGCTTATTACCTGAATTAGTTCAAGCGGTAACTGAGCAAGGCTATCAAACACCTTCTCCCATTCAAGCGAAAGCGATCCCTGCGATTCTTACTGGCCGCGATATCATGGCGGCCGCGCAAACAGGCACAGGTAAAACTGCGGGCTTTACCTTGCCCATTTTGCATCAGCTAGCAAGCAACAAATCACGTTCGTCTGCGAACCAAGTAAAAGTTTTAGTATTAACGCCGACGCGCGAGCTAGCGGCGCAGGTTGCAGATAATGTGTCGCGTTATAGCCAACATTTAAATATTCGCAGTGACGTAGTTTTTGGCGGCGTCAAAATTAACCCACAAATGATGCGCTTGCGCGCTGGGGTTGAAGTGCTGACCGCAACGCCTGGCCGTTTGTTAGATTTATATCAGCAAAATGCTGTTAAATTTGATGAACTTGAAGCGGTCGTGCTTGATGAAGCTGATCGCATGCTCGACATGGGTTTTATTCGCGATATCAAAAAAATACTGGCGTTACTACCTAAGCAGCGCCAAAGCTTGCTATTTTCAGCGACTTTCTCACCAGAAATTCGCGAGTTAGCGAAAACCTTAGTAAAGCAGCCGGTCGAGATTTCGGTTGCCCAAGAGAACACGACTGCTGCCACCATTGAACATTGGCTAGTAGCAGTTGATAAAAAGAAGAAGCCTGCCTTACTAGATAAACTGATTACCGGTCAACAGTGGTCACAAGTCTTGGTTTTTACCCGTACTAAACACGGAGCTAACCGTTTAACTCGTTACCTTGACGGTCAAGGCCATAAAGCATTGGCAATCCACGGCAATAAAAGCCAAGGTGCACGCACCAAAGCACTTGCGCAGTTTAAAGACAAAACTATTCAAGTGTTAGTGGCAACTGATATTGCTGCCCGTGGTATTGATATTAGTCAGCTGCCAGTAGTGGTCAACTTTGAGCTGCCTAATGTGCAGGAAGACTACGTTCATCGTATCGGCCGAACGGGTCGCGCGGGTGTTGACGGTGAAGCGATTTCATTGGTTGCAGCAGATGAATATAAGCAATTAGTTGATATCGAACACGTTATTCAGCAGCACATTCCGAGAAAAGAAGTTGATGGTTTTACGCCTGCCAATCCATTAGATGAATCACGCCCGATTCGACCACTAAAGAAAAAGAAACCGAAAAAGCCGAAAAAAGCTAAATCCCCTGAAGCTATTCACAAGCCTAATGCTAAAGCTGGTAAGCACACTCAAGGCAATGCCAGTGAAGCAGGCAAAGAGCAAAAATCGCAGAAGCGAAGCGACACCAAGCCTAAGCACGGCAGTAACTCTAGTAAGGGCAGAAAGCCAAATGCAAAAAGTGCTGATGACAGGCATAAAAGTGGCAGTAGCAAGAATTCAGAAACTCGCTCAAATAAGCGAGGAGGTAAATCAAGCTCTGCTTCGTCAGGCAAGCAGGGCAGTGGCGCTCGTAGTGGCACTAAAGCAAACACCCCATACGCGAGTAGTCCACAAGTCAAGAAGCCTAAGCCACGTAAAGTGAACAATGCGAAAAATACTGGTAGTAACTAAAGCAGCGAATACTATTTGATATCTATACTAATCCCAAAAGAGCGACTTACTGTCGCTCTTTTTGATTGTGCTATAGCCGTTTTATTTGAGTTAAGAGTGAATTGGTATTAATTGTTACTTGGTAAAAGGTAACCTAAATTAGCAAGTTGTGCTTGTTCAAAGGTGGTTACCACATCGCCGATAATAATCAATGATGGTGGTTTAATATGGTGCTCTGCGACGAGGGCTTCAATATTTTCCAAAGTGCCTTTCACTAATTTCTGCGCTTGTGTGGTGCCGCGTTCAATTAACGCGACAGGGGTTGATAGTGGTCGTCCTGCTTTCTCTAACTGCTGCACTATCGTACCGAGTGTTTTTACGCCCATGTAAAAAACAATGGTTTGCTGCTGATCTTGCAGTGATGACCAGGGTAAATCTAAGCTACCATCATTTTGGACATGGCCAGTAATTAAGGTGCACGCGCGTGACACTTGGCGGTGAGTCAATGGAATTCCAGCATAAGCCGCGCAAGAAGATGCTGCTGTCATACCTGGCACAATATGGCAGGCCACGCCTTGGCTGAGTGCGTATTGCGCTTCTTCGCCACCACGGCCAAAGACGAGTGGGTCGCCACCTTTTAAGCGGACTACTCGTTTACCTAACTTAGCTTGTTCAACAATAATTTCATTAATGCGCGTTTGCGGTACTTTATGCTCAGCTTGCTTCTTACCCACATAAATTTTTTCACAGCCTTCGGGTAACAGCGCCATTATTTCATCACTGACCAATCGATCGTAAATCGCGACTTCTGCCTGAGTAATAAAACGATAGGCTTGCAGGGTTAGCAAGTCAGGATCGCCAGGGCCGGCACCGACTAAGGCAGCTTCTCCTGCGGTAAAAGCTTGTTTATTGGGATTGAAGTTTTTTGGCATAACGACACTGGCCTACTACTGATGTGCTGAATTATGTTCCATTCTAACACCCCTTATAACACTATCCATATTAAAAGATGGTTTCATATATCAATTTAAAATATAAGTTTTGGTGACTAGACGTTTATCTCAATAAACTGACGATTAAGCTGATTAAACTATTCGATATTTAGCTTAGCAGGTAACGTGGTTGCCATTACTAATAACGATTATAAAAGGTAAGGCCTTCTTATGAGTCTACAATTGAGTCTTCAAGCGCATGTTAATTTAAAGCGCCCTTCAGCAACTTATGCAAAAAGTATCAGCCTAATAGCTAGTGCTATTTGTGCAACATTCGTCAGTGCTGCAGCTAGTGCTGTGCAGGTACCACCTAGTGAGCAGCTTGTGCTGCGTGATATTCAAAAGCAGATAAGCGCTGAGCGATTAAAGCAAGATGTGACTAAGTTAGTGAGTTTTGGTACACGGCATACCTTGTCAAAAACAAAGTCTGATAGCCGTGGTATTGGCGCTGCACGACGTTGGATAAAGGCGGAGTTTGAAAAAATATCAGCTGAATGTGGTGGTTGTTTGGAAGTGGTCTATCAAAAACGCACTTTTTCGGGTGAAACAAGAATTCCTAACCCAACTGAAGTGGTAAACGTGCTGGCGATACAACGCGGCCAAACCGACCCTAATCGTTATATTGTGATGAGCGGTGATATAGATTCAAGGGTGAGTGACCCTCTCGACTTTACCAGTGATTCACCAGGGGCCAACGATAATGCTACTGGTGTTGCTGGCGCGATAGAAGCAGCGCGTGTACTTTCGCAATACAAATTTGATGGCACCATTGTTTATGCGGCGCTTTCGGGTGAAGAGCAAGGCTTGTTTGGTGGCAAAATTATGGCGGATATTGCCAAACAGGAAAACTGGCGAGTTGAAGCCGTTATTAATAATGACATGATCGGCAATATCGCGGGTATCAATGGGGTGATTAATAACACCACAGCACGAGTATTTTCAGAAGGTGTGCGTGTTATTGAAACTCCAGAAGAAGCGAGATTACGTCGTTTTGCTGGTGGCGAAGTAGATTCACCATCGCGTAATGTTGCTCGCTACATTGATAAAATCGCCGATGATTATATTCCCAATCTAGATGTGATGATGGTTTATCGTTTAGACCGTTTCCGTCGTGGTGGCCATCATCGCCCATTTAATGAAGTGGGTTTTCCAGCGGTAAGAATTATGGAAACCAATGAGCACTATGATCGCCAACACCAAGATTTGCGCACAGAAAATGGCCGCGAATATGGTGATGTCTTGGCGGGCGTTGATTTTGATTTTAATGCCAAGCTAACTTCGCTTAATGCGGTGACAATGGCTTCGATGGCATGGGCGCCAGCGCCGCCAGCCAATGTACAAATTAAAGGCGCTGTTCAGCCCTCAACCACGCTTAGCTGGCAAAAGCCGACGGGTAAAATGGCTGATAATCTTGCGGGCTATCGTATTCACTGGCGTTTAACCACTGAACCAACATGGACAAAAAGCCAATATGTCGGTGATGTGAGTGAATTTACACTAGAGAATATCGTCATTGATAACTACTTCTTCGGTGTCAGTAGTGTTGCTAAAGATGGTTTTGAGTCGCCTGTAGTTTTTCCAGGGCCAGCAGGTTCGTTTGGTGCTTACAACTAGTTTCGTCCGCGCAGGTGTAAGAGACAAAAAGAATTAGAGATAAAAAAGCCGCTTATCTTTCGATAAGCGGCTTTTAGTTATTCGACTATAAAGTCTTGCTTACTTGTTTAAGCTATCGCCTATTTAGGCTTTCACCTATTTGTTAAGGCTGTCGCCTAGGAAAGGGCGAATATCTTTTAAGATTTCACGTAGTACTTTGGTGCTGCCAGCAACAATGTTGCCTGATTTTGCGTGGTTGTTACCGCCAGCAAAGTCACTGACTAAACCACCCGCTTCAACAACTAATAGTTCACCTGCGGCAGTATCCCAAGGTTTTAAGCCGATTTCGAAGAAACCATCAATACGGCCAGCAGCAACATAAGCTAGGTCAAGCGCTGCAGAGCCAGCACGACGCATATCCGCAGTTTTAGTAAACATTGCCTTAAACATGTTTAGGTAAGCATCGGTATGTTGTTTTTTCTTGAATGGGAAACCAGTCGCTAATACGGTGCCATTAAGTTCTTTTGCGTTTGATACGCGAATACGGAAACCGTTAAGTTGCGCACCTTTACCACGGCTAGCAGTAAACAGTTCGCCGCGAATCGGGTCAAAAATAACAGCTTGATCTAATTTGCCTTTTACTTTTAAAGCAATAGATACAGCAAAGTGAGGAATGCCTTTTACAAAGTTTGTTGTGCCATCGAGTGGATCGATAACCCATTGGTAGTCCGTATCTTCACCTTCTAAAATGCCGTGCTCTTCACCAACAATACTGTGGTTTGGGTAAGCTTTACGAATCGTATCGATAATCACTTGTTCAGCTTGCTTATCGATGTTGGTCACTAAGTCGTTAGTGCCTTTTGACTCAACTTCCACTTTATCTAATTGCTCGAATGCGCGAGCGATAACATTTCCAGCTGAACGTGCGGCACGTACAGCAATATTTAACATTGGATGCATAGGGCTACCTATTTAAATTTGTAAAACAGCATGTCAAAGAACAGGGTTGACGAACGCACTCGTCGTCAAAGCGGCGCGCATTCTAGCAGCTAAGTTTAGTAATTACTACCGGAATGCGCCTAATAAATGGTCAATATTTGTTAATGGCGAAATTACTGCTCGTGATAAAGTTCTGTGTAATCGTCCATTAGGTCGCGATAATCTTCTTCGGATAAACCTAAAATAGATAAAGCTTGATTGCTGATAATTTGCCAGTCAGGTGAATTACCATAACGTTTCACGTTTTCTGTTAAGTTTTCTGCTGCCTTTAATACGCAAAAAACTAACTCTTCTTTGCCACAGGTCGCTGACTTGATAAAGCTGAAGTCATGGTGGCGCAAAATTAATTGGCAAATATCTTTCGGTAAGTGCCAAGAAGTCGCAACGTAATAGCCCAATACAGCATGGTTACAGCCGTAATGCTTTTCTTCTAAGGCAATTGGGTTTTCGTGATTATTGTTGGCGGCAATCAAGATGTCTTTATAGTTGTCATACTTAAGTGCTAGTAAAGGAATACCGCAATCGTGAAATAGTCCAATGGTAAATAGCATGTCTACCGGCACTTCGTTTTTAACGCGGTTGCCAATAAACTGCATCGCATTGGCAGTATCGATAGCGTCATCCCAAAAACGCTCTAGTGAAATACTGGCATTGCCAGAGAATGACTTCTTCAACAATAAGGCTGTTACGAGTGCTTTGATGGTGGTTAGCCCAAGCATCATCGCCGCTTGCTTAATTTCAGAAATACGGCGATTCATACCGTAAAAAGGTGAGTTGATAACTTTTAAAATAGCGGCTGATAGACCAACATCACGGGCAATTACGTCAGAGATCTTACCCAAATCTGGGTATTCCTCGTCCATTAAGTTTTCAATTTCCGATAGCACTTCTGGCTTCACTGGAATTTGAAAACTCGACATTACCGATTGAATTTGTTGTTGATCAAGGTTGAACATGGCCTGCTTTTGTCCTCACTTTGTTGTGGTAATTTTTAATTTCGCGTTAATTTTAAATTGATTTGGTTGCATAAGGTCTGCTCATTTTCGGATCAATAACGAAGAAACTTAACGTGCTGTTTATTGCATTATTAATCAAAACATAAATGGTATGACCACCCACCAAATTTTCGCGCGCTATTTTACTACTCACCATTGTGCGTCGCTAGTTTAAGCCTGTATCAATATGTAGCTGAACATGATTTAAATCATAGAAAAGTATAGTTGAAAGCGAAAAAGCCGACAGGGTTGAGTAGTTAGTTTGAATTGTGTCCAGTTGGCTAGAGCAGACGAATAGAAGATCTTAATCCTGTATGAAAAGTTCGAATATAGAACAAAACGCACTAATAGAGATCGAATCAAAATAGCGGGCTTTATTGATAAAATGCAAAATACGCTAATCACCCCTGATATTCTTGTGATAAAATGTCAGGATTTTTAGCCATCTAGATAGTTATAATGTCAAACGACTCAACAGCAAACGCATCAACCAATACGCCAAATCTAGCCAATGTAAAAATTGTGCTCGTGAATACCTCCGATTGCCGTAATATTGGCTCGGCAGCACGCGCCATGAAAACCATGGGATTAAGCCAATTAGTCTTAGTTGATCCTATCGAAATGCCAAATGGTCAAGCGCAAGCACTAGCGGCAGGTGCGACTGATGTATTAGCCAATGCGCAAGTCGTTAGCACGCTTGAAGAAGCGATTGAAGATTGTGGCCTTGTCGTTGGTACCAGTGCTCGCTCGCGCACCCTGCCTTGGCCGATGCTCGAGCCTCGCAGCTGCGGTGAAAAGCTGATTGAAGAAGTGCCTAATTATCCAGTGGCATTAGTATTTGGTCGCGAAAGCAGTGGCTTGACCAATGATGAACTGCAGCTTTGTCATTTCCATGTGCAAATTCCAGCAAATCCTGAGTACAGTTCATTGAACCTTGCAATGGCGGTACAAACGTTAAGCTACGAAGTGCGTATGGCATATTTAGCTGCCAATGAAGCGCAGTTTGCTAAGCCGGCGAGTGCTGAAGATGAAGAAGAATACCCTGTTGTAGAAGAAACAGAGCGTATGTTTACTCACTTTGAGGAAGCACTAAAAGCCACTGGTTTTATCGTGCCGAGTCACCCTGGTTTGGTAATGACTAAGTTACGTCGCTTTATCAACCGCGCACGTCCAGACACCAAAGAAGTGAAAATGTGGCGCGGTATTTTGTCGTCAGTTGAGAAAACGGCTAAGCAGCTTGCCAAGTTAACTGGCGAAGGCTCTGACAAAGGTGACGCTGAGTCAAAGGGCCAGTAAGAAGACGATAAAAAGCCGATAAGCTGGGCGAATAGGCCAAATAATTGTTTTAAATTGTAATCAGGGTCGCGTTTGCCGCTAGATTAGCGCTTAATAAGCGTAATGCTTTTAGCCAACAATAATGAAAATAAATCGCTTTAACTTTCGATTCGTTATTGATTCGTTATCGATTCATTCGATTTTTAGATATTAGGAAGAAATATGTTTAGCCGAATCAAAGAAGATATTAACAGTGTCTTTGATCGCGACCCAGCAGCGCGCAACAGCTTTGAAGTATTAACCAATTACCCAGGCTTGCATGCCATTTGGTTTCATCGCCTTGCACACAAGCTATGGAAACGTGATTGGAAATGGCTGGCCCGTACGATTTCAACCTTTTCACGCTGGTTAACAGGCATTGAAATTCACCCTGGTGCAACCATAGGTCGCCGCTTTTTTATCGATCATGGTATGGGGGTGGTCATTGGTGGTACGGCTGAAATTGGCGATGATGTGACGCTTTATCAAGGCGTTACTCTTGGCGGCACGAGCTGGAAAGAGGGTAAGCGCCACCCAACTTTGGGCAACAATGTGGTTATTGGCGCAGGCGCCAAAGTGTTAGGCCCAATTCTTATTGATGATGGCGGTAAAGTTGGCTCGAACTCTGTCGTGGTTAAAGATGTGCCTGCTAACTCAACAGCAGTTGGTATTCCGGGTAAAATTGTGAACTCAAACGGCAAGAAGAAAAGCAACGGCACTCGCGATGAAGTCGCCAAAAAGTATGGCTTTGACGCTTACGCTGTATCTGAAGACAACCCAGATCCTGTGGCTAAAGCGATAGGCCGCTTACTTGACCACATCCACTTGATGGACAATAAAGTGGGTGATTTATGTAAAGAAGTGAACAATCTAGGTGGTAACGTTTGCGACAAAGAATTACCTGAATTACGCGTTGGTGAATTTGTAGAAGATGAGCAAAAGGCTGCGGCCCGACGTTTAAAAACAGTAGAGTCATTTGACCCTAAAATCTAATTGCCTAGTTCGTTCAAATTGTTCGTTAATTTCCTTTAAAATTTGTCCCCTGAAAAATACTTGAGTGTTTTACTCAAGTATTTCTTGACTGTATTCAAGTAAAGAATCTAAAATACCTGAGTAAATCACTCAGGTATTTGTTTGACTAATTTACTAGGTTATGTAAAATTGCGCGGCAAATTAACTAGGGCACACTATGAAATTAACTTCCAAAGGGCGTTATGCCGTGACAGCGATGTTAGATGTAGCGATTCATGCTGCCTCTGGTCCTGTGCCTCTGGCTGATATTTCCGAAAGACAAGGGATATCTCTTTCTTACCTAGAGCAATTATTTTCGCGTTTACGCAAACACGGTTTAGTGACCAGTGTTCGTGGCCCAGGTGGTGGCTACCGCTTAGGTAAGTGCTCTGCGCAAATTGCCGTGGCTGATGTCATCAGTGCGGTAGATGAAAGCGTAGATGCCACTAAATGTATGGGACAAGGTAACTGCCAAGGCGGGCACCAATGTTTAACTCATACGTTATGGTCAGATTTAAGTAAACGCATCGAAGAGTTTTTACAAAACATTTCTTTGGCTGAGCTCGTAGAACAAAGAGATGTGAAATCGGTTTCACAGCGACAGGACAAAGATCAGCAAAGTATCGCTGATAGCGGACTCGAAACCTTGATTGCAACACAAAAGATAGTAAATGACTGGTAAGGACCAGTTGTTACCAATATTGGAGAATACGATTCCATGAAATTACCGATTTATTTTGACTATTCAGCTACTACCCCAGTAGACAAACGTGTCGCCGAAAAAATGATGGCGTACCTTACAACGGATGGCCATTATGGTAACCCAGCGTCACGCTCGCACAAGTTCGGTTGGCAGGCAGAAGAAGCGGTTGATATCGCTCGTAACCAAATTGCTGATCTAATTAATGCTGATTCGCGCGAGATCGTATTCACCTCTGGTGCAACCGAATCAAACAACTTGGCGATCAAAGGTGCTGCGCAGTTTTACAGCAAAAAAGGTAAGCACATTATTACCAGTAAAACTGAGCACAAAGCGGTACTTGATACCACTCGTGAACTTGAGCGTCACGGTTATGAAGTCACTTACCTTGACCCAGAGCCAAACGGTTTAATCGACCTTACTAAACTAGAAGCGGCAATGCGTGAAGACACCGTGTTGGTTTCTATTATGCACATCAATAACGAGATTGGTGTGGTTCAAGATATTCAAGAAATTGGTGAAATGTGTCGTGCTCGCAAAATCGTATTCCACGTAGATGCGGCGCAAAGTGCAGGTAAATTACCAATTGATATGCAGACCTTGAAAGTTGACTTAATGTCTTTCTCTGCACACAAAATTTACGGCCCGAAAGGCATTGGTGCCTTATACGTGCGTCGTAAGCCTCGTATCCGTTTAGAGTCGCAAATCCACGGTGGTGGTCATGAGCGTGGTATGCGCAGTGGTACTTTACCAACGCATCAAATCGTTGGTATGGGGGAAGCATTCCGTATCGCCAAAGAAGAAATGGCACAAGACCTTGAACACGTAATCAAAATGCGTGACCGCTTATGGGCGGGTATCAAGGATATGGAGCAAGTATTTGTAAATGGTGATTTTGATAAGCGTTACCCAGGTAACCTAAACGTAAGCTTCAACTTTGTTGAAGGTGAATCACTCATTATGGCGTTGAAAGACTTAGCCGTATCAAGTGGTTCGGCATGTACATCCGCCAGCCTTGAACCTTCGTATGTATTACGTGCGTTAGGTTTAAATGATGAGTTAGCACACAGTTCAATTCGTTTTAGCTTTGGTCGCTTCACCACAGAAGAAGAAATTGACTACGCAATTGAGCTTATTCAAAACGCAATCGGTCACCTACGTGAAATGTCGCCACTTTGGGAAATGTTCCAAGATGGTATCGATTTAGAATCAGTTGAGTGGGTAGCGCACTAAGCGCTGACAGCTAGGAGTAAAGAATAATGGCATACAGTGAAAAAGTAATCGATCATTACGAGAACCCACGTAACGTTGGCTCTCTAGACAAAAACGATCCACAAGTTGCAACTGGCATGGTGGGTGCACCAGCTTGTGGTGACGTAATGAAGTTGCAGTTGAAAATATCTGATGCAGGTATTATCGAAGATGCAAAATTCAAAACTTACGGTTGTGGTTCAGCAATCGCTTCAAGCTCACTGGTAACAGAGTGGGTAAAAGGCAAGAGCATTGAAGAAGCGGCTGAAATTAAAAACACAGCAATCGCTGAAGAGCTAGCATTACCACCAGTGAAAATTCACTGCTCTATCTTAGCGGAAGACGCAATTAAAGCTGCGCTTGAAGATTACCAGACTAAACAAGCAAACTAGCCAAGATAATAGTCGGTTCAGTAAAAGAAGGCATACAGCTAAGAGGTATTTATGGCAGTAACCATGACAACAGCAGCAGCCGATCGCGTTAGATCGTTCTTAACCAACCGAGGTAAAGGTCTTGGCTTGCGTTTAGGTATTAAAACCACTGGCTGCTCCGGTCTTGCCTATGTTTTAGAGTTTGTTGATGAACTCAATGAAGATGACGAGCTTTACAATATCGATGATGTGAATATTATCATTGATGGTAAAAGCCTAGTTTATCTTGAAGGTGTTGAGTTAGACTTTGTTAAGGAAGGGCTTAACGAAGGCTTTAAATTTACCAACCCGAATGCCAAAGGTGAATGTGGTTGTGGTGAAAGCTTTAACGTTTAAGCCGTTAATTGTAGTTTAACTTTTAACTTAACTTTTAACTTAACTTTTAACTTAACTTTTAATTAAGTCAGATTGTAATTTGTAAGACATAAGTGGAGTTGTTTTGAATTACTTTGAATTGTTTGCGCTTGACGAGAAATTCAACATTGATACCTCTCACTTAACGCAAGTTTATCAACAACTACAGCGAAGCGTTCACCCTGATCGCTTCGCGCATGCCTCAAGCCAAGAGCAAATGTTAGCGGTGCAAAAGTCATCGCTCATTAACGATGCTTACCAAACCCTGAAAAAACCACTAAAACGTGCTGAATATATGCTGACGCTGCGCGGCACCGAAATGCCTAACGAGCAAGCATCATTTAAAGACAATATGTTTTTGATGCGCCAGATGGAATTGCGCGAAATGCTGGCAGAAGTGAAGTTTGCCGACGATATCGATGCCGCTATCTTTGAAGCTAATCAGGTACTTGAAAGTGAATTTACTGAGCTTTACAAAGCGATGCAGGTAAAACTGGCAGAGCAAACGGCTGATGCTAATCAAGCAGCCAGTGAGATTTTACGCAAACTCAAGTTTTATCATAAATTGAATGTAGAACTTGATCGCTTAGAAGACTTATTGTTCGAGAGCTAACAAAAAAGCCAAGCAAAACAAAAGAAAGCACAATTATTCGGCTAGGGTTTCGCCAATAACTGAACAAGTTAATAAGGCTGACAACTTTCTCAATACCTAGCCATACCACCAAACTAGTTAAGAATATCGACATTAGAGACCGCCATGGCGTTACTACAAATCGCAGAACCTGGACAAAGTACTGTCCCTCATGAACATCGCCTTGCCGTGGGTATTGACTTAGGCACCACCAATTCCTTAGTTGCCAGTGTCCAAAGTGGCGAAAGTACCACTTTAAAAGATAAAAATGGCAAAGACATACTGCCATCTATCGTTAGCTATCAAGCAGACCAAACGTTAGTGGGCTATGCCGCCAAAGAATTTTCAGTAGCCGATCCGCAAAATACGATTGTGTCTGCCAAGCGCTTAATTGGTCGTTCATTGGCTGATATTCAAAGTAAATATCCTACCTTACCGTATGAGTTCGGCGGTGATGAGAATCACCCTGAATTAATTACCCGCCAAGGGCAAATCAACCCAGTACAAGTTTCGGGTGAAGTACTCGCAACGTTACGCGAACGTGCGGAATCTGCTTTAGGTGGCGAACTAGTAGGTGCGGTGATCACAGTACCTGCCTACTTTGATGATGCACAGCGCCAAAGCACAAAAGACGCAGCGAAATTAGCTGGTTTGAATGTGCTTCGCTTACTGAACGAACCAACTGCTGCAGCGGTAGCTTATGGTTTGGACTCAGGCAAAGAAGGCGTTATCGCGGTATACGACTTAGGTGGTGGTACCTTTGATATTTCAATTCTGCGCTTAAATAAAGGTGTATTTGAAGTATTAGCAACCGGTGGCGATTCAGCTTTAGGTGGTGATGATTTTGATATTGCGGTTGCCGACTACCTAGTTGAGCAAGCCGGCTTACAGCGACCACTTTCCGCTTCAATGGAACGCCAAATCAACCAACAAGCGTGCTTAGCCAAAGAAGCTCTGTCGAACACCGAACTACATACAGTAAGTTTAGCGCTGGAAAATGGTGAGTCGTGGCAGCATGAGTTAACTAAAGCTACTTTTGACGCTTTAATTGGCAAGCTGGTTAATCAAACCTTACGTGCTTGTCGCCGCGCTTTAAAAGATGCGGATGTTGCGACCGATGAAGTAATTGAAGTGGTCATGGTCGGAGGCTCGACACGTGTGCCACTTGTGCGCACAGAAGTAGAAAAATTCTTTGGTCAACTGCCACTAACTTCAATCGACCCTGATAAAGTGGTCGCAATTGGCGCTGCGATTCAAGCCGATATTTTGGCAGGTAATAAACCTGACAGTGATATGTTATTGCTTGATGTTATTCCACTATCACTTGGTCTAGAGACTATGGGCGGCTTAGTGGAAAAAGTTATTCAGCGTAACACCACAATTCCTGTCGCTAAGGCGCAAGAATTCACCACGTTTAAAGACGGCCAAACGGCGATGTCTATTCATGTGTTACAAGGTGAACGTGAACTTGTGGATGCCTGTCGGTCATTGGCGCGCTTTGAACTTCGCGGTATTCCACCAATGGCGGCGGGTGCGGCTCATATTCGTGTGACCTTTAAAGTGGACGCAGATGGCCTGTTAGAAGTTAGCGCCATGGAAAAATCGACGGGTGTTGAAGCCAGCATTGAAGTTAAACCATCATTTGGCCTTGAGGAAAATCAAATCGCCAATATGATCAAAGACTCTATGACTAATGCCAAGCAAGATATGCAAGCGCGTATGCTTAAAGAGCAACAAGTAGAGGCTGCTCGTGTATTAGAGTCAGTGCGCGCCGCGCTGGATGCAGATAAAGATTTATTAGATGCTGAAGAAATCGAAAAGATTGACGCAGCGTTAACGACGTTAGAAGCGGTTGCAAAAACAACGGCAACTAACGATATTGAACAACAAATTGAAGTGGTTAATCAGGTAACGGCAAGCTTTGCCGAAAAGCGTATGGATTCATCAATACGCACTGCGCTGGCTGGCCAATCGGTAGATAAGGTGTAAAAGCATGCCACAAATTATTTTCTTACCACATGAAGAGCTTTGCCCAGATGGCGCTGTTGTTGAAGCAGAGCAGGGTGAAAGCGTATTAAACGTTGCCCTTAAAAATGACATTGGCATTGAACACGCCTGTGAAAAAGTTTGTGCCTGTACTACCTGTCACGTAATCATTCGTGAAGGTTTTGACTCATTAGATGAATCAGATGAACTTGAAGACGATATGCTTGATAAAGCATGGGGCTTAGAGCCAGAATCTCGCTTAGGTTGCCAAGCGATTATTAAAGATGAAGATTTAGTGGTAGAGATTCCTAAGTACACAGTGAATATGGTGTCTGAAAATCACTAGCGTTTAGCGTTAAAATTCGAAAATTAAAAGGGTAATAACAGCGATGTTATTACCCTTTTTGTTTCTCAATGATGCGCTAACGAAATAGCTAACCAAAGAGCTACTGGATAACGTTACTTAACGAGCTCCCATCTCTTTGGCAAATCACCGCATGCATTTCTGCCAAGATCGCCAGTGCGATACTTTCTGGTGTTTCCCCGCCTAGATTTAGCCCTATTGGCCCTGAAAGTGGCGCTGATACTTTATTGATATCAATACAGCTAGCTTCTATTACCTGGTCCTTACGATGTGCAGGGCCAAGTAACCCCATGTAAGCAACAGGCATTTGATGGAGTGCTGCCAGTGTTTTAGCATCTAAGCTAACGCTGTGACACATATAGACAATACCGGCAATTTTATGCTGGTGAGTAAATTCTGCGAGCGCTTCAATACTGCCGTTAAGGATATGATCGGCATCTTGAAAATAGGCTTTACGGGCATTTGCTGCTCTTGAATCCCATACCGAAACTTGCCAGCCCATGTTTTTTGCCATGCTTGATAATGGCCGAGCATCATAACCACCGCCAACGATTAGCAAGTGAGGGTCGGGGTAAATGTGAGTTTCTAGCCAAGTGGTATTATCTAGTTCCACTAATGTCGCCTTGCGATCAGTAGACCATTTTCCTGTTTGTTCAATAGCTTCAAATTGTCCTATCGCTGCACTAGGGCTACCCGGTATTTGCTGGCGGTAAATACCACTACCTTCTTGCTGAAGCGATGCCAACAGCTTGTCTAACGCTAGGTACTCGTTCGCTTTGCTAACTGGTTGCATTAAAATATGGACAATACCGCCACAACCAATCCCGAGTTGAAACGTGAGGTCGTCTTCATCTGTGGCATCATAGGTCAGTTGTTTCGTTAGCTGATTAGCAATGACTTGTTTAGCATGTTGCTGAATATCTCCTTCTAAGCAACCACCAGATAGCAAGCCTAACTGGGCGCCATCTCCGGAAAACATCATCATGGCACCCGGCTTGCGATAGCTAGATCCTTCAGTTTTATAGAGGGTGCAAAGTACCCATTCAGTTTGGTCTTTTCGAGAGTGCCAAGTGGTTAAAATATCTTGTAAGGAAGTTGACATAGATGACAGAGTTTAATTAAACGTAGTTTTAGGTTTTGAGTTAATGCGCTTATTTATATCCTAGCAGGGCACTTCAGTCGAATTATTCTAATGTACGAGAAGTGCACTAAAAGTTTACGAGAGGCCTATACGAGCCCTCTATTGTTATGGTTTGGCTTAACTGTAAACCAACTTTTTTGATAGTTGCGCGATAATTTTTCAGATGGGTACTTGTTATGTACCAAATTTTGTAGATTACATTGCTCAAGGCACTATTTTTACTTGCTATCGCAGATCGCTAACTATACCATTTCATTATTCACAAGCCTTGATACATAGCTTACCGCTAGCTGGATTTATTGAGGCACTCGTTTAGATCAGTTTTTGACATCTGGTTGTTAGGTTGTTGGAGTTTTCTAGTTTATGTCGCAAGCTGAGTTTGAACTCAAAGGTAGCTTATTTACATTATCTGCGCTGCAGATGACTGAATATGATTTAAATAAGTTGTCGGCTTGGCTAAAAGCCAAAGTTGAACAAGCCCCAGGATTTTTCTACCGAGCTCCCTTAATCATCAATATAGCCGCAGTGGCGGAAAGCGTTATTGACTTCGCCGCGGTTAAAGCCGTGGTTGAGCGTCACGATTTTATTTTCGTTGGTATTAGCGGTGGCAGCAAGGCACAGAAGGAAGCTGCGAAAGAAGCAGGATTGGCGGTAGTCGCTCATAGCCAAGATAAAGCGGGTACAGCAAAGCCAAATGTGGCGGCTAAACCTGAGAAAATTGTGGAAAAGGTTGTCGAGAAAACAGTAGAAAAGCTCGTTGAAAAGCCGGTATTTCAGCCTGCCAAAGTTATTGAGCACACTATTCGCTCTGGTCAGCAAATTTATGCAAAAGATACCGACTTGATAATTAAAGGTCAGGTTAGTGCTGGCGCAGAAGTTATTGCCGACGGCAATATTCACATCTATGGCACGCTCAGGGGGCGAGCCATTGCAGGCGCTAAAGGCGATAAGACAGCCAGAATTTACTGTAGCAATTTGCAAGCTGAGTTGGTGTCAATCAATGGTAATTATTGGTTAAGTGATTCCTTGCAAGAGAAAGCATGGGCACAAGCGGCAAGCGTTAGATTAGTTGATGATCAGTTAACCGTAGAAGATTTAAAATAAAGGAAGAGCTGTATGGCAAAAATTATTGTAGTGACATCAGGTAAAGGTGGTGTTGGTAAAACTACGTCAAGTGCGGCAATTGGCACAGGTTTGGCGTTAAAAGGTAAAAAAACCGTTATTCTAGATTTTGATATCGGCCTCCGTAATCTTGATTTGATTATGGGCGTTGAGCGTCGCGTAGTTTATGACTTTGTTAACGTTATCAATGGTGAAGCCAACTTAAACCAAGCGTTAATCAAAGATAAGCGCGTGGACAACCTGTATATTCTACCTGCTTCACAAACGCGTGATAAAGATGCGCTAACGAAAGAAGGCGTCGGCAAGGTACTAGACGATTTAAGTAAAGATTTTGATTACATTCTATGTGATTCGCCAGCGGGTATTGAAGCTGGCGCGCAAATGGCGCTTTATTTTGCCGATGAGGCAATTGTGGTCACTAACCCAGAAGTATCATCAGTGCGTGACTCAGACCGTATTTTAGGTATTTTGCAAAGTAAATCGCGCCATGCAGAGCAAGGTAGCAGTATTCCTGAACATCTATTATTAACCCGTTACAATCCAGAGCGCGTTGATATGGGGGAAATGCTGAGTGTCGAAGACGTAAAAGAAATTTTGGCGATTGAGCTCATTGGGGTTATTCCTGAGTCTAAAGCTGTGCTTAGTGCTTCAAATGCCGGACAACCAGTCATCTTGGATGAGCAAAGTGATGCTGGCCAAGCCTACATTGATGCAGTTGAAAGATTACTTGGTGAGAAAGTTGATTTTCGCTTCTTAACGGCGAAGAAAAAAGGATTATTAAACCGCTTATTTGGGAGTTAAGTGATGGCTTTATTAGATTATTTTCGTTCGTCAAAGAAAACTTCAGCGTCGCTAGCCAAAGAGCGCTTGCAAATCATTGTTGCCCATGAGCGAAATGCCCGCTCTGGCCCTGATTATTTGCCGCAAATGAAGCGTGACATCATTGAAGTTATCAGTAAATATGTGCCAAGCATCAACTCTGATCAAGTGTCTGTTCAGCTGGAACAAAAAGACGATGATCTAGCAGTACTGGAACTCAACGTTACATTGCCTGAAAAAAACTAGCCTAGTTTTAAAGCGTTGCCTTACTTTGCCTTGCTTTGCGGTGCATGGAAGCGCTTTATCAGTGCTAGCTTATTCAGCTTAAATTGGCGTTGTTGGTAGATATTTATTTGAACCAATAACGCCTGCTCTTGATTGCTTTACTCTCTTAAACTATCGATTGCTGTAGGACTTGCTGCCGCAAATATTAAAGAGTCACCAATATTCAAAAACTGTGTGGCAATATCCCCTCTTTTTATTCACTCGCTTTATGACGTTCACTAACCGATGTGCTAAAGCCAGAGAAACTATCTATTAAAAGCGAATAAATATTGCCTCCTAAATGGCAACTGCTATCGCTCCAACCAAAGCTTTAAATCTGTCGAAGCTATAAGGGCTATTTATACTCTTAAATTCATGTGAATTATTTAGAGTGGCGATTTAAAAAGCTTTTAAATTCTCTTCTACAGGTCAAGCTAGCTCTAGCTTTGTGTTTATAGATAAAAATAATGAATTTTCACAATAAGTACGGGTGATATTTGGCGTACTTGAGTGTTAATGGTTGCTTGTTATTTAACCAGTGTTTTAATCGTGATCAGCAAGACACCCAGACTCACCTATCCTTTATTACTCAAGGGGTTGATGAATAAATAAACACCATGATGTTTATCTTGTACAAAAAATGACACATTTGGATTTGAGAATTGGCATGATAAAAATAGAATAAATACTTCAAAAATATTGCGTATCTATCTGTTTTTTAAGAAAGTTGCAGTTTGAACAATCTAGCGCACGTGTCTATATTTTAACTAGCTGTGCGTTTTCAATTATAAATATGACAAAACAAGACGCCATGGCTAATTATAACAACAACATTCAGGTGTCTACATGGAACTAAAAACTAAAATAAGCGCTATTAGTGCAATAGTGGCTGCAACCCTATTGCCGACCCAAATAGTTTACGCTCAACAAGAAACTAGTGCCGATGAACAAGAAGTTGAACTTATTCTTGTTACCGGTAGTTTTGTCCGTCGCAGTGAAAACTTCGAATCACCTTCTCCTTTGGCTGTTGTCGACAGTGTTGCAATTGATGCGCTAGGGGCGAAAAACATCAGTGATATCACACAAACCTTAACGATTAATACGGGGGCAGAAAACAACCCTGATGCTTTTACGCAAAACGCAACAGCAGGTACATCGAATATTAACCTAAGGGGGCTTGGTGTAGCGTCAACACTCGTATTGCTTAACAACAAACGGCAAGTAGTTACAGCGCAGCCCAACAATGGCGGTGTGAATTTTGTTGATACCAGCTCACTTGTTCCTATGATTGCTATTGGTCGTATGGAGATCGTAAAAGATGGTGCTTCCGCACTTTATGGCTCTGATGCGGTTGCTGGTGTAGTGAACTTCATTACCAAAAATGACTACGAGGGCGTTAAAGTAACGGCCGAATATCAAGACGGTAAGTACGGTGACAACAAAGAATACGTAATTCAAGGCTTATGGGGAACGGTAGGTGATGACAGCAGTTTGATGGCAGCAGTAAGCTATACTAACCGCTCACCGATGTTTCTGACTGATCGCAGGCTAAGCCGGATTGAGGATGACATCAGTGCGCTAGGTAACCCTGGTTCGTTCTTCCTTGGCGCGACGCCATTTATTGATCCAACAGGCTGTTCTGAATTTGGCGGCTTCCCGCAATTATTAGCTCCTTCAGGTACTGTTCCTGGACTAGATATTGGTTTTTGTGGGTTTGACTTCGTAAGAACCTATTCATACGTAGCGGATGAATCGCGTGTATCTTCTTACTTTAAGGCCACTAAAGAGTTTTCTGATGACATCAAATGGACAACCGAGGTCAGTTATGCGCGCAACAGAGCCGAGCGTGGTGGCTCTCCATCGTTCCCTATACTAACTTTCCCAACGGTACCAGCAGATCACCCTAGTAACGTCTTTGGGGCCCCAGTATCATTCTTTGGCCGAGCTATTGGCTTTGGTGCTCCTGGCGACCCTGCCAACACTGAATCTGACACAGCACGCTTTAGCACGACATTGACGGGTGAGTTAGAAGATGGTTTTTGGGAGTTGAGTTATACGGCAGCGCGTAATGACTTTTTGTTCACGGTTAACGACACGTTAGCGCAGGAGTTTCAAAATGCGTTAAATGGTTTTGGTGGGCAAGGTTGTGACCCATTTACTGGTAGTGCAGGTGTAGGTCCTTGTGAATACTTCAACCCGTTTGCAACTTCTTATACTGTGTTGCCTAATTCGCAAAACGTTATTGATTCGTTTACTGCACAACAGCAAATTGACTCTGAATCGAACCTTGAAGTTGCTGAAGCATTAATTTCAACTGATTTATTTGAAATGGATGCCGGTGCGGCAGGTATCGCGTTTGGTATTCAGTACCGCTATCAAGATCTAACGCAAGATTACGACGCTTTATCTAACCAGGATAGATTCTCATTTGTTATTGGTAACCCTGATGTAAAAGGTGATCAAGATACTTGGGCTGCATTTGCTGAAGTGGCATTACCGCTTACTGAAGATTTAGACGTGCAACTTGCTGTTCGTTATGAAGACTATGGCGGAAGCACAGGTGATACGGTTGACCCGAAAGTTGCGGCTTCATGGCGAGTTAATGAAAGCTTCTCGTTACGTGGTTCATATTCGACATCTTTCCGTGCGCCTTCTATTTTCCAACGTGATGGTGGTGCAACTTCATTAAACCAAATGGTTGATCCACTTACTGGTGCGACGGCTTTCGCTGCGGCTCGAGCAAGTGGTAATGAAGACTTGAAGCCGGAAGAGTCTACAGCATATAACCTTGGTTTCTCTCTAGAGCCTGTTGATGATTTCTCAATAGAAATTGATTACTGGAATTTTGAGTTCGAGGATTTAATTATCCAAGAAAACTTCCAAGCGATATTAAATGCAGACCCGCAAGATACAAGCCGCGTTATTAGGGCGGGTGATCCTCTAAATGGTCCGCTACTGCAGGTTAATACCACCTACGTGAATGCTACATCGTTAGAAACTGCAGGTTTAGATTTAGTCAGTAGCTACCGCATTGACACTGATTTTGGTCAGCTAACCCCTAGTCTTCATGCTACCTATATTCTTGACTATGACCTAGATGACCCACAAGCTGGTCGTATTGATGGCGTAGGTTTTAGGAACTTCGGCAATATCGGCGTATCAACGCCTGAGCTGAGAATGAACTTTGGCTTGAACTGGGCGGTTGAGAATCATTCGGCTAACTTATTTGTCCGTTACATTGATAGTTACGATGACGATCAAAACTGTGCTGACGGCAGTGCACTGGCTGACGGTTGTCCAGATGGTTTTAGAGAGATTGATAGTCACGTAACTGTTGATTTTCAATATAACGTAAACCTTGGCGCCATGTTCGATACCGAAAACAGCTACGTGTTAACACTAGGCGGTACGAATATTACTGATCAAGATCCACCGCAAGTATTTACCAACTCTGGTTTTGACTCAAAAGTGCACGACCCACGAGGTCGCCAGTTGTATGCACGAGTGGCAATAGAGTTTTAGTGTAACCAATGTTAAAACAAAATCTCGGGCGATAGCTTGAAAATAAAAAATAAAAGGGAGCAATTGCTCCCTTTTATTTTTTAGACTTCTCTTGAATAAGGTTTCATAAATGTTAATAACATTTAAATACAGTTCCCAATTTAATTGCCCTGTAAGCTGGTCTGATAAGTGTTAGTGTATTCAAAACTTTAGTTAATTGATTAAATTTTAGAAGTTTTTTCTTGATTATCCGCTCATATTACATCTAAGGTTTAACTGCTAGCGACCAAATTAGCTGTTATAGTGCTGACATTAGCTCACCTTTTTCTGTTGAGCATAATCGGTAGCATTAACTATTCTCCGTAGTCGCTAATTAACATAGTGGAATTTGAATTGAATAGATTATTTATATTTTTTGCCTGCGCATTGAGTTCAGCACCTTTGTGGGCAAACAATTTCAATGTACAAGTGTTGAATAAAAGTGGTCAACCGCAACAAGATATTGTTGTTTTTGTTACGCCAACAAACGGGATTGAAGGCTTAGCAGCTAATACCGAGCAGTTGATTGTCGACCAGAAAGGAAAAAAGTTTGCACCGTATTTAAGCGTGATGCAAAAAGGGCAAACTATCCAGTTTAGTAATCGCGATGATATTACCCACCATATTTACTCTGTTTCGGGTGAAAACCGCTTTGAGTTCAAATTAAAAGCGGGCAAAAGCAAAAATACTGAAGCTATGCAGGCGACAGAAGAAATCGCTATGGGGTGTAATATCCACGATTGGATGAGTGGCTATGCTCTAGTGGTTGACACCCCTTATTTCGGAAAAACAAACGGCCAAGGAATTGTTAGCTTTGTGCTGGCTAACCTAGGTGAATACCAAGTTTCTGTTTGGCATCCTCAGCTAGACAATGACAATCGACAGCAAAGCAGTATCACCGTGATTAATGAAAGTACCTTAAGTAATACTTATCAAGTGCGATTAGCTGATAAACTTTTGCCAATCCCATTGCAAGAGAACCAAGAAGAGTTTGACTTTTTAGAAGAGTACTAAGCACGTATGTCTTTTTTTAAAATCCGTAGCATTCAGAGCAAAATTTTAAGTCTCTTTCTATTTTTGCTCTTGGTTGTTCAACTGGTGTCTTTTTTTTCTACCTTTCAAGCTAGTAAACAGCTTGAGGACATCCAATTAACAAATCGTCTTAGCAATGCAAAAGATGTTTTTGAAACCCAGTTTACCAATCGTAGCTATTATTTATCAGCGTTCGCTGAAACAGCCGCGAAGGACTACGGTCTTAAATCAGTCCTGCAAGAAGATAACAAAAGCTTTTTAGTTGCGCTTAACAATCATCGAAAACGCATTAATAGTGATCTTGCGATGGCGATTGATAATGATGGATTAGTGTTTGCGCAACTTGTTACCCTTAAAACGCCTGAAGGCAAAACACGTGTTGTTGTTGGTAAAGGGCAAGGTGCGTATTTTGGCCAAAAGCGAGAATTATTTGCCGAGGCCAATACCCAGCTAATCAAGCTAAACGATAGATTGTATCAGTTAAGCTTAGCACCGATTAAAAGTGGTAGCCGCGATATCGGTTGGATTGGTTTTGGTTATTTGATTGATGAAGACCTTGCCTTAGATTTAGCTAACCTTACTGATGTTAATATTGCGTTTGTGCTCAATGACGGGGAAAGCTCAGAGCTGATTGCAGCCAACCAATACAAGCGTTTGAGCGATGGCATAGTTAGCATCGACAATATTCTTAAAAACGACGATGGCGCTTATGTCCACGAAGAGGTGCTAGTAGGGCAGTTAGTTGATTCCAATATTAATGCTGTGCTTTATAAGTCAAAAGCAGACTTGTTAGCAAGTATCGGTGTTGAATGGTTGCGTTTAGCACTGCTTATTGCACTGACAGTTGCTCTTTCAGTCATTGGCGCTGTAGCAATTGCACGTGGCTTAACCCAACCGATTACGCAGCTTGTAAGCCAAGTGAAATTAATATCACAAGGAAATTACGACAAAAGCGTTGCGGTTGATGGTAGTAAAGAACTTAAAGAGCTCTCTGATGAATTTAACCATATGACTGAGGCCATTGTTTCTCGTGAGCAAACGATAAGCTTCCAAGCATTCCATGATTCACTTTCACACTTACCAAACCGCAACTCACTCATCAAGGCTTTAGCTAAGCGTAAACAAGCTCAGCAAGATTTTATTGTTATCCAACTTTGCTATTTAGGCGCTGAAGATATTACTGACACACTGGGCTATCAAGTCGGTGACGATGTCATTAATGAAGTCGCCGAGCGCATTGTAAAAACCAAGTTAGGGCTTTCGTGCTTCCATCTTGGCGGTGAAAATTTTGTATTATTAGCTGATATGCAAGAAGTGGAGCCCCTGATTGAACAATTGCTTCAACAATTAACTATTCGGTGCCAATACGAGAACATAAGCTTGCATTTACAGTTTGCGGTTGGTATCGCGATTTCTTCACTGCACAATGGCGGCGATGAAACTGAATTACTGCAAAAGTCTAACGTTGCTTTGCAACATGCCAAAAAGAATAAGCAAGCCTATCAAGTCTACGATCCGCAGTTCGACCAACACGCTGTTGAACGCTTATTCCTAACCAATAGTTTAAAACAAGCGATTGAGCAGGATGAACTAACGCTATTCTATCAACCAAAGCTTAGGCTTTCAGACATGACAATAAGCCATGTTGAAGCTTTGGTTCGCTGGCAGCATCCAGAGAAAGGGCTTATTCCGCCGGACGCTTTTATTAGCATTGCTGAGAAAACTGGGCAAATGGATGCGTTAACACGATGGGTTACCAGCGCGGCAGTAAGTCAGTATGTTAGCTGGCAAAAAATGGGTTTTGATATCAATATCGCGATCAATATTTCTGCTGCTAATATCATGGACAAGTCTTACCCTGATTATGTTATCAGTCTCAAAGAGCAACACCAGCTATGTGACAACGCAATTACCTTGGAAGTAACTGAGGAGGCTGTGGTTGAAGACGCACAAAAAGCAACAGAGATCCTTTGTTACTTACGTGAACATGGCTTTAAGCTATCAATAGATGACTACGGTACAGGTTACTCATCACTGGCACAGCTAAAACATTTGCCTGTTCATGAATTAAAGATCGATCGGTCATTTGTTCAACACCTTTCAACTGATGAAAGTGATAAGATAATAGTACGGTCAACTTTAGAACTTGCACATAATATGGGGCTTTCTGTGGTGGCTGAAGGCATTGAAGACGAAACAGCCTTGCTGTGGTTAAAAGCGCAAGGGTGCCAATTAGCACAGGGATATTTCATCAGTAAACCATTACCCGCTGACGTATTTGAGCAATGGATTGAGAATACCCCATACCATATAAGCAGAACGAAAAATTAAATGCACCAATCGCTTTTTAAGGTTTTAGCATTTTCAGGACTAATGCTAAGTGGCACAGCTGTGGCAGCTGATGCCTCCATAAAAGGACTTGTCGATTTACGATTTTACAATGTTAACAGTAGCGCAGATGGAAATAGCTACTTAAAAGGCGATTATGGAAAGTTCCGTTTTGATGACGGTGCAGGTGTTGCTATTGGTCAGCTAGGGCTTCAATACCACGTCGATTGGGAAAATAACGTTTCTTTGACCTTGGTCGGTAACGGCTTTGCTGATCGAGGAAACAACGCTATTGGCTTTACCGAAGGTTACATATCATATAAAGGTGTACCTAGTGAAAAAGGTTGGCGTTGGCAATCTAAATTAGGCATATTTTATCCACAGATCAGTATGGAAAACATTGCTACTGCTTGGTCTACTCCTTACACCCTTACCTCTAGTACGATTAACAACTGGATTGGTGAAGAGCTCAGAAGTACTGGCGGACAACTAACGCTTGAGAAGCTAGGCAAATTTACAGACTCCGCACATTCATTTGGTGCAACCGTTTCTTTGTTCCAAAATAATGACCCAGCAGGCGCTATGTTAGCTTGGCATGGCTGGACAATTGGCAGTCGCCAAACATTGCTACACGAAAAACTCCGCATTCCCTATTTTCCTGCATTAAGTGGCGAATTAGATGAGCAAGCGCGCGACTCAGATCCATTTCGTGAATTGGATGATCGCTGGGGAGTCCATGTCGCCGCCTCATGGCGATATGATAGAGCGTTGCGAGTTAATATTGGCTACTACGATAACCATGCGCAAGAGGGTATTGTTAAACAAGGGCAATACACTTGGACAACCGAGTTTAGTCATATCGGGGTCAAGTACCGCTTAGCCAAGCAATGGGAATTGATTGGGCAGTATATGCAAGGTAGCACCTATATGACATCACCAACGTTTGAAGATGTCGTTAATAATGATTACGACAGTGGCTTTTTGATGCTTCGTCATTTTTGGTCAAACCATCATCTTGCACTGCGATTAGAACACTTTAACGTTGATGATCTTGATGATACGCAAGGCGACAACAACAACGAAAATGGTAACGCTATTTCTATTGCTTACCGCTACCGTTTGAACAAAAAGAGCTTTATGCTGGCAGAATACAATTGGATTGACTCTGATCGCCAAGCCCGAGCTTATCTCGAACAACCAATTGAATTAATTGAGCGCCAATTCCAGATAGGTTACCGCTACTACTTCTAGTAGCGGTAAATAGAGGTCTTTTACGCTGATTTGACGTCGAGCTGATACAATATCAATTTCAATAACCACTTGAACATTCTGGCTTGTTAAAGCGCTTATAAATTGCGTTGTTATTTTTGAAATTAGAGCGACTAGTTACTAAAAATAACGCCTTATTTATAAACCTTTTTCCTACGCCATAATTGTTCAACTCGTTAATTCAATTGATATAGAAGCTCAAACTTTTTCACCAAGGTTTCCTCGGTTTCTTCATGCTCTGGGTCTGGCACGACACAGTCAATAGGGCATACTTTGACACACGTTGGTTCATCGTAATGCCCTAAACACTCAGTACAGCGGGCAGGGTCGATTTCGTAGACTTCTTCACCTAATGCGATCGCCTGGTTTGGGCACTCAGGCTCACACATATCACAGTTAATACAACTCGCTAAAATCTTCAGTGCCATTGTGAGGTGCTCCTGTCAGTAGCTATGCAGATTGACCGGCTGCTTGATTTTGCGAAAACGGATGACGAGTTGTCTCACCATTGTCCAGGTTTCGCATTAATATGCCGAAATCAAGTTTCATCTCGGTATCGAGCGAAATGTTGACGATATGGCCTGAACCTTTGGCATCACGAATAACTTCACCTTTGCGTGACTCCATGTGTGTTAAAGTGAAGGTCTGACAGCCATTTGGCGTCATTAACTCAAGTTCGTCACCGACCAAGAACTTATTCTTCACTTCAATTTCAATTAAGCCATTGTCTTCGTTGCGGCCAAGCACTTCACCAACAAACTGTTGGGTGTCACTTTTTGAATAACCATAGTCATAGTTTTGTGTTTCAGTGTGCTTGTGGCGCTGTAAGAAGCCTGCGGTGTAACCGCGATGTGCTAAGTGCTCAAGCTCGCCGTTAAGTTGCTGGTCAAATGATTGGCCTGCCATAGCGTCTAATATCGCTTGATTGTAAACACGTGCAGTACGCGCACAGTAATAGAATGACTTTGTACGACCTTCAATTTTTAACGAGTGCACGCCCATTTTCACCAGTCGCTCTACATGTTCTACAGCACGTAGATCTTTCGAGTTCATAATGTAAGTGCCATGCTCATCTTCAAACGCAGGCATGTACTCATCCGGCTTATGTTGCTCTTGAATTAGTACTACATCATCAAAGCCTTTACCCGCTTGCGGATCAAACTCTACAGGTGCACTGGCAATGACATCACCTGTTTCAGTTTGTGTTGCCGAATGAACGTTGTAGTTCCAGCGACAAGCATTGGTGCAGGTACCTTGGTTTGGATCGCGTTTGTTCATGTAGCCTGATAATAAACAGCGGCCTGAGTAAGCCATGCAAAGTGCACCGTGTACGAAAACTTCAATTTCCATTTCTGGGCAACGCATACGAATCTCTTCAATTTCATCAAGCGATAACTCTCTCGATAAAATGACGCGATCTATGCCTTGCTGCTGCCAGAACTTCACTGTTGCCCAGTTTACTGCATTCGCTTGCACTGATAAGTGCAATGGCATATCGGGGAATGCTTCTTTGGTCATCATGATAAGACCAGGATCAGACATAATCATCGCATCGGGTTGCATTTCGATGACAGGCTTAAGGTCTTTAATAAAAGTTTTCAATTTACTGTTATGAGGTGCTATGTTGTTGACCACATAAAACTTTTTACCCAGCTGATGGGCTTCTTGAATACCTTGTGCTAAGTTTTGGTGATTAAATTCGTTGTTTCTTACGCGTAAAGAATATCTAGGTTGGCCTGCATATACAGCATCCGCACCGTATGCAAAGGCATAACGCATGTTTTTAAGGCTTCCTGCCGGTGATAACAGTTCTGGCTTAAACATATAACAACTTCTATAAATTATGGGAACGTAAAAGTTCGCACATTCTAGTGTCTGAAAAACAAACGGCAATTAAATATGTATATGTGAGTCACTTACTTGAGGAAAGTTTGATGTAAATCAAGTTTTGTGCGCTGGGTTAAGCTGTGACTATTTAATGTCTGTTTAGTGCTGAATAAATCCGTAAAAATTAACTCGTCGAAATAGTGATAACTGTGCTACTTTTTTAGATAAGCATATCAAAACATAAGGATAATTCATGTCTACGGAAAATGCTCTGTACACCATTTTAGTGGAAAAAATTAAGCATGATGCACTCGTTTTACCTACCTTACCTGAGATTGCACTAAAAGTGCGTGAAGCGGCTGATGATCCTGACATTAATTTAAATCGCATGAGCGATATCATCTCTCAAGACCCTGCATTATCACTTGGTATGCTTAAGGTCGCTAACAGCGCACTAATGGGGCGTTCAGTTAAAGTTGAAACGGTCAACCAAGCGGTTACTCGAATTGGCTTAAGAGAGATCAAAAGTATTGCGACCGCCATGGCAATAGAGCAAGTTTTCGTATCTGAAAATGAAATTGTTGCTATGCATATGAAAAGCTCATGGCAAAAAACTATAGATGTCACGTCTGTGGCCATCGCCTTAATGACTTTTTATCTAAAAGACAACAAACATACGTCACTTGGGCTAGATACCTTAGCGCTTGGCGCACTGGTGCATAATATTGGGGTTTTACCGATATTGACCGAGGCGGAAAAGCACCCTGATGTTTTTGCCAATCCAACGTTCTTGCAGCAGGCGATAGTTAAGCTGGGTAGCAAAATAGGGGCGGCTGTAACTCAAGCTTGGGGTTTTTCTGAAGAGTTTAGTGAACTAGTGGAAAGTTGGAGTGATTTAACGGTATTGCCAACAGAAGTACATTATTTGGACTTTATACGTGCTGGCGCTGTGTATCACGGAATTTTCAAAAATGAGTCTACTCAAGAAGCTTTACTGAGAAGCTATGTAGGGAAAGGCATTATGCCGGATGAAGGCTTTATGAAAACTGAAGAGTTTATCGAAATGTACGAAAGTGCCCGCTCAATGTTTATATAGCGCTGATTTCTACTCTAGTTAAAAGACGATCAAAAAAGCCGCAGATGCGGCTTTTTTAGTCGGACAATCCATTAAGCGCAGCCATTGGGGATACGCTAGTTTTATTAACTTAAATTAATGATATTACTTATCTTCGTCATCAAGATAGTCAGTCGTTTTCAACGAGAATTCTGCTAACAAATCGGTGATGAAACGATTTATTTCACCAGACATTAACGCAAAATCGGCATCAAGGCGTGCAACGATATCGTCTTTATCAATGTCGTCGTTTTGTTCATGCAGTACATCAAAGAACTTCAAGCGTTTCACAGCCAAGTCATCACAAAGAATACATGACATCGCTTCATCCCACTCTAGGGCAACTTTTACCGCATATTTTTCCGCATCAATATGCGTTTTGATTTCATCGCTGGTCAGGTCTTGGTTTTTAACGCGAACAACCGCTCCGTCATCACCCAATGCATTGAATTCAGCTTCCATACCAAGTTGGAAGTTTTCCCCTAAGCTGCGCTCGGTGATCCAATCTGTCATGACTTCATCTGGCGCTTGGTCAGGGCTAAAGCTAGTGACTGGCAGCGTACCTAGTACTTTTCGAAGCAGGGCAAGAAAGTCTTCGGCTTTGCCGCGAGAGCTTGAGTTAACTACGATAATGTTGTGCTGTGGCGAAACATAACCGTGTGTGTCGCTGTAACGGCTAAAAGCGCGAGGCAGTAACTCAAAGGTGATGTCTTCCTTAAATTGTTCTTTTTCTTTTTTCGTTGCACTTCGCCCTTGTTCTTCTTCAAGCTTGGCGCAGCGCTCTTCAAGCATTTCTTTAATGACAGGTGCAGGCAGAATCTTTTCTTCTTTACGTGCACACATTAAAAAATTGCCGTTTGCGCCATGTACTAGCGTGTTGCCATGCTTACCCAGTGCATTTACCCAACCAAAGTGAGATTGCTCTGTCGATGCACATGGTGTGTACGGGTGCTCCGCTAAATGCTGTTCTAGTTCTTGTTCGCTCCATTTAAATGGGCGCGTAAAAGCGAAGAAGTAAAGGTTTTTAAACCACATCAAAGCTATCCTTTTAGGGTAAATATGAAAACGGCCGAGATCATACCGTAATTAAATACGTGAATCACGCAGTTCGAATGGTCGTTTTAGGTGAATTATTTCATATTGTTAAATTCAATATGGAAAGCTAACCCTTGGTCAGGCTCACTTTCAGCACGAATTACACCATTTAACGTGTCAGTGACTAGGCTATGGACTATATGAGTGCCAAGACCTGTGCCGCCTTCACTTGATTTAGTGGTGTAAAACGGTTCAAACAAATAGGGCAGGGCTTCTGGTTTTACGCCATGGCCATTGTCACGGTAGTCAATATAAATGCGCTCCTGCTGGTAGCTAATATCTATTTGAATTTCGCCGCGGTTTAAGCCGTCAAAGCCGTGAATGATTGAGTTGATAATTAAATTCGTGAATATTTGCGAAATTGCACCGGCATGGACATGAACATCTATATTACCTGGGCAGTTTACTTTCACGCGGTGGGTCGTTTTCTTGAGCTTAGGGTGCAGCGATTGGATTACTTCATCAACATACTGGGCCATATTTATTGGGCGAATTTTATCGCTGGTTTGGTCAACAGCGACTTGTTTATAGCTGGCAATTAAATCAGAGGCACGGCTCAGGTTATTGAGCAATAAATTGATACTTTGCTCGGCATTTAATAAAAAGTCGTCCATGCTGCGCTTGGTGATCACTTGTTCATCAACATCACGCTTTAATTTGTTGAGCAGGTCTGACAAATAACTAGTCGAAGTAATACTCACCCCGATAGGCGTATTTATTTCGTGTGAAACTTCTGCCGATAGATTACCAAGTACAGCCATTTTTTCTGCGTCAAGTAATCGCGCCTGCGCTTTATTTAGCTCAATAATGGAATCTTTTAGGTCGCGGTTGGTTTGCGTTAAGGTTAGCTCTGTTTTTTTACGGCGTTGGTTTTCTTCGGTTAGCTGCTCTTGTTGTTTTAGTAACTCTCTTTGCTGCATCTCCATGCGCAGCATACTGGTACTCAAAGATGAGGTTTTTTTCGCAACTTCTTGTTCCAACAGCAGGTTCTGTTCATCTAACTGTTGGTTGGCGTTCAATAAATCGGTCTGTGCTAGCGCAAGCTTTTCTTTAAATTGTACTAATTCGTCAATCAAGTTGTTGTACGCATCTTCCAGTATATTTAACTCGTTCCTTTCAAAGTTCGCAGAGTGAAATTTTGACGCTTCAGGGTCGTCAAGGTCTAGCCGGTTAAGCTGCTCAGTTAAGCCGCTAAGTGGCACAGTGAGGAGCTTGTTAAAGGCAAGGCTAAATAGGATCACTAGCGCCGCGGTTTTTACCATGGCGTTGCCTATTAAAAAGTAAATACCTACTTCAATACGATTAAAAATAACCTCGTTACTCGATAATAAGGTTACAGAGCCAACTGTAGTGGTGCGGCCAGAAAACTCGAAAACTAACGGAAACGTGTGGCCGAATGAGCGACCCGCGAGCGTTCCCATATCAAGATGCCGCTCAGCGTTTATATCGATGAGGGTGTTATCAAAGTCTTGCCCGTTAAGCGCTTGTGTCTCACCTAGTTCGGTGATTATTTGGTTATTTTCGTCGGTTACCTTAATCCCTTTGATCATGGGAATAGCGACTAAGCCTTCTGCAATATCAATAGCTTGCTGTGTATTTAACTCCCATACCGCACGCGTTAAACTACCGCTGAATGTTTTTTCAAGCGTTAATAATTCGCTGTTAATGTGGCTTTTGGCGTTGTAATACTCCGCCGCAATCTGAACACAAGTAACGATAAGTGTGAGAACAAAGTATAACGACAGCACACGCGCCAATAGCTTACGTGATATACTGGTAACCTTCATTGAGTGCCTTTCGGGTTCTTATTCTTAGTATTTGATTCTAGCCACTTTACGTTAAGTTAACAGCCTTTTTTCACGTGTTCGGTTTCTGAATACATGTCTTCATCAATTTCAGAGATTGCGTGCAATAAAGGTAATTGTTCATTACAATCAGCGACTTGTAACAATATTGCAACGTAAAAGACTTTAAAAAGTCATAAAAGTTTCAAAAAAAGTACACACTGTAATAAAAGTGTCACATAGGATTGTCACAATGCGCGGCAATTGAAAACCGCCTATTGATTTAAAGGTAATGAGCATGAAATTTACAAAGCAAGCTATCGCTTTAGCGATTCTTTCTGCTTCTTCATTCGCAGCTTCTGCGGCTACTGTTGATGTATACGGTAAAGCTATTCTAACAGTGCAAAACTCTGACGAAGGCGAAGGTTCTTTCACTGAAGTTAAAAGCCATAACTCTCGCATTGGTTTAAAAGGTAGCCACGAGTTACGCCATGGTTTAGAAGTTGTTTACAAGGCTGAGTTCAAAGTTGATATGGACGGTGATAGCGATGACAACATTAGTTCTCGTAATCAATACGTTGGCCTTAAAGGTGGTTTCGGTGAAGTATTGTTAGGTAAAAACGATACGGCATTGAAAAAAGCTCAAGGTAAAGTAGATTTATTCAGCGACCTTGATGGTGATATTAAGCAAATTTGGAAAGGTGAAAACCGTCTTGCTGATACCATCACTTACAAGTCGCCAAAATTTGCCAACTTCAAATTAGCACTAACATACATTGCTGAAGACAGCCTTGATGCGGAAGACGGTATTTCTGCTTCATTAGCATACGGTGATGCAGGCCTTAAGAAGTCAAAATTCTACGCAGCAGTTGCTGTTGACTCAGAAGTTAATGGTTACGACGTAGCGCGTATTGTTGCTTCAACTAAAGTGGCTGGTGTTACTTTAGGTGCTATTGCTCAAACTCAAGAGAAAGTTGATAGCGACGTTGAAACAGACGGCTTCATGGTTTCTGCTAAATACAGCGTTATGAAGAACTTAGACCTTAAAGCACAAGTTCAAACTGCTGACACTGATGGCGGTGACGACAAGTCTGGCTTCACAGTTGGTGCTGACTACAAGTTAGCGAAAAGCACAAAAGTATTCGGTTACTTCACATCATTTGATATGGATAGCCAAGCAGACGAAGATTACTTAGCAGTTGGTGTAGAGTACAAATTCTAAACTGCGTTGTTAGTTTGAAATAAGAAAAGCCGCCCTGTGCGGCTTTTTTATTGCAATTTTTATTGAGTAAGTCATTTAGTAAATCATTTAATAAATTGCTTAATCAGTCATATGTATTAGCTAACGGCCTTGTGAATTTTGATATTACGCGACGATTGCAGTTATTGCTTGTAGTGTAATAAAAGTGTAATCAAAGTTTATCACAATGGACTTATTAACTAGAGCTAGTCACAGTATTTCTGTAATAATAGTGGGAACGTAGAGTCGAGTTAATTATTGCTTTAATGACTGAATCAATAATTACCATTGTTCAATTCCTATTATTGATAACCCATTCAGTGATGTGGCGAGCTAATTATTGATTAAGTTATTTCAGGTACATTTTGAATGAACAGACAAATCTTAGTGGTTGAGGATGAAGCCCCTATCAGGGAAATGATAACTTTTGTATTAGAGCAAAATGGCTTTAATGCAGTAGAAGCGCAAGACATTGATCAAGCGATGGCTAAGGTAGTTGAACCGTATCCAGATTTGATTCTACTTGACTGGATGTTACCTGGTGGCACTGGTGTAAAGTTAGCTAAAACGTTGAAGCAAAACGAATACACGCGCAACATTCCGATTATCATGCTAACGGCGCGTGCCGATGAAGAAGACAAAGTAAAAGGCTTTGACGCGGGCGTTGATGATTACGTTACCAAACCGTTTTCACCCAAAGAGCTAATCGCTCGCATCAAAGCAGTTATTCGTCGCGTTTCGCCAACGGCGTTGGAAGAGGCGATTGAATTTCATGGCATGAAATTAGATCCGGTAGCTCATCGCGTTACTATCAATAATAGTGATCTTGATCTAGGTCCAACCGAATTTCGCTTGCTACACTTCTTTATGACTCATACAGAGCGCGTATATTCGCGTGAGCAATTGCTTGATAATGTTTGGGGAACGAATGTTTACGTGGAAGACCGAACCGTTGATGTTCATATTCGTCGCCTACGCAAAGCAATTTCTGGCCATGGTCATGAAGACTTTATTCAAACTGTGCGTGGAGCCGGCTATCGGTTTTCCGGAAAGATACTAAACTAGTTGTATGCCCTTTAGAATTTCTACACGACAAGTTGTTGTTAAACTTGTCTTTATTTTCTCTATCAGTGCTCTATTAGGTTTTCTAATAGGGCACGTTTTCTTTGTAATGCTGTTAGTCGCGTTAGCGATAATAGCGTATCAATATAAATACATTTTTACTTTGTCGACCTGGCTTTGGCGCACTAAGTCAATATCACCACCAGAGGCAGATGGCCTTTGGGGGAGAATTTTTGATGGCTTAGATCGATTAGTGCGCAAACATCGAAAGAAACAAAAGCGCTTGAATGAGCGCATTCGCCGCTTTCGAGATGGCGCTGAAGCAATTCCTGATGGTGGCGTTGTGCTGGGCAGCGATTTAACGATTCAATGGAGCAACAAGCGTGCAGCGAAGTTTCTAGGTGTTCGCTGGCCAGGCGACCAGGGTCAACGCATTGACAATTTGCTACGTGCACCAGAATTTGCCCACTACTTAGACAAAGGCGACTTTGAAAACCCTTGTTTGTTGGCTTCGCCAGTCAATACGGATATTCAATTAGAATTGCGCTTTATGGATTACGGTAAAGGCGATTTATTGTTACTAGCGCGTGATGTAAGTAAAGTGCATCGCGTTGAAGAGATGCGCCGTGACTTTGTTGCTAATGTATCGCACGAGCTAAAAACACCGCTGACGGTAATGCGTGGTTATGTTGAAATGATCCAAGCTGATGGCAGCAGCTTAGCACCGCATTGGCAGCAAGCGATTGATGTTATTGAAGGGCAAGTGTCTCGTATGGATCGCTTGGTTGAACAGCTTTTGGTGTTATCAAGAGTTGAAGTCAATACTGATGATGAAATTAAGCAGGTTTTAAACGTTCCTGAAATACTGCAACAATTGCTCAAAGACGCGCATTGGCTTAACCAAGAGAAGAAACATGCTATCAGTGCTGAAATTGCCGATGGTTTGGGCATTCTCGGTATTGATACAGAAATTAAAAGTGCCTTTGCCAACTTGCTGTCAAACGCCATTGCCTATACGCAGGAAGGTGGTGATATATTGGTATCGTGGCAGCGCTATGGCGGCAAAGCGAAATTTACGGTGAAAGACAATGGTCCAGGTATTCGCCCTGAAGATGTCAACCGATTAACTGAGCGTTTCTATCGGGTTGATAAGTCACGTTCGCGTAATACTGGCGGTTCAGGTTTAGGCTTAGCAATTGTCAAACACGTGCTGCACCATCACAATGCCGAGTTGGTGATTAGCAGTCGCTGGCAGCAAGGCAGTGAATTTTCCATTGTCTTTGAAGAAAACTCTGTGACTTCGGTGTAAAAACCTTCTGTACTAGGGTTGCATAATCACCTTTTCGCCGGTGACAACCTCATCTAAAAGGCGCGCTTTAAGCGCCTTTTTCTCCATCCTTTTGAGCAATTTATTTTAGTTTGTTGGCTGTAATATAAGTGTCACAAAGTGGAAATATAATTGTCATAATTGATTTATATAGTGTTCACAAATCTTACATATGACCAAGTTATGCATATACGTGAAAGTGCAAATTTGGTGCTAATTATTACAAACGCTCATTGGAGAATATTATGAGTTTCAAACGTGCATTAAGCGCAATTGGTTTAGCAAGCTTAGTTAACTTTTCAGCCCTTGCTATCGACAAAGACTTACCTGAGTACAACAAGGTTAGTGGTATCTCTGGTAACTTATCATCTGTTGGTTCAGATACTTTAGCTAACATGATGACGTTCTGGGCAGAAGAATTTAAGCGCACTTACCCAAATGTTAATGTACAAATCCAAGCGGCGGGTTCTTCTACTGCGCCACCTGCATTAACAGAAGCTACTTCAAACTTAGGCCCAATGAGCCGTAAGATGAAATCTCGTGAAATTGAATCGTTCGAAAAGCGTTACGGCTACAAGCCAACAGCTGTTCGCGTTGCAATTGATGCGTTAGCAGTATTTGTTCACAAAGATAACCCAATCGAAGGTTTACGTATCGACCAAGTTGATGCCATTTTCTCTAGCAACCGCAAGTGTGGCGCAGCTGAAGATGCAGATCGTTGGGGTGATTTAGGCCTAAGCGGCGAGTGGACTGGTAAAGACATTCAATTATACGGCCGTAACTCTGTATCTGGTACATACGGTTACTTCAAGAAGAAAGCACTTTGTAAAGGCGACTTCAAAAACACGGTAAACGAGCAACCAGGTTCTGCATCTGTTGTACAATCAGTATCAGCATCACTTAACGGTATCGGTTACTCTGGTATTGGTTACAAAACTTCAGGTGTTCGCGCATTACCACTAGCTAAGAAAGGCGACAACTTTGTTGAAGCTTCAATGAACAACGCTGTTTCTGGTAAGTACCCACTTTCTCGTTACTTATACGTTTACGTGAACAAGCACCCGAACAAGCCATTAGATCCAATGACAACTGAGTTCTTAAAAATGGTATTGTCTAAGTCTGGTCAAAAGATTGTAGAAAAAGACGGTTACATTCCATTGCCAGCTAAAGTTGTAGCAAAAGAATTCAAAAAGTTAGGTATTACGCTTTAATCTAATTTAGCTGATTCGCTAATCTCTTAGCGGATAAGTTTCGAAAGGCCAGCATTGCTGGCCTTTTTTGTGCGCATTAGTTTTGTGCCTATTTCTTTATACACGCAGCATTTCTGCGAGTGAGTTTTTAGTCATTAATGCAAAGCTGATAACATAACGCGCAACTATCTGAACTAGACTTGAGTACTTAATGGAAAGCTTTGAAGGTGTTATTGAATTTGTTACTGTCGCTGAAAAGCAAGGTTTTACCGCGGCGGCAAAGCATTTAGCGTGCAGTACCAGCCATGTTAGCCGTCAGGTCAATCGTTTAGAAGCAAGACTAGGTTGTGCCTTATTAGCGCGTAACACCCGCATGGTAAGTTTAACACGAGCTGGTGAGGCCTATTACCAGCAATGCAAAGACTTAGTGCTCGGCTTGCAACAAGCCAATGAAGCAGTAAGTAGCCAGCAAGTAGAATTGAGTGGCACATTACGAGTTAGTGTTGCGGGTACGTTTGCTGAAATGTATGTAGTGCCGGCATTATTAGCTTTTATCAATAAACACCCTGCGCTTAGGTTAGAGATCGACTTTAACAGTCGCATGGTGAACTTTGTCGAAGACGGTTTTGATTTCGCGATACGTTATGGCCAGTTAAAGGATTCTGGGTTAATTGCGCGGAAGTTGGTTAACCGGTCCATGATGGCAGCCGCAAGTCCAGAATATCTAGCACAGTTTGGTGAACCGCAATCGATTGATGAGCTAAAAACACACCAATGCATCATCAGTAACAATGACCATTGGCGGTTTATGCAAGATGGGCAAGAAGTTGTGACTAAAGTGACTGGGCGATTTGTTTGTAATAATGCCAACGCAGTCATGAATGCTTGCCAAGCAGGGCACGGCATTGCCTATTTACCCAAAAGTAACTTTACTCAATTGCTCGCTGAAAAAGCTGTTGTTCCGATACTAGAGCCTTTCTGGAATACCGATATTAGTAGCTCAATTGTTTATCAAGATCGCCGCTATTTACCCAGTAGGGCACGCGCCGCTATTGACCATTTAGTTACGTATTTTGAAAACTGGCATGAGTAGATTGGTAGAGGGATAGATTGGTTAGGGCTGAGATTGGTTCGGGTTGAGGTTGTTAAAGGGAAAGATTGCTAAAGAGATAGGTTAGTAAACAAAGCGTCATGAGCGCTTGAGTGGTATTACAGGCGACAATAGCTATGTCGCCTGTAGAAAGTCACTGAGATTGAGCCAGCTAATCGACTATCACTTTTAAGTGATTAACCTTTTAAGTGACTAGTCTTTTAAGTGATTAGCCTTTTAAATGATTAACTAGTGCACTACCCACTGCGTGAGCACTTGCTGGGTTTTGGCCTGTGATCACTCGCTTGTCTTCAACAATGAATTCACCCCATGGCTGAATTTTACGGTATTGTGCAGCATTTCGTGCTAACGACTCTTCTAACAAAAACGGAATATCATTAATTGTGTTGTAATCAATTTCTTCTTCGCGAGTGAAACCGGTTACCGCTAATGTTGATAACAGCTTGTCACCCGATGAAAGTTGAATCGGCAGTAAACATGCTGGGCCATGACAGACCGCAGCAATAATGCCACCTTGTTCATAATGCTTGGCTGCTAGTGCACCAAACTCACGGTTTTCAGCTAGATCAGATAGTAGGCCAAAACCACCCGGGTAGAAAACAGCATCAAATTCGTCGATATTAACCTCTGAAACAGGTGTTGTATCAGCTAATTGCGCTTGAAAATCGGGTTGTGAAAGTACCTTTGTATTAATGTTATCGTCTTCGATATCAGTACCATAAACGGGAACTTCGCCACCTTTGATAGAGGCAAGTTGATAAGCAATACCTGCGGCGTCTAACACATCAACAACATGAGTTAATTCTGGCGCGTAGGTGCCGTTTACTTGATCGGTTTCGCCAAGTGTCGCGTGGTTTGTTAATGGAATAAGAACTTTTTTCATTTTTGCCTCAGTAATAACATCAATCTAATAGTGGCAACTATCATAAAGTGTTTTCATATGGCTGATAATGGTGGCAATAAGAAAATAACTATTGCTATACAGCAATAGTTATATTGCAAGGATACGAACTAATGAAAGTTGATGGTAATACCAACTAGGCTAAGTTGTTTGCGCTCTTGCGCTAAATCCGCCTCAACAAGTGGTTTTTCGTTTAGCCAGTTTGCGGGAAAATGTAAGTTTAGGGTGTCTTTTTCAACGTTCATTTGTATGTCAGCGTGCTCTGTTAGCTGACGCTGTTGGCTGAGTAAAATGGATAGACGCAAAATAGCGAGCAACTTGGCTAGGCGAAGCTCATCAAGCAGGTACCATAACTGGTTGTCTTCAAATTGTATTTTTTTACGTTGATTGCCCACCAACCACGCAAGTGCTTGTTGTTGTTCAAGGTTGAAGCCTGGTAAGTCGGCGTTTAGCAAAATATAGCGGCTGTGTTTATGATAAGCGGAAGGGTTAATGTCGTAGCCGATTTCATGCACCCAAATTGCCCAATTGAGTAGTTGCTGATAGGTTTTCTTGTCCAGTTGCCACAATCGACGGGTTGCTTGATATATGCGAGTCGCCAGCTGCTCTACTTTCTCGACTTGTTGCTGATCAATATTAAAGCGAGTAGATAGGCTATTAATCGTGCGATCGCGAATATCGTCAAACTGAATGGCTTCAAGTTGTTCGGAAAGTACGCCTTCTCGCAATGAGTAATCACAATAATCAATACTGTCTATCGCCAGCAATTCGGCAATACCAATTAAAATTGCAACACCTGGGGCAATAATATGGCGACGGCTTTCTTTAAGGCTGGGCAGTTGTATGTTGTCGGCGTGACCAAAAGCGATTAACTGATCTTTAAAGCTGTGTAACTCTGCTAAATTAAAGGCTTGGTTATTGCCGCGACTAAGGTTGAGTTGCTGAAAAATAGTCTTTAGCGTGCCGGAAGTGCCAATCACTTCTTGCCAGCCAGCATTTTTAAAACGGCTGACGTGAGATTCAATTTCCTGTTTGGCGTGCAAAATTGCTCTGGCAAAGGCTTGTTCTGTAATCTCGCCATTGGCAAAGTAAAAGCGCGAAAAGCTGACACAACCAATGTTAAGGCTGGTGAGCTGTGACGTTTGTAAATCTTTGCCAATCACACATTCTGTGCTGCCGCCACCAATATCGATGATTAAACGTTGGGTTGCTGGCGGTAGATAATGAGCAACACCTTGATAAATTAAACGCGCCTCTTCATGGCCTGAGATAACCTCAATGTCGAACGGAAACACTTGCGCAGCAGCATCTAGAAAAGCCTGAGCATTGCGCGCTTGTCGTAGGGTAAACGTGGCAACAACCCGAAAGTTTTCTGGTGACAGTTTTTCAGTTAACGGTGCCAAATCGCCTAGTGCTTTGACGCCGCGCTCTATTGCCGCCTGATCAAGCATGCCATCGTGGTCAAGCCCTTGAGCCAACCGCACGCGATACTTTTCTGAGTGCAAAATTTGCAAGTTGTCATTAACGACGCGAGCAAAGACAAAATGAAAGCTATTGGAGCCAATATCTAATGCGCCAATATGATAATTATCACTGTTGGCACTGTTGATACTTTGGGCATTAATATCAGACGCTAATTGTTTGTCATTTGCTAAGGTCATTCAGGCTACTCCACGTTTTTCAGCGCCTTTTTATCAAGGCGTTCTTGTGCTTGCAAGTAATCATATATTGCCATTTGTGAACGTACCGCTTCACGTTTACCTTGTTTCACGTATTGATTGTCTTGTGCTTGGTTAATGATGCGCGCTTTTTGGTTATCACAAAGCTGAAGTTCTAGCATATCAATAATGCGTTGCTTTAAGGTTTCATCATAGACTGGACAGCCGACTTCCACACGTTGGTCGATATTGCGCTCCATCCAATCGCCAGAACTGATAAAGAGATTGTTCTCGCCATTGTTGTGAAACATTAATACCCGTGGATGCTCTAAAAACTGGTCGACAATGGAAATCACTTCGATATTGTCACTCACACCCGCCATTTGCGGAATTAGCGTACACATACCACGCACTATCATACGAACTTTTACGCCTGCGCTGCTGGCGCGGTATAAGCGGTCTATCAACCCTTTATCGACAAGGTTATTAATCTTGATGGTAATTTGCGCTTTATGACCTTGCTCGGCTTGGGCAATCTCATTGTCGATAAGCTGATAGAAGCGACGACGCGATGTTAGTGGCGACACTATCAAGTGATTAAAGCGAAAACGCTTATAACTGTGGGCAATAAAAGAGAAAACGTTATCTACTTCTTGGGTGATCTCTTTGTGTTTGGTAAACAGTGAGTAGTCGGTATAAATACGCGCATTTTTCTCGTGAAAATTACCTGTGCCGATATGAGCGTAACGAACAAGGCGTTCGTTTTCGACTCTGGACACGATACAAAGCTTGGCGTGTACTTTGAGTGATTCGATACCGAATTCAACGTGAATGCCCGCATCCTTCATCCGCATTGCCCACTCGATATTGGCTTCTTCATCAAAACGGGCGCGCAGCTCAACAACCACTGTCACTTGCTTACCGTTTTTCACCGCTTCCATCAGCGAGTTTAAAATTTCAGAGTTTTTGGCAACGCGATAGATATTAATTTTAATATGCCTGACCGAAGGGTCGTACGATGCTTGGCGAACAAATTCGGTAAAGTGCCTAAACTTATAGTAGGGGTAATACACCAGTACATCTTGATGGCTGATGGCATCAAATACGTTATTGAAAGCAGAAAAACGCTCAGAGTCTAATGCCGTTATCTCTTGCTTTTCGAGCGTTTCATCACCCAAGTTAGGAAAGCCGATAAAGTCTTTAAAATGGCGATAACGTACACCGGGTACTAGGTTGTTTTCATCTTTAATTTTCAGTGCTTTGCGCAGAAACTTAACCATGTATTCCGGCATATGACGGTCAAAGCCTAAACGAGCCGGCGCTGCGTTTAGCCTTTGTTTTAAGCCTTTTGACATTTTGTCTAGCAAGCTTTGATCTAGCTCGTCATTTAAGTCATATTCCGCATCACGGGTTAACTTAACGGAATAGGCGTCCATATCTTCGTATTCGAAAATACCGTTAAAGATATCGTCTAAAAAGTAATGCACGATATCATCAAGCATTACCACGCGTTGCATGCTCTCGTCGTCTTCTTTGGGCAATATGATAAATCGGCTGACCTCTTCACGAGGGATCTCAATCAGCGCATATTGCAAGTTATTCCCTTGTTTCAGCGCAACCAAAAGATAAATGCCATCATCATCCAAGCAGTTAACTAAATGTGTATTCGACGAAATAATAATAGGAGTAATATGGCGAACAACTTGGTGTTCAAAGAAGGTTTTTAGCCAAGTTTTTTGACTTTTAGACAACTGCTTTTTGAATATTTTTGATTTTTCATCGTTAAACAACAATTCAATATTGTGGCTTTGCAATTGTTCAAATGCTTCGGCCGCAATCGGCTGAAATTTATCCGTAAGCTGTTTTACTTTGACGATAATTTCATCAAGTAAGGTTTGATCTTCATTGAGCTGGCTCGAACTGTCGGTCGTTGTGGCTTGGGTAACAATCAGTTTGCGTCGGATATTGGCAACTCGAACGCGAAAAAATTCATCAAGATTAGATGAGTAAATGCCAAGAAAACGGATTCGTTCAATTAAAGGGACATTGGGGTCTGCGGCTTCTTGTAATACTCGTTCGTTAAACGAAAGCCAACTGAGTTCTTTATCAAAATAGATGCGTGAGTCGTTCATTTACTACTTATACTGCTTATTTCCATTAATACCGATAAGTTATCTGAAAATTGTGACAATCAAACGACACTTGTCATTAAATTGTCATGTATTTTCCGTTACTCGCCTGAGGTGGCAGGTCAATTTGCGCATTTTAATGCAGCAAAGCCCAGTAGAAAAAGCCCAGTAGGTGGTGCTGCTTATTGCCCAAATGTTACTGCCAGAATGCTACGTCAAAGTACTAGCGCCAGAATCTAGGGGTAGAGTCTAGCGCCAGAATACTACTGGCTAATATCTACCATTAAATCATCCGCTAGGTTTTCAAGTGCACAGATAAGCTCGTCTAACTGAGTTTGATTCACTTGAATTTGCGCTTTGGCGTTAAACATGGTTTGGCCAGTATGTGGCGCCGCCCCTTGTTTACTGACTAATTTGATCAAGTTGCCACCTTGATGATGAATCACAGAAGAAATGTCTTGTACGATACCTTGGCGATCATTGGCCGTTAATTCTAACGTGATTGCGGCCTGCTCATCGCTATCTGCAGGTGAGGTGATTTGAGTTTGCACTTGCAAGTCAGGCAGCTGTTTTAATGCGCTATCGAGTGCTTGAATATCATTAGCGCTTGCTGACACTTCAATAACACCAGCAAATGTACCGGTCAGGTGGTGCAAGCTACTGTTTTGCCAATTACCTTGGTGCTGCTGAATAATGGCTGATAGCTGATCAACGATACCTGGTTGGTCTTTACCAACAAAACTTATAACTAAATGATCCATGATTTCCTCGCTGAATGAGTTGCTTAAAGGCGCCAATTGTTGATTGAATATGGTGTGATTTTTATCACTGCTATTGGCTTTTGGAAAGTTGGGAAAGTTCTTTTTCTAACTGAGATTGGTCACCTAAGTTAAGTTCTACCAATCGACGTAGGTGCGTCACACTGTCAATATCAATGGCGTTGCACTGCAGCCCCATGGTATCGGCCTCTTGGTGTACCACGCCAATATGCATTTCCACTAAAGCATCGCTGTCGCCTAATTTAAACACTAAACGACCTAATTTACCTTGCAGTGGTGTATTACATTTCGGGTTAGTGACCAACGCGCCGTTGAGGGAAATGTCGTGAATAGAAACAGGAAATGCTTGTTCTTCTAATTGCTCCTCAACATACAAGGTCGCTTTGATAGAAAACAGAATACGGGTGAATTGACGTCGATTTTCCATTACTTAAATTTTGTTACCGATTTTAGCTTTAGCATAGCCTTTGTAACTAAAAAAGGCACCCTTAGGTGCCTTAATAATTTATCAATTAACTGATTTTTTTGTATTTAATGCGATGTGGTTGATTTGCATCAGGTCCAAGCGTTTTTTTCAGCCATGCATCGTAATCGGTAAAGTTGCCCTCGAAGAAGTTAACTTGACCCTCGTCACGGTAATCAATGATATGGGTGGCAATACGGTCAAGGAACCAACGGTCATGGGAAATTACCATGGCACAACCTGGGAATTCTAATAAAGCTTCCTCAAGTGCACGTAAGGTTTCAACATCAAGGTCATTGGTTGGCTCATCCAGTAGCAATAAGTTACCACCAGTTTTCACTAGCTTAGCTAAATGTACACGGTTGCGCTCACCACCTGATAAGTCACCAATGAATTTCTGTTGGTCATTACCTTTGAAATTAAAGCGTGAACAATAGGCGCGGGCGTTAATTTCGTATGTGCCAATTTCAATAATGTCGTGGCCTTCAGAAATTTCTTGATAAACGGTATTTTTGCCATCCATGTCGTCACGGAATTGGTCAACACTGGCCAGTTTTACCGTGTCCCCTAATTCGACGGTACCTGAGTCTGGTTGCTCAGTCTTTGACAACATTTTGAATAGTGTAGATTTACCCGCACCGTTAGCACCAATAATACCGACAATCGCCCCTTTAGGAATTGAGAAGCTTAAATCGTCAATCAGTACGCGATCGCCAAATGATTTGGTCAGGTTGTTAACTTCTAGTACTTTGTCACCTAAACGCGGTCCAGGTGGAATGTATAGCTCGTTGGTTTCGTTACGTTTTTGATGATCTTGACTGTTAAGCTCTTCAAAACGTGCCATACGGGCTTTGTTCTTTGATTGACGTGCTTTCGGGCTTTGACGCACCCATTCAAGTTCTTGCTTGATGGTTTTTTGGCGAGCACTTTCAGATTTCGCTTCAATTTCTAAGCGTTTTTCTTTTTGCTCTAGCCATGAAGAGTAGTTACCTTCCCATGGAATACCTTCACCACGGTCAAGCTCTAGAATCCAGCCAGCAACGTTATCAAGGAAGTAACGGTCATGGGTAATAGCCACAACAGTACCTGTGTAGTCGTGTAAGAAGCGCTCTAACCAAGCAACAGATTCTGCATCCAAGTGGTTAGTCGGTTCGTCGAGTAACAACATGTCTGGTTTTTGCAGTAATAAACGACAAAGTGCAACACGGCGGCGCTCACCACCACTTAATACGCCAACTTTTTGGTCCCAATCAGGTAGGCGAAGGGCATCAGCAGCACGTTCAAGTTGGTTATCTAAGTTGTGACCATCAGCGCTGGCTAAAATAGCCTCTAATTCACCTTGCTCTTTAGCTAATGCGTCGAAGTCTGCGTCAGGTTCAGCGTAGGCTGCGTAAACTTGATCAAGGCGTGCCATAGCATCTTTTACAATAGAAACACCTTCTTCAACCACTTCGCGAACAGTTTTGTTTTCGTCAAGCTCAGGTTCTTGCGGCAAGTAGCCAATATTGGTGCCAGCTAACGCGTGCGCTTCACCTTCAAATTCCCTGTCAACGCCCGCCATAATGCGAAGTAATGTTGACTTACCAGCACCGTTTAAACCTAACACACCAATTTTTGCGCCAGGGAAAAACGATAATGAAATGTCTTTTAATATAGTGCGCTTAGGTGGCACCACTTTTGAGACACGGTGCATCGAGTAAATAAATTTATCTGGCAATGCCATGAAAAACCTTCTTAATAAATGAATGTTTGAATGACCAATATTTTATACCCAAGGCTAGGTAAGATGCGAGTTTCAATGACAAATAAATAATGAAATAAATAGCCAAAGAAATAGCCAAAGAAATAGCCAAAGAAATAGGCAATAGAAGATTAACGCGTCGTAGCACAGTGCACCGACTTAACACGTTATAGAACAGTTTTAAGTTTGTTTACGTACTTGCCAGCGTGCTATTTCAAGTAGGTGTTTAAACACTCTTTTGCTGAACGATTGTCTTACATGTATTAGATAGCCTAGCTAAAACGCCTATTTAAATCATTTGCTTAAGTGACTTGGCTAGCCAGTGCCGACAAGAGTTAGGCTAGGTGCTAAGTCTTGTTGTCAGTTATGTAACTGATTGTTCGCAAAAGTGATTGATAAAATTACCATTGTTGACATTAGGCGAGAGGGAATGCACATTCTATTGTTGAATGTTTCAACAATGGGTTACATGTTGATCATTCTTACCAAACAGTTCACGGGGTATGATCTTAGCATCATAGAAATTGTTGCATCATTGATTGACCGATTTGATGTAAATACAGGGAATAACAAAATGACAAAAAATGAAAATAATATTGATCTTCATGGTCTTTCGTCACTGGCTGAACTTATTACAGAAAGCTGTACAAAGTTTGCCGACAAGCCCGCATTTAGTTGTTTAGGCCAAACATTTTCTTTCGCACAAACTTACGAGCAGGCATTAAATTTCAGTAAATACTTACAACAGCATACCAATATTAAGGCTGGCGACCGTATTGCGGTGCAGCTTCCTAATCTGATCCAATTTCCTGTTGTTGCATACGGTGCCTTGCTTGCTGGTGTTGTGTTAGTTAACACTAACCCGCTCTACACGCCACGTGAAATGCAGCATCAGTTTAAAGATTCTGGCGCCAAAGCGATTGTTATTCTGGCGGACTTGTTACCTAACCTTACCCAAATTATCGATAATACTGACATTGAGCAGGTGATTGTCACACAGGCAACTGACTTTTTAATGCCTGATAAACGCTACCAAGGTGAATACCTTTCTCTTTTAGATTGTCTTGAGCAGGGCGCCAAGGTTGAAAGCTTAACACCTGTCGCTGGTGAGCTAAGCGACTTGGCGGTGCTGCAATACACAGGCGGGACAACAGGGTTATCGAAAGGGGCTATGCTGTCGCAAATTAACTTGCTGGCAAATGCTGAACAATCATTCCAGCGCTTTAAGCCTAAATGTGTCGATGGCGAAGATGTCTATATTTGTCCACTGCCGCTTTACCATATTTATGCCTTCTTAGTGAACTTGATCTTGGCTGCTTCTCATGGCGCCCACAATGTACTCATTCCAAACCCTCGTGATATTGATGCCTTTGTCAAAACCTTATCGGCATATCGCTTTACCCACTTTACTGGTATTAATACTTTGTTCGTTGGCTTGTGCCAGCATCCAGATTTCGTGAAGTTAGATTTCAGCTCGCTACGTATGACGATTTCTGGCGGTACGGCGCTAACCCATAGTGCTGCTGATATTTGGCTAAAAGTTACCGGCTGTACGATTTCTGAAGGTTACGGCTTATCAGAAACCTCGCCGGTACTTTGCTTTAACCAACCGGGTAATGAGCGCTTAGGCACAATTGGCTTCCCGCTTGTCGATACTGACCTGCAGATATGGGATGAAAACAACCAAGCCGTAGCACAGGGTCAAGAGGGTGAAATTGTTGCCAAAGGCCCACAAGTGATGTCAGGGTACTGGCAACAAGAAGAAGCAACGGCTAAATCTATTATTAATGGTTATTTTAAAACCGGCGATGTTGGTGTTATTGATGAAGATGGACGCATTCGCATTGTTGATCGCCTAAAAGATATGATTATTGTCTCAGGTTTCAATGTTTACCCCAATGAAGTAGAAGACGTGCTTAGCCGTCACGATGATATTTTGGAAGCGGCGGTAATTGGCGAACCTGACGACGGTACGGGTGAAAAAGTTGCTGCCTTCGTGGTATTAAAACCTGATGCAGGCTTAACTGAAGAAGACGTGCGAGGCTTTTGTAAAGAGCACTTAACGCCATACAAGGTACCGAAGAAAGTCGCATTTATTGATGAGTTACCAAAGTCTACCGTTGGTAAAATCTTACGCCGTGAGCTGAGAAGCGCGTAAAAATCACAACTGACCAAAAGGTCAAAAATCCCTATACCCCTGATTAAATAAGGGGTATCTCTATTTATGACAGTTTTGTGAATTTCTCTTTGTCACATAACTGTCATATTTCTGTCTTATACTCTCGCCAGTTTTTTAATCCCATCATTTAATGTAGGTAAATTGAGTGTCTATAGCGTCTCAATCAGCTGACATACGTCAGGTGAAAAATAAGCTAGCCAAATGGTTCATCTCCTTGGGAGGTGTCATGGTGCTATTTACTTTGATCTTAATCTTCTTGTACTTGCTTTACGTGATTAAGCCGATTTTCGAATCAGCTGACGTCGAGCCAGTTAATGAAATCAGTGTTCAAGCCAATGGAAACATTTTGGCAACGGGCCTAGATGAGCTAAAAGAAGTTGCTTATCAACTAGATTCAGAAGGTTATATGACTTTCTACCAAATGTCGGAAAGTGATTTTCGCGCACAAGGTAGCCAAATCTTGTCTGAGCAATTGTTTGCTGGCGGTATTGCTAAGGTTATTGCAGCGGATAACGGTCGCCACTTAATTATCGATAACGAAGGTGAAGTTAGCTTAATCGCAGCGAAATTTACGGCAATTTACCCAAGAGATAGCCGTGATATTACGCCTTCAATTATCTACCCGTTAGGTGAAGAAGCCTTGCCAATTGATGAGCAAGAACAAGGTATTACTAAGCTTGGTTTTGCGATGAACGATGAAAAAGCAACGTTTGTGGCTTTTACTGATGATCAGCGCCTGATCAAAACAACCTTAGTTGCAGATGATGACTTTAACTATGACCCTGCATTTGAGCCTGTTTATCAAGAAATTGAGTTTGACGGCACAAAGGTTGATGACATCATGATCACACCTGACTTAATGATGGCGTTTGTTCGTTCTGGCAATCAAGTTACTGTCTACGACATGGACGATGAATTCAGCGTAGATGTTAAAGCCGAGCTAACGAACATTGTTGCCGAAAACGTTGATATTACTGCGATGGCCTTGCTTTCTGGTGGTTCATCAGTACTGTTTGGTGATAGCCAAGGCCAAGTTAGCCAGTGGTTTGAAGTCGCGGGTAAAAAAGGCCGTCAATTCCAAGAAATCCGTCGCTTTACCGCAAGCGAAACTGAAGCGGTTGCAGGCATCTACACTGAGATGTTCCGTAAGAGTTTCTACACCATGACCGCATCTGGTGAAATGGGTATTTTCTATACCACAAGTGATGCAGACTTATGGCATGGTGCCATTGCGAAAGAAATGCCAAAAGCCTTGGCGATTGCGCCACGTGCCGATGCCTTAATCGCCGCTGACGGTAGCAGCTTAGCGCTAATCGCGCTGCACAATGAACACCCTGAAGTAACGTGGAAGGCGTTATGGCAAGAAGTTTGGTATGAAGGTTACCCTGAGCCAGACTACATCTGGCAATCAACCGGTGGTGCCGATGATTTCGAATCGAAATTCTCGTTAGTTCCTATTTCATTCGGTACGATGAAAGCAGCTGCTTATGCGATGCTATTTGCTGTACCGTTAGCATTAAGTGCAGCAATCTACACGGCTTACTTTATGCCACCAGCATTGCGCAAAAAAGTAAAACCTACCATCGAGTTAATGGAAGCATTACCAACGGTAATTCTTGGTTTCTTAGCGGGTCTTTGGTTAGCACCATTGATTGAAGATTACTTGCCTGCAATTGTCCTACTGCTAATTTTCCTACCTGTAGCGACGTTTTTAACTGCTTTCACTTGGTTCAAGTTGCCACGTGAATACAAGGCGAAACTGCCTGAAGAGTGGGCTCCTATCATCTTGATTCCTATTCTGATTTTAGCGGGCTTCTTAGCATTCGCGTTATCACCAGTGATGGAAAGCTTGTTCTTTGGTGGCGATATTCGTCAATACATTACGAACGATTTAGGTATTTCATTTGACCAACGTAATGCACTAGTTGTTGGTATTGCAATGGGCTTTGCCGTAGTTCCAACCATTTTCTCAATGGCTGAAGATGCGATTTTCAGTGTACCTAAGCACTTAACCAGTGGTTCACTAGCACTAGGTGCTACGCCATGGCAAACACTGGTAAAAGTTGTTTTATTAACGGCAAGTCCAGGTATTTTCTCAGCGATTATGATGGGGCTTGGTCGTGCGGTTGGTGAAACCATGATCGTATTAATGGCAACGGGTAATACGCCAGTACTCGATTGGAGTATCTTCCAAGGTATGCGTACTTTATCAGCGAATATCGCCGTTGAAATGCCAGAATCGGAAGTAGGTAGCTCGCATTACCGCATTCTATTCTTAGCCGCATTCGTGCTATTCGTGTTCACATTCGTATTCAATACGCTGGCGGAATTTGTACGCCAACGTCTCAGAGAAAAATACAGCTCGTTGTAAGGGAAGGATTGATTAAATGAAAGATTGGTTTAAAACAGGCTCCCCTTGGGTTTGGTTATCAGCGGGTGGGGTTAGCTTAAGTTTAATCTCAGTAGTTGGCCTATTGTGGTTAATTGCCTCAAACGGTTTATCGTACTTCTGGCCGTCGAAAATTCATCAGTTCAATATGGTGGATGAAAAAGGTCAGCAATTAGTAGTGATCGGTGAAGTTTACGACCGTGAGCGTATACCAGCGAGCCAGTTATCGCATGTTGACTTAGGTGTTGAAATTACCGAAGACACCATTGAACGTTTATTGGTAAAAACTGGTAACCGTGAATTGGTTAGCCTAGATTTCCGTTGGATTTTAGCGCCGCAAATTACTGAGCGTAGCCTACCTGCTGACGTTGCTGTAGTTGAGCGTCGTAGCAACGGTAACTTCTATGGTTTTGTTGAAAAAGTGATTCTTGATGGTCAAGAAGCCGATGCATCAAAGCTTGATGAATTGCTAGAGCGTGTTAATGAGTTCCAAGAAGAGATCAGCGAGTTACAAAAAGTTGATATTGGTGCAATTAACTACAACCTTGAGCGTTTGCGTTTAAGAGAGCGCAAATACATTATTGATGGCGAGTTAACTGACGAAGTTAAAGCTGAATTAGATGCACAAGCGGCAGAGCTGCGCAAAGAATATGAAGTGCTTGAAAAAGACTTGATGGCACTGCGCAGCCAAGTATCACGCGACCAAGTGGTAATGCGCGCGATGGGCGGCGAGCTAGTGACGATTAACTTTGATCAAATCATCAAGATCTCATTCAATAACCAGTTGAGCTTTTTCGGCAAAGTAGCGACTTTCTTTGACCAAATCGCTGGTTTCATTTTCGATGAGCCCCGCGAAGCTAACACCGAGGGCGGGGTATTCCCAGCGATTTTCGGTACGGTTTTAATGGTACTGTTAATGACAGTGATTGTGGCACCATTTGGTGTGATTGCCGCGATTTACTTACATGAATATGCGGCGAAAAATGCCTTTACTAAGCTGATCCGCATCGCGGTAATCAACTTAGCCGGTGTACCATCAATTGTTTACGGTGTATTTGGCTTAGGTTTCTTTGTTTACATGGTTGGTGGCAACTTAGACCGTTTGTTCTACCCAGAAACATTGCCTAGCCCAACATTTGGTACACCAGGTGTACTTTGGTCAGCGCTAACATTAGCGATTCTAACGCTACCTGTTGTGATTGTTTCAACGGAAGAAGGCTTAGCACGTATTCCGTCGTCAATGCGTCACGGTAGCTTGGCACTAGGCGCAACGAAAGCGGAAACTTTATGGCGTATTATTTTGCCAATTGCGAGCCCTGCAATTATGACCGGTATTATTTTAGCAATTGCCCGTGCTGCGGGTGAAGTAGCACCACTGATGTTGGTTGGTGTGGTAAAAATGGCTCCAACATTACCGCTTGATGGCAACTTCCCGTTCTTACATTTAGAACGCAAGTTTATGCACCTTGGCTTCCACATTTATGATGTTGGTTTCCAAAGTCCGAATGTTGAAGCGGCGCGCCCATTAGTTTATGCAACTGCATTACTGCTAGTGACCATTATCGTTAGCTTGAATATGACCGCGGTTAATATTCGTAACAAGCTACGTGAAAAATATCGCGCACTAGAGCACTAGAACTAATAACAGCAAAGAGTAAATCGCTAGCTCCAAAAGGCTAGCGGCTGAAAATAGACAAAGATTTCATCAGCGCTGCACTGGCGGCGCCGTAAAAAAGGTTAAAAGAATTAGTTATGATTACAGTAACCCCAAAAACACTCGGTGATGTACCTGCACCATTAGATTTAGCGAACTTGTCACCAGAGCAAACAGCACTGGAAATTAAGAACCTGAACTTGTTCTACGGTGACAAACAAGCGCTTCACGGCATTGATATGAAAATACCAAAAGGTCAGGTAACAGCATTTATCGGTCCAAGTGGTTGTGGTAAATCAACACTATTGCGTTGTATCAACCGTATGAACGACTTAGTTGATACGTGTCGTATTGAAGGTGGCATTCACTTACACGGTGAGAACATTTACGGCAAGCATGTTGATGTTGCAGCGCTTCGCCGTAAAGTGGGCATGGTGTTCCAACGTCCTAACCCATTCCCGAAAAGTATCTACGAAAATGTGATTTACGGCTTGCGTATTACTGGAGAGAAAAACCGTCGTGTACTTGATGAAGCAGTTGAACGCTCATTAAAAGCCGCGGCGCTTTGGGACGAAGTTAAAGACCGTTTACACGACAGTGCACTTGGCCTATCGGGTGGTCAGCAACAGCGTTTGGTAATTGCGCGTGCGATTGCGATTGAGCCAGAAGTGTTATTACTTGATGAACCAACGTCTGCACTTGACCCGATTTCAACATTAACGATTGAAGAGCTAATCAACGACCTTAAGAAACAATTCACCGTTGTTATCGTGACTCACAACATGCAACAAGCGGCACGTGTTTCTGATCAAACAGCGTTTATGTACATGGGTGATTTAATTGAATACAGCGACACTAACACGCTGTTTACAACACCTGCGAAGAAACAAACCGAAGATTACATTACCGGACGTTACGGTTAATCGTTATAATTAAGGTAAAGGGTGGATAAGAGTTTATTATGGATACTATCAATATTAGCCGTCACATTTCTGGGCAATTTAACGAAGACTTAGAAACGGTTATCAATCACGTGATGTCGATGGGGGGCTTGGTTGAAAAGCAACTACAAGACTCTATCACGGCAATGATTGAGGCAGATGAAGACCTTGCGAAAGAAGTTCTAAAAAACGACTACAAAATCAATGAATTTGAAGTTTACATTGATGAAGAGTGCTCGCGTATTATTGCTAAGCGTCAACCAGCGGCGGGTGACTTGCGTTTGATTATGGCGATTATCAAAACCATCACTGATTTAGAGCGGATTGGTGATGAAGCTGAGAAAATTGCCAACGTGGCACAAGAAAGCTTCTCTAAAGAACAACGTGACTTGCTATTAAACCTAGAGAATCTAGGTAATAGCGTATTGAAAATGTTGCAAAAAACGTTAGATGCGTTCACTCGTATGGACTTTGATGCAGCAATGAAAGTGCATCAACGCGATAGTAAAATTGACCGTGAATACGAAGCATTAATGCGCCAACTAATGACGTATATGATGGAAGACCCGCGTTCAATTCCACAAATTATGAGTGTTATTTGGTCAGCACGTGCGCTAGAGCGCATTGGTGATCGCTGTCAGAATATTTGTGAATACATTATGTATTTCGTGAAAGGTAAAGTATTCCGTCACACCAGCCCAGAAGATATGAAAAACGTCTAACTCATTGTTTTTAAATATATCTTAAAAGAACTATAGTTAAAGTAGAAAAGGTACATAGTTTATGTACCTTTTTTTGTGTTTGATTTTAATTAAATTCATGACTGATTGGTCAACTAAAATGCGGGAATTAGTTGCAAATGGTGGACATTCAGCTAGAATCCGCGTCGAAAAATAAAACAGAGATTTGTATCCGGGACATAAGATTATGCCGAACAATTCAATACTAGGTGTATTTGCTAAATCACCAATTAAACCGCTGGAGAAACACATTCGCATCGTGAATAAGTGTGCTCGCCAGTTACATCCGTTTTTTGATGCGGTAAAAGCCAAGGATTGGGACCGAGCGGCGAAGATGCGCAAAGAAATTTCGCAACTTGAAAAGGATGCCGATGCACTAAAAAGACAGTTACGTTTAGAGTTACCAGGTGGCTTATTTATGCCTGTTGACCGTGCTGACTTATTAGAGCTACTTACTCAGCAAGATCGCATTGCTAATAAAGCAAAAGATATTTCTGGTCGTGTTATCGGTCGCGAATTGTCTATTCCTGCTGACTTAGAGAACGACTTTTTCAAATATTTAGCGCGTTGTTTAGATGCCATTGATATGGCGGCTGACGCGATTAATGAATTGGATGACTTATTAGAAACGGGCTTTAGAGGCCGTGAAGTCGATTTAGTTGAAAAAATGATCCACAAGCTTGATGAAATTGAGGACGACACAGACTCAATGCAAATTGGTTTGCGTACAGGACTGCTAGCGATCGAAAAAGACTTAAACCCAGTTGATGTGATGTTTCTTTATCAAATCATCGAATGGGTCGGCGATCTAGCCGATTTAGCTGAGCGTGTTGGTGCTCGTTTAGAAATTTTATTAGCGAAAAACTAAGGTTCGTTTTAATGGACATTTTAATTACACATGGCCCAATGTTGGTCATGATAGCCGCTATTGTCGGCTTTTTTATGGCTTGGGGTATTGGTGCGAACGACGTAGCGAATGCCATGGGTACTTCGGTTGGTTCAAAAGCACTAACCATTAAGCAAGCGATTATTATCGCGATGGTGTTTGAATTCGCTGGTGCTTACTTAGCAGGTGGTGAAGTTACATCAACTATTCGTAAAGGGATTATCGATCCGTCTTACTTTACTGATATTCCTCATTTACTTGTTTACGGTATGATTTCAGCACTATTAGCTGCGGCAACTTGGTTATTGGTTGCATCAGCACTAGGCTGGCCAGTCTCTACAACGCACTCTATTGTTGGCGCTATCATTGGCTTTGCCGCGATTGGCGTGAGCATGGACACGGTTGTATGGGGCAAAGTAGGTGGCATTGTCGGTAGTTGGATTGTTACGCCATTGCTATCTGGTGTGATTGCATTCCTTATCTTCAACAGTGCACAAAAACTTATTTTCGACACTGAACAACCACTTCGCCAAGCGAAGCGTTGGGTGCCGTTATACATGTTCCTAGCGGGCTTCGTATTATCGCTAGTAACGATCAAAAAAGGTTTGAAGCACATTGGTTTAGACGTAGGTACTGTTGAAGGTTATGTCTACGCAGTTGCCGTTGCGGTAATTGTTGCAATAGTGGGTAAATTCTTTATCGCACGCATCAAGTTCGATGAAACAGCTGACAAGCAAAGCCACTACGTTAACGTTGAGAAAGTGTTTGCGGTATTAATGGTTATTACTGCTTGTTGTATGGCATTTGCCCATGGTTCAAACGATGTTGCTAACGCTATTGGCCCATTAGCGGCTGTTGTTAGTATTGTTGGCAATGAAGGTCAAATCGTTAAGAAAGCTGCACTAGAGTGGTGGATTCTACCTTTAGGTGGCTTAGGTATTGTTGCCGGCCTTGCGATTTTCGGTCATCGCGTTATCGCAACTATCGGTAAAGGTATTACTCACTTAACACCAAGCCGTGGTTTCGCTGCTGAATTAGCGGCTGCATGTACGGTAGTTATCGCTTCAGGTACTGGCTTACCAATTTCAACAACACAAACATTAGTTGGTGCTGTATTAGGTGTTGGTATGGCGCGTGGTATCGCAGCAATTAATTTAGGTGTGGTGCGCAATATTGTTGTGTCTTGGGTTATTACCTTACCAGTAGGTGCAGGTTTATCTATTGTGTTCTTCTGGATTTTATCTAGCTCGCTAGGCTAAAACCAAGCCCCAAAAAAAACATTTAAAAACCGCTTAGTGAGTTAGCTTGCTAAGCGGTTTTTTGTGCCTGCAATAAGGGCGCTCTCACTCAATATAAGAAAAAGTAAGAAAAATAAGAAAAACAAAAAATAAAAAAGTTTAAAAATTTAAATTATTTTCAAACTTTTTATATGCTTGCCTCTACCTTATTAAATAACAAAGCCAATATATCGCAGGAAGATAAGTGTTCGAACGAAGCGATGAGTCGCTCATCAAGCAAGCACTCAAAGGGAAAAAATCTGCGTGGGTGAGTTTAGTAAAACGCTACGAAAGTGGCATTTATAACTACGCCTACCGCATGGTCAATCATCCAGATGATGCTATGGATTTAATGCAGGATATATTTATTGCGGTTTACCGTAATTTAAGTACGTTTCGTGGCGACAGCCCATTTAAAGGCTGGTTGTTTAAAATCGCCCACTACCGTTGCATTGAATATTATCGAAAGAAAAGGCCACTGCAGTCGATAGATGATGTGCCTGAGCAAGTAGATGAAAGCCAAGATGCTTGTTTAGATACTGGGCTTACTCAGGGACAGCAGAGCCAAGCATTGCATCAAGCGATGCAACGTTTGGCATTTAATCAAAAAATTATGGTGGAGATGAAGTTTTTTCAACAATTCACCTTTGAGGAAATTGCACAGCAACTGGGCATATCGACCAATACCGCCAAGTCTCGACTGTACAGTGCCCTTGATAAACTGAAAGATTATTTGGAGGTGGAAGATGTCGCCGCATGATAAATCTGATCAATTCGAAGATAAGCAATTCGAAGATAAGCAATTTGAAAAGTGGCTCGACAAGCAATTGTCGCCCGAGCAAGCTGCCGAATTTGAGAATAATCACGCACATGAGAGCGCAATGAAACAGCATATTGCAACGGCTAAATACGTGGAATATTTAGCCAGTCAGGAAGCGCCAAAAAAGGTTCCTAACTGGGATCGCACGGCAGTGATGGACATGGATAGTCAACATACTAGTCACAAATGGTGGCAGTGGAGTGGTTTACCCGCGTTATCAATGGCATTTTCTTGTTTTGCCATGGCTTTAGTGTTGTTCAATGTGCAATTCACAGTTAGTGACCAAGGTATGTTATTGACCTTTGGCAAGTCAGAGGTTGACCCCGAGGTGATTGAAAGCCAAGTTACCGAGCGCGTTAATCAGCTAGTCGACGACAAGCTTAACCAATACCAGCAAAGCCAGCAGCTCGCTTTAGCCAACTTCACCAATGAATTGAGCGATAAGCAGCAGCAGAGCAACTTACAACTTGCTAGCTATATTCTTGAAACCTCAAGACAAGAGCGAAAAGAAGATATTAGCGACTTTATTCAGTTTGTTAACGCCCAGCGTAATGATGATGCGCTAGATCAGCGTATACGTTTTCAACAACTTGAAGATGCCTTGTTACAGCAAAGCACCTTTATCAATCAAACAACCACGATGCAGCCTGCTAACTGGGCTAATTAAGCGAGGGAAATTACGATGAAAAAATTAGCAATGTTAGTGTCGAGTGCCTTAACGGCAAACCTTGCCACCGCCGCAGACGTCAACTATGAGCAGCTCCACAAGCAGCTTGATATTATGAGTAATATTATTGAATCGTCGATCACTACTGGCAAAGCGAAACAATCGATTAAATTATCCGGTATTGAAAGTACCTATCTACAAAAACAAGGTGTGATGTTTACTGTTAGGTCCAAGAGCAGCAGAGGAAGTTGGGGAAGTTATAACTTTCAAGTTTCGGTACCTCCTGTGCCGCCAGCACCACCAATTACGCTTTTATCACCAGATCAAATTGCCGATATTGAAGCCACTGTTGCCGAAGTGGCCGACGAGTACCCCAATATAGATGTTGAAAGGGAAGTGGCAAAAGCTATGGAGAGTGCTTCACGTGCATACGAGCGAGTCATTGAAATTCATCGTGATGAGCGTGAGGTGTATCGCGACTTGCGTGAAGAAGAGCGCGATATAGTTTACGAGTTAAGGGATGTAGAACGTGAAAACCGCGACGTAGAATTTCAAATTCGCCGTGCAGACAAAGAACAGAAAGCTGAGCTAAAAGAAAAGCAAAAGCAATTAGAGAAACAGAAGAAAGCTCTTCTAGAAAGTAAGCAGGCGCTCGCCAAGCGCGGTCAAGAATTTCGCGTAAAGCAGGCGGAATCCGCCAAGAAGTCTGAACAGGCTCGCCAAAGCTATTTTACCCAGCTGAGCGGTGAAATTGCCGAAGCGTTATGTTTGTATGGTAATGGCCTTAAAGCATTACCAAAAGGGGAGTATGTCACTGTGGTGTTGAAGTCAGGTGGCGATAGAGTTGGCCGACATTATCAAGATAAAATTCACGTGTTCAGCAAACGAGATATTAATGGCTGTGCCACCGATAAAATTACAACGGCGCAGTTACTGGAAAAGAGTAGCGCGTATCAGTTTTAATCGCCTAGGGCGGTTCAATCGAAAGCAAAAGGCCACGCAAATGCGTGGCCTTTTTTATGAATGTATCTGCTGAGCTAGTACCGCTAGGGAAAGCTGGTTTTAAATGAATTAGTTTTAAAAACGTGCTTTTTTTACGTTGCAGGTTTCATTTGATGGCTTGTTCAGCGCCATAACCCCTTCCTCATTCACTGAATAACTTGGTGAACTCTGGGTAAATTTAGCAATAAGTTGCTGTAATTTGTCATTCAACACGGTTGCTAATGCAAAAAAGTCGTTGGTTTTTTGCGGCTTTGATTTTGCCACTTGGCTATCAGCGATATGTTGCTGGTCTAGCGGAATGCGAACAAGCGGTTTGTCGAACATTTGAGCAAACACTTCACGTTGAAAGAGCGTTGATGATTCTACACCGCGCAGCGCGTCGAAATGCTTGTTGGCAGAAATAACAGGAGCAGTAGTTATCGACACTTTTTTGATAACAAAATATTTGGCTTCTTCTTTATCACTGATGGTTGGAGCGGCATGTGAAACAGCAAAACATAAACCGACTGTACTTAACGCAATTGCGCTGGTAATTCCTTTAAGTTTGTTGTTCATCGTCTCATCCTCTAACCCAATGTTAAAAAGATTCTATTGTGTTAATAATTCTGTAACGTAATAACTTTGTCACGTAATACATAAGGCAGTAAAAAAGAACTGCGTATGTAACTAAACTGCACCATTTTACTATAAATTGTTACGACTGATTGCGCGAGCCTTATGGGATGAACGGCAATGTTGTTGAGATAAGCAGCGAACTTAAATTTTATATTAACAGTCAGTTAACGTTATAGGGTTAACTGCTACTAAAAGCTTACTCATTAGACAGCCTACTAGCACGAAAAACTCTCGGGCAATGCTTTGACGTATTAACCTTTTATTAGTTCAACTTAGTAACTTGCTGTTTGTCAAAAAAGTTACTTCTATTGTCACTAGTGTTGGTGGCTAGCTATTGCGATTAGTGTTAGTTCTGTTTGTTGTATGGCTTTGTTGGAATACTTTACAAGGTAAATTTGCAAAGTGAATTTGAAAGCTAGCCTGACTAAATTGTTAGTCAGAACAAAGTTGTTGCTAGCCAATATGAAAATGCCGAGCAACTGCTCGGCATTTTTTATGCGTTTAATCGCACAAGCTACTTTGTATAGCCTTGTCTAACTCACTATTTGTATTACCTTGTCGCCTAGTGAGTCAGCGATATAACTAGGCTGACTTATGAACTTGGCGGTAGTGGTGTAGCAATGGTTCAGTATATCCTGAAGGCTGGACATCACCTTTAAATACTAGATCACATGCCGCTTTAAAGGCGATGCTGTTATCAAAGTTATCCGCCATGGCAACATAAAGTGGATCTGCTTGGTTTTGCTGATCAACCACTTTCGCCATTTTCTGCATACTGGCCATGACTTGTGCTTCAGTACAGATATCGTGCTTCAACCAGTTAGCAATATGTTGGCTAGAAATACGTAATGTTGCTCTGTCTTCCATCAGACCGACATCGTTGATATCTGGTACTTTTGAACAGCCAACCCCTTGATCAATCCAGCGAACTACATAACCTAAAATACCTTGGGCGTTATTATCTAATTCTTGGGTGATCTCTGCTTCAGTCCAGTCAGTTGATTCCGATAGTGGTATTTTTAAGATATCGTCAATGTTTGCTGGTGTGCGTGATTTTAATGTTTGCTGTAGGTCAGCAACACTAATTTCATGGTAGTGCAGCGCATGAATGGTTGCTGCTGTTGGCGATGGTACCCAAGCGGTATTAGCGCCCGATTGCACATGACCAATTTTAGCTTCATACATATCTTTCATGTTATCTGGCACAGGCCACATACCTTTACCAATTTGCGCTTTACCACTTAAACCACAGCTTAAGCCAACATCAACGTTGTTTTGCTCGTAAGCGCCTATCCACTGAGTTAGCTTAATATCATTCTTGCGCGTCATTGGTCCTGCTAACATCGAGGTATGAATTTCGTCACCAGTGCGGTCAAGGAAGCCGGTGTTGATAAACACGACACGTGATTTCGCTTGGTAAATACAGTTTTTCAAATTCAAACTGGTACGGCGCTCTTCATCCATAATACCCATTTTGATTGTATTGGCTGGTAATGACAGCATCGTTTCGACGCGCCCAAATAGCTCATTAGCAAACGCTACTTCTTCGCTGCCATGCATTTTGGGTTTTACGATATAGATAGAGCCTTGCTGACTATTTTGGCCAGCAAACTCACCTTGAACATCTAGACTTGCAATCAAGCTGGTAACAATTGCGTCCAAAATACCTTCTGGTACTTCTTGGCCGTCTTTATCTAAAATCGCATTGTTTGTCATTAAATGACCAACGTTGCGCACGAACATAACACTGCGGGCGTTCACCGATAATGGCTCGCCGTTGGCACCAACAAATTGTTTGTCTTGGTTCATACGGCGAGTAGTGGTTTTTCCGCCTTTTGAGATTTCTTCGGTTAAATCACCTTTAATCAAGCCTAACCAGTTGCTGTAAGCCAGCACTTTATCGGCGGCATCAACGGCCGCAACCGAGTCTTCACAATCCATAATGGTGGTTAATGCTGACTCGAGCAAAATGTCTGATAGTTGTGCTTGGTCTTGCTGTGAAATTGGGCTTGATTGATCAAAACAAAGTTCAATCAGCAGTTGATTATGTTTGAACAGGTAGCTGTGGAAGCTATCAGAATGCTGTGCTTGGCCAACAAATGCGCTAGCTGTTTGCAGCTGAGTTTGGCTACCATCGGCTAATGTCACCACGATTTGCTCACCGTCAACTTGGTATTGTTTGGCGTCAGCGTGGCTACCTGATACTAATGGTAAGCGCTTATCTAAAAAGTCTTTAGCAAACGCGATAACTTTTGCGCCGCGTACCGGGTCGTAACCTTTTGCTTGATTCTCTTCTGCAGGAATAAGATCAGAACCATAAAGCGCATCGTATAAGCTACCCCAACGCGCATTTACAGCGTTTAGCGCAAAGCGCGCATTCATAATAGGTACAACGAGTTGTGGACCTGCCATAGTTGCGAGCTCAGCGTCAACATTTTCTGTATCGACGCTAAAGTCTTCAACGACAGGCTCGATGTAGCCAATATCGGTTAGAAACGCTTTGTAGTCAGCAAAGGTGTCAGCGCTGTAGGTATTTTCTTGGTGCCACTGATCAATTTGTGACTGCAGCGCATCACGTTTTTCTAACAGCTGTTTATTCTTTGGCGCTAGGTCGTGGATAATGTCGGCAGCTTGTTGCCAAAATTGCTCTGCGTTGTATTCGGTTAACGGTAATACTTGTTGTTCGATGAATTGGTTAAGCTCTTTTGAAACTTGTAAACCAAATTGGGAAATTCGTTCACTCATGGCGGTAACATCACTTCTATTTATTGATGATTATAAAATCTATTCACTCAAGGTTATAATCGCAAGGGGTTAAATATAAATGTACGAAATATAATCTTGCCATTTTAACTGAGCAAATACTTAAAAGTTATTTATTACAATGACTTAAGCTTGTTGCAGAATCTTTTATAACTTTTATTTTTGATTGTTATCTTTGGTATTCTAGTTAATTATATTTAGCTTGCTAAATTTGGTGCTATTTCTACTAGTCATACTAGTTATTAGTGAAAGCGCGATCTTGTGTAATGATCTTACTGCGCTTTCATTACAACTTAATCAACTGCTAGCATCAGCAATCTGCCGCTGCTTCCATGACCAGTCCACGGAACCAGATATGGCTAGCATCATGGTGCAGCAGTGGACTCCAAATCATCTTCAGCTCAATGTCTGGAATATCAAATGGTGGTTTTACAATAGTAAAGTTTGCATCGTCTTTGTGTAGCAGTGCAGCCTTCGTTGGTAACGTTGCAATTAAATCGTCTTCATACGCCAATTGCATCGCAACGTGATAGTTACGTGTGAATACTTTGATATCACGCTTTTTACCAAGACGTGCTAACGCTTCATCTACCCAGCCTAGCTTTTGCACGTCTTTAGGGTCCATACCGACACCGACACCAAAGCCTGTTTTCGACACCCAAACATGTTTTGAGGCTAAGTAACTGTTAAGGTTGAATTTAGTGACTACCTCGTTGTCAGCGCTCAGTAAGCAAGAGAAGCTGTCGCGCCACACGGTTTTTTGATGGAAGGATTGTGGCAACTCGTCAAAGCGGTTGATCGCCATATCAATTTTGCCAGCTTCCACGTCATGGAAGTTAACGTCACTCGGCGTCATGATATCCATAGTGACATTGGGGGCGATTTTATTAATTTTTTTCAAAAGCTTAGGCAGTAAGGTTGAAGCGGCGTAATCGCTCGCCATGATACGAAACACACGTTGGCTGTGCTCTTGATTGAAATCTTCTTCACCTTGCAGCGCTTCTTCCAATTCCAACAGAATTTTTCGGATAACTGGCGACAATGAGCGGGCGCGTTCGGTTGGCACCATACCATCAGATGTTCTCACTAAGATCGGATCGTTAAACAGGTTGCGCAAACGCTTTAAACCATTACTCATGGCAGGTTGAGTGATATTTAGCTGACTCGCTGCTCGCGTTACGTTTTTCTCGCGCAACAGAACATCTAAGTAGATAAGTAAATTTAGATCTATTTTAGAAATATTCACCAAATATATCCTTTTGGGGTTTGTTATTTCTACTGAATATATTTGTCTTGTTTTCGTTTGTAAACACCTGAATGAAATCTAGTGCTATTCTTTTATGGTATGCCTTAGATTGATCTAATCATTCTTTTAATAAATCATGTGAATGATAGTGATAAAATGTATAAATTATGATGATTGGTTGTTGGTGGCATAGGATGGTTAGCAAGCGTTAAGAACAACAATTAACGCAGTAAAGAATTTAACAGACAGAAGAGAAGGGTATACCTATGTCTAGCTACAATGAAAACATCGAGCAATTAGCAAGCTTAAAAGCAACTCAAAACCAAGGTTGGGATGCTATTAGCCCTGAGTATGCAGCGCGTATGCGTTTACAAAACCAATTCAAAACCGGTTTAGACATTGCGAAATACACTGCGTCGATCATGCGCAAAGATATGGAAGCATATGACAAAGACCCTAGCCAGTACACTCAATCATTAGGTTGTTGGCACGGTTTCATCGGTCAGCAAAAAATGATTTCGATTAAAAAGCACTTCGAAAACACTGACCGCCGCTACCTATACCTCTCTGGTTGGATGGTTGCAGCACTTCGCTCAGACTTCGGCCCATTACCTGATCAGTCAATGCATGAGAAAACCTCTGTAGCTGGTCTTATCGAAGAGCTTTACACCTTCTTACGCCAAGCAGATGCGCGTGAGTTAGGTGGTTTATTCCGCGAATTAGATGATGCTCGTGAAGCAGGTGACAGCGCTAAAGCTGCTGAAATCCAAGACAAGATCGACAACCATGTAACGCATGTTGTGCCAATTATTGCAGATATCGATGCAGGTTTTGGTAACGCTGAAGCAACTTACTTACTTGCTAAGCGCATGATTGAAGCGGGTGCTTGTTGTATCCAAATCGAAAACCAAGTATCTGACGAGAAGCAATGTGGTCACCAAGACGGTAAAGTTACGGTTCCACACGAAGACTTCTTAGCAAAAATCCGCGCAGTGCGTTACGCATTCTTAGAGCTTGGTGTTGACGATGGTGTTATTGTTGCTCGTACTGACTCTTTAGGTGCTGGCCTAACTAAGCAAATCGCTTACACAACTGAGCCAGGCGATTTAGGCGACCAATACAACTCTTTCCTTGACTGTGAAGAAGTTGATGTAGCGAACATGGCGAACGGTGATGTTGTTATCAACCGTGGCGGCAAGTTGCTTCGTCCTAAGCGCTTACCAAGTAACTTATTCCAATTCCGTCAAGGTACTGGTGAAGATCGCTGTGTACTTGACTGTATTACGTCACTACAAAACGGTGCTGACTTACTTTGGATTGAAACTGAGAAGCCACACGTTGGTCAAATCGGTGGCATGGTTAACCGCATCCGTGAAGTTGTGCCAAATGCGAAACTTGTTTACAACAACTCGCCTTCATTTAACTGGACATTAAACTTCCGTCAACAAGTATTCGATGCATGGTCTGAAGAAGGTAAAGATGTATCAGGTTACGAGCGTGCCAACTTAATGAGCGCTGAGTATGACGATAGCGAACTTTCTGCAGCAGCTGATGAGAAAATCCGTACCTTCCAAGCTGATGCAGCACGTGAAGCGGGTATTTTCCATCACCTAATCACACTTCCTACTTACCATACTGCGGCGTTATCAACTGATAACTTAGCGAAAGAGTACTTCGGTGAGCAAGGTATGCTAGGTTACGTGAAAGGTGTACAGCGTAAAGAAATCCGCCAAGGTATCGCGTGTGTTAAACACCAAAACATGGCAGGTTCTGATATCGGTGATGATCACAAAGAATACTTCGCTGGTGAAGCTGCATTAAAAGCTGGTGGTAAAGACAACACCATGAACCAGTTCTAATCTAGAACTTAGAAGAAATAAGCTCAGCATGTTCAACACGCTGAGCCTAACAATCAGTTAAGTAGTCAAAGAAGCCGCTAGCTCCCAACCGCTAAGTGGCTTCTTTTTATTTGTGTTTTATTTGTGTAGTTAAATAAACGTGTTATTTAACTACACTATGTTTATTGCTTGCTTTATGTCTATTACTTGCTTAGATAGGCAAGCATAGTATCAACATCACTCACTTCAAATGGGTCAGTAGGGCAGTTATCCATTTTGCCTGGCTCAACAAACATTTGTTTGATTTCGCCATCAACCACATGCATTGAATAACGCCACGAGCGATCACCAAAGCCTAGGTTTTCTTTCTTCACTAACATACCCATTAAACGAGTAAAATCACCGTTACCGTCAGGTAACATTTTAACCTTGTCCGCACCTAAACGCTGTGCCCATTGGTACATAGTGAAGGCATCGTTAACGCTTAAGCAGTAAACATCATCAACGCCTAATGCTTGCAGCTTGTCAAAGTTAGCTTCGTAACCTGGTAAGTGAGTGCTTGAACACGTTGGAGTGAATGCACCTGGCAGTGAAAAAATAACAACGCTTTTACCGGCAAAAATATCATCAGTAGTAACATCTTGCCAGCGGAATGGGTTGTCGCCACCAACGGCCTCGTCGCGAACGCGGGTTTTAAAAGTGACCTGAGGGACTATATTACTCATTATTTTTATCCTCTTTGAAATTAATGTATGTGTGGTGAATGAAATATACGTGGCTAAGTCTATCTTAACCATAGGAGAAAAGTCATATCTTGCAATAACCTAATGCTATATGTTTAGTCCTTTTAAGAATGTAAAAGACTGACCAGTTAGTCAGGAAATGCTGGTAAAGTTACTGCGATTAATTATCATTTGATAATTGGCGAGAACCTATTGCTAAGGCCACGCTATTTATCAACAGTTACCTACTACACTAATACACGTGGTTACTCATCCGACAGGGATTAACGATGAAGTTAAAAAACAAGCTTATCATTACCTTCTTATTTATAGCATTACTACCGTCACTGATTATAGGTATTACTTCTACTTACGTCGCGAGCCAGTCAATTGAACAGCAAGCATTTGCTCAGCTAACTGCCGTTAGAGACATCAAAACCGCTCAAGTCACTAGCTATTTCAATGAACGCAAAGGCGATATTGAAGTACTTGCACGAAGCGTTAGTAAGTTATTATCGTCTTCCCAATTAACCTTGGCAGAAGCCGCACATCAGCATCATGACTACTTTTCAGGCTTCATTCAATCTTATGGCTACTACGACTTTTTTCTTGTCGATGAAAATGGTGATGTGTTTTATAGCGTCACTAAAGAGGCTGACTATCAATCTAACTTGATCACTGGCCCATATGCTAATTCAGGTCTAGGAAAGGCATTTAATACGAGCATAAATCACCAAGCATTCGCGATGGAAGATTTTAGCCGCTATGCCCCTAGTAACAATGAGCCGGCTAGCTTTATTAGCTTAGCAGCTCAAATTAACGGTGAATCGGTTGTCATTGCCTTGCAACTGTCGATCGACAGTATTAACCAAATTATGCAACAACGCTCTGGTATGGGGGAGACTGGGGAAACTTATCTAGTGGGCAGTGATCTTCTGATGCGCTCAGACTCCTACTTAGATCCACAAGGGCATTCGGTGATAGCTTCTTTTGCTGGAAACGTTAGTAATAACGGCGTTGATACTACAGCCGCTAAACTTGCCATTGCTGGTAATAGTGGCACACAAGAGATCATTGATTATAACGGTAATCCAGTGCTTTCTGCATATACACCAATTGATATTCACGGTATTCGTTGGGCATTGCTCTCTGAAATTGACGTGGCAGAGGCATTTGCAGCAATAGACGAGCTTTATTTTACAATCTCATTGGTGATTTTGCTCTGTGTGCTAGTGGTTATTGCTACAGCCGTTTATGTGGCAAAAACGGTGACAAAACCATTAGGGGGAGAGCCAAATGATATGGTCGATATTGCCAACACCATAGCAGATGGTGATTTAACGATAGAATTTGAACAAGGTGATTCCGCAAGCGGTGTCTACTTGGCTATGAATAAGATGTCTCTGCGTTTACAGGCGATGATCAGTGAAATTGTTGATGATAGTAATAGTTTGGCAAGCTCTTCTGAGGAGTGCAGTGTTGCTAGCTTGCAAGCGTCGAATAACCTTGCTGAGCAACAAAAGAAAATTGAACAGTTAGCAACTGCTATTCAGCAAATGTCTGCGAGTATTAGTGAAGTTGCTAACAATGCGTCACAAGTGGCGACATCGGTGCACAATGCCCAGCAGCAGTCGGGTAATTCGAATCAGCAGTTACAACATACCATTACAGACATTAACCAGTTAGATCAGGAAATTGGTGAAGCTCACAATGTTATTCTTGCCCTAGAGCAGGAGTCTCATAATATCAGTGCGGTATTAGAAGTTATTCGTGGTATAGCAGAGCAAACTAACTTATTGGCTTTGAATGCTGCGATAGAGGCTGCGCGGGCGGGAGAGCAAGGTCGTGGCTTTGCTGTTGTTGCTGATGAAGTACGTACCCTGGCCGAGAAAACGCAAGAGTCGACCAAAAGCATTGAAGAGATGATCAGTAATCTACAATCATCTTCACAGCAGGCGGTAAAAGTGATGGCGACAAGCCATACAACTGCTGACAACACGCTCAATAATGCGAACTTAACGGGCGAAGCGATTAATACTATTCATCAAGAAATTGACAATATTTTGCAGATGTCGGAACTAATCGCCAGTGCCGTTGAGCAACAGGCTGGCGTTTGTGAAGAGATTAACCAGAATATAACGGTTATTAATGACGTTGCTTATGAGAACTCGGCAAGTGCCAATCAAGTCACCGCGGCTAGCCAGAGTATTAGCGAGGTAGCAGCACAGCTAAATCAATTAAGTTTACAGTTTAAGGTTTAGCTCATAGTTCTTAGCTCTTAAGTCTTAACTCTTAGCTCTTGGATAGGCGCAATTTAGCTGCTATTAAAGCTTAGATATACAAACATATATTATTAAAAAAGCCTAACTCAGATTGAGTTAGGCTTTTTAAGGTTTGAAGAAAGCTGCTAGCTTTCGCTTTCATTAGAAGCTGTATACTAAGGTGATAGCGGTTTCTGTATCTGTTTTGTCTTTACCTTCATCAACTTCAGTGTTGTGGTCGACAATAAACGAAAACTTCATGGCTAATGTTTCAATCAGTTTGGTAGTAATTGAAGTTTCAGCGCGGTAAACACTGTTTTCATCGCTGCCAAAAGCCTGTGAAGCGCGTAAAATTTGCTTAAACTCTACGTGTTCATTGATGTTGCGTGTGTAAAGGGCTTGAGCCTGTACAATAAAGGCATCTTCATTCTCAGCTGCTTGCGTGTCTGTAACTCTTAAGCGATCACGCTTAAAACCTGGACCAATATCGGCAAACAAAGAAGACTTCTCTGTTTCATACCACTTTTTACCCCAACCAGCAGAAACTGTTGCCTGGTAATCAAAGCTACTGAAGCGATCATCAATATAACCAACACTGCCGTACATGTAGTTTTTACCGTCGGCTTCCATTGCGTAATTGGTTTGTGCGTTGATATTCAACTTTTGATCACTTGTTTCAAAGTCTTCATCGGTGTTGCCCTGATCATCAACTACATCAACTTCGGTTTTACGATATAAAAGGTTCGCTTTTAGTAAGCTCGTCCATTTATCGTATTTGTGTTCAAAGTCGAATGCGGTTTTAATATCGCCGCTTTTACTGTTACCGGTTTTAAATAAAAAACCTAATTCAGCAGAAGCTTTGTATTCATGTTCAGGGGCTTTCGGTTGCTCTTGTGCGCACGTAGCAGCGGAAAATCCAACACTGCACAATGCAATCGCAACTAAGTTATTTCTCATTGTCGTTCTCTTTGTTCATATGTAAGGATACTTGAGGGAATGGAATCTCAATCTCTGCCTTATCTAAAGCAACTTTGATATTCTCCATCAAGTCAAAATAAGTTGGCCAGTAATCGGCTGATTTTACCCAAGGACGTACTACAATGTTCACCGCGCTATCGGCAAGCTCTGATACACCAATGGTCACAGCTGGGTCTTTAAGTACGCGTTCATCGGCAGCTACTACATCTGCCATTACTTGTCGTGCCTCAGCTAAATTTGCGTCGTAGCTTACACCAATCACGAGATCAATTCGACGTGTCGGTTTTGTTGAATAATTGGTAATAGTACCGCTGGTAATCGCACCGTTAGGGATGATCACGGTTTTGTTGTCACCCGTTCTTAATTTGGTAGAAAAAATCAGTATTTCCTCAACAATGCCTGCAACCCCGCCCACTTCAACAAAATCACCTGCTTTAAATGGTCTAAAGCTAATCAACAATACACCTGAAGCGAAATTTGATAATGAACCTTGCAACGCTAGGCCCACCGCTAAACCGGCAGCACCAACAATGGCAACAAGTGATGAGGTATTAAAACCTAGGTGTGAAATGGCGATGATAAAGACAATCGCGATACCGACGCCATAAACAAGGCTAGCAACAAATGAAATAACCGCTTGGTCAACCGATTTATGTTCAAGGATTTTACTAACCCCTTTGCTCACAAGGCGGGCAACGAGTTTACCGACGATTAGAATGATGATGGCAACAACGAGTTTAATGCCAAAACTGATCATTAGTTCTTGATTATTAGTGATCCAGTTAGTGATACTTTCCATAACTTTGCTCCATTTTTATTATTGGTGAATTATATCCAAGTATTACTGCCAAACCCATGATAATAGTCTGGTTTGTAAAAGGGTAGTATAAAAAGCGAGCTAGTAGATAGGTTGTCGATTAAAACATGCGATTTCTAGTAGAAAAAGTGCCTGTTATGCGTGGTGAAGGTGTTTGAATTAATGTTGACCTTCAAATTATTCAAACAAAAATGCCACCGATATAGGTGGCATTTGCAATAAAGCTAATGAGATTAACTTTGGGTAAGCTCTAGATTACGCAATTGATGCTTGATAGATACTTTCAATGCCTTGATCTAATTGCTTTGTGAAATCTTCGTCTGAATGCTTGGCGCTTAAACCTTCCGTTAATGCACGAGAGAAGCTAGCGATCATGCCGGCATTTTCACTTACTTTTTGGTTTGCTTCTTCGCGAGAGTAACCACCACTTAACGCAACAACTTTAACAACGTTTTTGTGTGCAACACAGTCGGCGTAGAAGTTAGCTGCTGAAGGTAGCGTGAGTTTTAACATCACTAGCTCATCATCCGCTAGTGCATTTAAATTTTTGATTAGCTCATCACGCAATAGGGCTTCCGCTTCCGCTTTTTGTGGGCTGTTAATATCAACTTCTGGCTCGATAATGGGTACTAAACCTTTCGCGATAATTTGTTTAGCAACGGCAAATTGCTGCTCAACAACAGCAGCTATGCCATCAGCGTTCGCCATTTTGATCACTGAGCGCATTTTCGTACCGAAAACATTTTGCGCAACCGCTTTGTCCAATAATGCATCAAGCTCCGGCATTGGTTTCATCACTTGCACGTCTTGTGCTTCGTCAGCCAAACCTTTATCAACTTTCAAAAATGGCACAACGTTTTTCTCTTGCCATAAATATTGAGCACTAGGCATACCTTCGATGCTACGGTCTAGGGTATTTTCAAATAAAATCGCACCTAATACACGCTCACCGGTGAATGCTGAATTAGTGATGATACGAGTGCGCATTTGGTGCACCATATCAAACATTTGCTCATCATTGTTGTACTCGTTTTCTTCAACACCGTAAAGCTTTAACGCTTTTGGCGTGCTACCACCACTTTGGTCAAGCGCGGCGATAAATCCTTGCTGAGAGTTTACTTTAGTTAACATAGCGTTTTGTTCGGCTGAACGCTTAATTTCAGACATGGGTTGTGCTCCGTATTAATTGTTTATCGTGTACTGGCGGTGTTCGCTCTTATTATCTTTAAAATTTGTGTTTGTTAAATTCGATTAACTTATTGTCTACTTTAAACTGCCAGCGGCTCTGCTCTAAAGGGCTTTGTTTCTATAGTGCATTGTCGCTAGCATCAATAGTGTTTGGGCAAAGACGGTTTTAGCCCAAATTAACTCTTCGCGCGCTCTTCTAATATGGCGACAGCAGGTAACTTCTTCCCTTCAAGGAATTCTAAAAACGCACCGCCACCTGTAGAAATATAGGATACTTTGTCTGCAATATTGTACTTATCAACTGCCGCTAGTGTGTCCCCGCCACCAGCAATTGAGAATGCATCACTTTCTGCAATCGCATTGGCAATGGTTTTAGTACCTTCACCAAATTGATCAAATTCAAATACACCAACTGGGCCATTCCAGACAATCGTACCTGCTGACTTTAATAGTTCTGCTAATGCTGTTGCTGAATCAGGGCCAATATCGAAGATCATATCAGTATCAGCGACATCAGTAACCGATTTTAATGTTGCTTTTGCAGTTTCTGAGAACTCGCTGCCAACAACCACGTCAGTTGGTACTGGAATATCACCATTATTCGCTTGAGCGTCTGCGGTTAAGCGTTTAGCTTCATCAATCAAATCATTCTCAACCAGCGATTTACCCACTTGGTGACCTGCCGCCGCAATAAAGGTATTGGCAATACCGCCACCGACAACTAATTGGTCAACCACTTTAGAGAGGGAATCTAATACCGTTAATTTGGTTGACACTTTTGAACCGCCAACAATAGCGACTAGCGGGCGTGCAGGGTTGTCTAATGCTTTACTTAGCGCCTCTAGCTCACCGGCTAGTAATGGGCCAGCACAAGCAACTGGCGCAAACTTAGCGACACCATGTGTACTGGCTTGAGCGCGGTGTGCGGTGCCAAAGGCATCCATCACATAAACATCACATAGCGCTGCTAATTTTTGTGCCAGTGCATCATCGTTTTTCTTTTCGCCTACATTAAAGCGAATATTTTCAAACACGACTAGCTCACCAGCTTTTACTGCTACGCCATCTAAGTACTCTTTTACTAGACGAACAGGGCGCTCAAGCGCAGCGGCTAGGTAATCAACAACCGGTTGTAGTGAAAAGGCTTCATCGTATTCGCCTTCAGTCGGGCGGCCTAAGTGAGACATCACCATCACCTTCGCACCAGCATCTAGCGCCAGCTTTAATGTTGGCAGAGCAGCTTTAAGACGGGCATCAGAAGTAATCTTGCCGTCCTTGACTGGTACATTGAGATCTTCACGAATTAGTACGCGTTGATCTTTCAGAGATAATTCACTCATTTTGATGACTGACATAATAAGCTCCAGCTTTGTGTTTATCTTGTTGCTATATAAGTTGTTATATTTATCGGTTAATTTTATTTTATAAATTTTGCCATTTCACTGGCGGTATCGAGCATGCGGTTAGCAAAGCCCCACTCGTTGTCACACCAAACGAGCATTTTTACTAAGCGCTTATGGCTGACACGTGTTTGCGTACCATCGACAATGCACGAGTGTGGATCGTGATTAAAATCAACGGAAACGAGTGGCTCTTCGGTATAACCCAAAATGCCAGCTAAGCCATTTTGCTGCGCTGCCATAATTGCTTGGTTGATATCGTCAATACTAACGTCGCTGTTAACCGTGACGCTCAAATCCATCGCGGTAACATTAATGGTGGGGACTCGCACGGCAATCGCTTCAAAACGCCCTTTTAGCTCTGGCAGAATACGTTCAATACCTAAGGCTAACTTAGTATCCACTGGAATTATCGACTGGCTGGCGGCACGTGTTCGACGCAAGTCACTGTGATAAGCGTCAATCACCTGCTGATCATGCATTGATGAGTGGATGGTAGTGATGGCGCCACTTTCAACGCCAAACTTGTCATCCAGCACTTTAATCACGGGCACAATACAATTTGTGGTGCACGAACCATTGGACACGACATTATCAGCAGCAGTTAATTGCTGATGGTTAATGCCATAGATAATGGTTTGATCGATATCGTGGTTAGCTGGGTGAGAGTAAAGTACCTTTTTGGCACCTTGGGCAATATGCTGTTGGCCATCAGCTTGGCTAGCAAATTTGCCTGTACAATCTAACACAATATCCACTTGCTCTTGTTGCCATGGCAACTTGTCTAAGTCAGCTTCATGGCTAATGACAACTTTACTGCCCGCAACAATTAAGTTGTCTTGCTCATAATTGACGGCAAACGGGAAGCGGCCATGAGTGGTGTCGTATTTAAACAGGTGGGCAATGCCTTTGGCATCGGCTAGTTCATTGATGGCAACGAGATTAAGTTGTGATTGGCGGCCTGTTTCAAACAAGGCGCGTGCGACGCTTCGGCCAATGCGGCCAAAACCATTAATCGCAATATTAATTGGCATAGTTAGTAAGCATATTTAGAGGCATACTTTTAAAGCGCAGTGCTTTATAAAATATCGGCGCTGATTAGCTCGATTTAATTGTATTAACCAAGCTAATCAGTACCACAGCAAATAATGCGAGATTATAAGCTATTTACGGTGTTAACAACATTTTCAACCGTGAAGCCGAAGTGTTTGAATAAATCACCGCCTGGTGCAGACTCACCGAATGTTGTCATACCAACAACGCCACCAGCGAAGCCTACATATTTGTACCAGAAGTCAGTGTGTGCCGCTTCAATCGCAACACGCTTAGTGACAGCACTTGGCAATACGCTTTCTTTGTAATCGTTATCTTGTGCATCGAACACATTGGTCGATGGCATAGAAACAACACGTACGTTGTCGCCTAACTGCTCAGCAGCCGCCATCGCTAGACCAACTTCAGAGCCAGTCGCAATTAAGATAACTTCAGGTACGCCAACACTGTCTTTTAAGATGTAACCACCACGTTCAATATCAGCTACTTGCGACGCAGAGCGTGCTAATGCTGGTAAACCTTGGCGAGAGAATACTAATGACGTTGGGCCATCTTGACGAATGACCGCGTGCTTCCAAGCAGTCGCAGCTTCGGTAGCATCAGCTGGGCGCCAAGTAACCATGTTTGGTGTCGTACGTAAGTTAGTTAATTGCTCGATAGGTTGATGCGTTGGGCCATCTTCACCTTGGCCAATTGAGTCATGGGTGTAGACGAAAATATTTTGAATACCCATTAACGCTGACATACGTACTGCGTTACGTGCATATTCCATAAACATCATGAAGGTTGCGCCGTAGTTAATAAAACCACCGTGCAATGAAATACCATTCATAATGCCGCTCATACCAAATTCACGTACACCGTAGAAAATGTAGTTGCCAGCAGGATCGTCTTGAATACCTTTTGAACCAGACCATAAGGTTAAGTTAGAGCCAGCCAAATCAGCAGAACCACCAATTAATTCAGGTAGCAGGGCACCAAAGGCTTCAATGGCATTTTGTGACGCTTTACGCGAAGCAATGTTCTCAGATTTTTCCTGACATTCTTTGATAAATGCATTGGCTTTTTCTTCAAACTCAGCAGGTAGTTCACCTTTTAATACACGGCGTTCGTATTCCGCTGCTAATTCAGGGTGAGCTGCTTGGTAAGCGGCAAATTTGTCATTCCAGCTTGCTTGTGCGCCAGTACCTTTTTCTGTTTGATTCCAAGCATCAGCAATGTTTTCTGGAATTTCAAATGGCGTATGTGGCCAGTTTAAGAATTCACGTGCTGCAGCAATTTCATCATCACCTAATGGTGCACCGTGACAGTCGTGGCTACCTGATTTATTTGGTGAGCCAAAACCGATAATGGTTTTACAGCAAATCATGGTTGGCTTGCCCGTTTCAGCTTGGGCCGCTTCAATAGCGTTAGCAACAGCTACAGAGTCGTGGCCATCGATATCACGAATTACGTGCCAGCCGTATGACTCGAAACGAGCAGGAATATCTTCAGTAAACCAGCCATCAACATGACCATCAATTGAAATGCCGTTGTCATCCCAAAATGCAATTAGCTTACCTAAACCTAAGGTTCCTGCTAATGAACAAGCTTCGTGAGAAATACCTTCCATTAAACAGCCATCACCTAAGAAACAGTAGGTGAAGTGATCAACAATGTCGTGATCTTCACGGTTAAACTGTGCGGCTAGGGTTTTCTCAGCAATTGCCATACCGACTGCATTTGAGATACCAGCGCCTAGTGGGCCTGTAGTTGTTTCAACGCCCGGCGTGTAACCGTATTCAGGGTGACCTGGTGTTTTTGAATGAAGCTGGCGGAAGTTTTCTAGCTCAGACATTGGTAAGTCGTAGCCAGTTAAATGTAGTAGTGAGTAAATTAGCATTGAGCCATGGCCGTTTGATAACACGAAACGGTCACGATCTGCCCAGTTTGGATCAGCTGGGTTATGCTTTAGAAAATCACGCCAGAGAACCTCTGCGATATCTGCCATGCCCATTGGGGCACCTGGATGTCCTGATTTTGCTTTTTGAACGGCATCCATACTTAACGCACGAATTGCATTGGCCAGTTGTTGACGCGATGGCATATATGCTCCTACTTATATATTGAAAATTCGAATTGCTTGAAGTGAGCAGTATTCTCGCTCAGCATCGAGGCTACTGCAAATGAATTTGCGGCAATTCTCATAATTTTTCGAGATAAAATATGATCTGAAACACTACCTCAGATTTTTGACGCAAAAGGTGGTATTCACCCGTTGAACTTTTAGTGAATAGTTAGTGCGGCATATTACAGATGATTGAAATCTAACGGCCTAAATTTGCGAGTAAATTATTGAGAGACTTGAGATGACGAGAATTACTAAATGAAACGTATTAAGCGCTATTGAGCAAGTGTTATGGATTAAGTGTTATATTACTTGGCTTTAAGTGATAAGACGCTGAACGAGGAAAGTCATGTCGATAGCAATTGCAATTTCAAATCGCAGTGCGAAAACATTGATAAATGCGCTGAAGGAGCACCTACCAGGAGTAGAAGTAAAAAACTGGCATGAGTACCAAGCTCATAGTGACGTTGAGTTTGGCGTTTGCTGGCAACAACCAGCACAGCTTTGGAGTCATTTACCTAAGCTAAAAGTGGTATCGTCATTGGGCGCCGGTGTAGACGGACTTATTTATGATGATAATCGCCCGCAGACCCTCAGCATTACCCGAATTGTTGACCCAAGCTTATCTGAGCAGATGGCTGACTTTGTGCTAATGAGCATTCTTAATCATCAGCGCAATATGGCAGCCTATTGGCAAGCTCAACAGGCACAAGACTGGATATTCAAGCGTCGTAAACAAGGTAACAAAGTTACCATTCTAGGGGCTGGTGAAATAGGCTTAGTGGTTGCACGTAAACTCCACCTAAACGGCTACCAGGTCAGTACTTGGAGTCAGACACTTAAATCTGCTGACTATATTGCGCAAAGCTTTGTAGGAGAAAATCAACTTGTCGACAGTGTGCAACAGGCGCACTTTGTCGTGTCGATATTACCAGCGACTAATCAAACCAATGATCTCATTGATGAGCGCGTTTTGTGTGCAATGCCTAAAGATGGGTATTTAATCAATGTTGGTAGAGGTAATGCAGTAGATGAACAAGCCCTTGTTAAAGCGCTAGAGGGTAACGTGATTGCAGGTGCAGCGCTTGATGTATTTAGACAAGAGCCATTACCTAGTCATCATCCATTCTGGAATTTACCGCAGTTAACGGTAACCCCCCATGTTTCAGCGATTACGGATCAACAACAGGTGGTTGAGCAAATAGCTGAAAATTATCAACGTTTTGTTCAAAATAAAGCGCTTATTAATCAAGTCGATGTTAATAAAGGCTATTAATTTGAGCTGCGCAAATAAATGATTGAAATGTCGATTATATTCAGATAAGTTTTTAGGGTTATTAAGTAATAACAATAATAAACAACTTAGTAAGTAGGTTTGCGTATGAATAAACCAACCTCCAAAGGATTTAAGCTTACTACTGTTATTGCTGCTGTTTTTGTATTGGCAGTGTCGGCAGTATTAAGTAACTCATCGGTTGCCGATGATATGGACGTCGTAATAGAACAATCAGAATGAGTGGTCGATTGTTATATTAAAAAGCCCCATTATTTGGGGCTTTTTAATTTATCTATGTCAATAATTTGTCTAATGGAAAATGTTCAATTAGAGGCTAGGTACTTGAACATTCAAGCGAGGCATCTACTTTTGGCTCACGCTCGCTGCGTTTTAATAAGTAAAAGGCATTAATAGCAACAATAATTACATTTGATACCATGCCTTGTGCTACATCAATATGCGTATAATAAACGCCCATCAACACACACCCAACCAAGGTTGCCAGTCTTAGCATTAATATATCTTTGATAAAAAAAGCACCGATACATAAGGCCAGCCCAATCCAGCTAAGTGCGTCAAAGAATAGTGGGTTCATTAGTGTGTGTTACTCCGTTGGTAAATGTTAATTAAAAGTAGCCGCTAAAAGTTGCTCTAGTGGCTTAATTGCGACGCGCATTATCCAGATCGTTTGGTGATAAAACAAACAAATAAAATTGCCTGTGTCGGATTAGAAAAACTAATGTAATTAAGAGATAACTCTAAATGTATTCACCTTGTAACAAAGTGAAATTAAAGTTTTAACTCTATTTGTTTTTAATCATACTGTTTTAACTGGCTTTTATTGATATTTTAAGAGCCAGATATAAGGGCTTATCAGCAAAGCATTTACGCCATTGAAGTGCGTACAATTGCGTTAATAAAATTAGGTTTACTTGGAAAACTCAATAAACAAGAGAAAAACTTGAAGTGGCGTCTCTGGCAGGAGTCGAACCTGCGACCCTTCGCTTAGGAGGCGAATGCTCTATCCAACTGAGCTACAGAGACAGCTCAGTTGAATTTAAACTGTTTATCAATAGTTTACAATGACTAAAACAACTCAATAGGGCAGTGATGGTATTCTGTATTTGCTTTAGGGATCTTGTTTCACGGCGAGATCATTGATTTGAATATTGCCAAGCAAGTTTTGATTAGTGGTTTTTGCGACAGCGCTATCTTGAAATACTTCGCTTACAGTCACCATGTGGCTACTGACATTATACCCCGTGTACATTTTTCCTTGATCGCTTGTGAAACTGTTTAAATGCAGTAAGGAAAATTTATCGCCTAACTTAACGCCTTGGCGTTTGCCCACATTAACAATAACTTCATTACCTTCAACTCTGACAATTCTTGCCCTTGTTTGCTGGCACATTAGGCTTTCATCAATATCAAGTAAGGCGTCATCAAGTGTGCGGTCTAGCATACGGCCGTAGGCGCTTTGCCAAAACGATTGGCCGTTTAGGTCGATCGTTTCTCGCTTACCAAAAGTCCAAGGAGCTTTATTCTGGTAATGGCTATTCCATAATAGTTCACCATTATCAGTACTATATATGTAGAAGGCGGTATCAAAGTGGCGATCGAAGTTATCTTCTTGCCAGAACTGCCATTGGTTTAGTACCTCTCCATCAAACGAAACGTCAGTAACTTCTGTAAAGAGAACAAACTGTGTGTCAAAGCGTTGACCTAATTCAACTGCTAAGTATTTTATTTTTTCTTGGTCAAAGCTACGGTTATAGCGACTAAAAGGGATGCTGCTCTTGTTGGCTAGTTTAATATCAATGTAGCGACTTTTCTCACCAAGCTTGTCAGCAAAGCGAGCAACGAGTTTCTTGTCTAAATTATAAATTTTGCCAATATTTGCTTGTTCACGATGAAGCAGTTGGGCTTTAGTTACTAGCATCGACTTTTTGAAGTCGGCGGCAAAGCATTGCTGCTCTTGTGGAAAAATATCTGCGCGAATCGTTACTTTAAGCATGTCTCCTTGGTAGCTTTCGTCGATTAACTCAATTGAATTCACTGTGCCACTAGCACGAATACTTAGTTCGTCTTGAGTAAGCAAACCGTTGATAACCCGCTGTGCACTGCTCACTGAGGCTCCGGCAACAAGTAATGCTTTTTTTAATGCGTTTTCCATTGCTTCTGTTCGCGCAGTCTCGCGATCATTATTTAAGATGTATGCACTGCCTTGTGATTCATACCACTGAGCAGAGCTCACAAATGAAATTAATATTGATGTGAATAATGCTAAAATTCGCATAACAAGCAATCCAATTGATTGGTGTCCACAATGTCTTGGCATTAAGGTTGCGTTTAATCTTGTGAACACTAAATTAATAACTAGCTAACTAAGTATCACCATCGGCTTAGTAAGCGTCATAAAGCAGACGCTTGTGTTAGCCAATAGCTTACAATTAACTAAGAGTAAGCATGAACTATGCCTGTTCAACCTATCCTAGCAATAATTATTTATTGTTGGCGCGTTTCCTGCATTATTCAAAGCCAAGAAGTCAACGTTAAACTTGTAGTAATAATTGAGGTGTCTCAATGAAAAATTGGCTATTAGCAGCCTGTATTCCTTTACTGGCCTCGTGCTCAATGAATAGTGAGCAAGATTTTTACAGTGTCAGCCATCAGAAAATGGATGAGATAGACAGTTTTGATCTACCCAAGCATGCCATTAATGATGTGGTGAGAGGGCTGGCGTATCAAATGCTGGAGCATAGCTCCTTTGTTTCACCAAAAACTCCAATCGCAGTTACTTCATTTGTTAATTTGGAAGACTTAGAGTCGACTAACTGGCTGGGTAATCAACTATCAGAGAACTTCGTTCATGAGCTGCAACGCCATGGCATGGTAGTGATTGATTACAAAACAACAGGACATATCCGAGTAACAAAAGATGGCGATTATGTTTTTAGTCGCGACTGGAAAGAGTTACCAGAGCGACAAATTATTGACTACGTAGTGACCGGAACCATGATGGAGCAAGAAACGGGTATATTAGTTAATGCTCGAATGATCGGAATGCAATCTCGTGTCGTTGTCGCCAGTGCTCAATCATTTATACCAAAATGGGTGATCGGTGATGAAGTTTATCGCGATGAAAATGTGCGGTTGAAAGATGGCATGATAATTCGCACCAGTGAGAACTTGGCTGAAGAGGCCCGCGCTGTTCGAATACAGCAATAGATAGTGGCAGGGTGAGATAATGAAACTTATCAATATTGCGTTGGCGCTAGTTGTAGCTGTTACCGTTTCTGCTTGTACATCTATTTATGATAAGCATGTGCAGTGGCAACCAGTGAAGCCAGAGGTCTTTCCTGTTGTCACCGCTGTTGGCTATGCGCCAATCAGTTTGCAAAAGTCAGAGCATGAAACACAACGTATGCTAATGGCAATTAAAGCATCAAAACTTGCCGCTTATGCGGAATTAGCTGAACAGGTATATGGTCAACAAGTTGCCTCTAATATGACTATGGGTGACTTACTTATCGAAAATCATCAACTCAAAGCGTCAGTTCATGGTGTTATTCGGGGGGCTAAAGTGATAAAGAGTTATCCTGTGGGTGATACGTACGCAACTGAGTTAAGTATCGACTTTAAAGATGTTTATGAGATATATATAGCATCTACGAGAAAACAAGAAATAAAAGACGTTATCTATTACTAGTATCGACACTTTATTATAAAAAAGCCGTATTAACCTTTATCTGTGTTAATACGGCTTTTTTACATCTAATTTTACTGGTTTACCACAAAATCAATCAATAATTGCGCGCTTTGCGTGAAATTAAACCGAACAAATAAAAATATCAAAAAACTTTCAAAAAGGTGTTGACGCCCAGCTAAAAATCTCTAAAATGCGCATCCACTTCCACGGGGCAGCCCAACGAAGTGTTTT
>NZ_JBQRUO010000007.1:0-173198 GCF_053485855.1 Thalassotalea montiporae
GTAGAACCACCTGACCCCATGCCGAACTCAGAAGTGAAATGCAACTGCGCCGATGGTAGTGTGGGAGGTCCCATGTGAGAGTAGGTCATCGCTAGGCACATATTTTAAAGCCCAGTATAAACTGGGCTTTATCCCGTTTTTGGAGGGGTTCCCGAGTGGCCAAAGGGATCAGACTGTAAATCTGACGGCTCCGCCTTCGGTGGTTCGAATCCACCTCCCTCCACCATATAAATAAAGCTCGACTGATGTCGGGCTTTTTTTATGTCTGAATTAAATATACTGTTTTAACAGGGTGAGCAAATAAGAGTTTCACCTAGCGACAATAGCGTTGTAGAACCATCTGGCCCCATGCGCTATGCAATAGAAAGGCAGAAGTGAAATGCAACCTAGCGTCTATGGTCTATGGGAGGTCCCATGTGAGAGTAGGTCATCGCTAGGCACATATTTTAAAGCTCAGTATAAACTGGGCTTTATCCCGTTTCTGGAGGGGTTCCCGAGTGGCCAAAGGGATCAGACTGTAAATCTGACGGCTCCGCCTTCGGTGGTTCGAATCCACCTCCCTCCACCATATAAAAAAAGCTGCCTAATCGGCAGCTTTTTTTTCGCCTAAAATATATTGCTGCCTGTTATTCAGGGGCGTTTTCTAAATCCTCTCTAAGACTTCTAGCACCATAAATAAAGTGGCAAACGGACCAGAAGCTTACGATCGGCAGAATATAAAGCATTGCATAGCGTAATGAATCAGCACCATAAGTTGGTGCTAAAAAGTCGCTAAGTAAGCCGATTGAAGATGGCCCCAAGCCTAAGCCAATAATATTAATAATTAAAAAGAATATTGCTGATGACATAGCACGCATCTTCAAGCCAACTAAGCTATGCGTAGTTGCTACAACGCATCCGAGGAATAAGTTACCCATCATTGCAGGAATAACTAAGCTAGATAGTGCCATATGTTTATCATCAGCAATACAAAACAACACTAAGAAAGGTAAACCGATGAACGCGGCTAACGCCGGTAACCAGGCATACCATCGCGGATCTTTCTTTGCTAACTTGTCAGCCAGCACGCCGCCACCAAATACACCCACAGCGCCACCTACACCAATGATCAATGCTAACCATGCGCCAAGCTCTGTCGTTGAGATACCGTAGCTGCGAATCATAAAAGACGCTGCCCAGTTAACAAATCCATAGCTCACAAAAGCAGTAAGTGCTGAGCCAATTGCTAAATGAACAAACGAAGAGCGGCTAAGTAATAACTTGAAAGTTTGCTTGAAGCTCGGTGCAGCTTCTTGAGCGGTAACTTTATTTTCGGATAAGCCCCTGATCGGTTCTTTTAAAGTAAATCGAACGACAATCGCTAATATAATGCCTGGTGCACCGACAACGAGAAATGCGGTTCGCCAACCAAATACTTCATTAAGCCAGCCGCCTAGCAAGAAGCCGAAAAGAATACCGATATTAACCCCGGTTGAATAGAAACCTATCGCTCCAGCTCTTGCTTCTCGGGGAAAAATGTCTGAGATAATGGAATGAGATGGTGGACTACAGCCTGCTTCCCCAACACCAACGCCAATACGGGCAAGTAACAACTGAAAGTAATTTTGTACAAAGCCGCTGATTGCCGTCATGAAGCTCCAGACAAACAAAGCGATTGAAATGATATTGCGACGATTACCGCTGTCAGCCCATTTTGCTATCGGTATGCCAGCGAGTACATAAAATAGTGCAAAAGAAAAACCTGTTAACAAGCCAAGTTGTCCGTCAGATAGACCTAAGTCGGCTTTGATCCCTTCTTGTAATATCGACAAGAGTTGCCGGTCGATAAAATTGAAGCTATAGACAATGGTTAGCAGCACTAGCGCGTAATATTTTTGAGGTTGCGTAGCGTATGCTGTTGAGGTTGACGTGATGACCGGATTACTTTGTGGTGTGCTACTTTGCGCCATTATCAGTTTCCTATCCGTCTATTATTGTTGTTTTTGCACAAATAATAGTCAGGTCTGTTGGCTGATAAGTCAACACTGAATTTATTTTATAAATAGTAGATATAGTTAACTATTTAAATGATTGATAGTGTTCGTTTAGTATTTGATAGCGATGATGGGCAGGGTGAGAGTCAGGTAAACCTACCAGCGAAGCTAATAACTCGCCTGCTTTTACAAGCTTCGCTTCGTCATTTTGTTGTTTATGACAAGCAAGTAGTGCTTGAATAAGGTTGAGCTTTATACCGATATGCTGAGGATACAAGCTTTGCGCAGCAGATAAACCGGCCAGCGCTTGCTGATAGTGATTTTGCCGAAAGTATGCTGATGCTTGATTAAGGGCTTGTTGTGCAATTGCTTGTTCGTCTTTTTGCACTGAACCGTCAACTATCATATCAACGTGTGCCATTAATTCTATATTGTCTTGTTCACGTTCAACTACTTGATTAATCAGCTCATTCGCTGTCTCGTTCCTGTTCAAGTCAATCAACAGCTTTGAAATACTGATCATCGATGAAGATTCAAGCTGTTCTGCTACTGAATGAATATACTTTTCCGTTCTAGAGAGCAGCTGTTTAGCATCATATTCGCCATGACTTTTCAGCATTAAACGAGCTGTATGTAGGTTCGATTGCACTCTTACATCAGCTTGGTTAAAGGTTTTACTTGTTTCGTGCAAGGCGTTAATTACACGATTCTTTTTGACCTTTAAGTCGTGTTCGCTAAGCTCAGGGGCAAGTTGGTTAAGTGCCTCTGAAAAGTTAAAGGCGTTATCCGCTTTGTGATGAATTGAATTAAATGAAAGCTGATAATTTTGTTCAAAAGCCCGAGTGGCTTTTTCATAATTCCGCGTATCAAAGCAGAGCTTAGCAAAACGCTCCAATCGCTTTACCGACAATGGTGAAATATTTAATGCGCTCTCTAGTATGTCTTGCGCTTTAGTATATTGCTCAATCGTTTCATAACTTGTGGCAAGCCAATCATATGAAGCAAGATACAGTGGATGTTTATCGACTAATTCTGAAAAATAGTTAATTGCCGTTGAGTAATCTTGCTCCTGAAGGGCGATTTTTCCCAGACCAATACTGGCCCATTGGCAGTTCCTTACCGACTTAAACTGGTGATAAATTTTTGCGGCTTGCTTAAACTGATTTTGCTCGAATAATTGGCGTGACTTTATTCCAAAACATTCAGTCACGTATGGTGTGTTTCTTTCAATCGCGCGGTCACATAGCGCAATGGCAGCTTCTGAATCTTGGGCATCTAGTGCTTGATAAATGTCCTTCATATGGCGCTTTTTGTTATAGCACCTATCTAAACGTTGTAGTAAATCTTTGGGACGATAAGGTTTTGTTAGGTAATCGTCAGGCTTATGTTCTAAAGCTGCCAACACCATGGCTTGAGAGTTTTCTGCAGTGATCAGGATAACCACAGACTGGCGGTTTACTAGTCCGTTTTCTCGCAGCTCTTCCAACAGTTGCTGGCCATTCTTTTGACTTTCGCCCAAGTCATAACCAAGTAATAATACATCGTAGTGATTCTCGGCACAACGCAGCATTATATCTTTCGTGTATCCACTTGCCTCAACGACCTCTGGATCTAAGTTAAATGCAAACTGTTTTAGCAAGTCTCGGGAAGGCTTAACGCTGTCGATAATTAAGAATCGCTTGTCGCGATATTTATTAACAGCCATTTTTATCCTGATTGATCATTTTAGTATTAGTGTTTTTAGCTAAAGTTGGCAGCAATGTCTAATAGATTAGGCCAAGTTGCTCTGCAAAGTTAGCTAAGTTTGCTATAGCTTAAGTTAAACGTAATTACGAAAACTTTAGTACAAATATATTGCTTGAATATTAATCGTTTGTTATAACTTTTTATAAGTATATCAGGAGGATGTAATGGAGTACGGCGAGTCAACAACAAATGGCGGTGTGACATATCAACATCAGTGTTCGCATTGTGGAGGTAATAAGCATCATGTTAAAGGCTGTATACGTTACGCTTATGTTTTTTTGCAGAGTCTGCCCCTATACCCTGTGGGGCGAAGAATTGAGCTAGAATGCACAGAGTGCTTAACTCGTGTGGACCAGCAAGGAATTGATGCTCAACTATACAAACAATTGCTAGGTTCGGCATTTACTATCTATCAGTTCCTGATCAAATTCACCGGCCTAATTCTCCTAATTTATTTGGCCGCTAGCTGGTGGCAGGAGCGACAAGCAGAGCAGCGTCAGCTTGAGCAACTCGTTAGCTATCCGCAGATTAATGACTTTCTGTTAATTGATTATCGAAAACTCAATAATCACTATCGCCCGCATGAAAAGTTTCGCATTGCGAAAGTTGTTGATTTAACTGGCGATACTGTTTCTGTTATTTATGGAAATTTCTTTTATCAACATCAGTCATCCTTTGAAGAAGCAATTTCGTCTGGGCAGACAAGGGCATTCAGTTATTTTGGCAAGAATAGCCATAATTTTACACAAGCCCAGTTCACGGACTTGTATCAACGAGAAGGCATAGTTAAAGCAGCTAGGCCGGAAGGCAATATGCTGTTTGGCAACTTTATTATTAGTGATACGGGTTATCAGGTAAGCACGAGCTACATCCCTGGTGAGCGTGAATACGCCTCAGGTTTAGCCTTTGAAAGAGCGAGCTATATTGAAGATCACTTGGTTAAGGCATTTATGAAGTTTGAACAATCTGCAACACAGGGCTTCGCTGCGGGTCAGATAAAGCTAGCAGAAATCTACTTAGCGGGTGATGTGGTCAAATCGGACTTTGATACTGCACTTTATTGGCTCGAGCAAGCGTCACTGCAAAGCAATAAACGAGCTATCAAAAAGTTTGCGATTGTATGTCAGCAAACCAAAGCCTGTGACTTAGCCAGCTTCTATCAAAGACTGTTAGATTTCGGCGTGAATATTACCGTCAATAAAAAGAACTTATAAAAAAAGCGATGCTATTCATCGGGAATGCATCGCTTTCTCATTAGCAGGTTACAATTTATTTATGATGCTCAAACTGAGTAACTAAGGTATCAAGTGTTTCGGCCAGCTCATTCAGCTGCTCTGTGCTATTAGCAATTGCCTGAACATTGTTCATGTTCTCTTCTGAGATCTCACGAATTTCTGACATATTATTGTTAATATCGTTTAGTGAAATCGCCTGTTGTTCAGTTGCAGTTGCCACCAAATGATTAGTGTCAGAGATTTGTAGCGTTAGCTCACCGCTCAGTTGCAGTTTGTCCTGCGCCTCATTAATCGAGGCATTCGTACTTTCTGATTGCGCGATAATCGCTTTGATCTCTGCGGTAGCAGCGGTAGATGTTTGTTGCAGTTGCTCCATTATGGTCTGAATTTCCGTGGTCGAGTCAGCCGTTTTGCCTGCTAAACTGCGGACTTCTTCAGCGACCACCGCGAAGCCACGACCGTGCTCGCCAGCTCGCGCTGCTTCAATTGCAGCGTTAAGTGCTAACAAGTTAGTTTGATCTGAAATCGATTCAATGACACCTAAAGCTTGCGCGATGGTTTCGGTGTTTTCCGTTAGATTAGCAATAACCGTAGACACGTCGTGAATTTTGCCACCAAGCTGATCAATATCTGATTTCGCATGGGTGATCACTGTTGCGATTTCACTGCCGTTGTTACGTACGTTCTCTGCCAAGTCAGACGCCTGAACAGCACTTTGGGCAATTTCTGAAACTGTGGTGTTGATTTGCGACAGGGCATTAGAAATATGTTGTGTGTTGGTGTCGTTATTAGCGGCACTTGTCTTAGTCTGCTCACTTTTCGAGGCTAGCTCGTCAGCGGTTTTATGTAACTCTCGGCTACTCTGTGCAATCGTCTCAAATAGCTCGGCTAGTTTACCGATAAAGGCATTGTAACCTTTGGCAACTGCAACTAATTCCTGTTGACCAGTTTCCGGAATTCGGTGATTTAGATCGGCTTCACCTTGTCCCATTTGGGTAAATAGCTGTGCTAACTGATTAATTGGCTGAGAAATCGATCGTGCAATTAACATCGCAACAGCGGCAGTTACTACTACAATAAGCAATGTCCAGATGATCATGTTTACTGTGGCATTGTTCAGCTGCTCATAGGCTTCCGCTTGTGACAATTGCCCAATCACAAACCATTGTGCGGAAGGCACATAGCTTGAGCTAATTAGTAAGTTTTCACCGTTAACTTCGGCATCAATTTGATTGTAGCTTGCAGCATTTAGTAACTGTTTGGCCGCAGGGCCATAGACATCAGTGATATTTTTGCCAATAAACTGCTCGTCGTTGTGGAGTTGAATCTTGCCGTCTTTATCGACTAAATAAACAAAGCCGGTTTTCTCAAGACGAAAGGTATTCAGTAGGTTAACCGCATCTTCAAAAGATTTACCAATGCCTGACAAGCCTAAACCGTTAAGCTGTTGGTGATTAACAAACAAATCTACTCGTTGACCGCCGGGGTAGCGATAGATACTAATTGAGGTATCTTGGCCACTATCGCGATATGCAAAGAACCAGCCGTCTTCACCATTGTTTGCTTCCAGTTGCCTTAAAAAGCCTTTTTCATTCCAATAATTACCATTTCGTCGATCGACAAATGAAGTACTACTAAAGCCATTAACGCGGCCAATTTCGGCAAGTTTCTCAATAACCAGTGGCTCTTCGCCTTTGTCGCTGCCAGCTTCTGCCCATTTGATAAGAAAAGGGTCGTTTGAAAGTTGCTTGGCAACGATATGCATCAGCGCGATTTCTTTTTCAATTTCACCACTGATTTGTTGCATGGCACTGGGCAACTCTTTTTCTAACAAGCGCGCTTCAACTACATCGCGTGCTACCCATTGACTAAAAGTTCCTACTGATAACGCGGTTAGTAACACACATAAAAGTAACGCGAATGTTATTTTTTTGTTAATGGAAAACAACAACTTATTCCTTGATCTAAAACAAAGTTACATATTTTAACAGTTAAATTTTAGAAGCCAATTGAACTATACAATCAATCTTTTCATTTGTTGATAAGCCAATGAATCTAGTATTTTTTTATTACTATAGCGATTTGTTATATAGCATATGGCTTTAGCTTTTGGTTGATTGTTGAACAATAAAGGGGGGGGAATGCTTACAACTGCAAAAGAAGTGGTTTATTTTAGCGATATAAGAAGGCTTGATTAGTGCTAACAAAGATCATTGCTTGATGATGGATGGGTGACATTCGCAATGGCTGATAGCAAGTTCAGTCACCCGATTTGCAGCGAGCAAATTTAAAGAAATAGGTAAATCTATAGTTAGTTACTTAGATTAAACTGCAGATAAGGTGTTGCTCACCTTATCTGCATAACTTACCTGAGTATCTTATCTAAGTATTTGTGTATTGAAGAGAATTAAAGATCTGCTTCAACAATACGCTTCATATCTGTCATATAGCCACGTAACTCTTTACCAACAGTTTCTACAGGGTGAGTACGAATCGCTTCATTCACTTCAATTAAACGCACGTTATCAACACCATTGTTGGCAGTAGCTAAGCCTTCACCTAAATCTGCTAGGCTTAATTTGCTAACAAAGTCAGACAATAATGGTACTGCCGCATGGCTGAATAAGTAGTTACCGTATTCCGCTGTATCTGAGATTACCACGTTCATTTCGTACAACTTATTACGTGCAATACAGTTCGCGATCAATGGCGTTTCATGCAGTGATTCGTAATAAGCTGACTCTTCGATAATACCGGCAGCCACCATAGATTCGAACGCTAATTCAACACCTGCTTTAACCATCGCCACTAAGAAAATACCGCGGTCGTAGTATTCTTGCTCAGTAATTTCAGCATCGCTGTCTGGTGCCAATTCAAACGAGGTTTCTGCCGTTTGTGCGCGCCACGTTAATAGGTTTTTATCATCGTTAGCCCAGTCTTCCATCATAGTGGCAGAGAAGTGACCTTCGATAATATCATCCATATGCTTTTCAAATAGTGGGCGAAGGATTACTTTTAACTCTTCTGCCATATCGTATGCTTTGATTTTCGCAGGATTTGACAGGCGATCCATCATATTGGTGATACCGCCATGCTTTAAGCCTTCGGTAACGGTTTCCCAACCGTATTGAATAAGCTTGCGAGCGTAGCCCGCGTCAACGCCATTGGCGACTAACTGCTGGTGGCCTAAAATAGCACCCGTTTGCAACATACCACATAGAATGGTTTGCTCACCCATTAAGTCAGATTTCACTTCTGCGATAAATGATGACTCAAGTACACCAGCGCGATCACCGCCTGTAGCTGATGCGTATGCTTTCGCAATTGCTAAGCCGTTACCGTTTGGATCATTTTCAGGGTGAACAGCGATTAGGGTAGGTACACCGAAACCACGCTTGTATTCTTCGCGTACTTCAGTACCCGGGCACTTAGGCGCTACCATCACAACTGTGATGTCTGGGCGAATTTGCATGCCTTCTTCAACGATATTAAAACCGTGAGAGTATGCAAGTGTAGAGCCGTGCTTCATTAGCGGCATTACCGCGCTAACCGCTGAAGTGTGTTGCTTATCTGGTGTCAGGTTAAGTACTAAATCCGCTTGTGGAATTAACTCTTCGTAAGTACCTACAGTAAAGCCATTTTCTGTTGCCCAGCGCCAAGATTGACGTTTTTCAGCAATCGCCGCTTCACGCAAGGCGTAGCTGATATTTAGGCCAGAATCACGCATGTTTAAACCTTGGTTTAAACCTTGGGCACCACAACCGACAATAACGATATTCCAGTCCTTGATAAAGTTACAGCCGTCAGCAAATTCTTCGCGTTTCATAAAACGACATTTGCCAAGTTGGGCAAGCTGCTCACGCAAGCTTAAAGTGTTGAAGTAGTTAGCCATAGCGGATTCCATTTTTCTAAATTAATTGGTTGAGCACACCATAGCGCAGGGTTATTATTGCCTAAAGTGAATTATTTGCATTGTTGTGTTGCAAAATACGCAACGTAATTCTTTAAGAACTCAGTCGAATTTGTATGGCAGGGAGTTAACCCTATGGATACCAAATCGTTGGCGATGTTTCATCACCTCGCCAAGCAGCTGCATTTTGGCAAAACTGCCGAGCAGTTTTATGTCAGCCCTTCAACGCTGAGTCGCACCATTACGCGCTTGGAAGAAGAGCTAGGTTGCCAGTTGCTGATCCGCGATAACCGCACGGCAAAGCTTACATCTGCAGGTGAACAACTTAAACACTATGCCGAGCAGCAGCTAGAGCAATTATCCCTATTAAAGCTCTCGCTCAACCAACAACAAGCCCAGTTAACAGGTCAGCTTCATATTTATTGCTCAGTTACGGCTGCCTATAGTCATTTACCTAAATTAATTGACAGTTTTCGACAACAACACCCGCTCGTTGAACTAATGCTAACCACTGGTGATGCGGCAGGCGCTCTGCCGCAAGTGCAGCAACAGCAGGTTGATATCGCCATAGCCGCGATGCCAGAGAACTTATCCAGTAGTTATCATTTCCACCATATCGAGCAAGTTCCGCTTAACATTATTGCCCCGACCATGGCATGCCATGTTCAACAGCAATTGCAGGCGAAGATGATCAACTGGTCCGAAATTCCGGTGATATTGCCAGAGCATGGCTCAGCGCGTACGCGATTTGAAAAATGGCTGCGCAGTATGCAATTTGGCAAGCCCAATATTTACGCCACCGTGTCCGGCCACGAGGCAATTGTCAGTATGGTGGCGCTTGGTTGTGGCATTGGCATTGCGCCACAGGTGGTTGTGGATCTTAGCCCAGTGAAAGACAGGGTCTATGCGCTAGATATTGAGCACGGTATCAAGCCCTTCGATCTTGGTGTGTGCTGTTTAAATATTCGCAAAGAGCAGCCACTAGTGAAGGCGTTTTTACAATCAATCAGCCACAGTGCGGCTTAAAGTGCAGCCTAAGCTGTAAGACTAAACTGCGAGCGCATCGGTTAGATGGCGTAAAATGCGATCCATCGCTCGGTATGAGAGTGCTTCAATTAAATGACTATGGGCAATCGCCTCACTGTTATCCATATCTGCCAAAGTGCGGGCAATTTTAAGAATTTTATGATGGGCGCGGGTCGACAGCCCAAGTTTTTCCACGGCTAACTCTAAAAACTCGTTATCTTCTGGCGATAACGTACAATGCTCGCGCAGCTCACTGCTGCTGAGTAAGGCGTTGGCCTTTCCTTGTCGTGTTAACTGAATTGAACGACAGTGCATTACCCGCTCTCGTACCGCCTCGCTGCTTTCCTCATGTTGTTGGTTATCGCTCCAAATGCCTCTGGGCAAGCGTGCCACTTCAATTTGAATGTCAATGCGATCGAGAAAAGGGCCCGATAGGCGGTTGAGGTAACGTAGCGTTTGTTCGGGTGTACTGCGTTTGTCGTTGTAAAACCCCGTTGGGCTTGGGTTCATTGCCGCCACTAATTGAAACTGTGCAGGGAAGGTTTGTTTGTGGTTGGCACGCGAAATGGTGACTTCACCTGACTCCATTGGTTCACGCATAACATCCAACACTTTGCGATCAAATTCTGGTAGCTCATCTAAAAACAGCACACCATTGTGCGCTAAAGATACTTCGCCCGGTTGTGGATATGAGCCACCGCCAATAAGTGCCGCTGCGGTGGCGGTGTGGTGGGGCGAGCGGAAAGGTCGGATCCCCCACGTGGTGCTATCAATATCATGTTGGCTGATTGATTGTATGGCGGCGCTTTCAATTGCTTCGTCGCGACTCATTTGCGGCAATATACCCGGTAAACGGCTAGCCAGCATGGTTTTGCCTGTGCCCGGTGGGCCAACAAATAATAAATTATGGCCACCGCTGGCAGCGATCTCCAACGCCCGCTTAGCCAGTGGCTGGCCAATCACATCCTTCATATCTAATGATACTTGTTGGCTCGGCGGTTGCTTATCTTGGCTGGTAAAAAATGGGAGAGGCGATTGTCTGGCAAAGTGGGGGAAAAGCTGTTGTAAGTGATCTATCGCGATCACTTTAGGGGCTTCAAGCCATTGCGCTTTCTCTGCATTTTTACTGGGGATTACTAAGGTTCTACCTGCTTGCTGGCAGGCAAGCGTCAATGGAATTTCGCCAATAATGGCTCTGAGTTCACCTGATAAGGCCAGCTCGCCCGCAAACTCGTATTCGCTTAAATCGTGATTGGGTAGTTGGTTTGAAGCGGCGAGAATGCCCATGGCGATCGGCAAATCAAAACGGCCACCTTCTTTGGGTAGATCTGCAGGTGCAAGGTTCACCGTAATGCGTTTGGCGGGAAACTCATAGCCGCAATTAATAAGCGCACTACGCACTCTGTCTTTTGATTCTTTAACTGAGGTTTCAGGCAAGCCAACAATCGAAAATGCTGGGAGCCCATTGGAAATATGCACTTCAACCGTCACTAAAGGCGATGATAAACCAAGGCGAGCACGGCTATAAACACAGGCGAGAGACATAAAAATCCTTTTTAAATCAATCCATTTTTATAGAGTGTAGTGGCTATGTGCTAAGTTCGCGAATTAGCTGTTGAATCAGCTAAGTTAGACCCGATTCAGGCATAGATAAATGCTAAGAATAGTAACTATTTCGTAGTCATTAAAATTTGATCTGAAAAGTGCTTGCACACGGGTGATGGGCTGTGATACTAATTTAAAAAGATTAACCAGTTAAATATTTTTTCAGAAAAAATAAATAACTATTCACATTTTTGTCAGTAGAATTTTAGCAAAACATGAATAACGTAAGCGCAGTGATTATTAACATTCTCGTCGTGGTGATTATTAAATCATCGCGGGGAAGTTGGTTGCGCTAAGAAAAATTTCTGAAATCAAAATACCAACCCCCGCTCCGAAAGGACCGGGGGTTTTGTTTTACTTAAGGCTTGAATTTTTTGTCGTAAAGCAGAGCTTGCTCTTAAGTAGTTAAACTGAAACTTAATTAACTCATTGATTAACGATATATTATAGCGAAAACCGCAATGACAACTGAACACACACATACAGGTGCAACCATGCTTTTAAATGTTTTACAGCAGCATGGTGTAAAGCATGTTTTTGGCTACCCAGGCGGCGCGATTATGCCGATCTATGATGCCCTGTATGACAGTGAGGTTCAGCATTTCTTGTGTCGCCATGAGCAAGGGGCGGCGTTTTCTGCGGTCGGTTATGCACGTGCGGCTAAACAAGTGGGTGTCTGCTTTGCAACTTCAGGCCCAGGTGCAACGAATTTGATCACTGGCTTAGCCGATGCTTATGCCGACTCTATTCCAGTAGTCGCCATTACTGGCCAAGTGGCGACAGGTGCGATGGGCTCAGATGCATTTCAAGAAGTCGATATTATCGGCTTGTCGCTGGCGTGCACTAAACACTGTTTTCAAGTACGTGATGTCAATGAACTTGCGTCAACGCTTCACCAGGCGTTTGATATTGCGCTATCTGGCCGACAAGGGCCGGTGCTGGTTGATATTCCAAAGGATATTCAATTAGCTGTGGTCACCAAAACGCTTGAAGCGGTACCGACGAGTGTGATGCCCGCATCAAATGAACCAGCCAATATGGGAACCGCTCTGGCATTGCTTAGCCAAGCGCAAAAGCCGATTTTATATGTTGGTGGCGGCGTTGGAATGGCCAATGCTGTACCTGAGCTGCGTGAATTCTTAGCGCAAACCAAGATGCCGAGTGTTTCAACGTTAAAGGGCTTAGGCACAGTGCCAGCGGATGATGAATACTACTTGGGTATGTTAGGTATGCACGGCACTAAAGCCGCTAACTTGGCGGTGCAAGAATGTGATTTGTTGATCGCTGTTGGTGCTCGCTTTGATGACAGGGTAACAGGCAAACTAGCTGAGTTCGCACCGCATGCCAAAGTGGTTCACTTTGACATTGACCAAGCGGAAGTGGGCAAGCGCAGAACTGCCCATGCTGCGGTATTAGGCGAGCTAAAAGTGAACTTGCCTGCGCTTGCCATGCCACTGTCGATTGAACCGTGGCAACAAAAATGTCAGCACCTAAAAGACAGCTTTGCTTGGGACTATAACCATCCGGGCGAGGGCATATATGCCCCTAAAGTATTAAACGAAATCTCGCTAAAAATGCCGGCGGACTCAGTGATCACCACAGATGTTGGTCAGCACCAAATGTGGGCGGCGCAGCATATGGCGATTAATGGCCCAGAGAATTTTTTAACCAGTGGTGGCTTAGGCACCATGGGCTTTGGTTTACCTGCTGCCATCGGTGCGCAAGTTAGTCGTCCAACCGATACCATCATCGCGGTGACCGGCGATGGTTCATTTATGATGAACGTGCAAGAGATGGCAACTATCAAGCGCTTTCAACTACCGATCAAGATCGTGTTAATCGACAACAGCAAGTTAGGCATGGTGCGTCAATGGCAAGACTTATTCTTTAATGGTCGATTAAGTGAAACAGACCTGTCAGATAATCCTGATTTTGTCATGTTGGCCAACGCTTTTAATATCAAAGCGAAACAAATTACCACTAAAGCCGAGGTGTCTTCGGCTATCGATGAAATGCTCGCGCATAACGGCCCGTATTTATTGCAGGTCAAAATTGATGAAGCAGATAACGTTTGGCCACTGGTGCCGCCGGAAACTGCGAACGACAAAATGATAGAAACCCAAGATAAAGTGAACTAACGCAACGCCGCTAATGCAATTAAGGCTAAACCAAAACGAGACTATTGATAGGAATCGCCATGAACACTGCTACACCAGAACATACGTTAAGAATTTCTGCCGCTCAGCAAAACACGGTACTAGAGCGTATTTTACAAGTGACCCGTTATCGTGGTTTTCAGGTCAATGGTATCAATATGTTTTCTGAGCAAAGCAGTGATGCGCTTGATATTGAAATGACAGTCTCATCAGAGCACCCAGTTAGCCAGTTGCAGTTACAATTAAGTAAATTGTTCGATATTAAAACAATTGAAATTCAAGATACCGCTAGCGCGCAATGTCGCGCATAATGTAGGCGGAATAACAGATAAGGTCAGCAAGACCCAATAGATAGGAATTATTATGGCTAAAGTAAGCGCAGAACTCATTTGGTTTAACGGTAAACTCATCCCTTGGGCGGATGCGACCGTGCATGTCATGAGTCATGCTCTGCACTATGGTTCATCAGTGTTTGAAGGTATTCGCGCCTACAACACGCACAAAGGCACCTGTATTTTCAGGTTGCAAGAACACGTTGATCGTCTATTCGATTCAGCAAAAGTTTACCGTATGGATATTCCATACACCAATGAAGAAGTGGTACAAGCGTGTAAAGACGCCGTGGTTAAAAATGGTTTAAAAGCCGCCTACTTACGTCCATTAGCATTTTTGGGTGATATTGGTATGGGTCTTCGTCCACCACTAGATGCGCAAGCGGATCTAATGGTTGCCGCATTTAACTGGGAAGCTTATTTAGGTGCCGATGCCATTGAAGGTGGTGTCGAAGTGGGCGTTTCAAGCTGGAACCGCTTAGCACCGAACACTATGCCAACAGCGGCAAAAGCTGGTGGTAACTACTTATCGTCGCAGTTGATTTCGATGGAAGCGGGTCGCCACGGTTACACTGAAGGTATTGCATTAGACGTCAACAATATGGTGAGCGAAGGCGCTGGCCAAAATTTATTCCTAGTGCGCAATGGTGTGATTTACACGCCATTTAGTACTGCGTCTATTTTACCGGGCTTAACCCGTGATGCGGTGATCACCCTAGCGCGTGACTTGGGCTATGAAGTGCGTGAAGAGCCAATTTCTCGCGAGTCGCTTTACCTAGCGGATGAATTCTTTATGACAGGTACTGCAACTGAAATTGTGCCAGTGAAGTCAGTTGATGGTTTACCTGTAGGCAAAGGCTCGCGTGGCCCTGTCACTAAAGCCTTACAAGATGCCTTCTTTGGTATCTTTGATGGTACTACCGAAGATAAGTGGAACTGGTTAGAGCCAGTCGAATAAGGAAGCTTAATCGCACTATGACCGTTACCTAGTTGATGGTTGGGAATGCTCACTTATGCTAATAAGCTGCGCGTCCCCGCCTTGCTCTAGCGCGATTAACCCATCCTTATTAATTTAAAGCAGTTAACGAATACAGCAATAGTAGGACAAGAAAATGCCAAAATTACGATCAGCAACGTCAACACAAGGCCGAAATATGGCAGGCGCTCGCGCATTGTGGCGAGCAACAGGGATGACGGATGGAGACTTTGGCAAGCCTATTATTGCCGTAGTTAACTCATTTACTCAGTTTGTGCCGGGCCATGTTCATTTAAAAGATATGGGTCAGTTAGTGGCGTGTGCCATTGAAGAGGCTGGCGCAAACGCAAAAGAATTTAACACCATTGCCGTTGATGACGGTATTGCCATGGGGCACAGTGGCATGCTGTACAGCTTGCCATCGCGCGATCTCATCGCTGACTCGGTGGAGTACATGGTCAATGCTCACTGTGTCGATGCTATGGTGTGTATTTCTAACTGTGACAAGATCACGCCGGGCATGCTGATGGCGGCCATGCGCCTGAATATCCCCGTTATTTTTGTTTCAGGTGGCCCAATGGAAGCGGGTAAAACCAAGCTTTCTGATCAAATCATCAAGCTTGATTTAGTTGATGCCATGATCCAAGGTGCCGACCCAACGGTTAGCGACGAGCAAAGTGATCAAATCGAGCGCTCCGCTTGCCCAACCTGTGGCTCTTGCTCTGGTATGTTTACCGCCAACTCAATGAACTGTTTAGCCGAAGCATTAGGTTTAGCATTACCGGGTAACGGTTCAATGTTGGCGACGCACGCCGACCGCGAACAGCTATTTAAAAAAGCCGGTAAGCAAATTGTAGAACTTACAAAGCGTTACTACTTTGACGAAGACGAGTCTGCACTACCGCGTAATATCGCCAACCGCGATGCGATGCACAATGCCATGTGTTTAGACATTGCCATGGGCGGTTCAACCAATACGATTTTGCATTTATTAGCAGTCGCGCAAGAAGCGGGCATTGATTACACCATGGCCGACATGGACAAGTTATCTCGCGAAGTACCACAACTATGTAAAGTGGCGCCGTCGACGCAAAAATACCATATGGAAGATGTCCACCGTGCTGGCGGTGTTATTGGCATTTTAGGTGAATTGGCTCGTGCCAAACTATTAAAGCCTAACGTGACCAACGTGTTGGGCACTTCGTTAACTGAGCACTTAGCCCAGTACGATATTAAAGTGACTGACGACGAAGACGTTAAGAAATTCTATCGCGCAGGCCCTGCCGGCATTCGCACCACCAAAGCGTTTAGCCAAGATTGCCGCTGGGACACCTTAGACGATGATCGTGAAAATGGCTGTATTCGCTCACTTGATAACGCGTTTTCAACCGAAGGTGGCCTAGCGGTATTATCTGGCAACCTTGCCCTTGATGGCTGTGTCGTGAAAACCGCTGGCGTCAGTGAAGACAACTTGACGTTTACCGGACCTGCTCACGTTTTTGAAAGCCAAGACGATGCCGTTGAAGGTATTTTAAATGGTAGCGTTGTCGCTGGCGAGGTTGTTGTGATCCGCTACGAAGGCCCTAAAGGTGGCCCAGGTATGCAAGAAATGTTGTACCCAACAACGTACCTTAAATCTATGGGCTTAGGTAAAGCTTGTGCGTTGATTACTGATGGTCGTTTCTCGGGCGGTACTTCTGGTTTATCAATTGGCCATGTGTCGCCAGAAGCGGCAAGTGGCGGGGCGATTGCTTTAGTCGAAAATGGCGATGAGATTGTGATTGATATTCCAAGCCGTTCAATCAAGTTGAATATTAGCGATGACGAACTAGCGAAACGCCATGCTGCGATGGATGCTAAGCCTAACAGTTGGCACCCAGCAAGCCGCGTTCGCCCAATTAGTTACGCCTTGAAAAACTATGCGATGTTAGCCACAAGTGCTGATAAAGGCGCGGTACGTAATCGCGAGTTACTTGATAGTGCCGTATCAGACGGCTCAGATAAAACCTAGGGCAAGTAAGAGGCAACCAATGGCAAATCATGCAGGTGAACATCAAGCACAAAGCGCACAAGAACTAGGCGTAGATTACTTACGCCGAATTTTGCTGGCGCCAGTTTATGATGTCGCCAAAGAAACCGATTTAACGCCGCTAACGAAACTCTCTGCGCGCTTGGGCAATCAGATTTTCTTAAAACGAGAAGACCAACAGCCAGTACATTCGTTTAAGTTGCGCGGTGCCTATAATAAGTTAGCCAACCTACCTGAAGCGCAATGTATTCATGGGGTAGTTGCCGCCTCTGCAGGAAATCACGCGCAAGGGTTAGCACTTGCGGCAAGTAAACTTGGTATTAATGCGACCATCTTTATGCCGATCACTACGCCCGATATTAAAGTGGATAATGTCCGTCGCTTAGGCGCGGAAGTACGCTTAGTGGGTAAAAGCTATAATGATGCGCAACAAGCCTCGATTGAGTGTGCAGAGCAAGAGCAAAAAACGCTGATCCACCCCTTTGATGATGTTGATGTCATTGCCGGACAAGGTACTGTAGCTAAAGAATTACTACAGCAACATACTAAGCTTGATGCGGTGTTTGTGCCTGTGGGTGGTGGTGGCTTGTTAGCGGGTATGGCGGTGTATTTAAAGCAGCTACGACCTGATATTAAAGTGATTGGTGTTGAAGCAGAAGACTCCGCTTGCTTAAAAGCCGCGATGGACAAAGGTCAGCCAACCGATTTAAGCCAAGTAGGCTTATTCGCCGATGGTGTTGCGGTTAAGCGAATTGGCCAACATACCTTTGATGTGATTAAGCATTACTGTGATGATGTGATCACGGTTAATAGTGATGAAATTTGCGCAGCCATTAAAGATGTTTTCGAGCAAACAAGAGTCATTGCTGAACCTGCAGGTGCGCTGTCATTGGCTGCGATCAGTAAGTATTGTCAAACCAGCAAAGGTGGTGAGAACTTAGCGGCAGTGCTTTCTGGTGCTAATATGAATTTTCATAGCTTGCGCTATATTTCGGAGCGCTGCGAGCTAGGCGAGCAAAAAGAAGCGGTGTTTGCGGTCACCATTCCTGAGCAAAAGGGCAGTTTTAGACGCTTCTGCCAAACCTTATCAGGCCGTGGCATTACTGAATTTAACTATCGCTTTGCTGATGAGAGCAGTGCCAATATCTTTGTCGGTATCCGTATTGCTGGCGGTGTCGAAGAGCGCTTGCAGCTACAACAAGAGCTCACTAAAGCTGGTTATCAGGTGAAAGACTTTACCGATAACGAGCTGGCGAAATTACATATTCGCTACATGGTCGGTGGACAAAGCTCGGTAGCGGTTGATGAACGTATTTTCCGCTTCCAGTTTCCTGAATATCCGGGGGCATTGGAAAAGTTTTTAGATACACTCGGCGAGCATTGGAACATTACCCTGTTCCACTATCGCAACCACGGCGCGGCGTTTGGTCAAGTGCTGGCGGGCTTCGATGTTAATGAAAAAGACCAATTAGACTTTTTCCGACATCTTAAAGACCTCGGTTATGAGTGGCAGGAAGAAACACAAAACCTTGCTTATCATGCATTTCTAAAGCAGGGCTAGCAGCCTAGCTATTTACTAACTTCTTTGATTCAAGCCCTCATTTTGAGGGCTTTTTCACTCGGCGAACACTATTAATTTCAGCTTTGCGTTAAATAGCCATTGGGCTTCTAACGGCTATTTTCAAAGCTACCCAGCTTTAATTCTCGCCTAGTTTGATTTCACGCTTATTTACCTTTTTATAATTAATCGTTCTGATAAATTTTTGCAAAAAACTAAAAAGCATGACATATTATGTCAATCCGTATTGAGAATTGATATTACCAATACGTTTCACTCTGTAATTGCAAACTTGGCCAATAGTATGTGCCGATATTACAGAGCTCTCTGGGCTCAGTTTAATAGCCCTTGTTGTCAATTTATCTGGCAACGTTCAAACAACATAGAGGAGAATGTTTATGTTTAGTAAAGGATTAACTCAATCAAGCAACACTGAAAATCCTCCAATTTTTCGTCATGCCAAGCTCGGCGGCGTGGCTATAACAGCTTTTATCCTAGTATGGATGGTGTTTTTTACTATCGATGAAGGTCACGTTGGTATTGTTAAACGCTTTGGCGAAGCAACTACCCAAGTAAACCCGGGCTTACATTTAAAAGTTCCTTTTGCCGACTCCGTTGAAGAGCTTGAAATTCGTACCCGTAAAAATACCGAGGCGTTAAAGGCGTCAACTTATGAGCAGATGCCCGTGCAAGCGGAAGTGTCGGTTAACTGGACGGTAATTCGCTCTGAAGCTTTTGAATTGTATAAAAATTACGGTGGTTTAGATCAATTCGAAAACCGTATTCTTGACCCGCGTTTACGCTCTGCGGCAAAGGATGCGTTAGCACGCTTCAAAGCTGAGGAAATAGTGCAAAATCGCGGTAAAGTGATTCAAAAAATAGAAGAAACACTATTGGCGACTATGTCAGAGTTTCCAGTAAAGTTAGACAGTGCCCAAATCGAAAACTTAGTACTTCCAGCAAAATATCTGCAAAGTATTGAAACTAAGCAGACCGAGAAGAACTTAGCAGCGGCTGAAAAACATCGCTTAGAGCGTCAAAAACTAGAAGCACAACGTGAGGTAAATACAGCAGAAGCCAAGCGTGACGCCGAAAAAGCCCGTGCTGACGGTTCCGCTTATGCGATTATGACGGAAGCGAAAGCCGAAGCTGAGGCTATTCGATTGAAAGGTTTAGCTGAGGCTGAAGCGATCAAGAAAAAGGCCGAGGCAATTAAAACCAGTAAAGTGTTGGTTGAATACGTGAAAGCGCAGCAATGGAACGGTCAAATGCCAACAACGGTAATGGGTGAAGGCCAGGGTATTTTGTGGAATATGAAAGAGCAATAAGCTCGAAAAACTAACGGAAAGCCAGACTAAACGTCTGGCTTTTTTATTGCGCCGTATTTGGTCATTGCGACTCATAAAAAATACTAAGTTTCCTGTTTATTCAAGGAAATTCCCTGATATTCTGCTTTCTATTAACCGAGGAATAGCCAAGAATAATAGCCAATCCAATCGAGATAGGGCGGCCGGCAGCCTTATCTTTGTTGGGTTTCTTCAGGTTGTTAACTTTTGTATAAGTAGAAATAGGGAAAAGATAATGAGTTTAGGTGAACAGTTAAAATCGCTTCGACAAGCGAAACAATTAAGCCAGCCGGAGCTAGCAGAATTAGCTGGAATCGAGCAATCGTATTTATCAAAACTAGAAAATGATAAAGCACAGCCTTCAAATGATATGTTACGCAAGCTGATCTCAGCATTGGAAATTGGGTTGGAAGAGTTATTGCGAAAACTGCCAACCACCAGCGTACAAAAGTTGGCGTCATTACCAGATGTTGAGCAGTGGCTAAATAAACAAAACCAACAACAATTTACCCAGCGAAGAAATTATCTACTTATGTCGAGCGCGTTAATCGTATTTGCCATCACATTGTTTTTTACCGGCTACAGCAAACTGATTTTTTCAGAGCAGCAATATGAATATGTTTCAGACGGTGTGGTGCGTGACGGTGAGATCAAAACCATTTTTGATGATTGGCCGCGCTTATTGCCACGAGGCGAAAAAGACGGTCATAAGTTACGCGAGCAAAAAGCCATTGAAATGACAGGGCGTCGTGATGTTGAGCATATTCGCATTGCGACTTGGCTTGGCAATCCTATTGAAAAACCAGTTGATGGTGGAACACGCTATTACTGGTATTCACAAATGGTTGATCAGGCACAACCGATAAATGCTTGGCTGCAGGTGGTTGGTATATTTTTATTTGCTGCGGGTGTGATGGGGTTTGCAATTGAACGCAAACTGTTTAGATAACAGCGAATGAACCATCATTTTGGGAAACAAAAATGCCGCACAAGTTTGCGGCATTTTCTTAATTTTGGTAACAGATGTTTTTACTGATAAGTTAGTGCTACTTGTGTACAAATATTTTGATCTTCCCATAATCCTGGGTAGTCAAAATAAATCTTTCCTTCGACCCTAAATATATATTCTTCACCAGCTTCCGCGAAAAACTCTAATGCATTTAAGTCTCCGCCAGGGAAAAGTAATTCGTTCTCTGGGTTATTGCCTTTTATTGAAGCGTCTAAGTTGTAACTGTGAATACGGTCTTTCTCGTCGGTAACTTCTTCGCTGGTTATCGTCACCATACCTGTTTTATTTGCTTTAAATTTAACGAGCCTTACCGTACCAGGCCTTAACGTATAGCCACTATGTGCACCACTGAAGCAAACGTTGGTGTTTTGACCAGACTCTAGAGGAATATGGATAGGAAGATAGGAGTCCTGTTCCATTAAGCGATCAGTTTCAACAAGAAAACTTGGAATTTCACTTTGGTTATTACCAAAGCTATCTTCTAAATGGCTGTTTAGTTTACTCCCTAACTCTTCAATTTCACTAGCAAGCTCAGGGTTGAGCTTTTTAAGTGCATTGGCTAGCGAGTAAATTGATGTATTTGCGTGCTCCTCAGCCATTAACTGAAGCGCATCGTATAAGCCCTGCATACCCACTTCATTTGCAAGGTTAGTGGTTAACTCACTTGTCTCCTTACTTTTGTCAATGAAAGAGAGAATAAAGTACATAATACCAGCATCATTAAAAGGCGTAGGGATATAACAAGGTCTTCTAATTTCTCTGCCGTCTAGCAATGTTGTTTCGCGATAACAATCTCCTGTGTTTCCCTTTGCTATTTCATAGTAATCATCACCATTTACGTCGCTCGAGAAGTTTGAGGGTACACGAAAATCACGCCAATCCTCTAATACAGCAAAGGGAACCGCTGCTGCCAAGCCTTCCGACAGTGCTAGGGAAATTTCTGAATCTGTAAATAGGCTGTGTGTTCCTCCTCTGTTATCGTCACGACCAATAACTTTAGCTTGGAAGAAATGAGTGAACTCATGAATGATGGTGCCTTCATTCCACTCTTCGACGGCGGGAATGTTGAATGCCTCTTCATCATCTGCCCCAATGGCACTTGGATTAAGGTAGCCATTGAGGAATATTCGGTTTTCAAACTTAGAATAAAAACCCAAGTCACTTTCAACATGATCAGCGCTTCGGCTCCAGTTTATTGTCAATACTGGGAGGTCATCGGATAGCTGTATTTGGTTGTCTTTCATAAAGCTCATTGCTTTGTAGACCGACTCTAAAATGGCAAATGGTTGGGCATTTGAAACAGCAGGATCAAAAGTATTACTATCTGCTAGCCAACCATCCGCTAATTTCATTTCGCCTAATGCAATTCCGTTCGAGAGTGTCTCTTCAGCAAGCGTTACTGAGTATACCTCTTGGGAAGCTAGGTCTTCTGACGTTGACTGATCAGTTACCTTGATATAAAAGCCATCATCCACTTGACCATCAAACTCGAGCTGTGCATAGGCCACAACTTTGATCGCTTTTCCTAGGTGTGATTTGTCAAAATCAAGCACGAATTGACCTTGTGAATTGGTAACTGTACTAGCCAATTCCTCGCCTGATTCACCTATTAAACGAACGACTACAGCTTTAGCATTAGTTGTTACTGGGTTATCAGTGTCAAAAGCTGCATTACCCAATGTTTCACCGTCTTTAAAGCCAAAGCGGTTGAAGGTTAATTGCCCGGTAATCGCATTCTCTTGGATTGGTTCTGGATCAGAATTATCTGTAGTGGCACCTTTTTTATATGCCGCCAGTAAAGGTTGATAGTCTTTATCAAGACCAAAGATATGACGTTGAATGCCATCATTTCTAGTTGAATTAAAATTTGAACCTGTTGAGTTTTTAATAAACCAACTTGAACTTTCTGGACGATAAACAGCAAAATCTGCCAAGCCATCACCATCATAGTCGCTGATTACTGGAATATCGTTGACATTGCGACCAAAAACAACATGCTTGATTTCGCTCGTAGATGATTGCAGCACATACCATGCATGAGTTGAAGCGCGTCTCACAGCAAGGTCGTCAATACCATCGCCGTCGTAGTCAGCAGGAACTGGAATATCATCAATTTGGCGACCAAATACGCGCCTTTGAATGCCATCACCATTTGTGCTTTTGTAATTAGTGCCACTTGAATTAAGGATGTACCAAGTTTGATTTTCTGCTCTTCGTACCGCAATATCTGCTTTACCGTCTCCATCATAATCTGCAGGAACAGGGATATCCGCTTTATCCCGGCCAAATGTGACTTCGACAATATTATTTGTGCTTGATTGGCGAATGTACCAAGTAAAGTTTTCTGGTCGTCTAAGGGCAATATCAGTGATTCCGTCGCCATCATAGTCGGCTGGAACAGCTATATCGCCAGACTTAGTTTCTAAAAAAATACGTTGAATACCATCTTTCTGGGTACTACCAAAATTACTGTTACTTGAGTTCTTGATATACCAAGTAGATGTAGAAGGTCGATGTACGGCAATATCTGCTTTGCCATCACCGTCAAAATCTCCATTAATGATGACGTCAGCAGCGTTTCGTCCAAATACGACAGTTTTAGTTTGATCGTTAGAGGAGAGCTTGAGAGATTGATAAAAGTCAGCTGCTGAGCGTAATGCTAAATCAGCAATTCCATCGCCATCATAATCGCCTTTTGTGTATGATTTAGCTGCCGTTTTTTGGGGTTTTATCGATGAACTAAAAGCTTGCTTTTGCAGCACTCTATTGACCGTTTCGGGTTGATATTTCTTTTTGTGGGATATGACAACATCGGCAAGTGATGGTAAAGAATAGCTAGTCAATACAACAAGAGATAAGAGACTAAAACGCAATTTCATTGTTTATTCCTTTGATACAACAAGATTTAAAATTCTAATTTAAACAGCTATTTATCTCAACCTAAGTGTTTCCTGTTACTTGATGTAAGCTATGTGTCGGGAAAGTAACATCATAAAAATTTAAGCAGTGAGTTAGCTAAAAATGAAATGAAGTGAAATAGGCTTGCACTCTGCTTTTGAGCAAATAATTTAAAAGCAGAGTGAAAATCTGGTTGGGTACTTTGGAAAGTAATTATTCGACTGCCGGTGCAGAACTGTTTTCCAAATCTGCTAACTTTTGCTCTAAGGTTGCAACGGTGGCTTCCAATGCTGAAAGCTTTTCACGGGTTTTGATCAGTACTTGTGTTTGTACATCAAACTCTTCGCGTGTGACAACATCTAGCTCAGATAACTTACGTTGAATCACGGTTTTTGTGCGTTCTTCAATTTCATTTGCAACAGACTTAACGCCCGGTGGAATGGCATCGCTGACTTGCTTCGCGATTTCTTCAATTTTTTTTGCGTTGATCATTTTGGCTGCCTTATCGTTGATTCGAACACTTGCTTGAAAGTCTACCGTAAAAGCTAAGCTAATCGCATAAATTTTTGCGTGATCTACTGGCCTAGGTCAGAAAACAAGGTAAAATTTGCCGCCTTAATAGAGTACGCCGAAATTAACCCATAGGTAGAGCCAAGTAATGCAATTAAACCCTCGCCAAGATGAAGCAAAAAAATATGTCAGTGGCCCTTGTTTGGTACTGGCGGGCGCGGGTAGTGGTAAAACCGGGGTTATTTGTCAAAAAATCGCTTACTTGATCCAAAAGTGCGGTTATAAAGCGCGTAATATCGCTGCGGTGACCTTTACCAACAAAGCGGCACGAGAAATGAAAGAGCGTGTCGCGAAAATGTTAGGGCGCGATCTTACCCGTGGCCTGATCGTTTCTACCTTTCACTCGCTTGGTTTAGATATTGTTCGCCGTGAAATCAAAACCTTAGGCTATAAGCCGGGTTTCACGCTGTTTGATGACCAAGACACCATTGCCTTGCTTAAAGAGCTTACCGAGCAAGAGCTAGAGGGTGATAAAGATTTACTGAGCAAGCTGCAAATGATGATTTCTAACTGGAAAAATGATTTGTTGCTTCCGGATCAAGTACTTAAACAAGCAGGCGATGCTGATACTGCCTTATACGCCGAGTTTTACCAGCGTTATCACAATCATATGAAGGCCTACAATGCGCTCGACTTTGACGATCTGATTTTAATCCCTACTTTGCTGCTTAAGCATTATCCGGAAGTGCGCGCCCGTTGGCAGAAAAAAATTCAGTATATGTTGGTGGATGAATACCAAGATACTAACGCTAGTCAATATGAATTAGTAAAGCTGATCACTGGCGAACGTGGTCGTTTAACTGTGGTTGGCGATGATGACCAATCGATTTATTCATGGCGCGGTGCTAAGCCGCAAAACCTAGTGCTTCTCGGCCAAGATTACCCTAATTTGAAACTGATCAAGCTTGAGCAAAACTATCGCTCTAGTGGCCGTATTCTGCACTGTGCCAATATTTTGATCGCCAACAACCCACACGTTTATGATAAAGCGCTATTTAGTGAGCATGACTACGGTGTTCCGATTCGTATTGTACAAACGCGCAACGAAGAACATGAAGTGGAGCGTGTTGTCGGTGAGCTGATTGGTCATCGCTTTATGAATAAAAGCCACTACAAAGATTACGCGATTCTTTATCGAGGTAACCATCAATCACGGTTGCTGGAAAAAGCGCTGATGACAAACCGCATCCCCTACAAAATTAGCGGTGGCACGTCGTTTTTCTCACGCGCTGAAATTAAAGACATCATGGCTTACCTGCGTTTACTGGTAAATCATGACGACGACAATGCGTTTTTGCGTATCTGTAATGTCCCAAAGCGCGAGCTTGGCCCAGCCACTTTGGAAAAGTTAGGGAATTACGCCAATAAACGCCAAATTAGTATGTTTGCTGCCAGCTTTGAATTTGGCTTAGAACAAACGTTAACGGGACGTGCACTGGTTAACTTACAAAAGTTCACCCGTTGGATAGTTGAAACGGCAGACAACGCCGAGCGTGGTGATACGCCTGCGGTATTACGCTCGATGATCCGTGAAATGAACTATGAAGATTACCTCTACGACAGCTCGCCCAGTGGTAAAGCGGCGGAAATGCGAATGAAGAACGTCACTCAGCTGTTTAGCTGGGTCACCCAAATGCTTGAAGGCGATGAACTGGACGAGCCAATGACGTTACCGCAAGTGGTGTCGCGCTTAACCTTGCGTGATATGATGGAGCGCAACGAGGAAGAAGAGTTTTCCGATCAAGTACAGTTAATGACGCTGCACGCGTCAAAAGGTCTGGAATTTCCTTATGTCTTCCTCATTGGTATGGAAGAAGGTTTATTGCCCCATCAATCCAGTATCGATGAAGACAATGTCGAAGAAGAGCGTCGCCTCGCCTATGTAGGGGTTACTCGTGCTAAGCGTGAGCTGATTTGTACTTATGCCCGTGAACGTCGCCAATTTGGTGAAGTAGCGCGCACTGATCCAAGTCGCTTCTTATATGAAATGCCGCAAGACGACTTAAATTGGGAAAATGAGCGCGCACCGAAAAGTCAGGAGCAAAAACAGGAAACGGCTAAAGCGGGCGTGGCGAATTTACGTGAGCTGCTGAAGAAAAAAGGCAGTTAGCCAAGCGTATTCAGTAGTGTAAAACGTTTGATACAGCGAATTTAAAAAGGAGTGAATAACGAAATGGAGCCAGACTACAGCAAATATTCATTAAGCGAGCTCTATCAAACGTACAATGATATTGATAAACAAGTATATCCAGAAAGAGCACTAAGACTGGAGCGCGAAATCAATGCTAGACAAAGCGATTCGGATTCTGAATTAGTCGTTGATAGTGAAAGCGGGCGATTTGAACTTACTGAATTTAAGTTCATTGCTGTTAAAACCGTAAACTGTGTATTTGTTATTCCTTTGCTTGTTTATATCTTCATTGATGCCATTTTAACTGGTGAAATTAAAACGAGACAGTTTGTTTACTCAGTTGATGGTAATTTAGGTGGCTATATTCTTTTCTTAGTCGCTATTTTTGTTTTAATTTCGCTGTTACTTTCTAGCTTGTTTGTGAAATACAAAGCACCAAAAGACAAGCAATAACTCAGGACAATCCTACCAATAAGCTCGGCTCAACCGCTTGGTGGTTAAGAAGCTTTTGCAGGCTTTCAATTGTCGTTTGTGCGATAGTGGCGATCGCTTCTTCGGTAAAAAAGCCTTGATGCCCGGTGATCAATACATTGGGGAAGCTGCTTAATCGAGCAAAGGTATCATCCTGTAAAATTTCACCACTAAGATCTTCAAAAAACAGGTTGGTTTCCTGCTCATAAACATCAATACCTAAGTAACCTAATTGCTTGCTTTTCAGCGCTTTTATTACCGCTTTAGTGTCAACCAGTGCGCCGCGACTCGTATTAATTAACATGGCATTTGGTTTCATCTGGCTCAACGTTTGTTCATTCACAAGGTGCTTGGTTTGCGGCACGAGTGGGCAATGCAGCGAGATAATATCTGATTGCTGAAAGAGTGTGGCTAGTGGAACATAGTTTGCGGTAAGTATATTGGCTTCGGTTCTAGCCTCTAAGCTTGGGCTTGGGTCATAGCAAAGAAGCTGACAGCCAAAGCCCTCTAAAATTCGCAAGGTCGCCATGCCTATGTTGCCTGTGCCAATAATGCCGACAGTTTTGCCATAGAGGTTAAAACCCATCAGGCCATCTAAAGCAAAATTGTCTTCACGAATACGATTATAGGCTTTGTGAAATTTGCGACTTAAGGTCAGCATTAAACCTACCGTGTGTTCAGCCACCGCTTGGGGTGAATACTCAGGTACGCGACAAACCTTGATATTTAAGCGCTTGGCTTCGGTAATATCGACATTGTTAAATCCGGCGCAGCGCAGTGCTATGGTTTCAATACCAAAGCTCGCCAATTTTGCTAACACATTGGCATTTACTTGGTCGTTCACAAACACGCAGATGGCATTAAAGCCTTGCGCAAGCTCTACCGTTTCTTCGCTAAGCCGACAGTCAAAGTACTCAAAGGTTAACTCGCAGGTGGTATTAAACTTGTCAAAAAAGGTGCGATCATACTTTTTACTGCTAAAGACAGCGATTCGAAACATAGATTGCTCCTGCTTTTGCTATTTAGATATTTGCTGATTACAGTTTGGCTGAATGGTAGGGGGTTATCAAAGCCGTTTAGGTGAAATGATTTCAGTTGTTGTGCGATATCAAATAAATAAACTTATCACGTGATTTCGGCATGCAAAAACTAGGCGTTTGAATATTGTTCGCGATTACCAAGCCAGCGCTGAATAATCGCTTCCGCTTGTTTGGGGTGCTGTTGCCATAGCAGATAGGCGTGTTGTTGTACTTCTGGGATCAGGTCTTTATCACGAATTAAATCAGCAATTTTTAGATCGGCTAAACCGGTTTGTTTGGTGCCTAGCAGCTCGCCGGGGCCGCGGATCTCTAAATCTTTTTGCGCAATAACAAAACCGTCGTTACTTTCTCTAAGCACGCCTAAACGCTTGGTGGCAGTTTTAGACAGTGGTGACTTGTACATCAGCACGCAGTGTGAGGCAACTGAGCCTCGACCAACTCGGCCGCGTAATTGATGCAGTTGGGCTAAACCTAAGCGCTCAGGGTTTTCAATCACCATTAAACTGGAGTTTGGCACATCAACGCCAACTTCAATCACTGTGGTCGCCACCAATAAGTGTAAATCACCGGCTTTAAACGCTTCCATGACCTGCTGTTTTTCAGCGGGTTTCATACGGCCGTGCACTAGGCCAATTTGTAGCTCGGGCAGGGCTTCTTGCAGATAGTTGGCCGTATCTTCAGCTGCTTGGCATTGCAGCACTTCTGACTCTTCAATTAGGGTACATACCCAGTAAGCTTGGCGATTATCATGCATACAACCTTGGCGAATACGTTCAATTACATCATCGCGGCGGCTGTCGGGCAGGGCAATGGTATTGATCGGCGTTCGCCCCGGCGGTAATTCATCAATGACTGAAGTGTCGAGATCGGCATAAGCAGTCATTGCCAGTGTCCGTGGGATCGGCGTTGCCGTCATGATCAGCTGATGGGGGTACTTGTTATCAAACGCGCCTTTTTCTCGTAGCGATAAGCGTTGATGAACACCAAATCTGTGCTGCTCATCAATAATGATTAAGGTCAGCTTGTGAAACTCTACTTGCTCTTGGAATAGGGCATGGGTACCAACCGCCATTTGAATGGTGCCATCGGCGATTTTAGCGAGTGCTTCGCGGCGCGCTTTGGCTTTGGTTTTCCCTGCTAACCAACCCACTGTGATATCAAGAGGCTCGAACCAGCGCTGAAAGTTAATGGCGTGCTGCTCGGCGAGAATTTCAGTCGGCGCCATCAGCGCCACTTGGTAGCCTTGGCTAATGGCGGTAATTGCTGCTAGTGCTGCCACTAAGGTTTTCCCTGAGCCAACATCTCCTTGAACTAAGCGCATCATCGGCACTTCTTTCGCCAGGTCGTCGCGAATTTCTTTAACTACCCGTGCTTGTGCGCCAGTTGGCGCAAACGGCAAGCTATCAAGGAATTTCTGGTTAAGTTTAGTATCCACATGCATTGGCATGGCGTCGTGTTTATCTGCTGATTGACGCAATTTGACCATGCTCAAGTTGTGAGCCAGTAATTCTTCTTTAATTAGTCGGAGCTGCGCAGGGTGCTTACCATTTTCCAATTGCTCGGTGGAAACATCCGGTGGCGGGCGATGAATCAGTTTTAGCGCTTCGGCGAGCGTGTATGGCTCGTTAAGAAATTGCGCTGGAAGTAACTCTTCAACACTACCATGTTCTAGACGCTTTAGTGCCTGTTCGCTGATATTGCGAAAGGTAATTTGCCTTAAGCCGTCTGTTGTTGGGTAAACCGGTGTAAGTGTTTCTTCAACGGCGGTCAATGCTTGGTCGTTATCAAGCGGCTTGTATTCAGGGTGTACTATTTGAAAGCTGCGCGGGCCGCGCTGCACTTCACCATAACAACGTAATTCGGTGCCTATGGCTAAGGCATTTTTCTGCGCTGCAGAGAAATGGAAAAAGCGCAGGTCGACACTGCCTGTGCCATCGTTGATGGTGACTACTAACATGCGCTTGCGGCCAAGCACCACTTGGTTATTAGTAATTTCACCAATAATGTTAGTGTAAATGCCGGGCAGTAAATCGCGCACCGCCGTGACCCGAGTGCGATCTTCGTAACGCAGCGGTAAGTGGAACAATAAATCTTGCACAGAGTTTAAGCCCAGCTTGGCAAATTTGTCTGCCATGGCTGGACCGACACCTTTTAACGAGGCGATAGTGACTTGCGCTAAATTAGTGGTTCCCGACATTTTATTCTTATTTTGATTGAGCTTAGCTTTATTCCGTTAGTGCTATTTCGTTAACGATTATTCGTCGTCAATATCGGCCCAGGCCTCTTGGCTCATTTGCATTTTTTGCCACCAGTCATCTGAGGCAATAATTTCGCCGTCATCGTTAATGTGTGGGTAAGGTAAACCTTTTGACTGGCAAACTTTAGCAAAAATAGGGTGCCCACCTTCAAATAACATACGCTGGCGAGTATCTTCGTCAATGGTTGCGCGGCCATACATACCTGCGGCTTCACGTTGGCGCTGTGCTTCATATAACACCACCGCATTGGCCACTGACACATTCAGCGATTGCACCATGCCCACCATAGGAATTATGATATCTTGATCTGCCATTTCTTTGGCAATATCTGAAGCGCCAAACTTTTCTTGGCCTAAAATGATCGCCGTTGGTTTGGTGTAATCGATTTCACGAAAATCCACTGCTTTGTCAGATAAATTAGTCACCAATACCTGCATATTCTGGCGTTTTAGTTCACTAATCGCATCTTTGGTTGATGAGTAATTGTGAACATCCACCCAGTTCTGACTACCAGCCGCAATGCCACCAGATGCCCGCATTTGCTCATTTTTCCAAACCGCATGTACGGCGCTCACGCCAATGGCGTCACAAGTACGCACTACAGCAGCCAAGTTATGTGCTTTGTGCACACCTTCCATACACACGGTTAAATCCGGTTGGCGGTGGTTGAGCATGCTTAAAATACGGTTATGTCGTTCTGGAGTCATTTTATTCACATTTAAGATTAATTCGATACTGCTGTGTATTTTAACAGTAATTGCTGAGAATGTATGCTGATGAGTAAAAATGGTGTTGGGTTTGGTGATGTGCACCTAAATCTAGCGGTGGCTGACTAGCCAAGTGTAGCGACGTTTAGGTGCGAGTAGGAAATCAACCGACAAAAATCGGTTGATTGATACCAATTAAGCGACGTTAGGAATTTCCATAATACCGTCAATTTCAATATCTACGCCTTTTGGCAGTGCCGATACTTGAATAGCCGCGCGTGCAGGGTATGGCTCCGCAAAGTACTTGCTCATAATTTCGTTAACGGTGGCGAAGTTGGCTAAGTCAGTCATAAAAATATTTACTTTAACCATGTCGTTAATTTCGCCGCCAGCCGCTTCACATACCGCAACGAGGTTTTTAAATACTTGCTCTGCTTGTTCGGCAAAATCATCAGAAACTACTTCCATAGTTTCCGGTACTAGTGGAATTTGGCCTGATAAATATACCGTATTCCTGACTTTAACAGCTTGGCTGTACGTACCGATTGCGCTTGGTGCATTTTCGGTTGAAACAATAGTTTTCATAATCTTCCTTTTTACTACAGGCTTACAAGCTTTGTTGTTAAAAGCTTTTGACGAGCTCTGTTTATTACTTATTGCGAACGACTTTTTGTACGTCGATCATCTTTTTAATTTTGCGAATAATTTCGGCTAAATGAACGCGATCACGACAGGTAATTTCCATGTCGATGGCGTATAAGCCAGTGTCTTTTTCGCCGGAATTCATCGAATGCACGTTGGACTCATTCTTTGCGACAACATTGGTTAGCGCCGCTAATGCCCCTTGATGATTAACAATCTCAACGCGAAGTTTAGCGATAAACTCTTTATCGATATCGCTGTCCCACTTCACTGGGAAAAGCTTACTCTCGTGCGTTTTAACGTTTTTACAGGTTGCTTGGTGAACAATTAAGCCTTTACCTGGGCTAAGGTAGGCCAAAATGGTATCGCCAGGGATTGGTCGACAACATTTACTGTAAGTCACCAGCATACCCTCTGTACCTTTGATTGGCATCTTATTTTTCGTTGGTACGGTTTCTTCGCTGTCGTCAGTAAATTCATCGGTTAAGCGGCGAGCTATACCAATGCTCAGGGCATTACCTAAACCTATATTAACCAGTAACTGATCTAAACTTTCATTACCTGTTTCGGCAACTACTTCAGCAATTTTCTCTTCTGAAATATCTTCCAGTTTGGTGGTACCCAGCGCATGACTAAGTAAACGCAGGCCAAGTGCTTGTGATTCATTTTCTTCTTGTGAGCGTAAGTAAGTGCGCACTTGCAGCCTTGCTTTTGCTGTTACCACAAAGTTTAACCAAGTCGCATTGGGGCGCGCCGCTGAAGAGGTGACAATTTCGATGGTTTGGCCCGAATCAATCGGCTGGCTTAATGGGTAAGGTTTGCGATCAACTTTACAGCCGACACAAGAATTACCCACGTCGGTATGTACAGCATAAGCAAAATCTACCGCAGTAGCGCCCATCGGCAATTCGATAATACGGCCGTCTGGCGTGAATACGTAAATCTCCTCAGGGAAGAGATCTGATTTTACGTTTTCGATAAATTCAAACGAGCTACCAGCACTTTGCTGCAGTTCCAGCAGACTTTGCATCCAACGACGCGCTTTCATTTGTGCAGTTGTGCCTGTGTCGTCACCGTCTTGCTTGTAAAGCCAGTGGGCGGCAACCCCTTTATCCGCCATTTGATCCATATCGTTAGTACGAATTTGGATTTCTACCGGAATACCGTGTGGGCCAATCAGTGAGGTATGTAGCGATTGGTAACCATTGGTTTTTGGAATAGCAATATAGTCTTTAAAACGGGTTTCGATTGGCTTAAATAGGTTGTGTACCGCGCCAAGTGAGCGGTAACAGTCGTCAATTTTTTCCGGCACGATGACGCGGAAGGCGTAAATATCCATTACTTCGTTAAACATCAGCTCTTTGTTTAACATTTTGCGGTAAATCGAATACAAGTGCTTTTCACGGCCAATAACTTGCGCTTGAATACCCGCTTCCGCTAAGCGCTGTTCAATTTCGCCCTGAATATTGTTAATAATTTCTTTACGGTTGCCACGTGCTTGCTTAACGGCAGAGCGCAGTGCTCGCGAGCGCATTGGGTATAGTGCTTCAAAGCCCAGTACTTCCAACTCATTTTTAATATCGTGAATACCTAAGCGGTTGGCAATTGGTGCATAAATCTCTAAAGTTTCACGGGCAATGCGGCGGCGTTTGTCGGGACGCAGTGACTCTAGCGTGCGCATATTGTGGGTGCGGTCGGCCAGTTTAATTAAGATCACGCGAATATCGCGGGTCATCGCTAACACCATTTTGCGGAAGTTTTCCGCCTGCATCTCTTCTTTGTTGTCGAACTTCAACTTGTCGAGTTTACTAACCCCTTCGACCAATTCAGCAACCGTGGCACCAAATTGCTCTGCCAGTTCGTCTTTGGTGACTTCGGTGTCTTCAATCACATCGTGCAGAAGTGCTGCCATTAAGGTTTCGTGATCTAAATGCATTTTCGCCAAATTTAAAGCAACGGCAACGGGGTGAGTGATATAGGGATCGCCACTTGAACGCATTTGACCATCGTGGGCATCGTGTGCCACTACATAGGCTTGCTTAAGTAAATCGAGCTGCACTTTCGATAAGTAACTGGAGGCAAACTCTTTTAATGGTTCAAATAGATACACTCAAAACTCCCAAAATAGGTTGACGAGAAAATTAGAGAAAGAGGGAAAACGCAGCTAAATCAACGGTTGAATAAATTTAACTCACGATATCGCTAGGATAAGCAATATTCGCGGCCTTGCCAAGGGTTAGTGAGGCCAGTTAAAGAGGAAAAGATGGAATTTTTGTTGCTGACCGATTGGCAATAGCAGACATAAAAAAACGCGCTGAAGGTGTTAACCATCAACGCGTTTCTGATTGAATTTCTGGCTAGACTTTTTGCTAGCACAGCAAAGACAAATTAGTCTTGCTGACCACCAACAATGGCAGCAACAGCAGCTAACTCAGCAGATTCTTGCTGAACTTGCTCGTGACGCTCAGCGTCATCCATAATTTCCGAAGAAATTAAATCTGACTCGATTTCACGTAACGCTAATACCGTTGGTTTGTCGTTCTCTAACTCAACTAGAGGGTCTTTACCGCCAGTGGCGATTTGACGAGCGCGACGTGATGCAACTAACACCAAGTCAAAGCGATTGCCGATTTTTTCTACTGCATCTTCAACAGTTACGCGAGCCATGTAGCTACTCCACAATGATTATTTTCAAAAATAGCCGCTTATTATAGTAAACGATCAATCATTAGCCAATAGATCCGTGAATAAATCTTGATGGGCTTGTGCTTGCTGGCTGCGCTTCAATCTTTGATTTTCAACGATCGTGGTTAGGTCGGCCAATGCCGTGTCAAAATCATCGTTAACGATGATGTAGTCAAACTCTTGATAGTGTGAGCATTCTGCTTGCGCTTTGGCCATGCGATCGGCGATCACTTCATCACTGTCTTGGCCGCGACCACGTAAACGATTTTCTAGCTCTTGGCGTGATGGTGGGGCAATAAATATAGATGTTACATCAGGGCGCTTCATACGTACTTGCTGGGCACCTTGCCAGTCGATATCTAAAAATACGTCAATGCCTTTCGCTAACTGCTCGTCAATCGCGGTTGCTGACGTGCCATAGTAGTTACCAAATACTTCGGCATATTCGTAAAATGCGCCGCTTTTGATTTGTTGTTCGAAATCAGCCTTATCAACAAAGTGATAATGAACACCATTTTCTTCACCAGGACGAGGATCGCGAGTGGTGGTTGATACCGATACTTGCAATGGGCGCGCTGAGCCTTGTTTCAGTAGCGCAGAAATTAAACTGGATTTACCTGCACCACTTGGCGCTGAAAGAATAAATAAATTGCCTTGCACTGTCATTTATTTCTCCACAGTTAGGGGGTCTACAGCAAAATGTAGCCGAACTATACAGAAGCTGTCGAAAAATGCCTAACTTTATGGCTAAAGCTTTTACAACTTAAGCCTAGGTTCAATAGGCATTTATAATCTCGGTTGTGTTAATCCTGTATTCCGATTTTGAAACCATCACTCATTTTGACCTACTTTATCTTCCGGCAATTCGTTCAGAAGTTAATACAGACAGTGGTGGTGAATAATGGTTAGTCACCCAAATGGTTGCTCTACTGAGAGATATTGTTGAATTTAGTCGATAGGTGTTGAAGTATTTTTTCCAAATACCTGTTGATCTAATTGACCTAAACTCAGCCCTAGCCTCTCCATTTAAAACAAGGTATTTACAGCTCTTTTGGCTGAACGCACTGCAACATGAACGCTACTCCAATCTGACATAAAACCATAACCGTCGCCTGCAAAATACAGTTTATCACCTACGCTTTTTGCAAGCCGCGTTATATTTCGCCAATGCTCTTGGTCGTGAATATAGCCACCCTTGGCGTAGGGTTCTTGACCCCAATGTTGAGAAGTTAGTTGTTTAAAATGTGATGAAGCTTGACCATCAAAAATTTGATCGAGCTCAGTTAACAGTTTATTTTGCAGCTCGGCATGAGAAAGTTTGCCTAGCGTTTCTGCTGGCTTGCCAACGGTAAAAAGACCTAATACGTGCCTTTCAGAGTTTTGCCCATAAGCTGCGTCGTAATATAGTTTTTGTCCATCTGCTTCGGGTTCAATATCAAAGCTGTACAAGGTTGGATAAAATTTTTCCGAGAATTCGATAAATGCTTTAAAGCCGTCCCAAACAGTTACTTCGTTAATCGCCTGTTGTTTTGAAGTTGGAAGTGGGGGCGTAAAGCCAATGTCGCCAGCTTGCAGTATTTTTACGGGCACAGTGACAATCACTTTATCCGCAATATGCTGCCCATTTTGAGTATCGACAACTACTTTTTGCCCAGAGTAGTTAATGTGTTGAGCGACTTGTTGGTAAGTAATTTTGTTACTAATTGAGGGAAGAACGTAGGTTTCGTAGAAGGTTAACCAAGTGTTGTTGATAAATTTTAAGTCACCACTAAAGCCCGCATCTTTGATCGATATTTGCTCGCCTTCGTGCAGGGCATTATCGGTATTTGGGTTATAAGCTAAGGTTGGAACATCAATTGTCGCATTAGGGGTGTTGACTATTTCGGCTAGAACGTTCTTTCCGGCGTGTATCCATTCAGCGCCAAGTGGTATCGGAAAATCGACAAAATCTTTATTGGTTTTTACCCTGCCACCCACAATTGAAGAGGCTTCAAGAATTTCAAAATCAATACCCTGTTGCTGCAACAAATAGCCAGCTGTTAAGCCAGCAACACCCGCACCAATGATAATGACTTTACCTTTAAATTTTGCTACTTGAGGGGACTTGCATGACATTAGAATCCCGCCTGCTGGCAACCCTATACCTAGCAAAGCACACATCTGTAAAAATTCTTTACGTGTCATATTTTTTATTCACATACTAAACTAATTCAAGAAGTACGTAGCTTGCTCATTATTCTTTAAAGCTATCGAACTTAAATTTCTCCAACAACCTCTGCAACCGAGCTAGCCAAAACTCCATAACCAACAAACCAATAAAAACAAAAAAGCTCGCATTTAGCGAGCTTTCCCATCTCATTAGTTATTACTAATATAGCGCTTAAAGCACTTTGGCAATAGATTGCGCTAGGTAATCAACATTTGCTTTTGAGATACCAGCAATGCTCATGCGGCTTGAACCGACCATGTAAACGCTAAATTCGTCTTGCAAGCGTTGTACTTGCTCTGGCGTAATGCCAAGGAATGAGAACATACCTTTCTGACGAACAATATGGCTAAAATCGCGTGTTACGCCATTTTCGACTAGCTTATCAACGATCATTTGACGGTTGCCGTTAATGCGATCGCGCATTTCTTTCAATTCGTCGTACCATTGATTGCGTAACTCGTCTGAGCTTAAAATGGTTTCTACTAACGCCGCGCCATGTGCTGGTGGCATTGAGTAAATTACGCGAACTACGTGCAATAATACTGAAGTAGCGATATCTGCTGCCGCTGCTGATTTAGCGATCACGGTTGTCGCCCCAATGCGCTCGCGGTATAAGCCGAAGTTCTTAGAACACGAGCTACAAACTACCATTTCTTCTACGCTATCTGCCATTAAGCGCAGGCCGTAAGCGTCTTCGTCTAAGCCGTCACCAAAGCCTTGGTAAGCCATATCTATCACAGGTAAGAAGCCAATTGATTTAGCTACTTCGGCAACTTGTTGCCATTGCTCTTGGCTTAAGTCCATACCACTTGGGTTATGACAACAAGCGTGCAACAACACAGCGTCGTCAGCACTAACTTCTTTTAGGGCAGCTAACATGCCATCGAAGTCTAGCTTTTTGTTTTCAAAATCGTAGTAAGGGTAAGTTTTTACGGTCAGGCTGGCTGCTTGGAACAAACCTGTGTGGTTAGCCCATGTTGGATCGCTCACCCAAATGGTTGCGCCCGCCTTACAAGATTTAATAAATTCTGCAGCAACGCGCAAAGCGCCAGTGCCACCTGGCGTAGAAACAGTGCGGGCACGGTTATTGGCCAGCACTTGATGCTCACCAAAAATTAACTCAGCCATTTTTTCGTTGAATAACGGCGAGCCGGTCGGGCCAATGTAGACCTTGGTATCTTCGGTATCGAAACGATGTTTCTCTGCTTTTTTAACACAATCTAAAATTGCGGTGTGACCAGCTTCGTTCTTATAAACGCCGACACCTAAATCAATTTTTTGCGAGTTTTCATCTTCACGATATTTTGCCAATAGACCCAGAATTGGATCTGCAGGACGTGGCTTTAAGCTACCAAACATGACTCCATTTACCTTCTTGTTTGCGGGAGAGAAATACTGCGAAAGGACAGTACGATTACTGCCTAAGCATAGCTATTTAGATGGCTAAATAAAAGCGAAAAAAGCAACTTTCGCTTATCGTCAAAATAAAAATAGCGAATGAAAATTTTCATCCGCTATGACAAACAGTTAGAGAATTGATTAAAGTGATTTAGAAGGTATTGGTTAAGGCGGCAATCAAGCCAATAATACCACCAAATACACCGCCCCAAACCACGAGCCAGCCCAAGTGTTTGCGGATCATATCTTGAATAATCTCTTTCACTAGCTGCGGGGTGAGTTCATCCAGTCGTTGCTGAATAATGTCGCTGACTTTTTCTTGCATATGGGCAATATTGCTATCGCCTTCTAAGGACTCACGCAAATTTGTATGAAAGTCATCGGTTTGGGTAATGTCTTTAACCGCACTTTTCATTTTTTCGATAAAGGGCTCACGCATCGGCTGTAGCGCTTCACTACCACCAACCATGGCCAGCATGCCGCCGAATTGAGAATTTTCAATCACATCGACCAAGCCATCAAATGCTGGGTTTAAATCCACTTTTTCAATCACTGGCTCTAAGTTAATACTGGCAGCGCCACCTTTGTCATCTGATAAGAAGCGGTCGATATTTTCCTTGGTGAAAAACTGCTTCATCATCAGCTCACGAATACCGACTTTGAAGTCTTCAAAGCGCGCAGGGATCACGCCAGAGCCATATAAACCGGGCACTTTTTCGAACAACATATGCACGGCTAACCAGTTGGTCACGGCGCCAGATAGAGCAAATAAGCCAATGGCAAAAAGAATAGGCTGTGCACTTATATGGCCGATGATCACCAGCACCAGTGCGATAAGGTTAGTGACACTGCTTTTGTTCACTTGCGATCCCTTATTGGTAGATAGTTTTCGATGATGGCAATGGTAGCAAGTCTATTGAATTGCTGACAATAGTTGCGCAAGATAAGTAAAAACAAGGCAATAAAAACTTAAGAAAATAGGCTATGTTGAAAAAACTCCTCACCAGCTTGGTAACGGCTGGCATTATGTTAGCGAGCAGTCAGACGCTTGCTGAAACCCAATGGCGTACCGTTAGTCCAGATAATTTAATGGTCATGACGCTGCCGCATGGCAAAGTTGTGTTCGAACTGGCACCACAGTTTTCACCTAAGCATGTTGCTCACTTTAAAGCGTTAGCCGCGAGTGGCCATTATGATGGCAATCAGTTTTATCGGGTCATTGATGGCTTTGTCGCCCAAGCAGGACCAGATGAAAGCGCGCCAGAAAACAAGGACAAGAAACCTCAGACCATCGCCATGGAAAGCGAATGGCCTTTGGCGAAATCACCTAAGATTACGCCAGTGCAATCGCCGGATTTATTTGCGGAGCAAACCGGTTTTAGTGGCGGTTTTGCACTCGCTAGTGATAGCGAAGCAAACAAAGCTTGGCTTACCCATTGTCCGGGCGTGCTGGCGCTAGCGCGCGGTAATGAGCCAGATTCTGGCAGCAGTCACTTTTATATTACTAATGGCCAAGCACCGCGTTATTTAGATCGCATTATGACCATATTTGGCCGCGTGGTTTACGGCATGCCACATGTACAAGCCATAACCCGCACAGCGGTAATTGAAGGCGAGGCGCCAGTCGATAAAGCGGACTTTACGCCCATTGTTAACATGGCCTTGATGTCGAGCTTGCCTGAGAATGAGCAAGTGGTGATCCAAGTAGAAGATACAGAATCAGCAGCGTTTGCTCAAAAACTCGTAGATCGTCGTAATCGCTCCCATGCATTTTTCTACAAAAAACCACCGCCCGTGTTAGATGTTTGCCAAGTACCAGTGGCAAGCAGAATCGTGCCCGCGAAAACCAATAAAAGCTAATAAAAGTTAATAAAGGTAAAGGCTAACGGCAATGTGTCGTTAACCAATCAGTGGTGCGTTTTGCTAGCGCAATGCGGTTCCATGAAAAACTATGATCGCCGGCCATTTCTAAATAGCTGGCATTAGTTGCCCCTTGCTGTTTAGCACTGGCAATTAAGTTTGCGCTGTCTTGTGGTGAAATAATCACTAAATCGCCGACTTGGTAGGTATCTTGTTTGCCTTGCACGATCAATACTGGCTGCGCTTTAAACTTACCCATTTGTGGCGCTAAGTGAAAGGTCTCTGCTTTCGCCTCTTTTAACGCATCAACAAATGAATAGCCTTTGAGCGGTAGCAATGGATAGCTCATGTAGGGATCGCTGGCAATGACACTAAAATCAGTAAGCTGTTTCGCGACACCGCCAATATCGGTTGGCGCAATCGCTAAGGTACATTGTGTGCTTTGGTTGATGCCAGAATAGAGCGCATTAAAGCCACCTAAGCTGTGACCCACTAGGCTAATTTTCTGGTGATCAATGAACTCACCGTGTGGAAATTTACCTGTGCGAATGAGTTTAATGACATTCGCCGTATCAGCCACTTGATTGGCAATGCCGTACTGACCTTCGGCGCCCCAAGCGCCGCGATAATGGAAAAAGATCACGTTAAAACCTACGCGGCGATAGACTTGTGCTAAGTCCAAGTTTTTCTCATTGCCGGGAAAGCCATGCAGTAAAATGATGGTAGGGTGTGGCCCTTTGCCATTCGCCTTGTACATGATCATTGGCATCGCTGAGCCATCTGATTCGATATTGCCCTCAAAAATGCTGGGTGGCGAGCTAAAGTCCACTTTGTCGAGATCTTCAACTACAGGGTTAAAGGTATTGGCAAGCGCACCAGTTGCTAGTGATAGCGTTGAAACAAACAACATCAAGCGTAAAAGTAAGTGAAGCATCTCATTGTCTCTTCTCTTAGTTAATTATTTTAGTCAGTTATTTTTCGTCCATTGAATTCACCATAAGCTTTGTCATTGAGATCTGCAACAGGAGTGGATTACCTAACAGTGAAGATTAATGTCATCTTATCTTGGCCTGACAACGTAATGTAAACACATGCTGTTTTAGCAAGTTATCGTCTGGGTAGGCATCACGTGATGAACACTGGCATATTTATTTTTAGCAATGATTTACGCATTCAAGACAATCGTGCGTTATTTGAAGCGGCGCGCCAATGCCAGCGGCTGATACTTTTGTATGTGATTGATGAAAGGCAAAATAACCACGAGCAGTATCAATGCAAGGCGGTTGGCCAGCATCGACAAGCATTTATTGCACAAGCACTGACTGACTTGGCGCAACAAGTACTTTTGCTCGACCAGCACTTAGTCATTCAAAAAGGTGCTACATCAGAGGTGCTGAAGCATCTGGTCACCGTTTACGATGTGGATACCATTTATTACTCGGCAACAGGCGATCACCGTCAACAGCGATTGTTTGCCCATTATCAACAACAAATCACGCCGATTAGAATCGGTGCTGGGAAAGCTGATGTTAAATGGCAAGGCATTTGGCAGCACACCTTGTTTGAGCAAGCCCAGTTACCTTTCGCGCTTGATGATATTCCCACAACGTTCAGTAAATTTCGTCGCCAGCTTGAGAAACAGTTGCCCGCCATTGCTAAACCACAGCAGCTTACTAGCTTGCCGCCAAGTCCTGAATTACTGGCTTTTGATTTAGGTAGTGATGCAGCCTTGACCGCGCTGTTAAACCCAGACACCACCAGCTTTTTTGACGGTGGTAGCCATGCTGGCGAATTACAGTTGGCGATTTATTTTCAAAGTGAACTGCCACAGCACTACAAAGAAACCCGTAATGCCCTTGATGATTGGTCGTCGTCAACCAAGTTTAGCCCATGGTTAGCTACTGGCTGTTTGTCGCCACGACAAGTGTATTGGGCGCTAAAAAAACATGAAGGTCAGCAAGGTGAGAACGAGTCAACCTACTGGATATTCTTTGAGTTACTGTGGCGTGACTACTTTCACTGGTTGGCACAAAAGATTGGTGCCCATTTGTACGCATTTACGGGTATGCATGATCACAAACCGCTAACGAGCTTTCACGGTGAGCGCTTTGTTAAATGGCAGCTGGGCCTAACACCTTATCCACTGGTTAATGCCATTATGCATCAGCTTAATGACACGGGTTATATTTCAAATCGAGCGCGGCAAATTACCGCTAGCTGTTTAGTTAATGAGTTGTCGTTAGATTGGCGTTATGGCGCCGCTTATTTTCAACAGCAATTAATTGATTATGATGCCGTGGTCAATTGGGGTAATTGGCAGTATATCGCCGGTGTTGGTGCTGACCCACGCGGTGGTCGCCACTTTAATCTTCAAAAACAACAGCAGTTGTTTGACCCCAACAATGAATATATTGCTAAGTGGCACGGTGAGCAGCTAGCGGAGCCGATTGATTCTGTTGATATGGTTGATTGGCCGATAGCCAAATAGCCAAATAGCTGTTAGAGCTTGGCTCACTATGGCTTAGCTAATAAAACATGGTGTTGAATGTAATGCATAGCAAACCGCATTTACCTTATAAAACTTGCCCTGTGTGTGATCGCCCGTTTTCTTGGCGCAAAAAATGGCGCAACTGTTGGGCTGAGGTGATCTACTGCTCTAAGCGTTGCCGTAGCAACAAGCCCCAACGAACCTTAACAGAGTGACGAGGATGTTTAGATGCCACTTCAACGTTTGATGCCTGAGAACAGCGCCAATGAAGGCGCTAACAAAGGCAACCCAAAAGCATACAAAGAACTTAGATTAATTTTAGGTGATCAGTTAAATGCTCGGCACTCGTGGTATCAAACCAAACATAGTGATGTCTTGTATGTGATTGCTGAACTCAAACAAGAACAGAGCTATGTGAAGCATCATGTGCAAAAGATTCAGGCATTTTTCTTGGCGATGTCACAATTTGCCAATGCACTTAGCCAAGCAGGTCATCAAGTCTTGTACCTGACCTTAGATGATACGCAAGATTTTCAAGATTTACCGAGTTTACTTACTCATTTACTAACGCGTTATCAATGCCAATGCTTTAGCTATCAGCGCCCTGATGAGTATCGCTTAGCGGAGCAATTATTTGATTTTGCTAGCCGTTTTAGTCGCCAAAGTCGATGTGTTGAAACAGAACACTTTTTCTTAAAATTCAATGAGCTTAGTGATTATTTTCAAGCCGACAAACGCCACCGTTTGGAAGTGTTTTACCGCAAAATGCGCAAGCGTTTTAATTACTTAATGGCGGGTGATGAGCCAGCAGGGGGGCAGTGGAATTATGATCAGGACAATCGCCACAAGTTAAAGCCCAAAGATATTGAACAGCTACCTGAACCACTTGTGTTTGCCAATGACGTTGCTGCGATCAATCAACGTTTGCAAAAGCACAATATTGCTCATTTTGGCGAGCAATCGGATCAATTGCTCTGGCCAGTTAATCGCCGTCAAGCAAAGGAATTACTGGAACACTTTTGTGCCAGATGTTTACCAAAGTTTGGCCAATTTCAAGATGCGATGACCTGCCAAGGGCAAGATATGATGTCCGATCGTCAGTGGAGCTTGTATCACGCCCGCTTATCGTTTGCGCTGAACGCGAAAATACTGTCACCACAGCATGTGGTAGACGCGGCAATTGATTACTATCGTGGGCAACCTGCACTTATATCGCTCGCGCAAATTGAGGGCTTTGTTCGTCAAATTCTGGGGTGGCGTGAGTTTGTTCGCGGTATTTATTGGGCGAATATGCCTAATTACGCTGAGCAGAATACTTTGTCAGCTAATGAACAACTACCAGCTTGGTTTTGGACGGGTAAAACGAAAATGAACTGTCTGCACCATGCGATACAACAGTCATTGCAGTATGCCTATGCCCATCATATTCAGCGTTTAATGATCACTGGTAATTTTTGCTTGCTGGCGGGGATTCACCCCGATCAGGTCGATGCTTGGTACCTTGGCATTTATATAGATGCCATCGAATGGGTTGAAATGCCAAATACGCGTGGCATGAGCCAGTTTGCTGATGGTGGTATTGTAGCTTCTAAAGCCTATGCTGCGTCGGGTAACTATGTTGATAAAATGAGTGATTACTGCAAGTCGTGCGCGTACAAAGTGAAAGAAAAAACAACCGATGACGCTTGCCCACTCAACAGCCTGTATTGGCACTTTATGACCCGTCATCGCGATAAATTTGGTACGAACCCGAGGCAGGCGATGGTCTATCGCAATTGGGACAAGCAGTCAGAGAGTCAGCGGGCTGCAATTCTAGCGAAAGCAGATCGCTTGCTATTGCAGCTTGATAAGCTGTGAGCCGCGTTTAAATCGCCAATAGGTTTTAATTTTTCTGGTTAGTTTTCGACAATCGCAAATTGCCCATCAAATGACGTCGATTGTTTGCCGTCTAATGTCAGGTTACTGACTGGTTTATCGGGTTTTGCATAGCTTAAGCGCGATAGTCGCTGGGTAACGTGATAACTGTCTAATCCTGAAATAGCCACAGTTTCAATGGTTTCAATATCGAGATAACCGTCAGCGCGTAGGGCATTTTCCGCAACGTGAATTTGTTGTATTTCACCGATAATAAACTCCGTGTTGTTGGCTTCGATTGGCTTAATATCAATTAACTTAACACCATATTTTAACTGACTTTCCCCAACAAAAGGGGCGTCGAAATCGGCAAGAAACTCAGCGCTCAGGCCGACCAAATCAAATTCACTTTGCTCTTGTGCATAACGTGCTGAGGTTTGATGCGCGGCTTGCCAAAATTCTGCTGAAACTTGGTTAACGGTAAACAGGCCGGTTTCAGTAATATTTGAAAAGGTATGGCGTGGCACTGAGTTCGGTCGCATGATTAACCCAATCAGCGGCGGGTTTGCTCCTAAATGAACGACTGAGCTCACAATCGCGAGGTTTAGCTGACCGTCAGCGTCTTGTGAGCCAATAAGGTTAGCACTCTTAAAGCCAGACAAGCTGTTGATCAGTCGAGCGCGGTATCTGTGCTCTAAATTGTTTAAATCATCACGTTCAAATGTTTTCATTACTGCCTATACCTATTGCTGTCTTTATACCTTGCTTACTGGTGTGGTTTACTGATGTCGATTATTGGTTTCAAATACTGCTGTAGATCATGGCCAATAGTTACTGCCAACCCTGACGCCATGTTGAAGAATCTTTTAGATCGCGCCAATTAATCGCTTGAATGCGTTTACTCATCACCGCTTGCAGTTCACAAAGGATTACTTTGCCGTCTTCATCAAATTCAACCTTAGTCACGGCAAAGTGCTTTTCTTTATTCACAGGTTGGGTGTGCGTCCATTTCGAATGGAGCAACTTACGTGGTGCAACTTGATTCATGCTAGAGAATGCGTTTTAACAACTGATTAGATAGCTTCAAGCACTTCAATCGCTTGCACTTGCAGTTTGAACTTGCCCGCGGTTTTATCGCCAATCAACAAGCCAACTTGTATGGCATCGCCAAACTTAAGTGGTGGCGCATCTTGAATATCGCGTCCACGAAAGCGTGGACTAAAATCATCCTCGGTAAAGCTGAGTTGTTGCCATTGGTTGGGTTTGGTGGTGAACTCAGCTACGTAGGCAGCACCTTGATAAACGTCGTGAGTCTTAAGGCGTAATTGATATTTGCGGCCGTCACCTTTAACAACCAAGCGAACCACGCCACCATTGCTGAAATCCGGTGAAATAACACGTCTAATCGAGGCAAAACCGCCGTTATTTGCCAGTGACACGTCACCTTCAAACACGCCATAGCCAAATTCGCCTTGGTCATATTGAAAATAAAAGCGACTGGTAGAAATACCGCCCATCACAGAGTCGTTAATGGTCTGCCAATGCTTGGTTTCGATATTGTCAAAAAGGATGTCATTCGCTAAAACTAGTGACGGAAATGCTGCGAGCAAAACAAGTACCTTGAAAAATTTCATTGCGATAGCTCCAAATGAAGCCTTGAGCTTTTTACTAGTACTGTTTTACGCGCAGAGTGCTTGGAAAGTTCAACGCTCCCTTGTTGACTGCTTACTTATACCAGATTTCGATCACTTCGAGATAACGCTCGCCCTCAGGGGTTTTAACTACCACTTCGTCATCAACTTGTTTGCCGATCAGTGCGCGTGCGACCGGTGAATCAATGCTAATTTCACCTTTTTTAACATCCCATTCATCAACCCCGACAAGGCGATAAGTAAACTCGTTATCGTCTTCATCAATCAGCTTGACCCAAGCGCCAAAGAACACTTTGCCTTCTTGCTGTTTTTCAGGGTAAACGATTTGTAGATCTTCAAGGCGTTTACTTAAAAAGCGCACGCGGCGGTCAATTTCTCTGAGGCGTTTTTTACCATAGATATATTCGGCATTTTCACTGCGATCACCCAGTGCTGCGGCCTCAGAAACCGCTTTGGTGACTTTTGGGCGCTCGTCTTTCCATAGGTATTTCAGTTCGCGATCAAGGCGTTCATAGCCTTCACGGGTAATGTAATTTGATTTTCGCATGGGTGCCGAGTTTATCTTAAAAGCAGTTATAACAGTAAATTATCATCAATTGCGGTAAAGCTATCAACCGCATTGACTAGGGTGTTGGCGGTTAGTTGCTCAACGCCAAACACTTGGGTAGTTACTTGATGTTTATCGCGAATATGGTGCATTAGCAAATCAAAGTCGCCATCGCCAGATAGTAAGATCACTTTATCAAGCTCAAGCCCAGCCGCAGCCTCCATTATATCGATGGTAATGCCGACATCCCAATCGCCTTTGGCGCTGCCATCTGAGCGTTGAATAAAGGGCTTGAGTTTAACGTTAAAACCTATGTGTTTTAGTGCTGTTTGGAATTTGTGTTGCTGATCATCACTGTGCTGTATTGCATAGGCATTGGCGAGCTGAATATCGTGGTCTTGGCTAAGCTGCTGCCAAAATGCGCGATAGTTAAACTGACGACCATAAATTTGGCGAGTAGTGTAGTAGATATTTTGTACGTCAACGAAAATCGCGGTTTTTATCATGAGGAGCGGTCATCAGGTTAAGGAAGTTTTTTAACGGTTACTGAGCATATATTGAGTGCAGTTAATAGTCGAATTGAATGCGGGGCTGATAGCGAAATTGCGAGTAGAATAAACACAGCGCATGTGGCCACTAGCTGATACAATTAGGCTCTAACAGTTATATACCCAAACCACTTTTAAAAGGGCATCGATTTGCAGTCAGCCAAGTTCTCAACCTTGCCGTTGAAAAAACCATTGTTAACTAATTTAGACACCTTAGGCTATGTCGAAATGACCGACATTCAAGCGCAAAGCTTACCGCTGATTTTGGCGGGTCAAGATGTGATTGGCCAAGCCAAAACGGGCTCAGGTAAAACCGCCTCATTTGCACTAGGGTTGCTAAATAAGCTGGATGTGAAAAAGTTTCGCGTACAAAGTTTGGTGTTGTGTCCAACGCGTGAACTTGCCGATCAGGTGGCAAAAGAAATTCGCCAACTGGCACGTGCGATCCACAATATTAAAGTGCTGACGTTGTGTGGCGGCATGCCGATAGGCCCACAAATTGGCTCGTTAGAGCATGGTGCACATATTATTGTTGGCACGCCGGGTCGCATTGAAGATCACCTTAGCAAAGGGCGATTGGATTTAACGCATTTGAATATGCTGGTGCTCGATGAAGCTGATCGCATGTTGGAAATGGGCTTTCAGCAATCACTCGATGCAATTATTGATTATTGCCCTGTGGTAAAACAGTCGCTGCTGTTCAGTGCCACTTTCCCTGACAAGATCAAGGCCATTGCGAGTCGATATTTATGCAAACCTGAGCATATTAAGGTGGAGTCGGTGCACCAAACCAGCACGATTGAACAAGTGTTTTATCAGGTGGACAGTAATGATGACCGATTAGATGCCCTAAGGCGCTTGCTGCTTGCTCATAACCCCGCCTCAACCGTGATTTTTTGCAATACCAAAGTCGCGGTACAAACCGTAGAGCAGGGGCTGCGTGATTTTGGCTTTAGCGTACTCGCGCTGCATGGCGATTTAGAGCAGCGCGATCGCAATGAAACCTTGATCCGTTTCGCCAATAAAAGCGCCTTAGTGCTGATTGCTACTGATGTTGCTGCCCGAGGGTTGGATATTGATGAACTTGAAGCGGTGATTAATTACGATATTACGCCAGATCCAGAAGTGCATGTGCATCGCATTGGCCGCACAGGGCGCGCTGGCGAAAAGGGTATTGCCTGTTCAATTTATTGTGACAAAGACACGCGCCGCATCGCCGATATTGAAAACTACCAGCAAATCACCATTAATACTCTGCCGCTGCCAGATAGCAGTGTGCTAGCCCAATCGCCCGCGAAAGCAAGCATGACCACATTACAAATTGACGGCGGTAAAAAGCATAAGTTGCGCCCAGGCGATATTGTCGGGGGCCTAACGGGGAAAACAGGTATTGCTGGCGATCAAATTGGCAAAATTCAGGTATTGGATGTGAAGGCCTACGTGGCGGTTGGCAACAAAGTCGCTAAGGCGGCGCTGAAAAAAATTAGCGACGGCAAAATGAAAGGCCGTAATTTTCGTGCCCGCATTTTGCGCTAGTCATATTTTACTTTCGCAAAGGTTTTCGGCTAAATTGCGCATGACATTCGCTCTGCGCATTAATGTTATCAAGCAAGCATATTGCCGTTAATTGAGTATATAATTTTCGGCAATATTTCGTTTACACGAACAGATGTTCAAAATTTTCAAAGGTTTTCTATGAGCCAGATTGCTCACCAAATCGCCCGCGAACTGCAAGTCAAACCATCGCAAGTCAACGCGGCTATTCAATTGTTAGATGATGGCGCAACTGTGCCTTTTATTGCCCGTTACCGTAAGGAAGCAACTCAAGGTTTAGATGATGGTCATTTGCGCAACCTGTCTACTCGACTAGTCTACTTGCGCGAGTTGGCAGAGCGTCGCCAAGTAGTGTTAACCAATATTGAGCAGCAAGGTAAATTAACCGATACCTTGCGCCAAGCCATCGAGCAAGCTGACAACAAAACCCGATTGGAAGATTTGTACCTACCGTACAAGCCAAAACGCCGCACTAAAGGGCAGATTGCTATTGAAGCAGGGCTCGCACCGTTAGCGGATCAACTTTTTGCTGATCTTAACTTAGTGCCAGAGCAAGCTGCGCAAGCTTTTCTCTCGGCTAACAAAGAGAATGTCGATAAAGGTTTTACCACTAGCGAAGAAGTGTTAGCTGGCGTGGTGAGCATTTGGGCAGAGCGCAGCGGTGAAGATGCTGAGCTACTGGCAAAGCTGCGTAATCACCTGAAAAAACAAGCGCATTTAGTCAGCAAAGTGGTTAAAGCTAAACAGCATGAAGCGGCGAAATATCGTGATTACTTTGCTCATCATGAAGCACTCACTAAAGTACCCGCGCACCGCATGTTAGCTATGCTACGTGGCAAGAACGAAGGTTTCTTGCGCTTAAGCATTGATGTTGACCCAAATAGTGATAGCAAAAGTTACTGCTCAGCACACGATGTGATTGCTCAGCATTTTGGTTTGCGTTTATCAAATCAAGCAGCGGCAAAGTTTATTGGCTCGTTAATCCAACAAGTTTGGAAGACCAAGTTATCAGGGCAGTTTGAAACCGAGTTTTTTGGCGCCTTGCGCGAGCAAGCCGAGCTTGCTTCAATCAAAGTATTTGCCAGCAACTTAACTGATTTATTGATGGCAGCACCGGCTGGTGCGAAAGTGACTATGGGCATTGACCCAGGGCTGCGCACAGGCTGTAAAGTGGCAGTCATTGATGAAACAGGCAAGCTAGTGCAAACCGCGACGATTTACCCACATGCACCGCAAAATAATTGGGATAAATCAATGCGCACGCTTGTAAACCTAGCGCGTCAGCAAAAAGTTGAGCTGATCGCCATTGGTAATGGCACCGGATCGCGTGAAACTGACAAGCTTGTCGGTGAAGTCATTGCGGCGTTTGAACAACACAAACCAACTAAAGTGATGGTGAGCGAAGCAGGCGCTTCTGTGTATTCCGCATCAGAATTAGCCGCGGCTGAATTCCCAGAATTAGATGTCTCTATTCGTGGCGCGGTTTCTATTGCTCGTCGTTTGCAAGATCCATTAGCTGAGCTGGTTAAAATTGATCCGAAAGCCATTGGTGTAGGGCAATATCAGCACGATGTTAGCCAAAGCGCATTAACGGCATCGCTTGATGATGTGATTGAAGATTGCGTAAATGCGGTCGGGGTTGATGTTAACAGTGCTTCGCCATCGTTGCTTGCACGGGTAGCGGGCTTAACCAAAACTATTGCACAGAATATTGTTGACTATCGCGACCAGCACGGTCGCTTCAGCGATCGCCGTCAGCTATTAAAAGTCGCGCGTTTAGGGCCAAAAGCGTTTGAGTAAGCGGCGGGCTTTTTACGTATTCGTGAAGGTGACAACAAGCTAGATAACACCGGAGTTCACCCAGAAAGTTACCCTGTGGTTGAAGCCATTATTCGCCAATTACAAACGCAAGTTGATGAGCTGGTTGCGAACCAAACCTTGCTATCACAGGCCAATTATCAAAACCTGCCAGCTAATACCGTTGGTGAGTTAACCTTTAACGATATTATCGACGAGTTAAACAAGCCCGGTCGTGACCCGCGCCCTGAATTTAAAGTGGCGCAGTTTAAAGAAGGGGTTGAAAGCCTTGCCGATCTTAAGCCGGGTATGATACTCGAAGGCGTGATTTCCAATGTGGCTAACTTTGGTGCCTTTGTTGATATTGGCGTTCACCAAGATGGTTTAGTGCATATTTCAGCACTGACTAACAAGTTTGTTAGCGATCCGCGTGAAGTGGTGAAAGCGGGTGATGTGGTGAAAGTGAAAGTGTTGGAGTGTGATGTTGAGCGCAAGCGTATAAACCTTACCATGCGTTTAGATGATGATGTTAAACCATCAGGTAAGGGACAGGCTGGTAACGCGCAACCTAGCCGTAAACATGAGGGTAACTCAAATGGCAAACCACAACATAAAGCGGGTGGTGCCAAGCATAAACCACGCAAAGAAAAGGCTCCTGCAAATGCTGCGATGGGTAATGCCTTTGCCGATGCATTTGCCAAATTAAAAAAATAAGCCACGCCAATTAGCCCGAACTCAGTGAAGTGGTCTTTCAAATAATGAACGGTCACTTCACTACCCCTTACTTTTCAACACACTCAAACTTAATTTATCAGCCGAACAAAGACTAATAATAATCAATCGAGAGGAGTACCCTGATGAATGGCTATCGTATTAGTTACCAATTAGCAGACATGGACTTTGAGGTAATACACGGTTTTATTTCAAGCAGTTATTGGGCAAAAGGAATGCCAGCAACAACATTACACAAGGCGCTAGCTAATTCGCTGTGCTTTGCAGTGCTTAACCAACAAGAGCAAACGCTTGCCTTTGCACGCGTGATCACGGACAAAGCTACGTTTGCTTATTTGGCTGATGTGTTTGTCCTAGAAAGTGAGCGAGGCAAAGGGCTAAGCAAGTACCTTGTTGAACATATCGTTAGCCATGAGGATTTACAGGGACTGCGTCGTTTTATGCTAGCAACACAAGACGCACATAGCTTATACGAAAAGTTCGGCTTTAATTCGGTTGATGAAAACGAGTCAAAATCTTTGATGCAGATTCGTGACCCTGATGTTTATTTGGCCAAAAAATAGCAGTAATAATTTGTGCTAGATCAATATCCTACAACGCACTCGGCGTAAACTGAAATTATCGATTAAGGACTTATGTTTCCTTATCACATGATTAATTTGAGCCTAAGTAGGAGAAGTTGAATTATGTTTAATGAAAAACACGATTTGCATCATGAATTTCCTGAGTTTAAAGACGCTATCCGCCATTTAAAGATGAACGATGCTCATTTCGCGCGCTTGTTTAAAGAATATCACGAGCTTGATCACGAGGTGATTCGCATTGAGCAGGGGGTTGAAAATACCTCTGATGAATATTTAGAGCAGCAGAAGAAGCAACGCTTACACTTGAAAGATGCCTTGTTTACCATGCTGAAAAAGCATGAGTCTGATGTAGCTACGGCTTAAAATTCAGTCATATTTTATCCTCTATGCTTTCCCAACCTTGTAAGTAAGCAACTTTGAAATTTAGCATTTTGCTAGGCTACCTTCGGGTAGCTTTTTTTATGCCAATACCTTATTGATGTAGGCATAAAAAAGCCCTAGCCGGTTGGGAGGCTAGGGCAAACGTCACTATTGATCCAGAGATATCAATACAACTAGTGATTGGGTTATATGGTGCTCTTTAGTTAGCAGCTAGCGCTTGGTTACTAGCGTAGTAAAAGCCGTCTTTTACTTCTGTTTTTGTACATAAGTGCGTTGGCTTTTTCGAACCTAAGGTTTTGGTATTACGGCATTTCATTTTCTGTGCTTTTGCACCGTACTGAGCTTGATAATCTTTTGCCTGCTCTTTTGCTAACGCTAAATAATCAGCTGGTAATTTTTCATCTAGCATGGCTAGAGGTTTCTTCCAATGTTTAGACTTTTGTTCATTAGCAACGGATAACCACGCGTAGCTTTTCAGTAAATCTTGCTCTGTGCCTTGGCTGTTTAAATACATAGTACCCAAAATATATTGAGCTTGTTTTTCACCGCGCTTTGCCACTATTTCTAATGCTGATAACGCTTTTTCGTAATCTTTCGCTTTGTATAAATCTAATGCTGATTGGTATTCGGCTTTGTAAGTATCGACTTCAATCAAATTGGCATTGTTAGCACTGGCAAATACAGATGTGCTGCTGATAGCTAAACCTAAAAAGATGCTGGCTAATTTGTTCATGGTGATTCCCTGTCAGTAAATGTAATACTTATTAAGTTGCACAAAGTGTTACAAAGGTTGTGCCAATCACAAATTATTTTTTAAGTAATTGAAATATAAGTAAATATATTTTATGTGGATAGCGTGATAAAACGCTTGGCTTAGGCGAGGATTCAATATTTGGTCAAATTGATTAAATGTTAGCGGGTAAGCGCACTTAAGGGCTTATTTGGTTGAAAAGTTTATTGTTGAATCAGTTAATGTGCTGATTTGAGTAGAATGTTTTTGGTGTTTGAAAAGAGGTGAGGAGATAAGCGCAGACTAACTGTGCTCGGTTATCTCGCCACCTAAAATAATCTTGATAGCTATTATCTGCTTTAAAGTACGTACTTCACCGAAAACTGTGCGTAGTCAGAATCTGCATTTGAATCTTTTTGTTCAAAGTTACCGACTTCAAACCCCCACGAAAGTTGCTTGGTAAGGTTGTTAAAAATATTGATACCCCAGTGAATACGCTCAGCGTCGGCAACATCAGTGGTTGTTTTGCCATAGAATACGTTGGTACGGTAGTCATCAACCCAAAAGTGGCGGTAGGCAACCATAAAGGAAGTAGACTCTTCTACTTCTTCGCCAACGAGGTCACGGGCTGCAACAACACCTACGTAACGACCTGTTTCGCCGCCATGGTATTGGAATCTAATGTCGTCGCGACCAAAGGTTTTTACTTTACCCGCAATACCATAACCAAAGGCAGATTCTGAGTTACCGCCAACCGTATTAAGCTGACGTGCTAGCCCTGCGACTGAAACATTGCCCCAGTCACCGGAGAAGGTGTATTTGGCGATAACATCAGGTACAGAATCTTGGCTAGAGTTACCGCGATCGGATTCTGGGTTTTCAATAGCCACTTGCAAGCCACCATAGGTGTATCGAATTTGCCCTTGGCGGATAAAGGCGACAGAGTTAAGTGGACCGGCAAAATCAGCAGCTTCAGCTAAAGCGCTGGTGTTCACAAATGTTGACCAAGTTTGCCCCACTAGGAAGTCTTTGTATTTAATGAAGGCGTGACGAATACGAGGGTTCGATGAGTTAGAGACAATTTCGTTGCCACCACCACCGTGAAAGTCCATTTCAATAAAGCCAGTAATATCGCCGTGAACATACTTCGTGTTGAAACGCGTTTCCGTTGCTCTAAAACTAAACCTAGAAATATCACCGACATTACCTGCGCCGACCCAATAGTCATTGGTAATACTGTTTACGTTGCCATCGACATATCTTGCATCGAGTTTGATATAGCCGCCGAATGTCAGGCTATCTTTGTCAGTAATTTTTATTTCAAACCCTGCGTTTGCCTGTGATGAGGCCGCAAGAATGCCTGCCACGAGTAGTGACTTGTTAGACGTTTTCATCTTGATCTCCCGTTACTATTAGCACCGAGACTTGGCTTGTTGAATCAATCTAGGGGCTAAGTTGCTTGTTGTAATTAACTGTTTTAGCTTTTTGTTTTAATCGTTTTTATCGTTAGTTGTTCTGGCGCTTTTGTTCAGTTTTGCCGTGTTAAGGAAGTAAGGCATACCGGTTGAGATAACGGGCGCAATATCGAAGCACAAGGTTGGGTTTGATTATCGTTATTGCGCCAGTGTTTTCTCGTAGGTGCGCTATTCCTTACAGGTTCTATTCTTCCAAAGTACTATTCTTCTAGGGTGCTACTCTTCTAAGGTACTAAGGTCACCTTCATCTTGCCCTAACGCACGGGCTTTAAGGACACGGCGCATAATTTTGCCAGAGCGCGTTTTAGGTAAACTTTCCACGAACTCAACTGCTTCTGGCGTCGCGATTTTGCCCATTTCATGAGCGACATGTTCTTTGAGCGCTAGTGCTAGGTCTTTTGATGGTGCAATCCCTTGCTTCAAAATGACATAAGTGTGAATGGCGTTGCCTTTTAGCTCGTGTGGTAGGCCAACGGCTGCGGCTTCACTTACTTCTGGGTGACTGACTAAGGCACTTTCAATTTCTGCAGTACCTAAGCGATAACCACTGACTTTAAGTACTTCATCCATACGGCCAATGACCCAGATATAGCCGTCTTCATCTTTTTTCGCACTATCGCCCGCAAGGTATCGCCAACTGCCATCGTCAGTTTGCTTCCAGTACAGATCTTGGTAGCGTTCAGGGTCTTTAAAAATGGTGCGTGCCATGCCCGGCCAAGGGTTGTTAATGACTAACTTGCCTTCTTCATTGGCTGCAACTTCATTACCATCGTCATCAACAATGGTCATTTCATTGCCAAAGAAAGGTTTAGTGGCCGAGCCAGGTTTTAGCGGGGTAATTGGCAGTGGGCAAATCATAAAACCGCCAGTTTCAGTTTGCCACCAGGTATCAATGATCGGGCATTTATCTTGGCCAATCACATGGTGATACCAACGCCACGCTTCTGGGTTAATCGGCTCACCAACACTGCCGAGTAAACGCAAGCTAGATAAATCATGCTTTTGCGGCCAGCGATCACCGAAGCGCATTAAGCCGCGAATTGCCGTGGGCGAGGTGTATAAAATATTGATGCCGTAGTTTTCAATAATTTGCCACCAACGATTTGGGTAAGGGTAGTTAGGTGCACCTTCGTACAACATAATAGTGGCACCATTAATCAGTGGTCCATAAACAATATAGCTGTGACCCGTTATCCAGCCGGGATCAGCAGCACACCACCAGCGGTCTTGCGGCTTAATATCAAACGCCATGCGATGGGTGGTCGAAGTGTAAACGGCGTAGCCACCATGGGTGTGCAGCATGCCTTTAGGTTTACCTGTAGTGCCTGAGGTATACAGAATAAAGAGCGGATCTTCCGCCGAAGTTTGCTCAGTTTCACACTTGCTACTGGCGATAGGCAGTGCTTTTAAGTCGTGCAACCAAAAATCGCGGGTTGGTTCCATTTCCACATCAAGCTCGTTATTTTTGACGCAAATACATACTTCAATGCTGGGTGAACGCATCATGGCGTCGTTAGCGATAGATTTTAGGTCAATCGCTTTGCCGCGACGCCAGCCACCATCGGCAGTGATCAGTACGCGTGATTGCGCATCATCAATGCGCGATGCCAAGGCTTCGGTACTAAAACCACCGTAAACCACTGAATGCACGGCACCGATCTTAGCGCAGGCGAGCATGGCAAAAACCAGCTCAGGAATTTGTGGCATATAGATGGTCACGATATCGCCTTTACTCACCCCCATGCTTTTTAGCACATTGGCGAACTGACACACTTCTCGGTTTAAGCCGTTGTAGGAAAAGTTACGCACTTGGCCGTTTTCACCTTCCCAAATAATTGCCATCTTATTGCGATTGGCGTTATTGAGGTGACGGTCGATGGCGTTGTCGACGATATTAATCTCACCACCATCAAACCACTTGTAAAATGGCGCGTTAGACTCATCTAACACACTATCCCACTTTTTGTACCAGCTTAGGGTGTCGGCTTGCTCTGCCCAAAAGCCTTCGCGATCTTCAATGGAGCGCAGATAAGTTTCTTCGTAATCTTGAACGTTCGCTTGGGCAACCACGTCTGCACTTGGGTGAAATAAGTCATTTGGCTTAGTTGTCGTCATAGTAATTCTCTGCCTGTTGAATGCTGTTTTATCGCTATGGTTTTAAGGTAGAGAGAGTTGGCCGATTTAGGAATTAGACCTAAGTCTAACTCTGAGCAAAATCGGCTTAGACTTTAGTCGTAGAAAGTTGAATGTTTATGACTGGCAGTTACTTATATCAGCTTTTTAATAAAGGCTTAGCGCAGTAATTTCGCTAGTGGTGTGCTGGGTAGATGATGATGGGCAATTTCAGCCAGCAGCAGCTCAGCAGTTGCGACGGCGTCATTTAACGCGTTGTGAGCATAATGGCTAGGCAGTTGGTAACTATCACGTAAATTGGTGAGTCGCAGCTCAGATGGGTCGTAGGCAATTTGCCTGCTATCTAAACGCCTTTTGGCAAGGGCTAAGGTGTCAATCACCGGAAAAATCGGTTCATAGCCATACAGTTGCTTACAGGCTTTAGCTAAAAAGCTTTGTTCGATTTTAGCGTAATGGGCGACCACTACTTTACCTGCCATAGCGGTTAGTAGTCGTTCAATGGCTGATGCTAGCGGTTCACCTTGTTGTGATTCTTGCTCAGTGATCTGGTGAATGATAACAGTTTCTGCTTTTGTCTCTGTATATGCGCTTGAAGTTATACTATCCGCGCTACTCGCTTCTGGCCGAACAAGATAATGAACACTTGAACTAAGCGCTATGCTGAGCTGTTCAATATCGACAAAGCCGGCACTCAGCAGTTGGCCAGAGTTTGCAGAAATAGCGGTAGTTTCAAAGTCTAAGGCGAGTAAAGGTGTTTCCTTGATAGTTTGGTTAGGCTCAGGAAAAGGTATTGAAAGAAAATCTTTTAACGGGCCATTTGGCACTTTGCGAGCTAGGCGTTCACGTCGCTTGTTGAGGCTAAATGGGTTTAGGCTAAAAAAATCAGCGCTCCAGAATTTACCTTGTTCCATTGGTTTGTTAAGTCCTATCAGTAAACCGCCTGACGGTTATCTTGCAGTGTTTTAATCACTTTAAACGCATCTTTTAAATGCTCCCGCTCAAGTTTAGAAATCTCTTTGGGGGATAAATAGTTATCCGCTTTTTGGCCCTGGGTTAATTGGGCAGCTTGGTGATTAAGCCTAAGTGTGGTTAAAAACTCGAAAGCATCAATGAGGTTGTCGGCGGATGCTTTGGTGATCGCCGGTGTACCTGCCGCTTGGCGCAAACGTTCTATGGTGTTTACTGCGCTAATCCCTTGTTGCAGCGCATAAATACGGGCTAAATCAACAATCGGTGCGATGCCATTGTGCTTTAGATCCATGGTCTTCTTATTGTCACCATTGGAAATCAGCACAAAATCGCGGAAAAAGCCTAACGGTGGTTTGAATTGCAGCGCATTTCTCGATAAATGGGCAACAAACAAACTCGCTTTTTGGGTTCGCGCCAAGGTTTGTTGTTGCAGGCGAGCGAGCAAGGTGGTGTCACCGTAGATGGTGGTTAAGTCAAAGAAAACACTGCACTGGAGCAGTGCTTTTGGATCTGGCGAACTTATCCAAGTATGAAAGTATTGCTGCCATTTTTCTTCGGTTTGTCGCCATTTCGGGTTGGTCGCCATAATATCGCCGGGACAATAAATAAACCCACACTTGGCTAATCCGTCACACACAAATGTTGCAAGCTTTTCAAACCAAGAGGCGTGCTCTGGTTGCATGCTATTATCGATAACCAGTGCGTTGTCTTGATCCGATTGTGCCATTTGCTCTTGTCTAGCCTGCGAGCCAGCCGCTACCCAAGCAAAGGGCACAGGCGCTTGACCGTATAGCTGCTCGGCAATCTCAATTAAGCGAATGGTAATTGCCATGATGATGGCACTGACACTTTTACCCACTTGCTCCGCGGGTATACCAAGTTTTGCCATTCTGATCTGTAGTTTCGGTAACAACTGACTAAGCTCAACCAGTTCATCCACCGAGCTTGATTTATGTATTTGGCTAGTCAAACTGATGGCATTTTGTTCGGCAAAATACATTAAATCAGTAATGGTGAGCATGCCGCAAAGTTGGCCTTGGTCGGTAATTGGCAAATGGTGAATATGGCGGCTAGTCATAGTGATCAAGGCATTAAAGGCGGTATTTCTAACATCCATGGTGGTGATGTCGGCAGTCATAATCGCGCTAATTGGCTCACTGGGGGCTATGCCTTGGGCAATGCAGCGGCGACGAAAATCTTTGTCGGTCACTATGCCGCATACTTTGTTCGCGTTATCGACAACAACCAGACAGGAGAAACCTAATTCCGTCATCTTTTGTGCCGTTTCGCTGATGCTGCTAGTGAGCTTAATCGTAGCGGCTGGCGACTGATACAGCTGATCGATCCCGGTATTGGCTAATGTCGCATCCACCATGGCCTGCTCATGCAAGGCGGTGACTTGGTTTTTTAGTCGCTCTGCTGCTGAACGCTCAAAAAAGTGAATAATGGCGGGGGTATCACTGAAACAATCTAATAAGGCTTGCTTTTCAATGCAGTAGAGTAGGCAATCTTCTTCGGCAACCACCTCAATATCTGGATATTTATCCGGATAGCAAAATACCGTACAGATATCGCCTTCGCCATATTTGCCTATTAATTCCTTGCCTTGCTCTTGATCAGAGAGCTCGGTTTTGGCTTCTGTTTTTACATAGCTAAGTGCCCCTTTGCGCACAATATAAAAACTAGGGGCACTGTTTGTTTTTAAGTTATTGCTTGCCTTTAAATTCTCTAGGGGCAGCTGCTGATGCTGGGTGATATAGCAAATATTAATGTAACTGACGAGCTTGACGATACGTTCAAGTGGTACCTGCTCAAACGGCGCTATGCTGCCAATAAAGGCATAAATTTCACTGAGTTCGTTATCCATGCACTGCCTACCTTGATATAGCCTACCTTGATATGGCCTACCTTATTCGTATCTGCCACTTGCTATTACCTTGTTCTTTTTTAGGCGAGCACAGCGGTCTGGTCAACGGTTTTCACTCCAACCTAGACTAAAGTTGAATATCTCAGCGAAAACTTCCTTGCTAGTGTTTAGCTCAAGGTAGGCTCAATAACATTCTAAAAAAGCCTACTTACAGATTGATACTAATAACACAACAGGCGACACGAGGAGATCATTGTGGAAACAAGTTACTGGCAGGAGAACCTGCGACTTATTTTAATCTGTCTCGCAATATGGTTTATCGTATCGTTCGGCTTTGGCTTATTGCTTGTTGAACCGCTAAACACAATTCGTTTAGGTGGTTACAAACTAGGTTTCTGGTTTGCTCAGCAAGGTTCAATTTATACCTTTGTCGGATTGATATTCTGGTATGCCCACAAAATGAATCAACTAGATAAAAAATATAATGTGGAGGACCAGTAATGGACGAGTTAAAACTTTATACGTGGATCGCCGTTGGCGGTACCTTCGGTTTATATTTCTTCTTAGCTTGGTGGGCACGTGCTGGCTCAACCAGCGAATTCTATGCCGCTGGTGGTGGCATAAGCCCATTGCAAAACGGTATGGCGATTGGTGCTGACTGGATGAGTGCGGCATCGTTTATTTCGATGGCGGGTTTAATTGCCTTTTTAGGGTATGGCGGCTCGGTATTCTTGATGGGCTGGACAGGTGGCTATGTACTGCTAGCTATGTGTTTAGCGCCTTATATGCGCAAACACGGCAAATTTACTGTACCTGAATTTATTGGTGACCGATTCTATTCACGCACCGCTCGTATTGTCGCTGTTGTCTGTTTAATTATTGCATCGGTAACATACATTATCGGCCAAATGAAAGGGGTCGGCGTTGCCTTCTCTCGCTTCTTGGAAGTGGAATACGACATGGGGCTTTATATTGGCATGGGTGTGGTCTTTGTATATGCCACGCTGGGTGGCATGAAAGGTATTACCTACACGCAAATCGCCCAGTATGTAGTGCTGATCACCGCTTATACCATTCCAGCAATTTTCATTTCACTACAGTTAACCGGTAACCCAATCCCGCAATTAGGCTTAGGTTCAACACTCGCCGATGGCAGTGGTGTCTACTTGCTTGATAAGCTGGATATGGTGGTCACCGATCTCGGTTTTAAAGAATATACCACCTCAACGCTTGGCTCGGTTGAAATGTTCGCCTATACCATGTCGTTGATGATAGGTACGGCGGGCTTACCACACGTTATTATGCGCTTCTTTACTGTGCCTTCAGTAAAAGCGGCTCGTCAATCTGCGGGCTACGCCTTGGTTTTCATCGCATTGCTTTACACCGTTGCCCCGGCCGTTGGCGCAATGGCACGCTTCAATTTGATGAATACCATTGAGCCAGCAGCGGGTGAGAATCTGGTATACGATGAGCGTCCACAGTGGTTTAAAGACTGGGAGCGTACTGGTTTACTGCAATTTGAAGACAAAAATGGCGATGGCAAAATTCAATACACCTCAGATGCGGCGACCAATGAAATGGTCAAAGTTGACCGTGACATTATGGTGTTGGCGAACCCATCAATTGCGAATTTACCAAACTGGGTAATTGCACTTGTTGCGGCAGGTGGCCTAGCGGCTGCACTCTCCACAGCGGCAGGCCTCCTGTTAGCGATATCGTCAGCGGTATCCCATGACTTGATGAAAGGGGTTTTGGTGCCTGATATGAGTGAGAAAACTGAGTTGCGTGCCAGTCGGATTGTGATGACCTTGTCGATACTGTTTGCTGGCTACCTTGGCCTGAATCCCCCCGGTTTCGCCGCTGGTACTGTTGCACTCGCCTTTGGTTTAGCAGCATCCAGTATCTTCCCGGCACTGATGATGGGTATTTTCTCGAAGAAAATGAGTAGCAAGGCCGCAATTGCAGGTATGTGTGCAGGCCTTGGGGTAACCATGCTGTACGTGTTCCAGCACAAAGGCATCATGTTTATTCCAGGTACCTCATTTATGGGCGGTATGGAGCAAAACTGGTTCTTCGGAATTTCACCAAACGCATTTGGTTCGGTCGGCGCTTTGGTTAACTTTGCCGTCGCCTTTATTGTACTGAAAGCGACTGGTCCAGCGCCAAGCGAAATTCAAGAGTTGGTGGAAAACTTCCGTACGCCACATGGCCAAATTGCCAGTGCGCATGACCATTAATTCTATTCGTAGAGAGGCGTTAGCTGAAATGCTTTGAGAGTTTGTTGTACTCGAGGCTTTGGGTAATCTAGGTGTCACCCTAGATTACCCTTTTTTCACTCATATTTATTAGAGGTTATATGAACAAACATACCAAGCTGGCAATTTTTATTGCGCCATTTTTACTACTCGGTGGCTATATCGCCTCAGATTACTATTTGGAATATCAAGCGAGTCAAGACAAGGTCGTTGAATTGGTGCCTGATGGTCATTGTGATGTCATCAATGAAAAGTGTGTTTTTGCAGCCGGTGATTTGCTCGTTAATGTTTATGATAAAAATGGTGTTACTGGCGTTAACTCAACCTATCCCATCGACAGTGCAGTACTGTTTATTGTCGATAGTGCTAAGCAATATCAAACCTATAATTTAGCCATGGCAAACAGCCCTTACTATTGGCAACAACCAACGGATTTACGTGAGCGAATTAGCGAAAAAGGTGAAAAACAGCGGATGCGGGTGATAGTGACAATAAAAGGTGGTAAATATATTAGTGAGTTTTATAGTCAAACTGTGCAATAAGCGAAGGGTATTTGCTTATCGTTTCATTTATCTAACAAGGATGCTTTAAATTTATGTTCGCCAATTGGCAATTGATCGTTGTTAGTTTTAGTTATATTGGCTTGTTGTTTGGTATTGCTTATCTTGGCGACAAGTATCGCCATCAGTTAACTAAACAGTGGCAGCCGCTAATTTATGCCATGACCATGGGCGTGTATTGCACCTCGTGGAGCTTTTTAGGCACAACGGGACAAGCGGCAACAGATTTTCTCTCTCATCTCCCAATCTTCTTGGGCCCCATTTTACTCTTTGTTTTTGCGTGGCCGTTTTTGTTGCGCATGATCCGCGTCAGTATCAAGCTTAACCTCACATCGATTGCTGACTTATTGGCGGCGCGTTTTGGTAAATCTCATAACTTGGCGATTTTAGTAACGATCGTTGCTTTGGTTGGTACCATGCCGTATTTGGCCTTGCAGCTCAAAGGCATTGTTTATTCATTTGAGCAATTGCAAGGCAGCTCGCCAATCAACACCACCCAGCTTGGTCTGATCATTAGCTTGGTCCTAGCAGGCTTCACTATTGTATTTGGCGTGCGCCAGCTCGATGTGACTGAGCGCCACCCCGGTGTGATGTTGGCTATAGCATTTGAGTCTATGGTTAAACTGATTGCCTTTATCATTATTGGCGTGTTTGTTTGCTTCTTTTTGTTCGACTCGCCACAAGCCTTATGGCAGCAATCAAATGCTCAAGCACAAATAGCAAACCAGTTAGAGTTTTCTAACTTAACTGGGTTATTGGCCATGTTATTTGTTGTGATGGCGGCGTTTTTATCATTGCCACGGCAGTTTCAGGTGATGGTGGTTGAGCTGCAAGATGAGCGAGATACTCGACTAGCGCGTTCATTGTTTCCTATTTACTTATTAATTTTTGCGTTGCTGGCGATTCCAATGGGCTTAGCGGGTAAAGAATTGTTAGGTAATCAAGTACCAGCAGATACCTACGTACTCTTTTTACCTGCCGTTGGTGGCCAGAACTGGATGTCATTACTGGCCTTTTTAGGGGCGATTTCGGCAGCCAGTTCTATGGTGATTATTGCCGCCATAGCACTTAGCACTATGCTCAGCAATGAAATTGTTTTTCCATTGCTGTACCGATATCGCGGTCGAAAACAAGATCTTTCATTCAATGAGTTTCGCGTTAATTTACTGAAAATAAGAAAGCTATTAGTGCTGTGCGTGATCATGCTGGGCTATATGGTGTTTTTACTGGCATCACCAGATACGTTAGCGGCACTTGGCGTGGTGGCATTTGGCGCTTTTGCGCAACTAACCCCTGCCTTGTTGGCTGCGTTCTATTGGCGAGGCGCTAGTTTAACTGGCGTTTTTGCCGGCATTTTAGTGGGTTTTTCGATGTGGCTCGTATTGAGCTTTTTACCGCAAATGGGGCTGGGGTTTGACGGCTATAGCGATGCTTTAGCTGAAAGTAGCACTATGGTTAGCTTATTGAGCTTGCTCGCTAACATTTTTGTGATGTACATCATTTCGCAAGTGAGCCGCCAAAGTGTGCAAGAACGCGTGCAAGCTTCAGTATTTCTTGAATGGCAGGCACCCGAGGCGAAGACCAAACAACACAAGAAAACTGTCAGCCCCAAAGAGCTTGAGCTACTGGTGTCGCGCTTTATTGGTCAGCAAAAAGCACGTGAGCATTTTGCTGCGTTTAATGCCTCAGTGAATAAAGTCGTGATTGGTGCTGCGCAATATAATCAGCAATTATTGGAATTTACCGAAAACAAGCTGGCGAGCACAATGGGAGCATCGTCAGCGCGTTTGGTTTTGTCATCGGCACTAGAAGGACGAGACTTTGCACTGGACGAATTGGCGATACTGGTGGAAGAAGCGTCGAGCCAACAGCAACGCTTTAGCCAATCACTGCTGCAAAGCGCAATTGAAAACGCCAGCGAAGGTATTTCCATTATTGATAAAGATCTTAATTTAGTGGCGTGGAATAAAAAGTATATCGACTTATTTGGCTATTCAGAGTCTGTGGTGTATGTCGGTAGCCCTGTTGCTTCGCTTATCCGCTTTAACCTTGAACGCGGTCTTTATGAAGCGGATCAAGTTGAGCAGCAAGTTCAGCGTCGTATTGATTTCCTTAGACAAGGTAGTCCGCATAGTTCAGAACGGGAACTTGGCGATAAAGTGATCCGTATTCAAGGAAATCCTTTGCCAGATGGTGGTTTTGTGATGCTGTTTTCCGATATTAGTGCCTACCGTCAGGCGGAAAAAGTACTAAAAGATGCCAATGTAGATTTAGAAGCCTTAGTGGATGAGCGCACCGAAAAGCTGGCGAAAGTGAATCGTGAGTTGGCGCAGGCACGACACAAAGCCGAGCAAGCACATCAACAAAAAAGCTTGTATTTAAAAGCTTGTAGCCACGATTTGATGCAGCCAATTGAGGCGGCGCGTTTATTTAGTGAAGCTTTGGCAAATCAACCGTTATCGGCACAGCAGCAAAAGCAAGTTGAGAACATTGGTCACTCGCTTAAAGTTGCTAATGACTTATTGTCAGACTTGGCAGAAATCACTCGAATTGAGAGTGGTAAAATTAGCCCTGATGTTGAGCCATTTGCGCTGCAAAGCTTATTTGATGAAATTGCCAATGAGTTTTCACTCTCCGCTCAGCAACATGGTATGCGTTTCACCGTCAAGCCAACCAAGATTTGGGTGTACTCTGATCGCTACCTGCTAAGGCGCATGTTGCAAAATTTGATCACTAACGCATTTCGCTATGCCAGCCCTGGATGCTTGTTATTAGGGGTAAGACGCCGTGCCAATAAAGTACAGATTCAAGTGATTGATACTGGGCCAGGTATCGCCCAAACGCAACAAGCACTGGTGTTTGAACAGTTCACTCAACTGGCGAGTGAATCACAACACAAAGGCAAGGGCTTAGGGCTCGGCTTAAGCATTACCCAAGGGATCAGTCAGGTACTTGGTCACGAGCTAACGCTGCACTCGGAGCTCGGTCACGGCTGTTGCTTTGCCATTGACGTTCCGCGAATAGAAGCTGCGAGCAAACCTGTTGCTCAAGCGATTAAGCCAGTCGCACTCGATGGTATTTGCGTGCTGTGTATTGATGATGACGAAGACGTCTTAGCTGGTATGGTTGAAATGCTTTCCAGTTGGCATTGTGAGGTATTAGCAGCCAATAACGCCACTAGCGCTGTTGAGATGTTTGAGCAGCATAAGTTTAATATCGATATTCTTTTAGTGGATTACCAATTGTCAGCAACAGAAAATGGTATTGCATTAATCAAAACATTACGTGAGATGACGAATGTTTATTTACCCGCTATTTTAGTTAGTGCAAGCAGTGAACAAGGGCTCAGCGACAACGCTGCTGCTGCCGATATCGGCTTTATGCGTAAAATGGTTAAACCTGCCGCATTAAGAGCAATGATGAGTGCTAAGTTAAGTGAGCAACTGCACCGTCAGTTTGTTGGTGAACGAGGCTAATTGCTTGTGCAAGTCGCCTCGCTAAGTCAACGCTACTTGTTGCTAGTGACACTAGTGTGAAAAGTCATGATCGCCTAAGTCTAATTGACTAATGGCAATCACTGCCTGCGTGCGATTGCGGACATTTAATTTCTTAAATATCGCTGTGGCGTGTGCCTTAATTGTGGCTTCTGAGACATTCAAATCGTATGCGATCTGCTTGTTAAGCATACCTTCGGCGAACATCAGTAATATTTTATGCTGTTGTTGCGTCAGGCTGGCGACGCGCTCGGCAATATCATGACACTCATCTGCTGCTGAGTGCGCACTGAATTGGGCGGGTAGCCATTGTTTACCAGCAAGCACTTCGATAATTGCTTGGTAGATAATGTCTATCGGCGTGGATTTTGGAATAAAGCCAACAGCACCAAGGTCGATAGCCTTATTCATTGTATCGTTATCTTCGTGCGCAGACATGATCACCACCGGAATTTGCGGGTGGTTTTTCCGGATATTGATCAGGTTGTTAAAGCCGTGGCCGCCAGGGATGTTTAAATCTAAAATCAGCAGGTCAGCATCTTGGTGTGTAGCAAGCTGCTGCTCCAATTCACTGATGGTTTCTGCGTCCAGCCATTGGCATTGAGTGATCTTCTGCGAAAGCGTGGTTAACAGTGCCTGTCGAAATAACGGATGATCGTCAGCTATTATTATTTTATCTGGCTGAATCATACATTTATCCTATTGTAATAGCCCAAAAGGGTAAGCTTTATGGGACTATAGCGTATGTTAATTGCAATTGAAAAGGGAACACCAATTTCAATAAATATTCGATCATTCTGGCTTGTTAAAACGCCCATCAACTGTGTTGTTACTTTTGAAATTAGAATAACTAGTTACCAAAAAATAACGCCTTGTTTATGAACCTTTTTCCTGCGCCATAATTGATCAACTCTTTAATTCAATTGGTATAAAATATAGCGCCACTTTTACGATCAAAAAAGGCGGCTTGTTGCCACCTTTTTAACGGATAACGTTTGCTTTATTTGAACGTTATTTTGCAGGGATGTTTTTCAGTACTGCTAACAATAATTGCCAGTATTGACCAACGGTTTCAACATTCACTTTTTCATCAGGTGAATGCGGGAATTTAATGGTTGGGCCAAATGAAACCATATCCCAATGTGGATAGGCGGTTTTAAATAAACCACACTCTAGACCTGCGTGAATCACCATAATTTCAGGCAATTTACCAAATTCTGCCTGATAGGTTTCACGAACCACCTGCATAATTGGTGAGCTGGTATCTGGTTGCCAGCCAGGGTAGGCACCCGTAAATTCGATATCGGCACCCGCTAACTCAAATACTGAGCGCACGGTTTCTTCAGTGGCTAAGCGACCATCGTCGTGCAAGCTACGAATCAAGGTTTGTGCAACAAACTTACTGCCTTTAGTGCGCATCACACCTAGGTTAAGCGAAGTTTCGACAATACCTTCAATGTCATCACTCATGCGAATAACGCCATTAGGGCAGGCATTTAACGCATTTAGAATCGTTAATTGGCACGCTTTTGACCAACACAGATCAAAATCTTCTGGCGAGATCAACAGCATATCCAGATCCGTTTCAATCGCTTTCAGATTGTCTTTAGCTTGTGCTAGATAGTCAGCTACTGCTTTCGTTAATGCCGGTACATATTGCTTGGCAACGACAAAACTGGCATTTGCTTCGCGTGGAATGGCATTGCGCAGGCTACCACCGTTTAGCTCGGTTAACTGAATATCAAACTGTTTAACAGCACTCAATAAGAAGCGCACGAGCAACTTATTGGCATTGGCGCGACCCGTATGAATATCAACACCTGAGTGGCCACCTTTTAAACCTGACAGCGACAGGTTGAATGCCTGATAGTCAGCAGGAACGGCTTCTGTCTCAATCGCAAAGGTTGCGTTGCCATCAATACCGCCAGCGCAGCCCATGTAGACTTCACCTTCTTGTTCAGAGTCGGTGTTGATCAGAATCTCGCCGTCAAACTCACCTGCCTGTAAGCCGAATGCGCCTGTCATACCAGCTTCTTCATCAATGGTTACTAGCACTTCAAGTGGGCCATGTGCAATATCATCACTTGCCAATACGGCTAATGCCGACGCTAGTCCAATACCGTTATCGGCACCTAAAGTTGTATCTTTGGCGGTTACCCAAAGGCCATCGGCTTCTTCAACTGTGTATGGCTGAATGGGGTCGGTTAAAAAGTCATGTTCAGTACCGCTATTTTTTTGCGGTACCATGTCCATATGCGCTTGAAGAATAACGCCTTTTCTAGCTTCCATGCCTGCGCTTGCTGGTTTCTTTAAAATTAGATTACCAACAGCGTCTTCTTTCACTGCGATGCCTTGTTCTTTCGCCCATGACTGGATCCAAGCGGAAATCGCTTGTTCGTGTTTAGACGGGTGAGGGATGCTGCAAATACGGTCAAATAATTGCCAAAGTGAGTTGGGGGTAAGTTGTGCTAGTTGCGACATGGTTTTACCTTTCAATTAAAAACGCCAGCTCTCTATCAGGCGAGAAGCTGGCGCTGTTAGAATATTTTATTTGGGTTATACCAATTTCAATAAATACTTGATCATTATGGCTGGTTAAAACGCTCATCAACTGTGTTGTTATTTTTGAAATTAGAACAACTAGTTACCAAAAAATAACGCCTTGTTTATGAGCATTTTTCCTACGCCATAATTGTTCAACTAATTAATTCAATTGGTATTAGGCTTATTTGCTTGCCATTAAAAATTGCCATTGTTCATTAAACTCATCGCTTGGCTTTTTGCTAAAACCAGAGCGCACGTATTGGCTAATTTTACCTTCAGCAAACGAGACTAATAAATTCGCAAGCGCCTGCTCTGAGATCTCAAAACCTTTACCTTCACGTAGCTTGCGCTCGCGTAAGACCTGCTTAAATTGAGACTCGAGTTTTTCAAAAAACTGGTTAACGCGCAAACGTAAGCGCTCGTTTTCACCCATCAGCGCGTCGCCAGATAAGATACGGCACATACCAGGGTTGCGCTCTGCAAAAATCAGCAACACATGCAAAATATGATGGCAGCGGATCACTGCTTCTTTGTGGTCTGATAAAATTAGGTTAATGCGAGAAAAAATCGATTCTTCAATAAACTCAATTAAGCCTTCGAACATGCGGGCTTTCGACGGAAAGTGGCGGTAAAGCGCGGCTTCAGAGACACCTACTTCGGCGGCAAGCTTAGCAGTGGTAATACGCTGTCCAGGACTTGATTGCAGCATCATAGCCAAGCATTCAAGAATTTGCTGTTTACGATTCGGTTTTTCGGTGGTTGACATCTAAAACTTCTCAGTCGAATTGTTATTGATTTTATCGCCGTAATTTTAGCGGCTTGATGATACTAACATCAAGCCAAAGGGCACAAATATGATGTAGCGCAATAATTATGTTAGTAAGCAAATACTTACGATTTGAGTTCTGCTTTTGCTGAAATAATCGCCACAAGATCTTTTGCTAACTGTGTTTTGCTGGCCAGCGAAAGCTCGGTTTTATCGGTTGCTGAAAACACGGTTAAGGCGTTGTCATCGCTGTTAAAGCCTTGACCTGCAACAGACACATTATTTGCGGCAATCAAATCTAGATTCTTGCGCTGTAATTTACCACGTGCATATTGTTCGACGTCTTGCGTTTCTGCGGCAAATCCCACGGTAAACGGACGGTTTTCGGTTAGCGCGGCAACATCGGCAACAATGTCAGGGTTTTTTACCATGTTGATTTGCATGGCATCTTCGTGCTTTTTGATTTTTTGCTCGGCAACTTGTGCAACGCGGTAGTCGGCTACAGCCGCACATGCCACAAAGACATCTGCTTTTGGCGCGTTGGCAAGCGCTTGCTGGTGCATTTCTTGCGCGCTAACGACAGGTACATGCTGGCTGTGACTTGGCGGTGTTAATTTTGTTGGCCCAGAGATCAACGTGACATTAGCGCCAGCCTCAATCGCCGCCTGTGCTATCGCATAACCCATTTTGCCTGAGCTATGGTTGGAAATATAACGCACAGGATCTATTGGCTCTTGTGTTGGGCCAGCAGTTATGACCCAGTGCTGGCCGGCGAGCGCTTGCTGGTCACGAGCAAACAGCTCAGTTACTGCACTGACTAATTCAGGCACATCTAACATGCGTCCTAAACCAACATCACCACAAGCCTGTTCACCAGCTGCTGGACCAAATTGTTTGATGCCAAACTTAGCCAATTCATTAAGGTTTCGTTGGGTGATCGGGTTGTGCCACATTTGTTGATTCATTGCTGGTGCGATGGCAACAGGTGCCGCTGTTGCTAACGCAATCGTAGTCAATAAGTCATCTGCCATACCGTGAGCGAGTTTGGCAATGGTGTTTGCTGTTGCTGGCGCGACAAGAATTAAGTCGGCCCATTTCGCTAGCTCGATATGTCCCATGGCTAATTCGGCTTGCGGGTCGAGTAAATCGTCAGCAACTGGATTAGCAGAAACAGCCTGCAGCGATAGTGAGCTAACAAATGCTTTCGCTGATTCTGTGATGACCACGCGAACATTCGCGCCTTGTTCTTTTAAGCGTCTAACGAGCTCAGGTCCCTTGTACGCGGCAATCCCACCAGTAATTCCTAAGACAATGTTTTTATTGTGTAAAATTTGCATACGCTGCTAATCTTAAAGCACTTCTGCTCAATATAAATACGAATGGGCAGCAGTATATCAGGGATGAGATGTCAGCATAAGAGTCAGCGAGAGATAAGGAGCACATGGATGTTAAAGACATGGCCAGCACAGGAAAGGCCGCGTGAAAAGTTGTTGAATCAAGGTGCGCACGCACTCAGTGACGCTGAGCTTTTAGCAATATTTTTACGCACCGGAGTAAAAGGCTGCTCGGTGGTTGATTTGGCGCGCCAGCTGCTCAACAATTTTGGCAGTATTGCCGCTATTTACCAAGCCAGCATGCAAGACTTTTGTCAGCATCATGGCTTAGGGCAAGCTAAATATGTTCAGCTTCAAGCATGTTTAGAAATGTCTAAACGCTATCTTAAAGAGCAAGCTGGCGTGCAGCAGTATTTAACCAGTTCTAGTGATACCAAAAATTATTTAATTTCAGAGCTTCGTGGTGAACGCCATGAAGTGTTTGGCGTTGTTTTGCTCAATAGTCAGCATCAAGTGATCGGCTTTGAACGATTATTTGAGGGGACGATAGACGCCGCTGCGGTATACCCGCGTGTTGTTGTCGAAAATGTCCTGTTACAAAGTGCTGCGGCCGTAATTTTGGTTCACAATCATCCGTCTGGATTGGCGACACCGAGCGAGGCAGATCAGCGTATTACGCAGCGGTTAATTCAGGCATTGGCCTTGATTGAGGTAAAAGTACTCGATCATTTAATTGTCGCTAAGCATCAGTGTTATTCATTTGCAGAGCATGGGCAATTATAAAGCGGTTGCAAATCAGCATAATGGTAGCTAATTTTAGCTTAATAAGGGAACAATTGTCCCGATGAACAAAGTACTGAGCAATGCACTAAACAAAGTTTTAAGCAAAGTATTTTCAATCAAAAGCAACAAGCAAGGATTGTCTTATGACCGACAGTAGTAACCATGAGATAGAAAGGCGTCAATCAATTCGATTAGATATGGAAAAAGAACTGGTCACAGTCAGTTGGTCTGACAGTGATGGCAGGCAATGGACAAAAACCTTGGCTTGTTTAGATTTTTCGCGCGGTGGTGTGCGCGTCGATAGCGATATGGCAATTGCAGAAAATACGCAAGTGGTGATCACCTTTAAATCTAACAGTTCAGCACAGCAAGAGTTTGATTGTACTGTGTTGCGTTGCATTGAGCAGCCAACGGGCTGGTATGAAGTTGCCTTTACGTTAGATGATAAGAAGTAAGCGTTAAGTGCACACAGCGATGTGAGATGATATTTGAACTATACTGGTGTACAAGTAAACAAGAATTCTACCTGTTTTGATAGGAAGTTAGCAGCATGATGATATTGGTTGGTGGTGAAAAAGGTGGTAGCGGTAAAAGTTGTTTAGCGCAGAACATGGCGGTGTACTTTGCTAAACACAAAAATGCCATTGTCTTGATGGTTGATTGTGATCCGCAACGCACAACGTCTGATTGGATTCAGGCGCGTAATACTGACCCTTCGCTGCCGGCTATCAATTGTATTCAATTATACGGCAAGATCCGCAATGATTTACTCAGTTTAAACCAACATTACGACTACGTTGTGGTTGATTGTGGTGGTCAAGACAACCTTGCGCTGCGCGCTGCAATGTCGGTTGCTGACCATGTGGTGATTCCACTTCGCCCGAAACGTCGAGACTTAAAAACCGTGCCTCATATGGAAGACATGCTAAGCACGTGTAAAATGGTTAATCCGAAAATGCTCGCCTCATTTGTGATTACTCAGTGCCCAGCACTGCCAACCCAAGCCAATCGAATTTTAGAAGCTAAAGAAGTCTGTGCCTCATATGGCATTAATGTACTTAACGCAGTCACTTATAACCGCAATGTTTACGATGATAGCGAAGAGTCTGGCTCTTCGGTGTTAGAAAATGAGCCTGATGGCAAAGCTGCACAGGAAATGATAGCGATTGCTGAGGAGCTGCTTGCGATGAAGCCGGATAACTCTCATGAGTTTAACTGATCTTAAAAAGGGCAAAGGGAAAGCGGTAAAAAGGAAGAACTTTACTGTTGATGAGTTTATCTCTGACGCTGAAGACTACGCGAAAGGCCAACCTAAACTGGTTAAAGAAGGTAAGAAAGCGCCTAATACTGGTCTAAATCTCGAACAGGCTATTGCGGCTGCTGAGCAACAAGTGGTGGCCAAAAGTAAAAGCAAAGAAAGTAACCGACCATTTCGTCATGCAACGTTTACCTTGAGCGAAGATGCCATTGCACAGCTGAATGTTTTAGCTAAAGAGTCTAAGCTGGCGAAGTCACATATTATTCGTATTTTGATTGATCAACTCGCGACACAAGATCAAAAACAACAGCTAGCGGCCCTGTTAGGATCGAAAACCCTCTAATTCGGTACAATTAATCAGCACTTTGTTGGTTTTTTAAGGGCTAAATCTTGTTGTGCATCACCTCTATCTCTATGATAAATAAGCTAGTTATCATTGTATTTGGTTAAAATATGATTAGTACTAGCATTCGAGGATTAGTTTCACTATAATATGCCACCTTTTTCAGGATCCCGAGGCGACGGCCAAGGGGAATTAGCTCGAGCTGAAATTAATTTTGGAGTGACTCAAATGTCTAAAGTTTGCCAAGTAACTGGCAAAAAACCAGTTGTAGGGAACAATCGTTCTCACGCTAGAAACGCGACACGTCGTCGTTTCTTACCAAACCTTCAATCTCACCGTTTTTGGGTTGAGAGCGAAAACCGTTTCGTAAAATTACGCCTTACTCCTAAAGGTATGCGTATTATCGATAAGAAAGGCATCGATGCAGTATTAGCTGACATCCGTGCTCGCGGCGAAAAAGTCTAAGGAATAAGTCATGCGTGATAAAATTCGTTTAGTATCTTCTGCTGGTACAGGTCATTTTTATACTACTGACAAGAATAAAAAGACTATGCCAGAGAAAATGGAAATCAAAAAATTCGACCCTGTAGTACGTAAGCACGTTGTCTACAAAGAAGCTAAAATCAAGTAATTTTACTTCTCGAATTTTCTAAAAACCCAGCAATTGCTGGGTTTTTTATTGCCTAAAATTTATCTAATATCAAATTGAGTGGTTATTTGCTCACTCAGCGATAATTAATCAAATTGTTATAAGCTAATGTAATAGCGCCATAGTTTTCGTATGATATAGCGCTAATTGACGATAAATGAAGATGTTATGAGACTTTCCCGCGCCGCTTGGAATAATGTGATTATTTTTTCAGTGATGGGTTTTATTCTGTTAATCAATTTTACCCAACAAGGTGAAAGCGACGATCCGCAATCAGCTGCGGTTGAACAGTTCGTCATTGGTGAAAATAAAGTGATTCTAACGATGAATATTGATCAGCAAGTCACTATTGAGCGAGCTGGTCAGGGGTGGCGATTATTGCCAGCGCAGCGTTTATCGAATCAACTTATCGAGCAAATGATGCGTACTTGGCAACAAGTGCAGGGGCAAGTGATTGATATTGAAATAGATCACTCCCAGCAATCTGGCTTGTTTATTAGTATGGTATTAGCTGATCAACCCAATATTCAGTTATTTACTTTGTATTTACTGGCAGAACAAGTCGTTGTTCATAACCACCAATTGGATCGCTATTTTTCGCTGCCATTGCCAATGTTTAATCAAATCATACCAACTGGTTTACTGATAAATCAGTCATAACCTGATAGTGAATTAAGATGCCCGAATTACCTGAAGTCGAAGTATGCCGTTTAGGCATCAAACCACATATTGATGGTGAAACAATTACCGATATTGTGGTCCGCCAACGTCAACTGCGATGGCCGATACCAGAGCAAATTAGCGATGCGGTTGGCGAAGTGATCGTCGCCGTTGAACGCCGCTCAAAGTACTTAATTATTAAAGTGGCAAGTGGCAGCATACTCATTCATTTAGGTATGTCAGGTACAATTCGCGTTATTGATAAGGCATTAGTGCCAGTAAAACACGATCATGTTGATATTGTTTTGGGCAATGGCAAGGCATTAAGGCTCAATGATCCGCGCCGTTTTGGCGCAGTGCTATGGCTTGCCGGTGATCAAGACGAGCAAGGAGTACTTGCTAAACTGGGACCAGAGCCACTGACAGACGATTTCCATGCCGATTATCTCTATGAGAAATCGCGCAATAAAGCGGTGCCTGTTAAAACCTTTATTATGAATAATCCGGTCGTGGTTGGTGTTGGCAATATCTATGCAAATGAATCACTTTTTTTAAGTGGTATTAGGCCAACCAAAAAATCGGGTAAGCTGACTAAAAAGCAATGCCAAGTCCTCACTCATAACATTAAAGAGGTACTTGCCGCGGCAATTAAACAGGGCGGTACAACGCTGAAAGACTTTACCCAAGCCGATGGTCGCCCAGGTTATTTTAAACAGTCTTTGTATGTCTATGGGCGCGCAGGTGAGCCTTGCTTAACTTGCCAAACGACGTTGAAAGAGGTACGCCAGTCAAATCGTAGCTCAGTGTATTGCCCACACTGCCAAAAATAACCTAACAACCTAGACTGTGATAATTAGGCTATGAAAATCTGTGTTAAGTAGAGTTCAATTGCAGGTGATAGAAAAGGCGCTAAAAGCACCTATTTCATAGAGTCTTCAAGTGCTTGTTGAACGACCGGATGAACAAATTGGCTAACGTCACCTTTGTGCAACGCAACTTCTTTCACTAGGGTTGAGGAAATAAACGAGTTTTCTTCAGCAGGCGTTAGAAAAACACTTTCTAAATCCGGTGATAAACGGCGATTCATGTTGGCGAGTTGAAATTCATACTCGAAATCCGACACTGCACGCAGGCCACGGATCAGCACGTTAGCTTGGTGTTCTTTCGCCAGATCGACAAGCAGGCCAGTAAAGCCAATCACGCTGACATTGTCTAAGTGAGCGGTGACTTGCTCAAGCATTTTTACGCGGTGGTCTAAATCAAAGCGCGGCTTTTTACTCGGGCTAAAGGCGACGCCAACAACAACTTCAGAAAATAATTTGCTGGCACGCTCAATCAGGTCAGTATGACCGTTGGTTACAGGGTCAAAAGTACCTGGGTAAATTGCTTTTACAGACATCTTCTATGCAATAATTTAAATTAAAGTGCCGATCATTCTAGTGATCAGCACGGATAAATTCAAAGTGATTGTGCGGTTAAGAGAGTTAAGTGAACATTATACTTGTTGCTGCGCTTTATATTGCTCAAGCAAGGCTGTCATACGTTCGTTAATTAAATTGATTGCCTTGAGCGGCCTAACCATGACTTTAAAATCAATAATTTCGCCTGAATCGTTCCACGTGATCATATCGATACCATTGACAAAAATGCCATCAATTTCTGTGCTGAATTCAAGTACTGCGCCATTTTCACAAAGGAATTCTCGATCATAGGTAAAGGCTTTATTGGCAAAAGTATGGAGGGCGGCAGTTAAATACATACCAACCATTTTTTTACCTTCCACTGGGCGATGAATAATCGGTGAGTGCAGTATCACGTTATCTGCCAGTATTTTTTGTAACATATTGATATTACGTGTTTTAACCATTTCGTGCCAGTGCGCTAACATACTCTTTCCTTTGTTCTTTTGTTTGATCTTGTCAGTGTCAAGATAAGGCGGCTTGATGAAAATAGCAACAACGAATCACAAGTTTTTTTGAGCAAATACTTTAAGTCAGATTGACTTTGATAGTATGATAAAACGACAGCTGGGAAGAGGGGTACACAATAATAATGAAAACATGGGATAAAATTATTCAAGCTAGTATCGAATTGTTTAATGAACATGGAGAGCGTAATGTCACTACAAATCACATTGCCGCACATTTAGGTATTAGCCCAGGCAATCTCTATTATCACTTCAGAAACAAAGAAGACATTATTCTGTCGATATACGAACAATATGCGCGTAACTTAATTCTCGATACGTTCCCGTTAATGTCTGACGATATCGAACCGCTTGATGCGATTATTTTGTATATGGATGCGGTTTTTCAGGCAATGTCTAAGTTCCGTTTCTTTTATGCAAATCTTCCTGTATTGCTGGCAAAGAATCCGTCGTTGCGAGAGAAGTATGTTGAGGTTCAGGAGCTGATCAGTAAGCGAGTAAGCGATATGATGATTTCATTGCGCGATGCTGGCATGATTAATTTTAACGACGAAGAGCTCCCTGATCTCGTTAGCATTTTGCGTTTGGTTAATACTTTCTGGTTAAGCTTCTACCAAACACAGAATATGGAAAATGAGATTGATGCCTCAGTATTCTACGAAGGGGTGTTAAAGATTCTCGTTATCTTAAAACCTTACACCACAGAAAAAGCGCTACCTGAATTTCTAAAAGCCCGCGAATTGTATTTAGCGCGCCATGAAGAAGCCCGTTTAGCTGGCTAGTGACTCTACGTACAGCTAGCAGAGAAACCTTTCTAAGATAGGTTACTTGAACGTTTGCAGATAGCTTTGCTCGAGTAACTGCCAATGTGCATCTTGCCAATGAATCGCAGGGTGCTTGGTTTTTTCTTTGTGAAAAGACCTTAACAGCCTTGCCATATTAGCTTGCTGCCAATCGCCACCCGAACGTATTTCACCTTGGTCAAAATCAATCAGCCAAACCTGCTGTTTGTCATCTAATAAGATGTTGTGAATGTTCAGATCGTGATGATATACACCTTTTTGGTGAAACGCCGCAATGGTCTTGCCAATACGTTGCCAAAGTTCGTCTGTTAATGGTTCGCGTAACAATCGCGCGTAGAGGTCTTCCGCGTTGTTGATCCGCTCAGAGATGATGTCTGCGCGATAACTCAGCCCACTGCGACGAATTCGACAAGCAACAGGTCGTGGCGCTGGTAATTGCCATTGAGCCAGTTGGCTCAACAGAACATGCTCTTTAACTGCACGAGTGTTGTTGATGCCAGTGTACAAATAACTGTCATGGATAAGTTTGCCAATCAGGCCACCGCGATAGTAATGTCTAAGCACCCAATCATGCGCTTCGCATTTGACAAAGTAGGTTGTGCCGCGCCCCTGTGCACTGCCGGTCACGGCGTTTTGATTCTGCCAATAGTCACTGTCGAACATTTCATTGTTTAACAAATGGGCAAATTGTTTGTTGTAAAGCAGCCATTGGTGCGGTTCTTTTACAAGTGAGGCAAGTCCAGAATTTACAATTGCATCGAGGTTCAAGATAATAGGCCAAATTCAAATACCAGCATAAGCTGCCTATTGTGGTGATTCCTCTATGGCGGGTCAAATGATCGCTCCAAAAAAACTCTGTATTTTACGTTTATCCGCTATTGGCGATGTTTGTCATGCGGTTGCTATGGTGCAAGCGATCCAGCGACAACATCCTGATTGCGAAATCACTTGGGTGATCGGCAAAGTGGAAGCCATGCTGTTAAGCGAATTACCCGGTGTGAAATTTGTCGTATTCGATAAAAAAGCCGGCTGGCAAGGCTATATGGCATTACGCAAAGCCTTGGCAGGCCAAGTGTTTGATGTGTTGTTGCATATGCAAGTTGCACTGCGCGCTAGTATTGCCAGCTTAATGATTAAGGCAAAAACGCGCATTGGCTTTGACCGCGCTCGTGCCAAGGAAGGGCAATGGTTGTTTACTAACAGCCAAATTCAGCCGCAAGCTGAGCCTCATGTGTTAGACGGCTTTATGGGCTTTGCCCAGCAACTTGGGGTGAGCGATACGAAACCACACTGGCATATGCCAATCAGTGATGAGCAGCAGCTATGGGCGAGTGAGCAGCTAGTGAGTGATAAGCCTATTGCAATTATTTGTCCTGCGGCTAGCAAAGCTGAGCGCAATTGGTTGGCACAGCGTTATGGCGAAATTGCCTACCACCTGCACCAGCAGGGCTTTGCTGTTGTACTTTGTGGCGGCCCAACAGACCTTGAACAGAAGTTAGCGACCATTATTCAAGCCAACTGTCCTGAGCCTTTGATGAATTTGGTTGGTAAAACTTCGCTTGTGCAATTAGCAGCTTGTTTGAAACTGGCACACTTGGTAATTGCACCTGACACTGGGCCCGCTCATATGGCAGTGACTGTTGGTACACCTGTCATAGGCTTGTATGCACACAGCAATCCTAAACGCACTGGCCCATACTTGTACCCTCAATATGTTGTCAGCTACTACCAGCAAGCCATTCAAGCGCAATATCATCAGCCCATTAGCAAACTCCCTTGGGGGGTAAGAGCGAAAGGTGATGATTTAATGGAAAACATTTCTGTTGAACAGGTGAAAGATAAAATTCGACAGCTAATCGCCGATCTCTATCCTGAGCTATCAAACACACCTTAAAATCACTTGAGCGAGTTCCACGGTTGATGTGTCAGCACTTAGATCATTACAGGCCATTTCAAGACAATTTAGCTCAGTTCCGTTTTTAGTGCCGCTAGGGTTCGCTCGCTACATCCTTGGTTGGCTTTCACCACTTGATAAGCGTTACTCCCCAACGTTTGCGCTTGTGTGTTGTTAGCTAGTAGCTGGCTAACCTCTAAGCTTAATTGCTGAGCGAGTTGCTGTTTGTTGTCCTGATGCGCTAGCGTGATAATGCCGTTTTGTTGCACTAACTGTTGATGTACTTCGGCAAAATTAGCCATGTCTGAACCCACAATTGTTGGCTTTTGATAAAGCGCAGGTTCAAGCGGATTGTGGCCACCAATGGTGGAAAACGTCCCGCCGATGGTCACGATATTGGCGAGTTGATAGGCAGCTAACAGCTCTCCTAACGAGTCCATCAACCAAACTTGTGTTTCTGGCAATATTGGCTGAGCATCACTGCGTCGCTGATAGCTAAAGCCTTGTTGGGCAAGTAACTGGGCAACTTTGTCGAAGCGCTCTGGGTGGCGTGGAACAATCACCAATAACAGTTCGCTATGTGCTTCACGAACTTGGCGATAAGCATCCAAAATTAGCTGCTCATCACCTTGATGACTGCTGGCAAGTAGCCATACAGGGCGTGCTGGCGAAAACATTGGGCTTAGCGTTTGGTACTTAACCTTGGTGTCACTGCCTTCACTGATGTCATATTTAAGATTACCAATGTTATGACAGCGAGCTTGCCTTGTCCCCAAGGCGATAAGGCGCTCTTTATTGACTTCACTTTGCGCGAATACTTGATCAAATTTTGCTAGGCAGGGTTTGATAAGCGCTGAAAACTTTTGGTAGCTAGCTACCGATTTATCTGAAATTCGACCGTTGATCAGCAGTAATTTGGTATTTCGCTTATGCGCTTGTGCTACTAAATTGGGCCAGAGTTCGGTTTCCATGACCACTAAAGCTTTGGGTTTGAGTTTAGTTAGAAACAGTGTAGTGCAAGGCCAAACATCAAGCGGAAGGTAGCAATGCTGAACCCGATCACCGAAAATTTTTTGCACTTGCTCTGAGCCTGTCGGCGTAAAGGTGGTTACCGTTATGGGTGTATTGGGAAATTCAGCTAAGCACTGATTAATAAAAGGTTTAAGTGCCAATACTTCACCGACACTTGCGCCATGAATAACAATACCGCCTGAGCCAAACTTATTGGGCACTATACCTAGTCGCTCGTGTAGCCTTTGTCGATAAGCTGGCTGGCTTAATGAGCGTAATATTGCCGCGAGCAACACAACAGGTAGTAGGAAAATAAGAAGCAGTCGGTAGGTTAGCAGTGCCAAGGTAATGTCATTATGTCGAAAATTTTCGCTATTATAGCCCCCGTATTTAGAAAAGTAATTGTTGATGGTTTTCCTCTGACATTGGCTTTGCTATCTTATTGAATTACATCAACTACTGCGCGATTAGTGTTCCACTCACCATGAAACTATCTACTATTTTCCCCGCTTTGTGCTCTATTTTATTATCGTTCGCTTCTAATGTAAGTGCATTGCAAACTCACTCAAGCACTAACTCAAGCACTAGGGCAGCAGGTATTAACGTAGAAGGCACTAATACAGCAGGTGATAATGCGAGTGACGCGCTGAATTTGATGGCTGAAGTGAGTATCACCACTAAAGATAAATTTACCTTAAACGCTGATTATTATGAGGGCTCGCCGCGCAGCGATGGCTTTTTGTTATTGCACGGGTGCCAGTCTGATCGCCAATCGTTAACCCCAATTGCTAAGCTATTGGCTGAGCAAGGTCATCACGTATTATCAATGGATTTGCGCGGCTATGGTAAAAGCACTTCAGAGCAATATTCACATGCCAACATTAAGCGTGATACCAAAGACATCATTAATTACCAACAACGTATGGCGCAACTGATGGCGTACTGGGAAGAAGACGTACTCGCTGGCTATGAACATCTCGCGACTAAGCTAGATAAAGAAAACAATATCTCAATTTTATCGGTTGGCTGCGCCGCTCGCTATGCTGTTTCAACAGCCGAGCAGTTATACGTTGCGAATATGGCGCTACTCAGCCCGGATATGGACTATGCCACCAAAGAACGTTACAAAAATTTAAGAGATATCGCGAGTTTCTTTATTAGCTCAGTGCATCATGTACAAAGCTACCAAACGGCCAAAGAGCTGTTTGAATGGAATGGTCACGATCGCTCAACAATGTTGCTCTACAAGGGTAATTATGCGGGCAATCAGTTGCTGCGCCGCAATAAGTCATTGGCAATTGATATTGCCCACTGGCTAAGTGAAAGAGCGAAGTAGCTCAAGCTAAGTATTTCAATCTGAGGCATGGCGCAGCACGCCATTGCCTGCCTTTTGATTTTTCCCTGCCAATAAAAGTTGTCACCTTGGCTTGGTTTAGCCTCAGTTTATTTCACTGATCGGACTATACCTGCGCCAGTAAATCCGTAGAATACGCCGACATTAAAACGCGGCTTGAAAAATCAAGCTGCTAGGCTAATGCTTAGCTATTACTGGCCAAATTGATACACCCATTAGATTCGGTTGGAAACGCACGGTATTTTACGACAAAAATAATTAGAGGCACTTATGTCATCGAACTTTTATGCGCATCTGCAAGAGCAAATAGATCAAGTTAAAGCCGACGGCTTGTATAAAGCTGAACGCATTATTACAACAGCACAACAAGCTGAAATTGCGGTTACGAGTGGCGAAGAAGTTATTAATTTCTGTGCTAATAATTATTTAGGCTTGGCAAATCACCTGGCGTTAATTGACGCGGCAAAATTGGGCTTAGATGATCATGGTTTTGGTATGGCGTCTGTGCGTTTTATCTGTGGCACACAAGATATTCACAAAACGCTTGAGCAAAAGTTAAGTGACTTCTTAGGCATGGAAGATACCATTTTGTATTCTTCTTGTTTCGATGCTAATGCTGGTCTATTTGAAACCCTATTGGGGCCTGAAGACGCGATTATTTCTGATGCGTTAAATCATGCCTCAATTATCGACGGCGTACGTTTGTGTAAAGCAAAGCGTTTTCGTTATGCCAATAACGATATGGCAGAGCTAGAAGCAAAATTGCAAGAAGCCGATGAAGCTGGCGCTCGTTTCAAACTGATTGCGACCGATGGTGTGTTCTCAATGGATGGTGTCATTGCCAACCTGAAGGCCGTTTGTGATTTAGCTGATAAATACAACGCCTTAGTGATGGTAGATGATTCACATGCCGTTGGTTTTGTTGGTGACAAAGGTCGAGGCAGCCATGAGTTTTGCGATGTAATGGGCCGTGTCGATATTATTACTGGCACCTTAGGCAAAGCGATGGGCGGTGCTTCCGGTGGTTACACTTCGGGTCGAAAAGAAATTGTTGAATGGCTACGCCAGCGCTCGCGCCCTTATTTATTTTCAAACTCATTAGCACCAGCCATTGTTTCTGCGTCAATTCGCGTGCTGGATTTATTGGCAGACGGCGATGATTTACGTAAAACCTTGCGTGAAAACCAAAGCTACTTCCGTACGCAAATGGAAGCTGCCGGCTTTACCTGTGCAGGCGCTGATCACGCGATTGTGCCTGTGATGATTGGGGATGCAGCATTAGCCAGTAAAATGGCAGATAAGTTGTTGGCCGAAGGTATTTACGTGATTGGCTTCTCGTTCCCAGTCGTTCCGAAAGGGCAAGCGCGAATTCGCACGCAAATATCAGCAGCACACACTCGTGCACAATTAGATAAGGCGATTGCAGCCTTTACGCGCATTGGGCAAGAGCTAGGTGTGATCTCTGCGAGCTAGTGAGGAAAACAGATGAAATCTTTAGCTAAGTTACATGCCAAAGAAGGCATTTGGATGACCGACTCGCCAATGCCTGAGTTAGGTCACAATGATTTATTAATTAAGATTAAGAAAACAGCCATTTGCGGCACCGACATTCATATTTACAACTGGGATGAGTGGTCACAAAAAACTATTCCGGTTCCTATGGTTGTAGGGCATGAATACGCCGGAGAAGTTGTCGGCATAGGTCAAGAAGTTAAAGGCTTTGCTATTGGCGACAGAGTGTCTGGGGAAGGTCATATTACTTGTGGTCACTGCCGCAATTGTCGTGGCGGTCGTACGCACTTGTGTCGCAATACCGTCGGCGTTGGTGTTGATCGCACTGGTTGCTTCGCAGAGTACCTAGTGATCCCCGCTTACAATGCATTTAAATTGCCGGATGAAATATCTGATGAACTAGCTGCTATTTTTGATCCGTTTGGTAATGCAGTGCATACAGCATTGTCTTTCGATCTCGTCGGAGAAGATGTGCTGATCACAGGAGCAGGGCCAATTGGCATTATGGCCGCTGCAGTGGCAAAACATGTTGGCGCGCGTCATGTGGTGATCACGGATATTAATGAGTACCGTCTTGATTTAGCAAGACAAATGGGCGCTACTCGTGCGGTTGATGTGTCAAAGCAAAAGCTGAGCGATGTCATGGCTGAGTTAGGTATGACAGAAGGCTTTGACGTTGGCTTGGAGATGTCTGGTGTACCTGTGGCATTTCATGACATGCTCGAAAATATGAATAATGGCGGTAAAATTGCCATGCTCGGTATTCCTGGTCAAGATATGGCAATCGACTGGAGCAAGGTGATTTTTAAAGGGTTAACAATCAAAGGTATTTATGGCCGTGAGATGTTCGAAACCTGGTACAAAATGGCTAGCCTAATACAGTCTGGCTTAGATCTAACGCCTATCATTACACATCAATATTCAGTAGATGACTTCCAGCAAGGTTTTGATGTGATGCGCTCTGGCCATTCAGGAAAAGTTATTTTGGATTGGCAATCATAGCACTGCTGTAGCAAAGCTAACGGATGAATCGGCACGTAATAGTACGTGCCTTTTTTGTTTATGCACTGTTATTTTAGCTCAGATATTTATGCTCAGAGACTTATGCTCAGAGATATAGGCAAAATGGTATAAGGTTATTTATTGAGAATATTCGTATAATAGCGACCAGACGATACTCTATTTTATGAGTTAAGAGGTTTTAAATATGCAGCAAGCAAGTAACTTTACGCATTTATCGGCCAACCAATTGGCGGAGCAGCTTGGCGAAGATCACTATGTGGTACTTGATATTCGAGATGCGAACACGTTTAACCAAGGGCGTATTCCTGGTGCAATTCATTTAACCAATGAAAACCTAGCCGACTTTATGCGCGAGGCTGACTTTGATAAACCCACAGTCGTTTGTTGTTACCACGGGATTTCTAGCCAACCAGCAGCGGATTTTTTACATAACCAAGACTTTACCGATGTCTATTCGCTTGATGGCGGTTTTGTTCAGTGGCAGCAACTTTACCCAGAACACATTGAAAAATAATGGATAGTTTGCCGTTGCAACCGCTTGTTAAAGTAGATCAACAAGCTATTGGCCAATTGTTTGTCGATTATCTCAGAAGCCTAGAAATACCCGCTAAGCTTGTTGAACAAGATCATGCCCATTGGATATGCGTTGCCGCTAATCAAGTTGAGCAAGCGAAGCAACTATTCAATGAGTTTGCCCTGCAGCCGTATCACCCTAGATATCAGCAAGCTGCTCAGCAGCATAATGGGGCTCAGACATCGATGCCTAGCCATGCGTTTTCAGGTGTAAAGCAGCAATTCTTTGCGCAAGCTGGCCCGTTCACTTTGATTGTATTTGGTGCCTGCTGGCTAGTGTATATACTGGCGAATTTAGGCTTAGGGCGAGACCTTTTTTCCAGTTTATCGTTTTACAGTCAGCTTGATGCTCAAAGATTAGTGACTGAGCCATGGCGGCTTATTGGCCCAGCATTTCTGCACTTCTCGTTACTGCATATTGCTTTTAATACGCTGTGGTGGTGGCAATTAGGCGGCGCGATTGAGCGTATTTTTGGTCGTTGGCAAATTGTGAACTTATTTCTGTTATCGGCGATTGCCTCGAATGTCGGCCAGTTTATTGTTTCTGGCCCGAATTTTGGTGGCCTATCAGGTGTTGTTTATGCGGTGGTTGGTTTCGCTTGGTTTGCTGGCTGGTTAATGCCAGAGCGCGGTATTGGCTTATCAAAGTCGATAGTTGGCTTTTTACTGATCTGGCTGCTGTTAGGTTTTGTTGATGTGTTACCGATTAATATGGCAAACACAGCACACTTAGTCGGTTTAGTTGTTGGTTGCGCGATGGCTTGGTTGATTGCTAAACAGCAAAAAGCAAGCTAGCTAGTTTTAGGTGCTGGGATACTTAGTTCGATTTGAACAGCCCAATTCGGTAGATATAAAAGGTAGCTAGGGTTTAGCTACCTTTTTTTGAATTTATTATGCGCAGAGCCTTTGGTTTGCAAGCTGCTAGTTATCGAGCCACTGGGTAAACATTAATCTTTTAACCAAAGGCTGGCCAGTTTCCTGCGTAAGTAGCTCTTTTACCTTAGCTTCACATTCCCGTTGGATTTGTTGCCTGCCATTAATTGACTTTATTTTTTCTTCCGGTTGCTGACCAATAATGTTGATAATGGCGTCGCGCAGCAGTGGGGCATGGTGCTCAACGGCTTCTAGGTTTCCACTTCCTTCAATCATTAACTCTACTGTTAATCGGACATAGCCGAGCTTTTTCTTGACCGCAACATAGTTAGTTACGATATCTGGCTGGAAGCCATAATAAACGTAATCGGATGCTTTAACTGCTAACGAGGAAGAAGCGAGTAACAACAGCAGGAAGAGTTTTTTCATGTAATTAAAACTTAATCGCAAGGCGTTCTTAATATATGTAAATCATTGTAACTTGATGGCAAAAAAAGGGTAGTTCTTGAAGTAAATTTATTCACTTTGTTTGGCAAATTCCCGCCAAAACTGGTGTAAATCGTTATTGCCCTGTTATTATTGCGCCATTGCCAATGATTTCTTTTGTTATGTTCGACTATACACGTCTATTCCCCGTGACCTTAAATGCCAACTGGCTGACCGAGCCACAATTGCCACTATCGCCAGAGCTTAAATCTTGGTTGTATGATGGTGGTTCTTTGACGGCAAGGTTAAAGGCACACTGTCATCAATTTGAAGTGATTGTATTGGGTCAATCAGAGCAACTTTGCAGCGCCGAAGAAGCTTGCAGCCATATCAAAGAAGGTGAACCGGTTATCGTGCGCGAAGTGTTATTGTTATGCGATGGTAAACCACAAGTGTTCGCCCGTAGCTTGATGCCACTTTCCACATTAACAGGCGACGAAGCTTGCCTAGCTGGGCTAGGCAATATGCCCTTAGGGCAGGCTATCTTTAATAGTCCGCATTTACAGCGCGGTGAGTTTTCTGTCGCTAAATTTTCATCACAGAGTAGTGTCGCCCAGCTAGCTGAACAACTTGAGTTGACGCCACAGCACGAGCTTTGGGGCCGTCGTTCTATCTTCTTTTTACACGATAAACCGCTAGCAGTAGCGGAAGTATTCCTTCCTCAAGCGTTGGCGTATCAAGCAATGGAGGCAAGTGCATAGCGATGACGACGTTAAGTTGGCAGGCGATTAAGCAGATCACTCGCATCGACAAACCCATAGGTACTTATTTATTGTTGTGGCCGACCTATTGGGCGTTGTGGGTGGCGTCAGACGGTTTACCAGATGGTATCTTGCTGCTGATTTTCACTATGGGCGTGGTGATTATGCGCAGCGCTGGCTGTGTCATTAATGATTTTGCCGATCGTAAAGTAGATGGCAAAGTAAAGCGTACCGAGCAGCGTCCCTTGGTATCGGGTTTAATGACACCTGAGCAGGCGATTATGCTGTTTGGCTTTCTAATTGGTGCGGCAATGGCTCTTGCCATTAACCTCAGTTGGCTAACTATTCAATATGCTGTGGTGGCGCTGGTTTTGGCAACCAGTTACCCGTTTATGAAGCGCTATACTCATTTACCGCAAGTGGTGCTTGGCGCAGCATTTAGTTGGGGCATGATAATGGCGTTTGCCGAAATTCAGGGGCATGTACCGATCGTAGCCTGGCTTTTGTTTGCGGCAAACCTATTGTGGACGGTTGCTTACGATACCATGTACGCCATGGTGGATAGGGACGATGACTTAAAAATAGGGGTCAAATCAACTGCTATTTTATTTGGTCGTTACGATATTCGAATTATTGGCTTTTTGCAGTTAATGGTCTTGGCTATTTTGCTAACCGTTGGTGAGATGATGGCGTTTGGCTGGCCATATCAGTTGTCACTAGTGGCGGTTGCTGGGCTATTTTGTTTTCAACAAATTTTGATCAAAGACCGACTGCGTGAGCCTTGTTTTAAAGCGTTTCTAAATAACCACTATGTTGGTTTAGCGGTTTTTGTTGGCTTGGTGATTGAGTACTGGGGTTATTGATCAAAGGTTAGCTACCAAACGAGATCAAAAAAGACGCTTAGGCGCCTTTTTGTTTATTTAAGAGACTAAGCACTATCTTGCAATACTCTGCAGTACTTCAATATCGACCAAGTTATTGATCAACTCTTTAAGCTGTCTTAGCTCGGCGGTATCGCTCAAATAGCTGTTATCGCTATTGGTTGCATATCCTTGCTCTTTCAGTACGCTAATAAGTGCGGATTGTGCTTTTTTGTCGATAAATTCCGGCGCGTTAATATTGTTTAACTTCGACAGTCGTTTCGCAATCGTGATGACTTGTTCTTCCAGCGCACTTTTACTGACTGGCGCTAATTGTGTCAGTAGGTTGGCGATAATCGCGAGGCGCTGTAAGGTTTCATCAATACACTCGCCCATCACTCTCAACTTAGTTTTTACTGTCGTGTCGTCAATCACTGACCAAAAACCAGCTTTGGTTTGTTTGATCATGTTTTGCTCGGCAAGTGCTTTCAAGACCTGCTCAGTTTGAGTATGAACCTCATCTTGGCTTTGCCATAAAAACAGTTCAGCTTTAATCAAAGCAAATAGCTGACTGACCTGTTCGAGCATTTCTTGGTGACTGGTTTTCGCGTTGCGCTCTAAGATTCGACAGACGAGTGACGGAACAACATAGGCGTGCAAGATGTTGTTGCGGTAGTAACGCATCTCTAATGCAGCAGTACTATTCAAAGATAAAATAGTCCCTAAGTTATCTCGCTCAATAGTAACTTTAGCTAGCGATTTAATATGACTAATCAATGTTTCTGCATCATCTTCTGGCAGTGTCATTGACTCGCTATAGGGGGCTAGCTTCTGCATATCAATAAAGAATTTAAGTTGTTGTGCAAGCTCGCTCTCAGCCATAGCTTTGTTTTCAGTCGCCAGCAGTATAAGTGCTGTTAGTGATACTGAATTGAGCGCGACACTCTTGTTAACAGAAACCATTACATCGTTGGCAAGCGTATTCACGGTTGGGGTTAGCCAACTGGGCTTTTGCGGGTCGATTGGGTCGATCGCATCTCGCCAGTCATCGACATGCTTATTTAGGAACTGATTAATGTTAATCGGCTCGCCAAAATTCACATAACCTTTACCGTAGTTACGAAGACTCTTGATGGCTTTAATGACACCACCAATGGATTCCTTTTGCTTTTTACTGCCGCTGAGTTCTTTGTGGTATGAGCCAACTTCCATGACATGTTCATAACCTATGTAAACAGGCACTAAGGTCAGTGGTCGGTCAATGCCGCGTAACAAACTTTGAATGGTCATCGCTAGCATGCCAGTTTTAGGCTGAAGTAAACGACCAGTGCGGCTGCGGCCACCTTCGGTATAGTATTTTACTGCGTAACCTCGCTCGAATAACAAGCCCAGATACTCACGGAAAATCGTTGAGTACATACGGTTACCACGAAAACTGCGGCGGATGAAAAACGCGCCTGCTTTTCTGAAAATCGGGCCAGCTGGCCAAAAGTTCAAGTTAATACCAGCAGCGATACGGGGCGTGACTAGTCCTTCATGGAAAATTACATAAGTCAGTAATAAGTAATCCATGTGGCTGCGATGACATGGTACGTAGATAATTTCATGTCCGTCTTGAGCGACTTCTCTCAGCTTACTGGCATTGTTTACTTCGATGCCTTGATATAGACGATTCCAAAGCCAAGTTAAAATGCGATCGCCAAAGCGAATCATTGAGTCACGGTAATCGCCAGCGATCTCATCCATCATTTTAAGCGCGTTTTGTTTGGCTTTTTGTTCAGAGATTTTTTTACTGGCTGCCTCGTCAGCAATCACACGTTTTACCGCAGGGTTTGCAAGCAAAGCAGTAAACATTTGATCGCGATGCATTAGGCGTGGGCCAGTTGCTGCAATAGTTTGGCGATGAAAATGGAAACGAGCAACGCGTAATAGCTTGTGAGCAGTTGATTTGTCCGTACCATGATCGTCAGCCATTGCACGGAGTGACAATGCTTCGCTAAAGCGCACTAGTGTATGACGGCCTAGAAAAAGGACGATAAAAAACTTGCGCAGTGGAGTTGGAGACTCTTGATCTGCGAGCAGAGTGCCGACATTGGCATTGTTTTTCTCTAATGTTGGACGACGCCCCCAAACAAGGTTTGCTGGTATTAGTTGTGCGTTAAGGTCGCTGTCTTCGGCATGAAGTTTTAGTAGCCTGATACCTTGGATAAGTGCTTTTGTTTTGCGATGCTTTTTGCCAAATAGCAGGGCGGTTGGCTTTTCCAAGCATAAGGTGCGATCGAAAGTTTGCCCTTTGATGGTAACTTGGCTTAATGGATCAGGTAAACCCATGCGCTTACATGCTTTTTGCAGCGCGAGTAAATCACTGGCCGATTGGTGTCGAACAATATAGAAAATCGGCTGTTTGTCATTCTTTTTGGTAAGTTCAGGTAGGCTGTCTGGTACGATTTTACAGCGAACCAATAACCTGACAGGCAGTGACAGTAAAAAGTAAAAAAGTGAACGTAATGCTAACATGTGATATCGCTCAGATTTATCAGACCGCTGATTTTAGCATTAATGCTAGGCGTTGTCGCACCTGTAAATGTTGCAACTAGTGTCGTTTAGTCTGATTTAGTTTCGTCAATATTGGTGGTAACAGAGGCTTCAGCAAGTTGACGATTCTTTTGCTTGAGTAACTTATCAACGTAACGGGCCATTTTTACTTTTTGCTTTATCGATGTTTCTAAAATATCTTCTATTTCGCGCAGTACATCTTTAATGTTTTCGACATTTTCTGAGGAATTGACAATAAGTTGCTCTTTGCTCGTTTGTGGCGCCGCTTCACTTTGTTCAAGACTTAACGAGCCAGTTAATTCAGCGCCCATTTCTTCTGCGACGGCGTTAATCGCGTCGACGTCTATGCTTGGTAATTCTTCTAAAAAACCAAATAGTAGTATACGGTCAACAAAGATATTGATTTTCCGTGGCACACCCAAGGTTTTTTCGTGAATTAGGGCGTAAGTTTGTTCAGAGAATAGCTCCTCTTTGTCGCAGCCTGCTAATTGAAGCCGATGTTTAATATAGTTTTCAACTTCTTCCACGGTGAGCGGACGTAAGTGAGCAGATGCAATAATTCGCTGGCGAAACTGCTCCATATTGGGCGCTTGGATAATACCTTTAAGCTCTTCTTGGCCCAGTAAGAAGCTTTGAATAAGAGGCTGGTTATCCAGCTGAAAGTTTGAAAGCATCCGCAATTCTTCAACCGTTTCTGCGGGTAGATTTTGCGCTTCATCAACTAACAGCAATGCGCGTTTGCCTTGCTCATGTAAGGTAACTAAAAATTGCTCAATTGCTTTGAGCATCTCAGCTTTGCTATCCCCTTGATAGTTAATACGAAACTCGGCAATCACAAGCTCTAACAACTCTTCAGGGTTAAGCTTGGTGGTCACTAACTGGGCTGCAACGATGTTGGCTTCCGGCAAATTGCTCATTAAGTTTCGCGCAATGGTGGTTTTCCCGGTGCCAATCGGCCCAGTGATCACAATGAAGCCTTCTTTTTGATCTAAGCCATATTGTAAATAAGATAATGCTCGTTGGTGATGTTTCGAGGCGAAGAAAAAACGAGGATCTGGACTGAGCTGAAACGGACGCTCAGTGAAGCCGTAATAACTTTCGTACATAATTAAAAATCTTTTGTTATCGAGAGCGTTGCGCGGTTTTCGTCGTAGTCTCGAGTATTGGTATTAGATGTTCGCGCAAGATGTCTGAGATCAAAGTTTACAGAAACAGATTTACCAAGAGTTCGTGAATAGCCAATCGTATAAGTGCGGTAATAGTCGCGTCGCTCGGTATCAATGTCGACATTTCGAGTAAAAAAGTCATTTCGAGAAAATTGATAAGCTGCTGTTAGCTGACTTCTTGCGTTTAACTGCCTACTTGTGCTTAAGCCAAAGGATACGTCGTCTTGGGTATTGCCAGTATTAAGATCTTCCCGTTCATTGCTGGAAATCGTGAGGGAAAAAGTTGTTCGCGATAATGAGAGTGTTGAATTCCATGCAAGACGTTTGTTCAAAGAAAATTGATTATCCTCAACGGGTCTAATATCGAAAATAGGTAGTTCAAAAAATAGTTCTGGCTGCGTTTCGTTGTCTAAGTTTGATAAGCAGCTATCGATATCAATTGGTTGATTGAGTGGGCAGAACAAAACAGATTCAGTGAAAACCTCAAAGTTATCCCTTTGAAACGCTTGAATTTGTTCGTTGTAGCTAATGGTGTTGGTAAGTCTTTTGTTTCTGTGATTAACGTTTAACCCATATGAATCACCAAAAAATCGTTGGTTATAACTAGCAGATATTTGGGTGCGAGTAGTTGGCTGCCAGTTAAACTCAAATGCGACGTAATCATCGCTTAATTCTTCGTCTTCCGCTGCATTATATGACAAGTCTATTATCATTAGGTTGACGGGCTGCCAACGAAAACCAGCACCATATGACTCACCCTGATTCAAGCTGTTGTTTGACACACTGCCAGAAAAATTCTCGTCAAAATAGCGTATAAACGGATTGAGTTTCCATGATGTAATGACACCAAATCTTGCTTGAACTTGATAGCTTCTGGCAGACTCTCCCCTATTTTTTCGATCTGAGTAGCTGCTCGAGATATCCCAAAATACATGTTTTTGGCCAATACCATTTTGGAAGCTAAAACTGTTGGTGTAGCCATAGCTTTCACCTACGTTGTCACCTGATCGGCTATCATTATATTGGCCACCTATAGATAACAAAAAGTCGCTGTTTTGAACTTGATAATTAAGGCCCGCTCCGTAATTAGTTGTTCGTACGGTGTCACCGGATATTAGGTCTGACGCAAAATTGCCACCTGTGCTACGTGGTACGTTAGCAATATTAGCCTGTAAATTAACTGTTGGTCCTTTACGCCAGGGGGTAATGTTTATTTGAGAGCTTAATGATTCATAGCCTTCATTTGCGTCACTGTCATGACTATAAAACTGATGAGTATAATTGCCATTTATGTTGGCATTGATGATAGCCGATGAAATAGAGTGGTTAAGGCCTAAAATAGCTCTGGTAACAAGGCTGTTTTGCTCATCAAAAGAGCTGAGTTCGACATTGTCAGAAAACACCTCTTCAATACTGATGGTAGGCGTAAAGCTTGAATCAGCTGCTTGAACAGAAAAGTGTAGCAACTGGCATAGCATTGCTATTGATATTTTACCTTTTACGTCCATAGCCATATCCGTAATAGCCATACACATCCTTGCTGGTTTTAATGGTTTTATTGAGTACAAAGCCAACGGCAAGATCTTCATCAAGCTGCATAGTCGCTCGCTTAATATCTTCGATTTTAGTTTTTGACTCTTCTGCAACAACCACCGCTTGCCCTACTAGGCTGGCAAGTACGGGTGTCTCAGTGACACCGAGCAATGGCGGACTATCGAAGATCACAACCCGGTCAGGATAGCGCTGAGATAATTCGTTGGCTAGTTTAGCCATACGCTCACTGGCTAGCAGTTCGTTAGTTAAATGATGCGCAGTGCCTGCCGGCATAATTTTTAAGTTAGGTAAATTAGTTGGATAGATTATGCGAGCGACATCATCGGTATCGCCACAAAGGTAATCTAGTAGGCCAGTGTCATTCTCGAACTCTAATTCGCGGTGTAAACTCGGCCTTAATACATCAGCATCAATGAGTAGAACGGTTTTATCTTGTTCGAGTGCAACACTTAACGCTAGGTTAATGGAAACAAAGGTTTTCCCTTCGTTAGGGTTCGCGCTGCTAACCATGATTAAGTTGCTTTGACGTAATGTTTTGGCGGCAGGGCCAAATGCATTATTGAGCAGTTTACGCTTGATATGCCTAAATTCTTCTTGCTGGTGATGTGAATCTCCACCACTGTGCAGGAAACCACGTTCTGTTAGTTTGTCATTGTCGACAAAAATGCTGTGCTTTTCTTGCGGTACATTTTCTACAGGGGGAGGAGTCGCGATTTCTTCGCTCTGAGATTGACTCGACTGCTCTACAATCTGTGCTGATTTTCGCTTAGCAAGCGCTTTTTCAATAGTACTCATTAACCTAGTACCCCTTTTAATGGTGCTTGAACGATATCAGGAAACGCAAAATAGCTAATAAAGCCAACAAGCAAAACAAGCAGCACTAAATTAGACATCATAAATAGCACAGTTTTTCTACGGTGCCATTGATGCAGCCCTAAAGTCTCATTCGCAGAAACAGTACCAAATACTGGGATACCTGTAACTCTCGATAATTGTTGAGTGGAAGTAATGACTGGGCTAATTTGACTCATTAATAACGACATTCCAAGTCCAGCACCAACCCCGAGGATTGTCACTCCGATAAAGTAAACTAATCTTGGCGGACCAGAAGGCTGTAAAGCCGCTCTCGGCGGGTCAATAACTCGGAATTGAATTTTATCAGTTGTCTCGTCTGCCTGTTGTGCCAGTTGAGCGGTTTCTTTACGTGCTAATAACTCTTCGTATTTATTTTTTGTGATGTTATAGCCGCGGTTTAGTGCGGTAAGCTCTGCTTCTATCTCCGGCAGAGAGTGTATTTTGTTTCCTATTTCAGTTACGCGCCTTTTAAAATTTTCTACGCGCACTGTCAGTGAAGCGACCTCATTTTCATATTGGTTAGCTTGTATTTTTAGCTCTTGATAAACTGGGTTTTTATCAACGCTTGTAACAGCTTTGTTAGTCTCTTCTTCAGAAGTTTTAATAGATGAGTAATAAGCTTCTATTTCTTCAGTTCGAAGGCGGTTGAGTTCATCTAATCGACGCTGTAATTCTTGAACTTCTGGATGCTTTTCAGTAAAGCGAAGTAATTTCTCATCCATACTGCGTTCAAGCTGTTCGATACGAGAATCATAAGTGGTAGCGACGCTATTATTGCTTTTAACCCGACTCGTGAATAAACCGAATACTGGCTCCTCACCGGCAAGTTGTGCTTTAGCGGAAGCTAATCGAGTTTTGGCTTCTTCTAATTGAAGTTGGGCTTGCTCTAATTGCTTTTGCTCGGAGTTAAGCGTCGCGTAAAAACCGCCACTATTGTTTAGCAATACATCGCCGTACTTCTGTTTAAAGCTTGTTAAACGTGTTTCAGCCGCAACTAAACGATTTTCATAATCTCTAATTTGAGTATTTAAGAACTTTTGTGCTTCGTCTGAATCACTGCGCGTCTCACCCAAAGTATTTTCAATAAAGACGGTAAGTGCTGCCTGAACTATATTTTTCGCAACTTCTGCATTTTTGTCTTCGATAGACAATGTATAGATATTTTCGCGGCCCGCGCTGGATATCCTTAGGTCTTTTTTTAAATCTTCAATGATTTTATCGTACTCTTCGGTTGTATTGGCCTGCACGTCCAAGTCTGTCATACGAGAAATACGTTCTAGATTTGGCCGGCTGAGTAAGGTTCTAACCATTAAGCGGATTTGGGTATCTGGATTAGTTTCTACGGTCAATCCGCGAAGTAGAGGGCGAAGTAACGACTGTGTATCGACATAAACACGCGCAGAAGACTGATATACATTTGGCATTTGGGCGATAAAATACCAGCCGATAGGACATATCGCCCAAGTTGCGATAATGATATATCGTCGCTTAATCCAAATACCTTTCAGATAGTCGACTATCTGTTCAAGTAATTCTTGCATTCCTGACCTCTTACTAACAGGCTCTTGTCTTATTGATTAAAACCATGTTTCTGGCACGATAATGATGTCTCCAGGCAGCATATCAACATTGGCAGTGATATCACCACTTTTGATAAGGTCATCGATTGCTAGAGGATACTGCTTCTGTACACCGTTTTCGATTCTTACCAATACTGCATCATTACCATCGGCAAATTCTGTTAAACCACCAACAGTGATCATGACATCGAGCAGTGTCATGTTCTTTTTGTAATTTATTGCAAGTGGCTGTGCGGCTTCACCGATAACGCGAATTTGTTCGCTAAATGGGCCAACAAAGCCACCAACGGTGACGGTAACGATTGGATCTCTTAGGTAAGTGCTCAGCACTTCTTCTATATCTCGAGCTAATTCAGTAGGCGTTCTGCCTGATACCGGAATATCCTCAACGAGTGATGTAGTAATCATACCGTCAGGTCGAACAATGAAACTGCCCGAGACTTCAGGATTGCCGTAAACAAAAATATTGACTGAGTCACCAGCACCAATAAGATAGCGATAAGAGTCAATATCGGTTGTTTTTGAAGGGTGCAGTGTTGCTTGAGGTAGTTGGTCTACAGAGCTACAAGCCACAAGCAAGTTTACGAAAAACAGTGCCGCAATGGTTTTTATAGTGTGGATAATACGTTTTTCCATGGTTAGTACCTTAATACCCGACATTCTAGTGATATTGCAAAATGATTGTATTGCATTTTTTTATTGTGTGCACACTTTTTAACAAATGGGTTACGCTATTTAAAGTGTGTAAATGCATAGTTAACTCTGCTAGAGTTATCAACGCGCCAAAATAAGTGTTTTTCTGTTTTTTAAGCGTACTCAAAGGAATAGTATAACTAATATGCCAGTCATTGCATTTCGAGACTTATCCATAAGTAGCAAGTCGTTTGTTCTGCTGGAGCTACTTGTTTTTATGTCTAGCTTATTGGTGGCGATATCTGTCGATCAATGGCTTACCATCGCAGAATTTGCTTTACCGCCGAACAATGTATTGTTCATATACGCCTTGGTTTTTGCACTAACCTCTCAGTTAACTTGCTTAGCACTTGGCTTATATAACTCTAAGCTGAGAGAGAACTTTAGAGGCTTATTTCGTCGCATACTGCTAGCTATCGCAATTGCATTTTCAATCGTCACCCTGATCAACCCTCTATACGGTGACTTTGCTTTACCCATTGAATTACTGGCACTGTCCTCATTAATCGGTCTATTGTTGGTACTTGCGTTGCGCTATGGCGCTCATCGCTTAGATTTCTTTGGTTTCAACAAAAGAAAGGTGTTAGTTATTGGTGCTGGTCAAAGGGCTTCTATTATTGAAAAGCGTATGCGCCGTGATGTTGATAGGCAGTCGTTTAAAGTACATGCCTATGTGCAAATGGAAGGTGATAGCCCAGATGGTATTGAGCGAGAAACTAAGATTCGCCTCGATAGTTCGCTAGTTAGCTATGCGCTTGACAACGAAATTGATGAGATTGTTGTCGCCAGTGATGAAAGGCGCAACAACCTGCCAGTTGATGAACTCTTTGCATGCAAAATTCGTGGTATCGAAGTTACTGAAATTCTGGATTTTATCGAGCGAGAAACAGGGCAAATCGCGGTTAATTTAATCTACCCGAGCTGGGTGATTTATTCTAACGGCTTTACCTCGACGAATTATTTACGCAACACTTTGGACTGGCTCTTTAACGCTGCAATCGCCTTTGTACTGTTATTGATTACATGGCCAGTGATGTTGATTACGGCCATCATTATTAAACTAGATGATGGATTTTCCGCACCGATATTTTATCGTCAAGAACGTGTAGGTGTAGATGGTCATCCATTCTATATCATCAAGTTTAGAAGCATGCGCGTCGACGCGGAAAAAGATGGCGCGCAATGGGCGTCAAAAAATGACGATAGAACAACGCGCATCGGTAATTTTATTCGCAAATATCGCATTGATGAACTACCGCAAATTTATAATGTTATGCGTGGTGATATGGGCTTTGTTGGGCCGCGACCAGAGCGTCCAGAGTTTGTACAAAGCCTGGTTAAATCAATTCCATATTACAATGAGCGACACAATGTTAAGCCTGGCTTGGCTGGCTGGGCACAATTAAAATATCCATACGGTGCAACTGAAGCTGATGCATTGGAAAAACTTAAATACGACCTGTATTACATCAAGCATCGCAGTTTCTTTTTAGATTTGTTGATTCTGATCCGCACGGTCGAAATTGTTGTCTTTGGCAAGGGTAGGTAAGGTCAGATGACTAAACGTACTCACCAAGCCATGACAGTTGATGTGGAAGACTACTTTCACGTGTCTGCGTTTGAGCAAAATATCTCTCGGCAAGACTGGCAGAAGTTACCACTTAGAGTGGAACAAAACACCTATCGTTTGCTAGAACTGTTTGATCAATACAACGCAAGAGCGACTTTTTTTACCTTAGGTTGGGTTGCTGAGCAGTGTCCACAATTGATTAAAGATATTGTTGCGCAAGGTCATGAACTTGCCAGTCATGGTTATGACCATCAGCGCGCTATTATGATGACGCGTGAGCAATTCAAGCAAGATGTCGCAAAAAGCAAAGACTTATTAGAACAAGCGAGCGGTGAACAAATCTTGGGATACCGCGCTCCTAGCTTTTCAATTGGTGAGCAAAATGTCTGGGCGTATGATGTTTTAGCTGAGCTTGGTTTTGAATACAGCTCGAGCACTTACCCTATTGAGCATGACCTTTATGGCGTTCCTCATTGGCCGAGATTTAAATTCAGACGTGATGAGGGCATAGTCGAGATTCCGGTACCTACAATACGTAAAAATGGCAGTAATATCGGTATTGGTGGTGGCGGCTATTTTAGGCTTTACCCATACTCCTTTTCTAAACGCAGAATTGACAAGTATTTATCACAAGAATCAGCGCCTTATAGCTTTTATTTTCATCCATGGGAGATCGATCCTGAGCAACCTCGTATAGAAGGGGCTTCGTGGCGCTCGAAAGTTCGTCATTACATCAACTTGTCAAGAATGGAAGGCAAGATAGTTAAACTGCTCAATGATTATCAATGGTCAACAATGCGGGCCGTTTATTTAGAGGGGTAATCGCATGGGGATCATGGATGTGAATAATAACGCGGTACAAACAGAATCATTAGCGGCAGAACACTTCATTGTGACTGAGCTAACGTCCGAGCATGAATTGTGGAATAGCTATGTACATAGCCATACTCAAGGGTCATTTTTCCATTTAAGCAATTGGCAGAAAGTCATTTCATCAGTGTTTGGTCATCGCTGCTATTACTTGATAGCTTGGCATGGTGAAAAAATTGCTGGTGTGCTCCCCTTAGTCCAGGTGAAAAGTCAGCTTTTTGGTCATGCATTGGTGTCTACACCTTTTTGTGTCTATGGTGGCGTGTTAGCAGACAGCTATGAAGTGCAGCAAGCACTGGAGCAAAAAGCGTGCAAGTTAGCTGAACAATTGGCAGTAGATTATTTAGAACTGCGTTATCGCCACGCTCAACAAAACAACTTTCTTCTTAAACAAGTGCATAGCACTTTTGGCTGTGAAATAGCAGCTTCAGATGAAGCTATTTTGGCGGGGGTCAAAAAGAAGCAAAGAGCGGTTATTCGTCACTCACTTAACAACGAACTAGCTATTGAACATGGCGAAGATGTCGATAACTTCTATCACTTATTATCGACGAGTTACCGCAACTTGGGCACCCCCATATTTACGAAAAAATATTTCGCTGCCTTGCTAGAGCATTTCGGCCAAGATATTGATATTTCGATAGTTCGAGATAGCAGCGGCCAAGCATCCAGTGCGGTGATGAACTTTTACTATCAACAGCAAGTGTTACCATATTACGGTGGTGGGAATGACGCTGCTAGAGCCCTTAAAAGTGCAGACTTTATGTACTATCAAGTGTTATGTCATGCGCGAGCAAAGGGCTGCAATTATTTTGATTTTGGTCGCAGTAAAAACGACAGTGGACCTTATAAGTACAAGAAAAACTGGGGAATGACTCCTGAGCCTTTGCATTATTACTATTACTTAGTAAAAGCCAAAGAGCTGCCTAACTTGAGCCCCAATAATCCTAAATACCAGTTATTCATTCGTCTGTGGCAAAAACTGCCACTAGCTGTTAGCCAGTGGCTTGGCCCATTATTGTCTAAATATTTGGGATAGCGTTTATGAACAAGCCGCCGCTACTATTTTTGTGCCACCGCATTCCATTCCCACCAAATAAAGGGGATAAAATTCGCTCGTTTAATATTTTACAAATGTTGAACAAGCATTATGACGTTTACCTCGGCTGCTTTATTGATGACCCTTACGATGAGCAGTACGTTGATGAACTTAATAAGCACTGTCATCAGCTGTTTTACCGCACTCAGAACAAACTCGTCGCTAAGCTTAAAGGCATGACGGCTTTTCTTACTGGTAAACCAATAACCTTGCCATACTACTATGACCGAGAAATGGCGAGGTGGTGTCAAGAGGTCGCTGATAGACATGCTATCGAAAAAGTATTTGTCTATTCATCGTCAATGGCACAATACTGCGAAACACCGCAATTTAATCAATGCCAACGGGTGATAGACTTTGTCGATGTCGACTCTGATAAATGGCGCCAGTATGCAGAAAATAAGTCAGGGCTATCAAAATTCATATTCCAGCGCGAGTTTAAAACACTGGCGCGATACGAAGACAAAGTTTGCCAGCAATTTGATGCCTCGCTCTTTGTTTCGCCTGATGAAGCAAAGTTATTTAGAGCACGCCAGCAAGTCACTGCACAGGCAAAGGTACAAGGCATATTAAATGGTGTCGATATTGGATTTTTTAATCCAAATGCTTCACTTGCGACGGAAAATAAAGTGCCTGATGGCTCTTTTATCAGTTTTACGGGCGCTATGGATTACTGGGCAAATGTTGATGCCGTGCTTTGGTTTGCAGAAAACGTGTGGCCGATTGTTAAAAAAAATATCCCGTCGCTGAGTTTTGTGATTGCTGGCGGTAATCCAACCAATCAGATTAAATCATTAGCAACACAGCCAGATGTTATTGTCACTGGTCGGGTTGAGGATATACGTCCTTACATGGCTCAGGCTGCGTGCATTGTCGCACCGCTGCGCATTGCTCGTGGTATTCAAAACAAGGTGCTTGAAGCCATGTCATTGGATAAACCGGTAGTGTGTACTTCAATGGCAATGGAGGGGATCAATGCTCCGCATCATCAATATTGTCAGGTGCATGATGAACCGGAAGCCTTTGCGATCGCGGTAATCGAGTTGGTTAACGCAGCACAAGTTTCAGCAACTACCGAGCTTGTCACTGAAAATCGAGCATGGATAAAAGAACATTTTACTTGGCAGGCAACCCTAGCGCCGCTTGCTAAGCTTTATCAAATAGAATCTTTAGAGGTTACAAGCCAATGATGGCGATCAACAGTCGACTGTTTATCTTGATGTTTGCTGTCCTGATGGCAGCTTGGATGCTGGTATTTTGGGATGGTATTACTGGCATGGAAGCAATTTGGCGTCGTTCTGACACATTTGCGCATGGTTATTTTATTTTACCGATAGTGATCTGGTTGTTGCATCGCGATCGTGCTTATTTACAATCCGCTAAAGTCCAGTCAACTTGGTTACCTTTGCCACTTTTAGCTGCCAGTAGTTTTGTTTGGCTCTTTGCATATGCAGCTGACATCAATGTGTTGAGTCAGCTTGCTGCCGTGACCGCGCTCATATTTCTAGTTTGGATGTTAATAGGTAATCAGCTGGCATGGCGATACAAGTTTCCACTGGCTTATTTACTCTTTGCTGTGCCTATGGGGGAAAACTTAATTCCTAGCCTACAAGATATTACGGCGTGGATAACAGTTTTCTTGCTTAAGGTACACGGCATACCCGTATTTCGAGATGGCTGGTATATCCAGATTCCAACGGGCATGTTCGAAGTGGCTGTGGCTTGTTCTGGTATTCGTTACCTCATTGCTTCTATGGCGGTTGGCACCTTATACGCTCACTTAACTTATCGTTCTTTCAAAAAACAGCTACTGTTTATTGTTTTCGCTTTCTTACTGCCAATTTTAGCCAATGGCGTGCGTGCATACTTGATTGTAATTATCGCCCACTACTCAGACATGAAGTATGCAACTGGTGCTGATCATTTAGTTTATGGTTGGATATTCTTTGGTTTTGTCATCATGCTGATGTTTTGGGTGGGTGGAAAGTTTGCCGATCCTGAGCCCAAGACGGAGCTTTATAGCGATGGTGAATCGACGAAATCTAAAGGGCAGTTTAACAAACTTTGGGCAAGTGCCTCTGCGTGTTTGCTGATGATGGCAACCTGGTTGGTTGAACATAATATTGATGTACTTGAGTTACCCGAGAGTGCAGATACAGTTGTTCAAATGCCTGACTCGAATTGGGGGGTTAGTTTTACGCAACCGATGCAGTCTAATTTTCAGCGTGAAAGCAATGGTATAGAGTTGTTTTTTGCTCGCTACGGAATTAAACAAAGTGAAGGCGAGTTAGTGAGTTTTTCAAATAAGCTCTATGACCCTGATCGCTGGACGGTGATCGATCGAATCACAAAAAATGAAAATGGAAAAGTATACCGATATCTGCTGTTAAGAGATGTTCAAGGTCGAGAAAGGGCGCTGTTATATTGGTATCAAATAGGTGATAGGAAAGTGGTAAGCCCAGCATTTGCCAAGTTGTATCAAGCATTGGCATTGCTTACCGGTCAAGCAAATTTTGCTAGCTTTGTCGCAGCATCTACTCAGGCTACGGAGCAGCAAGATATTGTGGCTAGTTTGCTTAAAAGTGCTGATTCCATGATGAATCAAATTACACTCAATCAAGTGGGTAATTAATTGATGAGCCAGCCTCAAATTCATATCGCACATATTGTCTATTCTTTTGCTACGGGCGGCTTAGAGAATGGTGTCGTAAATCTAATCAATCATTTGCCTGAACAAGATTATCGTCACTCGATTATTTGTATTTCAAAGCACGACCCTAAATTTTTTAGTCGTATAAAAACGAGTAATGTTAGGGTCTATGACCTACATAAAAGGCCTGGTAAGGGCATCGCATGGCTGATCGCGTGTTGGCGATTATTAAAAAAGATAAAACCTGATATTTGCCACTCAAGAAATCTAAACCCTTTGGAAGCGCAGGTAGCAGCTTGGCTTGCCGGTGTCAGTGTTCGTATCCATGGTGAGCATGGCTGGGATGTTAACGACCTAAATGGGGGCAATAAGAAGAATCAGCTTATCAAGAAACTTTTTAAGCCATTCGTACACCGTTATGTCGCTTTGTCAAAAGAAAGCCTAGCGTATTTAGCGCATCAGATAGATGTTCCGGTAAATAAGCTTACGCATATTTGCAATGGAGTTGATGTTGAGAAGTTTTCTCAAGATACGAAAGGGGGTGACTTTGGTTTTTCCACTCCCCCAACTCGTAACTTTGTGTTTGGAACAGTTGGTAGGCAAGTAAGAGTTAAAAATCATCAACAACTGTTAGATGCGTTTATAAAACTTAAGCAAAGTGGTATTCCAAATGCTCAACTAGCAAAGCTATTGATTGTAGGTGATGGAGTGTTGAAAGATTCCTTAATAGCAGCGGCTCAACAGTCAGAATATTATGAGGATATTTGCTTTGCTGGCCACCGTGACGATATTCCTCAAACAATGGCCGCAATGGATGTATTTGTGCTGCCGTCACTCGCTGAAGGAATCTCTAATACGATATTAGAGGCGATGGCATCAGGTCTACCGGTGATTGCCACCAATGTTGGCGGCAACCCAGATTTAATCATGGCAGAACATCACAGTTCTCATCTTGTTGAAGTCAACGATGTAACCGCATTATCCAATTCAATGGCTCAATATCTGATAAATCAAGAACGCTTGGAAAAAGATGGCATCAAGGTCAGAGAGCATTGCGTTAAACACTTTAGTATTGAGTCTATGGTCGCTAAATATCATGACCTTTACACTTCGTTATACCAACAAAAAGTCTCAGGAAGGGGTAAGACATGTGCGGCATAGCTGGAATTTTTCATGTAACCGAGCAACAAGCAATAGATGCAGATCTTATCTCCTCGATGAATGATAAACAGATCCACCGTGGTCCAGATGCTGGCGATTATTATTTTGAACCAGGGCTAGCATTAGCCCACCGTCGCTTATCGATTATCGACTTGGAAGGCAGTCCACAACCAATGACAAGTGCGTGTGGGCAGGCTGTGATTGTGTTTAATGGTGAAATTTATAACTTCAAAGCCCTGCACACTGAACTCAAGGCGAAAGGCTACCAATTTAATACTGATGGTGATACCGAGACCATTCTAAATGCTTATTTGGAGTGGGGCGAAGATTGTGTTCATCATCTACGCGGTATGTTCGCATTTGCAGTGTGGGACAGGCAAAAGCAATCTTTATTTATTGCTCGCGACAGATTAGGTATTAAGCCGTTATATTTTTCGCTGTTAGATAATGGCCACTTTGTTTTTGGTTCTGAGCTTAAAGTCCTCACTCATCACCCGCGTTTTGATCGCACTTTGCGTGATACTACAGTCGAAGATTACTTTACCTTTGGTTACGTGCCAGAGCCGCATACCATCTATCAAAACGCCTATAAACTTAGGCCAGGTCATTGTTTTACCATTGTTCGCGGTCAAACCCAATTGCCCGAACAACAAGAATACTGGGATATTCCGGTTAACCCCAATGCTGAGCTCTCAGAGCAAGAAATTAGCGAGCAGTTAGTTGAGCGATTGAAAGAAGCTGTCGACATTCGGATGGTTGCCGATGTGCCTTTAGGGTCATTTTTATCTGGTGGTGTTGACTCGAGTGCTGTTGTGGCGCTGATGTCTCAACTACAAGAAGACCCCGTTAATGCTTGCTCTATTGGTTTTGATATCGCGGAATTTAATGAAACTGACTTTGCAAAGCAGGTCGCTCAGCGCTATAACGCGAAACATCATATCGAGATGGTTGATCAAAATGATTTTGATTTGATTGATAAATTGGCGTTTTTATACGACGAACCTTATGCCGACAGTTCAGCAATGCCAACTTATCGGGTCTGTGAATTAGCACGCAAGCATGTCACCGTAGCCCTTTCGGGTGATGGCGCAGATGAGTTATTTGCCGGTTACGGACGTTATCGACTTCATGGGCATGAAGAAAAAGTGCGGGCGATGTTACCGCTATCGATGCGCAAGCCGATTTTTGGCCCGTTAGGGGCTTTATATCCGAAAATGGATTGGGCGCCACGTGTATTAAGGGGGAAAACGACGTTTCAATCTATGGCACTTGATACGGTGCAGGGCTATCACAACTCAATGTCAATTCTTCGCCAAGATGAGCGCATGAAGCTGTTTTCACAAGAATATAAACACAGGTTAGGCAGCTATTCTTCTGTGGCTGTTTTTGATCAGTACCGCGACAAAATCACTGGCTTAGATCCCATTAAACAAGCGCAATATCTGGATATGAAAACTTACCTTGTTGGCGATATTCTCACCAAGGTAGACCGTGCCAGCATGGCGCACTCATTGGAAGTTCGCGTGCCATTTCTCGATCACAAATTTGTTGAATGGGGTTTTAACGCGCCAACGCATTTAAACTTGGTAGCAGGGGTTGGTAAACATACGCTGAAAAAGCAGATGGAACCACATTTGCCTCATGATGTACTGTATCGCAAGAAAATGGGATTTTCTGTGCCACTTGCCAATTGGTTCCGCGGGCCACTCAAAGATCGCCTCTATGATAATTTGTTAAGTGAAGCGATGGGGCAGTCGGGTTATTTTTCTTCAACACAGCTTAAAACATTAATTGATCAGCATGTTAAAGGTGTTCGTGACAATAGTGCTTCGCTGTGGACGCTCATGATGTTTGAGTCGTTTTTACGTCAAAGCAAGGCAGCCTAGTGATGAAAGTGTTACATGTGCTCGACCATTCAATACCACTGCATAGTGGCTATACTTTTAGAACTCGTGCGATATTGAAAATGCAGCATCAACTGGGCATAGAAACCTGTCATGTAACTAGCCCGAAACACGGCAATACAGAGGCTTTGGTTGAGCAAATCGATGATTTATTGTTTTATCGAAGTGGATCTGCCAACGGTATATTGAGCAAGTTACCAGTGTTGAATCAATGGTCAATTATTGCGCCCTTGGAAAAGCGCATTCTCGAGGTTATTGAGCGCGAACAGCCCGATATTATTCACGCTCATTCACCCGCACTTAATGGCATGGCAGCTTTAAGAGCAGGTAAAAAAGCAGAGTTACCTGTAGTTTATGAAATTCGCGCTTTTTGGGAAGATGCCGCAGTTGATCACGGTACCTGTAAAGAAGGTGATTTGCGTTATCAAATGACGCGTTCGTTAGAGTCTCACGTTGTTAAGCAAGCCGATGCAGTGACCACGATTTGTCAGGGCCTTAAAAACGACTTGATAGCCAGAGGCGTTGCTGAAAACAAACTGACGGTTATCCCTAATGCGGTTAACGTTGAGCAGTTTGAGTGCATCACAGAAAAAGATAATGAGTTAGTTGAGCAATTGCAGCTGAGCAATAAAAAAGTGCTTGGTTTTATTGGCTCGTTTTACGCTTATGAAGGCTTGGACTTGTTAGTCTCTTCACTGCCAGCGATTCTTGAGAAAATGCCAGATGTTTGTTTATTACTCGTTGGCGGAGGCCCGCAAGAGCAAAATCTTAAATCACAGGTAGCAGCGCTTGGCCTTTCTGAACACGTTATGTTTACAGGCCGAATACCGCACGACCAAGTGAATCAGTATTACTCGCTTATTGATTTACTGGTTTATCCGCGTAAGTCGATGCGATTAACGGATCTTGTCACCCCGTTAAAGCCACTTGAAGCGATGGCGCAAGGACGTTTGTTTTTGGCGTCAGATGTTGGTGGTCATCATGAGCTGATTGTTGATAAGCAAACCGGCTATTTATTTTCCGCTGATAATAGCTCGGCGTTAGTCACCAAAGTGGTTGATATTTTTCAACAGCCCCAAGCATGGTCAGAAATATTGGCTAATGGCAGAGCGTATGTTGAGCATGACCGAAACTGGAAAAACAGTGTAAGTAATTACATGCCCGTTTATAAAAAATTACTAAAATCTTATGCGAAGACCTCCTAGAGTCGCTATTGTTGGTCCAATACCTCCTCCTAATGGTGGTATGGCAATGCAAACAGCGCAGTTACTAAAACTATTAAAACTGAGCAATGTTGAGGCTTCACTAATTGCTGTCAACGCGCCTTATAAGCCCAGCTTTGTAAGAAAGATACCAATTATTAGAGCCTTATTTAGGTTAATTCCCTATCTTTTTAAACTCTGGCGAAGCTTTAAGCACTATGATGTGGTGCATGTTATGGCTAACTCTGGCTGGTCATTTTTTTTGTTTGTTGTACCAGCTATTTATATCGCTTCTCTTCGCCAACTTCCCGTTATTGTTAATTATCGAGGAGGTAAGGCTGAACAGTTTTTTGCTAAGAATAAACGCCTTATACAACACGTATTTGCTAAAGTAGATAGAATAATTGTACCTAGTAAATTTTTATTAGAAGTATTTGAAAAGCATGATCTTGAGGCTCAAGTAGTCCCTAACATCATAGATCTATCAATATTCAGCTTTCAGGATAAAACGCCAGATATTGAAAAATTACACTTTATTGTTACGCGCAATCTAGAACAAATTTATGATATTGCATCAGCAATTAAAGCGCTGTCAATTTTGGTCACGCATTACCCTAAAAGCAAGCTCACAGTTGCAGGAACAGGCCCAGAAGAATCTAATTTAAAGCAGTTAGTGCATGATTTAAAACTTTCTAACAACGTAACTTTTGTTGGCCGACTATCTAAGAATCAAATCGCCGATTTGTATTTTGAAGCCGACATCATGATTAATCCGAGTACCATAGATAACATGCCTAACTCGCTCTTAGAGGCGCTAGCTAGTGGTGTCGCAGTTGTCAGCAGTAATGTGGGAGGGATTCCGTTTATGGTTGACAACGAAAAAGAGGCTTTGCTTGTGGAGCCGGGAGATCCGCAGGCAATAGCAGATAGCGTTATTCGACTGATTGATAGTCCTGCACTATTAAAATCGCTCAGGAATAATGGCGTGAACCGTATTAAGTCTTTTTCTCCAGACCGTGTCTTGCCTATGCTTATAGAGCACTATGATGAAGTCACTGAAATTTGAAACCCAATGAAAGTGTAGCTCATAAACTTTACGACGTTGCTTAGTGCTTTGATTTTAAAATTGTATTTAGAAACATACGTGCGTGAAATTTCCATGGTTGCTCGTCCCAAGGAGTGAAACGCTTCAACTGCCATAAGTCTGCACTTGGGGTAGCTATACCCCACTGTGTAGACACAGCACATCGAAATCCTTGTTTTTTAATGACGCTTATCGTTGCTTCGTCATAATCTTGATTAGGGCGGCCATTGGGGTATGCAAACAAGTCGATAGTTTTCCCTGTCCATTGTTCTAACAGCGATTTATTTAATGCCACTTCTTTCAGACAGTCTTCCTCGTTCATACCTTTTAGTATGGGGTGATTATGTGTATGGCTTCCTATTGTAATGCCTGCGTCAGACAACTCTTTGACTTGCTGTGGTGTCATCATTAAAGCTTTTTCGTTTGCAGTTGGGTTGTTTTTATAAAGCTGAGACACCTTGTTTAAGCGCTCTTCGATAGGCAAGTATTTAAGCGCTTTTAACGTTTTACCAATCCATTGCTTTTTCTGCTGTATTGTCTTGATTTCAGCTAATCCTAAATCAATAGAGGATAGGTTTAACTCACCATGTTCATGTTGTGCAAAAATTTCTATTACCCTGTCATTCCACATATTTTCGCCATCACTAAACGCCGTCGCTACATACACTGTCGCTGGAATATTAAACTTTTTTAGAATGGGCAACGCCTTAGTTAAATTGTTCAGGTAACCATCATCAAAAGTGACACAGACGCTATTGGCGGGTAGTGTTTTATTTTCAAGTTGGGTTATCGCGTCATTAAGTGATATCGGATTAAAGTAACGTTCCAGAAGTGCCATCTGCCAGCTAAATTTCTTTTCATCTGGCTCTGTGGGGCGCAATGGGTCTCGTTCTGGTAATACTTGGTGATAAATTAAAATGGTAAGCTTATTTCGTGTAAAGACCTTACCTAGCAGTTGTAAAAGGCTATGAATCACATTCGATTCCTCGACTTTGTAGCCAAAGTTCCAGCACAGTTAAAATCCATATTAGCTCACCATAGTAGGCAGAGTGCTGCTCTTGTTGCATTTGGAGGGCCGTATCTATGAACTCACTTTTGACGATGTTTCTGTTACGTAAACTCTCTAAAGCATTTTGAGTTACCTGAATTAAGCTCGGGTTTGAGCGCATCCAGCGCCCAAAAGGCAAACCAAAGCCATGTTTTGATTTATTTAAAGTTTCTTCTGCTAAAAAGCCTTTGACTGTATTTTTAAAAAACTGACGTAATTTCTGCCCCGGTAATTTAGTACTAGCGGGTAAGGTGCAGCTAAAATCGGCTAGCTCTTTTTCAATCAAGGGAAATTTCACATCTACGCCAGCTAGCTCACACATTTTGGAAACTTTAATTAAATCATTGTCAGCCAACGTAAATTTCCAATCTAGATATAACATCTTATCGATAGGAGAATTGGCGTTTGTGTCTTGATAACGCGCCCTTAATTCATCAATTGGTTGACTAGTATCAACATTTGCTAAAAATTCAGGTGTGAAGATATCGCTAGGTGAGAAGCGATGAAGGAAGTTATATGCTTGTAGCCTATCAGGGAGCGGATTTTCAGCTTGCTGAATATAGCTGCTTGCTTTGCTAAAGCCAGGCAGTTTTGACAGTGGTGATTTTACGAATAGCAGCTTTAACAGTTTTTTGAACGCATTTGGAGCATTCTCGTAAGGGAAAAAGAGCTTTTGCTTTGCGTATCGGCTATTACCCGCAAAAAGTTCGTCACCTCCATCGCCAGCTAGCAAAGTATCTATACCTTGCTCTTTAGCGTAACTTGCACAGAAATAAGCTGCTAGTGCCGAAGAGTTACCAAAAGGTTCATCGAAGGAAGTTGCAACCTTGTTAAAATTGTCTGCTATGTATTGAGGCTCTAAATAAGCAGCGTGATGCTGAGTACCAAACTTGTTTGCAGTTATTTCTGCATAGTGAGTCTCATCGTATCCAGGCTCATTGAAGCCAACAGAAAAAGTTTTTGCTGGGTGATGAAATTTCGCCAACATGCCAGAAACAGTTGAACTATCTAACCCTCCGCTTAAAAACGCGCCGCACTGCTCAGTTAAGTTGAGTTCGACAGCCTGTTCTATCGATTCTATACACTTGGATTGGGCGTGCTGTTCGTCAATTGCTTCATCACTAAAATGAGGTCGATATATATCTCCTTTCGATGTGATGCCGTTTGCATCTATTTCGAGCCACTCAGCCGGTTTCATTTTGCAAACCCCTTGATAAATAGTCATCGGGGCAGGAATGCAGTGGAAATAGCAATAATGGTAAAGGGCCTGTGGCGATATTTTTGTGGTACCTTTGTTGTCCTGGCAAATGTTAGATAGTCGGTCAGTTAGCCGGAGTTGCTTGCCTTTCATTGAATAATAAAAAGGTATGCTAGCTAGATGATCATTAATGACGTGCGTTTTTTGATTTTTTAACTCAGAGATAATTACCACGAAACGGCCAGCTAACTGGGCATAAAGTGCGTTGATATCTTCCTTAAATAACATCGCAATATGCTGTGCAGATAGTCGCGCTTTCTTTCCATACGCTCTTGGTTCTCCAAGCACAACAACGTTGATACTATCAGTTTGGGCTTGGTCAACGCTATCTGTTGCTGGGTAAATCTGAGTCATAATCTGGTCGAGATTTAACTCAATTACTTGTCCTTTTGGTTTCACTGTTCTTTGCTGGCTATCAAGCATTTATTCTTATCTTCCATTGAGTGAGCTAGACTACTAAGCCTATACTGCATACTTGTTCTGCGTTATTCAATTGTTCGAGTTTTTAAACCTTGGATGATAGTAAGCTAAATCTGAAGAAAACTCCCCTATACCTAGCTTTTGTAAATTATTGGCTGGCCGTTGTGCAATTCCATAAATTAATTGCCTCAATCTATCTTTTGATGAAGGAGCTAATAACATCTCTAGCTTAAATTTTTGGTTTTTCTCCAAAAACTTTACCTTTACTGTATTTTGATTTGGGTTAGCTAATATTTTTAGTTGGGCAGGCGCGATAGTTAAGATTTGATTAAGTTTTCGGTAAGGTAACTCTACAGTTGACGCTTGTCGCCAGTTATTTTTTTGGCTGACAAAATAATACATAACTAATGACCTTGTTCCCCAAAAGGCGCTTGCAGGGCCACTGTAAGGATCAAGCCAACGAATATCATCGCCAAACACACCTTGGGACATTCGACCTTTTACCACGCCGCCGTTGCTGATAAAAAAGCGCAGCGTTGCATCTAAAATGCTGGCAACAATGTCTGGTGAAAATCGTTCGGCATTGTAATCATTGGCAGCAATGAGCGGGACAGGTAATGCCATTTTGTAACACAAACTACGCCCAAATAAAGGAAACCCATGCTCTGTAAATAAATATTGAAACCATTCGCTATACTCACTGATAGCGCGGTGAATAAAATCACTGTCGAAATCAGGGTCTATCTGATCTATCCAATATAGTGCGTAATGAAATCCCCAAGCATTATATAAGTCTACTGCACCGCCAGAGCCGTCTTTAAAACACCCTTCGCCCTGATAAAAGCACTTAACCCGATTAAACCTGCTTTTAGCATCAAAATTAACCGCTGGTTCAAAAGATGCGATAACCTTTGCTACGAGTACAACAAATAAATGCCAGTTATTATCAGCGGTTTGTTTATATGGAACTTGTTTAAGCCAAGATAAGATTTGCGTTTGCTGTTGTTTAGAAAACTTGTGCCAAAGGGTGTCTCTAACTAGCCATAAAGCTAGTGCGACATCAGCAGCTTCACAAATCAGTGTGCTTTTATCCGTTATTTCTCCCCAAAAGCTTGTGTGTTCTGGGTTAGTTCCATTAAGTAAACTGTTAAATAAGTGAGATTGCAGCGATGCCTGTTCAGATTGCGAGAAATTTTGGTTTAGGGTCATGACCGCCCATAGCGGCATCAATCGAGTAACGCCCTCAATACCATCATTGTTAGCACCATAAATGCTGGCAGCACCGGGGTAATAGGCACGTGTTCGGCTATGGTTCGCATAGTAACTTTGCCCTTGCCAGAAGTATCGAGCTAAAAGGTTGCACCTATCTTCGACCGTTAACTTGGCATTCGAAAATTCTTGGATTAACTTGTCAGTACCGAGAGTCTTGGCTCTTTTTGAGCTCCACTGCCTTTTTAAGTTCTGTGATTGATTTAAAAATATAAATTTTAGATCAGGTAAGCTTATCATCGCGGGCTTTTATCCCACGGCATTTTAAGTAAGCAGCGAAAAATTTGTTTATATGGATCAAATCGAGTGGGGTATATTGCACATGTCTTGAAAAAAGCTTTTATTGCTAGTCGATACCAGCCTGCTAGTAGCAGTTCATATCCATATTCGAACCATACTTTATAAAACACTTTATCTAATTCTTTCTTTGATGCTCTTTGCCCAGATTGGCTCGCATCACCCATTGTATTGAGAGCGTTGGTGATGATCTCGGCTCTGTAATTACGCAGGTGAGGTTTGTGAGAAATACTTTCTTGATTTTTTCGATAGTAAGCGTAATTAGCGCTCAACTGAGCGATCTGGGTATGATGAGCTAGTTGCAGCCAAAAATCATAGTCCTGTCCTCGTCGATAAGAGGGATTAAAGCGAACTTTATTGAGCACCTCTCGACGGACTAGGGCTGCGATAATGTGATACCAAGAAGTTTCAAATAAGGTATGGTAAACCCAGCCAGAACGTTCAGAAATTATACTGACAGGCTTGCCGTCATCTACCGCTGCTGCATTTGATAATTCAAATTTGTCGTCAACATGAGTAAATTTACCTGTAGCAACACCATATTCTGGGTGCTCTTGCAGAAACCTAACTTGCTGGTGTAACCGGTTAGGCGCCCATAAATCATCACCATCATTAAAGGCGATAAAGTCCCCTAGTGCGTTATCAATGCCTGTATTTCTTGCCACAGCAGAACCAGCGTTCTCTTGGTATATATACTTGATATCTCCATCAATACTCTTGATAACTTCAGCTGAGTTATCGGTGCTGCCATCGTTAACAATTATAATCTCTTTATTTGGGTAGCATTGTCCCAGGACACTCTCTACGCAGGGCTTTATGTACTTTGCGCCGTTATAAACTGGGATGATAATAGAGACGAGGGGGTGTATAGCAGCCAAGATAGTTCCTTAATGATAAAGCCCAGTTATTATGAAATAAAAGGTGAATATATGTATATGTTACGCTGAATATGCGATTAATTATTGTATTTCAATTCGCTAATTGTCTTCTGCAAAGTATGCTTTTAATCCCATTTTCTTTATCAGCTCTAAGTTAGTCTCAGAAGATAAGTTTCTTCGCAAATGGTTAGTATCTTTGTAGATAAGTTCATTATTAAATACTGTCGGGCATTCATTGTCATTGCATAATTGTTGTACAGAGCTAATAAAAGTTACCATTGGAAGCTGTTCGGCAACTTCGGCTAAAGCTTCCTCAGTTGGCTGGTGCCAATGATTTATCTTTTCCCTATCTAAATGGGTATAAGGCTCGGCGCAATTTGAACGTATCAACAGATCTCTGGCATTAAACGCACATTCGTTTAAGTTGCGATTTGGCCGAGCAACATCGCCGAGTAAGAGGATTCGTTTATTTGCAGTATCAAGTGACTCTATAGTGTTTATTAGCGCCATCTTGCTTAAGTCAGAACCAGGTTGCCCATTTCTTGAAATCACGGGTACATGGCTGTGTAAATTCTCCGGTATTTCGTCTGTATATAACATTCTGGCATGGCCAGTCCATGCTGCGGCCATTACGATTTCTGTAACTTGAGCGTTTGCATTTAGCCAATTCACTATACTTTTATGCTTTTCGCTGCATTTTTCAGTAAATTGCGGGAAGGTAGGGTAATGCTCTTTAACGTAGTCACTATTTAAATAAGCGGGACATTCCAGAGGGGCAACAATAAAAGCAATGCCTAACTCTCGTCCTAATAAATCAAAAGAAGGTGCCCAGTGTAAAGAGTGACTGTCGCCCCAAATAACACCATAAGTGTTTGCATCTTGCCACGTTTCACCAATAACGCAGTACGACTCATGATCTGATGTTTTTAACTTTTTTTGCTGCTTGCATTGCCAGTACCACATTGCATTTCTGTCTGTGAACTCAACGACTTCCTGCGGAATCCTGTTGGTTAGTCCTGCCTGAACATAGATTATTAGTGCGCACGCCACTGTGACGGCACTAGCACCTGCAGTAGCTGCTAGAGTTTTGAAAAAGCTTAGCTGACTATACCGAAATTTTTCCTCAATGAATCGCCATGATAGGAATCCAGCAACAATGCTGGCTGAGATCAGTAGGAAAGACTCGAAAGGAGTGAATGGCTGTTCAAGTCGGTAAATACGATAGAAGACTATTACTGGCCAATGCCACAAATATGCTGAGAAAGATATTGTACCTATGAATTGAAATGGCTTACTGGCCAATATGTTGAAGCCAATAACGTTTTTCTGATTCATAGATAAGATAATCAGCGCAGTTCCCAATGTTGGAATAAGTGCGTGGTATCCAGGATATGGGGAGAGCTCTGTAATTAAAAGTAACCCCAGCGCTATTAATGAAAAACCTGTGAGCGCTAATGTATTAGCAATGATTGGTAATAGCGCTCTGCGCATAGGATAAAGCGCAAGTATTGCGCCAATCGCCAGTTCCCACATGCGAGTATGTAGCAAATAAAAACTATAGTTAGCATATAACGCTGTGAAATAAATGCTAATTGAAAGTGAGCATATGAAAATAGCTAACGTTAGGCGGCGTATGGCGCTTATTCCACCAAATTTAAAACTTAAAGCGTATACGACGGGAATAACTAAATAGTACTGCTCTTCAACAGCGAGTGACCATAAATGAACCAGGGGAGATATATCGGCTGCTTGGTCAAAATAACCGCTGTTGTTGGCAAACCATAAGTTTGCTAAAAAAGCGCTAGCATAAATTGCGCTTTTGGCTAACTCGACAAACTGATCCGGCGTAAGAATAAATGTAGCAAAAGCCAGCGTGGCCAAAATGGTGAAAAAGGTCGCAGGGAAAAGTCGCTTAATACGACGACTATAAAAATTAGAGAACGAAAAAGACCGATCTTCTAGAGATTTAACTATATTTGTTGTTATTAGGAAGCCCGAGATGACGAAAAATATATCGACCCCGATAAAGCCACCAGAAAGCCAATGAACTTCGGCGTGAAACAAAATAACGACTATAACAGCTATAGCTCTTAAGCCGTTAATATCCCTTCTAAACTTTGATTTAGCTTCCATTGAATTTATCTTTATATGCTAATTGCCAATTAATGACAGACTAGGCGATTAATTGTCCAGTTCACTATATAGTTGGCAAAATGCTTCGGTCAACAGCAGCTTACATTTTTATTTCTTTGCCTTACGGTTGTTTTGAAATGACAAGTAGCGTTTTATTCGTTAATTTATGAGTTTAAAAATACTAGTGGCTTGAAAGTATTTATTAATTAAAAAATAGCTTGAATCTCTGCTTACCAGCTAGTGCGTTAATCTATGGCAAGCTGTAATTGAGATGTCATTGATTAGCGACATGAAACCTGATAAAAATTCGGGGTTAAAAATTGGCCAGCAACCATAAATTATTGATATTGAGCATCTGTTTTTTACTTAGTAGATTTTCTGTAACTGAGGCTCATTACTGAGAGATATTGCAATGAGGGATCTTGCGTTTTTTTTACTTCTGTTTGGCTCTATACCCTTTATTTTTCGTCGACCATTTATAGGGGTATTACTGTGGTGCTGGATTAGCTACATGCTACCGCATCGAATGATGTGGGGGTTTATGTACACGTTTCCTGTTGCACAGATGGTCGCAATTGTAACACTCGCCGCTTACGCGTTAAGCAAAGAACCTAAAACAATCGCTTTCGAAGGGCCTATTAAGTGGCTGATTGCCTTCTATTTCATGATGTTTCTATCGTGGCTTTTTCATGACAAAACACCATTTGTTAATATGCTGGCGATAAAAGTGATAAAAGTGCAGTTTTTTACATTAATTATTTTGGCGATGCTGACGACCCGAAAGCGAATAGAAGCCGCACTGTGGGTTATTGCATTGAGTATTGGGTATTACGGTGTCAAAGGCGGCTTTTTTACATTAGTTACGGCTGGAGAGTATAGAGTCTGGGGGCCACCCGATGGCTTTTTCGGAGAAAATAATGCGATGGCGGTGACTAACTTAATGATTGCACCTATTTTTCTTTACTTGAGCACGACGGTGAATAGCAAGTGGGCAAAGTGGGCATTAATTGGGTGTGCAGGCCTGACAACCATAGCGGTGTTTGGCTCCCATTCGCGAGGTGCCTTATTATCATTGCTCGCGGCAGCATTTTTCTTTTGGTTAAGATCAAAGCGTAAGTTGTTACCTGCAGTTGCCGTACTACTGGCATTTCCTGTTATGGTTTCTTTTATGCCTGAGCATTGGCATGACAGAATGGCGACAATATTTATTGATGAGGAAGCAGGTGAAGTCAGGGAATCATCATCAGCAAGTCGATTGAATGCTTGGCAGGCTGGATTCAACATGTCTATATCCCACCCGTTTGCAGGTGGCTTTAATGCCGAGAACCCAAGGAACTGGCTAATTTATGCTCCTAACCCCCATGACTTTGTTGCTTTTCATAGTAATTATTTCCAAGTGCTCGGTAAACATGGTTGGCTGGCGCTAATTTGCTTCCTTATGGTGTTTTATTCAAGTTGGAGATTAGCTAATCGAGTCATAAAATCGGTGCAAGATGAGCCTAGTTTGAAATGGGCTGAGCATATGTCTCGGATGCTTCAAGTATCTATCGTCGTCTATATGGTTGGTGGTGCTTTCTTGTCACTAGCATACTTCGATCTTCCTTATCATTTTGTTGTTAGTATCGTCGCCACAAAAATGATAGTCGATCGAGAACTAAAAAAACTGGCTGAAGAGCGCGGGCAAGTAGACGTTTTGCCAGCATGGCGGAAAAGGACTGTTTAAAGCATATGTTTACTTGGTTAATCAGTCGATTCTTATTCCCTTTGCACGAAAAATTAAAAGGTCACAGTTCACATAAACTAAAAAAGTCTTTAACGCTTACGCAGTTTAATTCTCCTGAGGATATCAAAGCGCAACAGGCTTATAGTCTTTATAAGTTTCTCAGAAAAATTACCAAGTCGACGCATTTTTATGGTTCCATCCGCAATGAACTTACATTATCTGACGAACAGCTTAAACATCTAGATATTCTCCAGCGATTTCCGATCGCGACTAAGTCGCTTATTCGTGACAACGAGGCGAGCTTTATTAGCAATAAAGCTAATGGCCTAAAATTTATGAAAACATCCGGTTCAAGCGGGCAACCTTTCAGGTTCGGATTGGGAATTGAACGCATCTCTCATGATATAGCAGCAAAATGGCGTTCAACGAACTGGTGGGGGGTCGATATCGGTGATAGAGAAGCTGTTATCTGGGGCTCTGATATTGAATTGGGTGGCCAGAGCCTTATTAAGCGATGTCGAGATGCCTTGTTTCGTTCAAAGTTATTTCCTGCTCAACATTTAGATGAAGCTGGTATCGAAAGACTCTTTGTTGACCTTCAAGATTTTAATCCCGTTATGATATATGCGTACCCATCAATCATGACATTGCTGGCAAATTATGCCAAAAAGCACGGTGTGTTATATCAAGGGCAAAGCCTCAAAGTCATCTTTTGTACGGCAGAGAAACTATATGAACATCAGCGGACTGTCATCCAAGAAGTTTTCGGTGTTCCGGTTGCTAATGGTTATGGCAGTAGAGATGCAGGTTTTATCGCACATGAGTGTCCTCAGGGTGGGATGCACATTAGTGCTGAAGATATTATTGTGGAAGTGGTAGATGAGGATGGCAAGCCTTGTCAGCCCGGAGAAATAGGTCGGTTGTTAGTAACACATACTCGAACGTCAGACTTTCCTATGGTGCGTTATGATACTGGTGATTTAGCTAAGCTAAGTACTACTCCCTGTGCTTGTGGACGAGGTTTGCCTTGTTTCGACGAAGTCGTGGGTCGATCAAATGATGTGCTGTATTCAGAGTTTGGTTCTGCTGTTCATGGCGCTTATATCGGAAATATTATCCGAGAAGATGATGCTATTTGCCAATTTCAGTTAATTCAAGAAAGTGCTATGCAATTTACTCTCTCTCTTGTTGCTTACCCTAACGCGTGCCCAGATATTGAAGAATTAATGAAAAAGCTGAAGACGATTTTAGGAGCTTCTGTCAATTTGGAGGTTAACTTACTGGCTAATATTGCAGCCGAACCTTCAGGTAAATACAAATATATTATCAATCGTGTTCAGAAGAATTCGGAGATTGAACAAAAGCAGCATTTGGAGATGGGCGAGTAAACTCTATGAGTAAAAAAAGGACTGAGGTTTGTATAACAATTGATACGGAGTTCAATATTGCTGGGCATTTCTCTGCACCACAAAAATACTTGCCAATATCTGATATTGCTGTGACTTGCCCTGTTGATGGAAAAGAGCAGGGCCTGGGTTTCTTGTTAGAGACTTTTGATCAGTTTGAGACAGATGCTACGTTTTTTTTAGAAACCGCTAATCATGCCTATTTTGGTGATGAACCTATGCAGAGCATAGCAAAGCGTATTCAGCAAGCTGATCATGATATTCAACTGCATGTTCATCCCGTTTGGTTGTCTTTTCTCAATCGAAATGACGAGGTATTGTTTCCTCGAAATGACAATTGCGCAGATAGATCATTTGACGATTTAAAGCGAGCATTTAGTTATTGTATCGAAATCTTTAAAAATTGGATTGGCTATAAGCCGCTGGCTTTGCGGACTGGCAGTCTTTGGGCAGACCTAAATGTCTATTCAGTTTTGGCTGAGCTTGAAATACCAATGGCGAGCAATTTAGGTTTGGGTATCTACACCCCCCCTGAACCAAGTCTTCAATTGATGGGTGGGCGGCATCGAATTAAAGGTGTAATGGAAATCCCGGTACTGACTTATCAAGATGCTAAGTTTGGTCGTAATCGACACCTTAAGTCTTTGCAAATAACGAGTTGTTCTTGGCCTGAAATGAAACGTATTCTATGGGCTGCACGCAAGCTTGGTGTGGAGCAAATTGTGGTGTTGACCCATCCTTTTGAATTTATCAAAAAAAGCGATTTTCGCTACACAAAAACAACAAATAACAAGTTGAATCAAAAGCGTTTGCAAAGGCTATGTGAGTTTATTCAAACCCATGATCAAGACTTTGTTTCGACCAACTTTAGTCAGTCAGCGAAAACTTGGACATCTACGGAAGTTGAGGATCCATTTGTTGCTATTCCTTCGATTTATAGTATTGGTCGTAAATTGGAAAATAAGCTTAATGACACCATTTGGTCGTATTAAGGTATAGGCCTGTGAGTATGAGTACGCAAGAAAGTAAGAATAAAATTATTGTCTACGGGGTTGATACTCAGATTGGCCTAGCTTTGATAAGAGAGTTGGGAGAACGCGGTTGCTGTGTTATTGCGATAGGAAAATCTGCCCATTCAATAGGATTAAAAAGCCGTTATGTTTCGGAAGGCTATGTACTAAAAGGTGATAATGACAAAGCTAAAGTTAACTTTTTAAATAGTGTGCATAACGACACGAAGGCAACTCATTTAATCTGCGTTTCTGAAGACGACATCTTATTCTTCAACCGTGTTAGGGCGGAAATCGCGCCAATCGTTCCCTTAGTCCCCGATTTACAATCAATAAACAAAGTGCTTTCCAAAGAATATACAGCTAATCAAGCTTTGCAGGTTGGTATTGATATTCCGAAAAGTTGGCAACTCAAGTCTGCGGCACAACTGAAAGATGTGCTACCTCAGTTACGTTTTCCTTTGATCCTTAAGTGGAGTAACCCCCACAGCGTTATGAGTGCTGCCAGAAAAGCAGGCTTAAAAATAGAAAAGCTTATATATTGTTATGATCAACAAGAGCTAGAAAAATGGGTGGTGTATTATGCCCCGCTTAACGATTGGCCGATGATTCAAGAGTATTGTAAGGGGCGAGGGTTAGGCCAGTTTTTCTATATGCACGAAGGAGAGGCACTTTTACGCTTTCAGCACATGAGAATCCATGAATGGCCTCCTGAAGGCGGCTATTCTACGCTATGCCAATCGATTTCCTTAGATAAGCATACTGAGCTTCAGAAAAAGTCTATTGAGCTTCTCAAGCGCATTAATTGGCGCGGTGTTGCTATGGTCGAGTACCGATTTGACCCTGATACGCAAAGAGCAGTTTTAATGGAAATTAATGGGCGATTTTGGGGCAGTTTTCCTTTGGCTTATCATTCTCGTATTCCTTTCGCTTGGTATACATATCAAATACAAGGGTTAAATAAGGTGCCAACGGCAGCGCATACCAACGAGGGGAACTTGCTCTGTCGGAATACGCTTGTAGATTTTAAACGTTTAAGCCGTATTATTTTTGCTCAAAATAAAATCAAAGATAAAAGCTTGCGATTTAATATATTTTCAGAACTAATGAGCTTTGTTTTTGGATTTTTTAACCCTTCGATGCGGTATTTTGTGTTCTCATTTAATGATCCTAAGCCTTTCGCTCAGGACATGAAAAATTTATTGTGCAAACTAGTTGGCCGCAGATAATGGAACAAGCAATGGTAGGTAAGACAGATAAACTAGCTCCCTTAGTTGGCGTGGTAATCCCTTTCTTTCAAAGGAAGGAAGGCCTCATCACTAAATGTGTGACCTCTATTTTACAACAGCGAGGATATGACAATTATCACGTTTTAGTTGTTGATGATGAATCGCCAATTTCCGCAGAGTCTGAGCTTAAAAGTCTACTGAATGAAACCAATAAAGTGACCATTCTTAAACAGCGTAACTCGGGACCTGGAGCTGCTCGAAATCGAGGCTTGGACAATTTACCTTCGGATACGAAATATGTCGCGTTTCTCGATTCTGACGATTGGTGGGAGCCTGACTTCTTAGTGCGAGCCGTTGAAGCTTTGGAAAAAGGTAATGATTTATTTTTTAGTGACAGCCAACGATATGGTTTTGATGAATCACGCTTTCAGTGGCAGGCGAGCAAAAACCTTAACTTAATCGCTAAGCAACACCAGTGCATAAACGAAGCGTCCAGCTTGTATAAGTTTAAAGGTGACTTTTTTAACTATGCACTCGTCAGAAGTAATATTATTAGCACTTCTGCGATGGTATATCGGCTGTCTTTAGCGCCTTCGCTGCGTTTTAACACTGAAATTTATAACGGACAAGATCGACTCTTTAAATTGTCTATCAGCCAGAGAACCAATGCTGTTGCATTCGCTTCCAAAGTTTTGGTTCAAGAGGGTGAAGGGATAAATATATTTGATAGTGCGAAATGGGGCACTCACAAATCGTTAGTATTAAATTCTAGTTATATAAAATTGTGTTGCACAATAATGGATAGCTTGAAACTAGAACCTGAGCACTTTGAGATTGTTAAGTCACAATTAGCAGAGTGTAGACAAGCAATGGTTTCTAGCACTTTACATCTATTGAAAACAAGACAGAAAGTTGATTGGGGATTGTATCGTAAAGCGTTTTCGAGCGATCCTAAGTTTGCATTGGCAATTATTCCAATAACATTGAAATTAGCATTTGGCCGTGTATAGCACTTGGCCGTGTATAGCACTTGGCCGTGTATAGTAAAGGTTGTCGTAACGACAGATGTATTTGATAGCAAAAGCCGGCAACCTAAAGTGTCACTATGGTATCGAGTATTGCACCGGTGAGCCTTAGTAGGCTCTTGAAAGTTCAAATTAAAGGGAGGTTTTTCGTATTTCTACTCGTAAACATATTGGCATAATGGGAATCGCAAACTTGCTGAATTTCGTATTGAATTTTGCGAGTGTCGTATTTGTTTCTCGTTTTCTGTCACCTGAAGAAATTGGTATATACTCAGTTTCCGTCGCTTTCGTTAGTTTCGCTTATGTTATTCGTGACTTTGGTGTTGATCAGTACTTAGTTCAGGTTAAGCAATTAGACGAGAGGGTAATTAGAGCGATATACGCGATATCAATATTGCTTTCGTGGTCGATAGGCATACTACTTATTTCTGCTAGCTATCCAATTTCGCGCTTTTATGAAAGTGAAGCGATGGCGACAGTTATTTTAATAGTATCTGTTAAGTTTTTTCTAATTCCTTTTTCTTCCCCTGTTATCTCAATGCTGCGCAGGGAATTAGAGTTTAAAAAAATCGCTATTATTAACGTGCTCACAACGTTAGTGCAAACGTTAAGTACTGTGTATTTTGCCTATAAAGGTGAAAGCTATTTAAGTATGGCTTGGGCTGCGGTGTTAGCGCAGGTATTCCAAATCGCCTTAGTAGCGTTTGTACATCAAGGTAAGAGTTTTTATTTCCCTAGCTTCAAAGGTTCAAAAGAAGTATTTAATTTTGGCTTTATAAGCATGCTGACCTCCTTTCTTGGCACCCTCTCTAACGCTGCGCCAGATATTATTTTAGGTAGAACTTTAGGATTTTCATCTGTCGCTATATTTAGTCGCTCGATTGGTTTGAAAAAGATGATTGTTGAACGGCTGCTTGGCTTGGTAAGGTCTGTGCACTTCCCAACGTTCGCGAAAGAAGTTAGAAATGGCAGAGATGGCGGCGAAATGTTATTACAAGCGACAGCTTATGTTTTATCGCTACTAGTGCCCGTTTTAATTGTGTTGTCCATCACATCAGAGCACCTGATATTATTTTTGTTCGGCGACCAATGGCAAGCTGCAACATATTTAGCGAGTTTAATTTGCCTTTTTAGTATTCTTGAAGCGCCGTATGCATTGCTAGGCTTTTCGCTAGTTGCCATTGGCCGAGTTAAAGAGCGCTTAAAAATGGTGAGCGTTGCTATTGTTCTTCGAATAGCAGTGTTGTCTACATCTTTTATTTATGGGCTTGAGCAAGTAGTAGAATTGTTGTTTTACTCTTATTTACTGACTTTCTTGTATTACCATTACATTGCATACAAAAACTTTGGTATTACGTTTAGAAAAGTGTTTCTTATAATTAGACCTGCGCTTCTTTTAATACCATTGAGTATTATTGGACCTATTTTCTTTAGCTTTTTTTGGGAAATTAAAGGTCCAATTGACTACCTTTTCTCACTTACCGGTTCGGGTGTGACTGCAATTACTGGTTGGTTACTTGGTGTGTATATAACAAACAATATCTATAAAAAAGAAGTAATTATTTTACTAGATGTAGCCAAGAATTTTTTCATGTCCACTAAAGCTCAGAGAAAAGCGTAAGTCTCTTTATGAAAACTTTACTTGTGATAGCGTATTACTACCCTCCACTAGGTGGAGCAGGCGTTCAAAGAACAACAAAGTTTATTAAATATATTCGTAAACTTGGTTGGCGGGTAATTGTATTGACGACTTCTGATCAATATTACCATGTAGTTGATAATTCTCTGGCAGAAGTAGAAAGCGAATCATTGCTGGTTTTCAGAACTCCGCCATTACGCAAATACAATGTTTTTCTTCGCTTACTTCGCAAAATACCGTTAGGTTGGCGACTAGCAGATTGGTTAAAGGGGCATATGGAGTTTCCCGATAACAGGGCACACTGGATTAAGCCTGCAGTATCGCTTGGCAAACAGCTAGTGAAGAACTATCAAGTTGATGCTGTTTACAGCACATCTTCGCCCTATAGCACTCATATGGTGGCGAAAGCACTAGCGGCCTGCTGCTCGACTCCTTGGGTAGCTGATTTTAGAGATCCCTGGATAGATATTCCAGAGTTGCAATATAAATATCAGTACTTGAACAAGAAAGCTGCTAAAGAGGAACACAAAGTAGCAAAGCTCGCAGATGCAGTTATCCTTAATACCGAAGAAACGCTGTCGTGTTTTATCGCCAAATACCCTGAGTTTAGTAACAAGTTTTGTTCTATTCCAAATGGCTATGATGAAAGTGATTTTGTAGGGCGTGAAGAGGTGTTGAATGAAAGGTATACGATAACGTATACAGGAAGCTTATACGGTAAAAGATCTGTAGGTAATTTGTTTAAAGCGATTAATATTATCGCCAATCGCCATCCTTCATTTATTGAAGATGCAAAGATATGTTTTTATGGTAATGTAAAAAACGCGTTAGCTGAAGCAGAGTTAAATGACGACTTAAAAAACATTATCTCGATAACACCGTATATTGAACATGAACATGTTATCGCTAAATTGCTTCAATCTCACTTACTATTGTTGTTTACGCACACAGATATTGTTGGTGAGTTGTGTATTCCAGGAAAGCTTTATGAATACGTAAGAGCTGCTCGGCCTGTTCTTGCATTCGGTGTTGGGAGTGGTATTAAAAGAGTGCTAGATGAGTCTAAATCAGGCCATATGGTTGCTCATGACGACATTGAACAAATTGTGAAAGAGATCGAGCAAAGTTACTTAGCATACAAAGCGAATAATCAATCTTATTTTTTGCTTAACAATCGTGCTCTCGTTCAAAAATATAGCCGCGAGAGTCTTGCTTCAGAGTTAGACGTTTTGTTAACTTCGAAAGTTCTAAAAGTGAAAGAAGGGATCTAAATTGTGGAGATATTCTCTAAAGTTGTCTTAAAGTTGAGCCTACTTTTTCTGAGCTTTTATACAGTGGCAGAAGAGTGTGGTGATGTTTTTGATCAGTATATACCCCCTAAAGATTATTCAACTGCGTCTAAAGCGGGTTTGGCTGTAGTAGAGCGTAGACACTTCACACGAAATGTTGAAATGCTTATCTCAGGCGAGAGCGGCACCATTATTGGCGACCTAAACTACACCCTTAACAAGTATCCTAATCATTATAGAGCTTTACTATCGCTCATTAATTACGATATTAAGACAGACGGGAAATTATCATCAAAGAATGGTTTTCCAGGAAGCGTTAGTTGTTATTTTGCCAGAGCTATCCAGTTTAGACCTCGAGATTCAAAAGTGAGGCAAATATATGGCATCTATATGTATAAAAATGGCAGATATAAAGAAGCGCTTAAAAAATTCCAAACAGCAGAGAAAATAGATAATAGTGCGGAAATTGAATATAACATTGCGCTAACATACATTGCTTTAAATGAACTGGATAATGCTAAAATTTATGCCAATCGGGCTTACAGCAATGGTTACCCTTTGCAAGGGCTAAGAACTAAACTTCTTCAACGTGGGATCGTTTTAGATTAATTGTCTATTAGGTTAGTTATCATAGATGTTCAGTAGGTCGCTTGTGATAGTTTCTCTGCTACTATCAATGATAGCTAACTCATTTTACAAACTGCCTTCAATTATTGATTGAATAGGCGAGAGTACTTCTTAACCGTATTGGCAGTTAGAAGGTGGTTTGACATTACCTTTTGATGCGCACACTTTGTAATGTTATCAAATTCACTTTTTCTCTCGATCATTTCTTTAATGGCTTCATATAAGCTATCTACGCTTCCTGGTGTGAACAGTATTCCTTCATTGTCATTAGAAACCAGCTCGCTAACTCCATTTACATCGGGACCAATAACAGGGGTCATACTTGCCATTGCTTCCATCATTGACAATGGAATACCTTCAGAGCGACTAGATAATACAAAAATATGAGAGGACTTTAAGTTTGATCTCGTTTCCTCTTGATTTAGAAAGCCCTTAAAGGTGACATGCTCTTCTATCTGTAGCTTGCGTGAAAGATGTTTTAGTTCGCTATGTAACTTACCGTCTCCAATTAATGAGAGCTTCAAATTCATGTTGTCATTGTGAATCAGTCTAGCGAGCGCTTCAAATAGTAAGTCATGTCCTTTAACAGGGTGAAGGCGAGCGACACAAACAATCTCAATAGCTTCTCCAGTCGATATAGGTTTGACCGTAAAATCTGAAAACAACGTTACATCGATGCCACAACGGCTTGTAACAACTTTATGTGAAGGCAAGCTATGTTTGTCTATGAGATATGCTCGATTAAAATCCGATACTGCAAAGACTGCTTTTGCATTCGTTGCCAAGTCCACATAGTTATCCGGAGGCCCAAAAAAAACATCGTAGCCATGAGTGGTTATAGAGTAATCAACTTTAGCAAAGGCGTTAATTGCATATGCAATTAGTGAAGAGTGCGCAGCATAGTGACAATGGATATGTGAAACAGAAGCCTTACTAATTTCATGCCAGTACACTAAAGCTTGCAGCTTATACCACCTTGGTAATCTCAACTTAATATAAGCTAACAACTTGAATGGATTTAAACAAAGCTTAGTTAACTCTATCAACTTGCGATATTTTTTAGGTGTATCAAGATAGGTAACAATCCCACTTTCAACTATCTGTTGCGCATTTTTGTGCAAAATACTATCTGGTTTTTCTAAGCTAAAAATTCTTACTTCACATCCTTGTTTTATGAGACACTCAATCTCGTCAGTAATAAAAGTTTCGCTAGAATTTGGAAACTTATTCAGAAGAAAAGTAATTCTTTCACCTTTAAACACAGCATTTGAGTACATATCTTAAAATCCCTTTGACGAAATTAACCTTCTTTTAGGAGGCGAAGCAGTCCCACTATGTATTAAGAAGTGGTTGATTATATTTTGCTTTTTGGGTGAAAATTAGTCGATTACATATTTGCTGTTTATAAAATATCTTATCCAAACAACAGATACAATAAAGTTAGCTGTACTTACATTTACCAGCTTTGTGGTATGTTGTTGAGCGCTACAGTATAAAAGTTAGGTATCTGGTGCTTTTAATTTATGTTTAATCTAGGAAATGCTTACGCCAAAGTTATATTGGCATTTTTTGTTGTTTAGTTTCTATAGAATTGATGTAAAGGGTACTGAAATAGAAAATAGATTGTGTTGCTGTAGCTGAAAAATTTGGCACATGTTTTCAAAACGCTATTTTCGTTTTTCATAGGTATGAATAATTTAGCGTTTATTTAAATAATCTGTTTCTATTTCGGCTAATAATGCCGGAAATATTAGTTGTTTGCTTTTTTGAGCAGTGTGGTTAGGGATAACAATAATTAGATGACAAATATTCACCCTCCAATAGCCTTAATCATAGGCCTTTGCAGCCATGGGCTAGCAATGGCGAGAGCACTTGCTAGCGCGGGCATTGAAGTTCATGCATTTGAAGCGAACTCAAAATTACCTGGTTCGGCTACTAATATTGCTAAGGTTCACTTTATCCGCAATATTAAATCAGATTCGCTGGTTGACGATCTTATACGCTTTAGAGCCGCGTTTGAACATTCTAGAGAAATAGTGCTATTTCCTACCAATGACAATAACGTAAAAATTATTGCTCAGCACATTACTCAGTTAAGCCCTCACTTTTTGTTGTCTTGGTGGGGGTGTGCTGATCAGGTACTGTCACTTTTACTCAAGAGCAATATTGAAACAAGGTGCAAAGAGGTTGGATTAAATTATCCACAGTCTTTTGTAGTGAGAGAAACATCAGATGTCGCTCAAGTTGGACAGAAATTTGAGTTTCCTATCATTGCAAAGCCTGTAAATCCTCAATCAGGCTTTAAGGCGATTAAATGTAAAGATATCAATGAACTCAGCCAATTACTGGAAACCTATCAAGCTGATTTACCCATTATTGTGCAGCACTGGATCTCGGGAACCGATGAAGATCTGTATTTTGGCGCTTTATACTTAGCTGATGGGGATGTTCAAACAGAGTTTGTCGGCAAGAAGCTTGAGTCATTCCCGCCTGCAATGGGGCAAACAACAGTCGCTGTAACTACCAATAACGATACAGTTATGGCAATCACTAAGTCATTTTTTGATGGCTTGAATATGTCAGGTCCTGTTTCACTAGAGTTAAAGAAAGATCGACAAGGAAGGTACTGGGTAATTGAGCCAACAGTTGGCCGCACAGATTTTTGGGTCGGGCTATGCATAGCGTCGGGGTGCAATTTACTGCTTGCAGAATATCAACATGCAACGGGGCAAGTTGTTTCAGATTTTTCCCCGAAAAAAAGCGTTATTTGGTTTGATAGCGAGCGAGATATAACCGCTTTCCCAAGACATCTTTCGATGTATATACCATTCTTCGGTAAAGGCTTTTCAACTGCCTTTTCATATTTGCAATATGGCGATTTAGCCCCTTTTAATGTTGCCGCAAAGAAATTAATTACTCGAGTTAAATATAAAATAGCTAAGCGGATCGGTTTCCAGCCTGAATTTAAGAATGTTTCTGACTATCACACCTTCGAAGTTAATAATGTAGATCTTTTGCCAGAAGACTTTAAGGATCTGTTGGATAGCCAATCAGAGTTAACGTTATTTAACAGCGCAGCATGGTATACCACCTTTTGCCAGCAAGTTGCAGACAAGCAGGGCGAAGTTAAATTTTACTGCATGGTTAATCAGCAAAACGAAGCTGTAGCAGTCATGCCGATGTGGCGTAATAAGAAAAAGTTAGCATTAACACTGAACATTAACGTTATAACTAGCTTAACTAATTATTATACCCCTTGTTACCGTATCGCTATTGATGAAAATAAAGTGCAAGCTAGCATCGCGTTAGAGTATCTGGTTGCTCAGCTTAATAGTATTAAGGAGTCTTGGCACTTAATTGACTTTTTCCCGTTGAAAAGCGATTTACTTGAAGCGATAGCAAATAACTCAAAGCGTAAGGGAAGTTATTTTTTTCCATATTGGATGACTAAGAATTATTACCAGTATATTAATGGGTCCTACCAAGATTACTTTACAGGGTTACCGAGCAGAGTAAAAAATACAATCAAGCGAAAGAAGAAACAGCTTGATAGTAAAACTGATTGGGATATCAAAATTGTTGATAGCAGCAAGGAAATTGAGTCTTATATTAATAAATACCATGCTGTTTATAACAATAGCTGGAAAAAGCATGAACCTTATCCAGAATTTATCAGTGCACTCATCCGTACTTCAGCTATTAATGGGCAACTGAGGCTAGGTGTTCTAACCATCGATAATGAGCCCGCAGCAACTCAATTGTGGTTGGTAGAAAACTCAAATGCATACATATACAAGCTGGCTTATGATAACAAATACAAAATGTTATCACCTGGCACAGTTTTAACGGCAGCTATGTTTGAGCGTGTGATTGATGTAGATAAGGTTGAAAAAATAGACTTTCTTACTGGCAATGATGCTTTCAAGAGAGACTGGATGTCGCAATCTAAAAATCTTTTTGGCATACAAATAATTAACCCTAAAAGCATAGTAGGGTGTTATCTTTTAGCAAAGAATAGGGCTTCGCAAATTAGAAAAAAGGTCTGTTCTTAGTCGTATCTAAAAATAAGTTAGAGAATAATAACTATGGCGTTAATTGATGAATTAAAAGAACTATTAAAAGAAACTTTACAGCTAGAGGAGGTTGAAAGCTGGGAGGCCGAAACGCAAGTATTAGGCGCTATTCCAGAATTTGATTCGATGGCAATTGTCACTACATTGACCATGATTGAAGATAACTACGGTATCTTAATCGAGGATGATGAGGTTAGTGCGGAAGTTTTTGAAACATTGGGCAGTATCGAGAGCTTTGTGCAGTCTAAATTATGATTGTAATAAACTTACTGTATAAATATATTGGATAACGGAAACATAATTAGTTTGGCAGAATTACACTAACCAACTTTCTTCACATATAAGTGTTTTTGCTTTTGTGTTAAGAGCACATAATGTTTGATCACTCATATTGTAGTTTTGCTATCAAACTAGAATGTGAGTGTTTGACGAGAAGTATTGCAATAAAGGGATTTTATGAACAATCAAATAGTTAATGTTGTACTTGTCCCAATTCTTTGTATTGCTGCATTCCTTACAAGTCAATTTTTACTTGGCAGTAATGCGTCAAATTTAGGATCAAATGAGGCTGTATATTTTGTTAATGCAATAAAACTAATAGATAACCAACTTTTCCTAAACGATTGGACAATCAGTAATACAAGCAATGCCTTTGGTTATATTTTCTCTATCTTCCTATCAATAATACTTTTCTTCAGTAATGATTTAGAAAGTGCGGCATTGATTGCTCGATTTATTCAGCAATCATTTGTAGTTTGTTGTTTTTTGTATCTTGCTCGAACCCTGAATGTCCCTCTAGTTATTGCTGGGGGAGCGTTGATATTTTTTATATTTGATCAAGACTTAGCAGCAGGTGCATGGGTATTTAGAGGTGCAGAACAAAAGGTATTTGCATACGGTTTTGTCTTTCTGAGCTTGGCCTTTGTAAATGAAAGCAAATTTAAATTGGCAGGTTTAGCCGCTGGTTTAGCATTTATTTCTCACGTCATTGTTGGTGGATGGTCTGCGTTAGTGCTTGGAGCTTTGCTTTTGTTTCGAGTGAAAAGAGAGAGTTGGCAGCCGTTACTTAAATTTGCTTATACCTCACTACCGTTTGCAGTATTTGTCGTTATTTTATTACTTTCTAACGGGCCAAGTGCCACCCATGCAGGCGCAGATACTATAGACGTTGCTCGCTCTCTAGTGGAGTTTAGAAATCCCCATCATTTAGATCCTTCTTTTTTTCTTGACCTTAAATCGCTTCTGATAATTTTTCTTTTGGGCGGTGCACTGCTTGCTCTTAAGTTTACCGCATCAAATACACAGTATCAGTCGTTCCAACTGTTGCTCTCATTCACTTTGGGGCTTTGGGTCATATTCATAATTGGAGTGGCAGCTAAGTATTTCAATATCTATGAGCTGCTAATCATTTATCCTTTTAGGCTTTTTGATTCTTTGTTTCTGCTTTTTAGTACCTTACTTATCGGCTATGTGCTTTATCAAATAATTTTTATAAGAGAGTTTATCAATAAGCGCTTGATTGCCATTAGTGCTGGAATAGTCTTATTGATATGGTCCCCTCTGGGTCTAAACAAGCTAAAGCTTTTGTACTGGAAAACACTCAGCCTTCAAAATAAGACTGATGTGGTAGATGTAAATTCACAATCCAAGGAAATGATGAATTGGATTAAGTTACACACAGACAAGCAAGACATCTTCATTGTTAACCCTTGTAAAGGGAATTTTTGGGTTGAATCCAATCGAGGCATGATAGTCAATTATAAACTCACGCCAGTGGGGGGAAATTACTCTGAGTGGCTTGCAAGACTAAAAGCTCTCAACAATGGTGAAGATTTCTCTTCTGTTGGCTTTAAAGTGTGTAGAGAAATTGACAATAACTATAACGAAATGTCTCATGATAAATTTATCGAACTAGCAAAAAGATATAGTGCAAAGTATTTATTACTAGACGAGGTGCGCACTGATTGGCATCAACAGCCAGATATCGTTTTTGGACGTAATGCCCTCTACAAGCTGCAGTAGGAAAATGGCTCAGTACTTGGGGTACAGATACTTTTGCAACACTGAAAAATTACAAAATTTTTTATTAAAATTGAATGTTTATGGTTTAAAAAGCACTTCATTAATTTGTAGTGTCGTTTATCAAATAATAAGGATTAGTACCTAAGGAAGCGCAGTGTTTAAAATATCTATTGTTGTACCCGTTTTTGGCTCTCCAGACTCACTTCGCCCATTGTATGAAAGGGTTGCTAAGGTCATGACTAGCAATAATTGGGCGTATGAACTGATTATGGTTAATGATAGTTGTCCACACAATTCATGGCAGCACATTCGCGCCCTATGTGACCATGACCAAAGTGTTAAAGGCGTTAATCTGAGTAGAAACTTTGGTCAGCACTATGCCATATCTGCCGGGTTGGCTGAAGCATCGGGTGACGTAGCCATTGTAATGGATTGCGACTTGCAAGACCGTCCAGAAGAGATCCCCAAGCTTGTTAATGCTATGTCAGATGAAAACGACATAGTTTTTGGTCGCTCAACAATTCGGGGTAAAGAAAGCTTCCTTACCCAAATTACATCAAAAGCATTCTATAAAATATTTTCTGTTCTAACTGAAAACCGAGATTTTTCTTTTAATGTAAGCTTTGTCGCCATGTCTAGAAAAGCATACACAGCAATCAATCAGTTAGAAGAAAATAAGCGCTTATTTTTAGGGTTATTACAATATGTAGGCTTTCGCTATGTTGTTGTTGATGTGGAGCATGATGAAAGATTTGAGGGAGAAAGTAGCTATAACTTTTTTTCCCGCCTGGCGATGGCGTTTAGAGGTATTACTAATAGTTCAACCAAGCTACTAAGAGCAGGAATCGGTATCGGCATGTTGTCATCATTTTCTTCATTCGTTTATGGTGTTTATTTGATTTATACAAAGCTAATGTACGACGCAACCATTCCCGGTTGGACGAGCTCGATTGTATCAACATTTTTTGTTGGTGGTGTTGTAATGGTGCTAATTGGTATTTTGGGGCTTTATATTGAAGTTATCTTTTGGGAAGTAAAGAATCGCCCAGCATATTTTGTTAAGGAAAAAAGAAACCTTAATGGAGCTGTAAAGAATGTTAGGTAATAAGTGGCGGCGCCTAGGTCGGCTTATTGAGCCTAATAAAGATATATGGTGGATGACCCACTTCTGTGGACCCACCTTCGCGTCAGTTAATGAAGACGGTATCGAATTATATGTGGTTGGCAGGGATGAGCATGGAATTTCCAGAATAGGAGTTGCTTTGTTAGATAAAAGTGATCCTAGTCAAGTGCTCAATATTTCAGCTGAACCTGTTTTTGATGTGGGAGAGGTTGGTTGCTTTGATGAAAGTGGAGTTTCATACCCATGGATAGTTTGTGATGGCGAAAGAAAAAAACTCTATTACGGTGGCTGGCAAGCTGGAGGGATTGGAGGTTTCCAAGTCAATATTGGCGAAGCGATTTATGACAAGGCGACAAAACAATTTAAACGAGTCAGTCGAGCACCAATATTACCTCGTATAGATGAAGAACCGATTTGCACTGGCTCATTAAGTGTTCATAGGACTAGTACAAAATGGGTGATGTATTATACCTGCTTCGAGCGATGGGAAAAAATGTCCAATGGTTCATACAAGCACTTTTATCAATTAAAGGTTTGCTATTCAGAAGATGGGGTCAACTGGCAACGGCCAGGTAAAGTTATCACTCCATTCACGGGTGCCAATGAGCATGTTATTTGCAAGCCTATGTTGATTAAAGAGCACAATACAATGCGAATGTGGGTTTCATATAGAGGTGATTTTTATCGAATAGGCTATGCCGAATCTGAAGATGGTGAACATTGGACGCGCAAAGACCAAGAGTTCCAATGGCATGAATCAACGCCCGCTATAAAAGGTTTTGATGATGTTATGCAAGAATATGCATTTATTTTTGATGCTGGTGGGCACAGATATATGACTTACAACGGTAATGGGTATGGCAAGACCGGCGTTGGCTTAGCTATTTTAGATGAGTAATGGCCATGGAAAAAGTTATTTTTGTAATCACTGGTGGACAATGGCAAGTGCCGATTATTAGAGAATGCCAGTTATTGGGTTACAAGGTATTGAACACTAATTTATATAGCCACACTCCAGGAGCTCAGGTAGCTGATTTTTTCGTTGAAGCAGATGTAAAAGATGTTGATAAAAATCTAGAAGTAGCTAAGCAGTATAAGCCATGTGCTGTACTAACAGATCAGTCGGATATAGCTGTTGTGACAGTCGCTCACGTGGCTGAGCAACAGAAGCTGCCTGGTATTGGTATTGAATGCGCTTTAAGGTTTACAGACAAATTGCTGATGCGTCAATTAGCAAGTGAAATAGGTGTTCCTTGCCCGCCCTTTTATGAACTCAAACAATATGAACCGCTAGAAAGAATAGTAAAAGAAATTGGCTTTCCTTTAGTCGTGAAACCGAGATCAAGCCAAGGGAGTCGAGGCGTTACAATAGTACACTCTGAAAGTGAGTTAAGAGGTGCAGTAAAGCATGCTTTTGCCGCAAGCTTCGAGCAACAAAGTATACTGATTGAAGGTTTTATTGACGGCACAGAATACACGGTCGAGGGCTTTAAAGACCACACAAAGCACCATAGCTTAGCGATCTCACAGAAACAAGGCTATTCATCCTGCCCCACTGTATCTGAACATATCCTTTATAAACAAGAGTTTAAAGGTATAGATGTTTACGCGCTTAAGGAACAAAACGATAAATTAGTTGAGGCTTTGGGGTTGCCATTTGGCATTACGCATGCTGAGTACAAGTATGTCAATGGAACCTTTTATCTCATCGAAATTGCTGCTCGTGGCGGTGGTAATAATATTTCCTCTCACTTGGCCAAAGGAATGAGTGGCATCAATCTAAATCAATATCTTGTCAGGTATGCGTTGGGCGAAACTCCTTTAATCAACTCTTGCGATATAAAGTTGCAAAAATGCCAAGTTATGAAACTTGTTTGGCTAAAATTCACAGCAGGAAAGGTGATACAAAGAACGTCGCCTAACAAAATTCTGGAGATAGAAGGGGTTATTGATTTCAATTACAATTTTGAGCTAGGAGATGAACTAGTTGCTATTACAGATGATACAACACGCCATGGTCACGTAATTATCAAAGCCCAAGACGAAGAGCAATTAGACAATATCGTTTCTGAAGTGCAAAAGGAGATTTGTATTGAATATCAATGATGTACCTTTGTTTGATTGTCTTACTCATCCTATGCCAAATGGCAACTGGATGCATACCGCATATGATGGAAAAAACTCTATACAAGTTTTGTTAGAAAGTATGGAACGAGCCAATGTCAAATGGGCTTTGGCCGTAGGCATGGGAACTGATATTGGCGGATATAAAGAAGCGACTTATGCTGATTTTGTTCGCAGCCATTCTGAGAAACTTTTTCCTATTGCCTATTTGGATGTAATGGCTGTTAAGGATTATTCTACGGCAAGCTTATCTGCTTACTTTAAATCACTTAAGAAGGCTGGTTATGTTGGTATTAAGATGCATCCTAGGCTTGGTAAGTTCTCACTGTGTGATGAATTCTTAGTTACTGCGATTCGGCTTGCTGTCGATCACAAACTTTGCCCTATGTTGTGCACATATTGCTGGGAGAACTCCCCAAGAGCACATTTAAGTCACCCGTATGCGATGATGGATTTGCTTAACAAACTAGATAACGTACCGATTATTCTGGTCCATGCTGGTGGCGTTCACCTATTACAATATATTGAAATAGCCCGTGCTTTTAGCAATGTGCTATTGGATCTTTCGCTTACTCTTTGCAAGTATGAAGGCTCATCCATTGATCAAGATATTCGTTTTGCATTTAGTTTGTTTGATCGACGGATATGTGTCGGCTCAGATGGGCCTGAATACAGTGCTGAAAAGATGAGAGCGAGGTTTAACCTCTTTACTGAAGGATTGTCTGAAGATAAAGTGAACAATGTCGGTTATTTAAATTTACAAAAGTTTATCCATAATTTGTCTGGAATCAGCTTCTAATTTAAGCAAAGTTATAAAACAGCTTATTAATATCTAATTGGGCAGGGATTTAAATTGGCATATTTGTATATAGTAGGCTGTATTTTTTTTACGGTTTATGGGCAGCTAGTTTTAAAGTGGCGTATGAATTTAAATGGAGATTTGCCTGAAAATCTCTTCGATAAAGCCGTCTACTTAATCAAGCTGATTGTTTTTGACCCATTTATTCTAAGTGGTTTTTTATCAGCTTTTATTGCTAGCTTATTTTGGATGGCGGCAATGACTAAGTTTTCACTCAGTTTTGCTTACCCATTTATGAGCACCGCTTTTGTTATCGTAATGATATTTTCTGTATTACTATTTGGTGAGTCACTGAACATACATAAACTAGTAGGTACAGGATTGATTGTTCTAGGAATCGTGGTCTTAAGTCAAGGTTATAAAGTCTTGGATTAGCGTATTATAAACAGGGAGTATGATGGCTACTATTTTGGTTACAGGTGGGGCGGGTTTTATTGGTTCAGCTGTTATTCGGTATCTAATTGAAAGTACAGACCATACTGTTGTTAACCTTGATAAGTTAACATATGCGGGCAATTTAGAGTCTTTGAGCAAGGTTGAGGGTAACTCCCGATATAACTTTGTAAAAATGGATATTTGTGATGCCGAAAAATTAGGTGTTGTATTCGAAGAATATCAGCCAGCAATCGTCATGCACCTTGCCGCAGAAAGCCATGTTGATAGGTCAATAGATGGACCTGCAGAATTTATCCAAACCAATATTGTTGGAACTTATACACTTTTAGAGGCTGCGCGCAACTATTGGCAAGGGCTGAGTAATTCGCTCCAACACTCTTTTAAATTTCACCATATTTCAACTGATGAAGTATACGGTGATCTCGCAGACGGGAGTTATTTCACAGAGTCCACAGCTTATCAGCCTAGCTCTCCTTACTCCGCCAGCAAAGCTTCTTCAGATCACCTTGTCAGGGCTTGGCATCGAACCTATGATTTACCAATAGTTATCACGAATTGCTCCAATAACTATGGCCCTTATCATTTTCCTGAAAAGCTTATTCCACTGACGATATTGAATGCGCTTGAAGGTAAACCATTGCCTATTTATGGGGACGGAAAGCAGATCAGAGATTGGCTGTTTGTCGAAGATCATGCTCAGGCTTTAGTCAAAGTTGCCACTGAAGGTTTAATTGGGGAAACCTATAACATTGGCGGTTTCAATGAGAAAGCAAACATTGAAGTCGTGCAGTTTATTTGTCAATTACTTGAAGAAATGGCGCCAGAAAAGCCAGCAGGAATAGGGGCTTATAGTGAACTTATTACCTTTGTTGCTGACCGCCCTGGCCATGATTTGCGTTATGCTATCGACGCATCAAAAATAGCCAATGCTCTTGATTGGCAGCCTCATGAAACGTTTGAAACAGGTATGAAGAAAACCGTCGCATGGTATCTAGACAACCTTGAATGGTGCGAACGTGTTCAAGATGGTTCGTATCAAAGACAACGACTGGGCATCTAATTAGACAGGGAGCTTTGGAATGAAAGGAATTATTCTTGCAGGTGGAAGTGGTTCAAGGTTAAGTCCAATTACGATTGGTGTATCTAAACAGTTAATACCCGTTTACGACAAGCCGATGATCTACTACCCGTTATCAGTACTCATGTTGGCTGGGATAAAAGACGTTTTGATTATTTCAACGCCAGCGGACTTACCTCGTTTTAAAGACTTGCTCGGCGATGGTAGCCGCTTCGGTGTGAAGTTTAACTATAAGGTACAAGCAAAACCGGATGGCATTGCTCAAGCATTTATTTTAGCCGAAGAGTTTATTGAGCAAGACAGGGTCTGTTTAATTTTGGGCGATAATATTTTTTATGGCCAAGGCTTTTCGGAAAAGCTTGTGGAGGCAACACAAAGGACAGATGGTGCAACTGTGTTTGGTTACAACGTTAAAGATCCGGAACGATTTGGTGTTGTCGAGTTCGACCAAACAATGAAAGCGAAGTCGATAGAAGAAAAACCGACAAAACCTAAATCTAATTGGGCGGTCACTGGATTGTATTTTTACGACAATAAAGTGGTTGATATTGCAAAGTCGTTAACCCCGTCCGCACGTGGTGAGTTAGAAATTACAGATATTAATAAAGTGTACTTAGAAACTGACGATTTAAATGTATCCTTGTTAGGACGAGGGTTTGCATGGCTGGATACAGGCACACAAGACAGCTTACTTGACGCTAGTCAGTTTGTGCAAACTGTTGAGCGTCGCCAAGGCTTTAAAATTGCCTGCCCAGAAGAGATTGCTTATCGCAATGGTTGGCTATCTAAAGAAGATGTTATCAGTTATGGTCAAGCAATGAAGAATTCCCCATACGGTCAATATCTAATTGATATTGTTCATCGTGAGTACTAGTTTCAAGGGCGACAGTTAACGTGGTTGAGAAAACAATAAAGTTTAACGAACCTTTTATTTCTGAAAAGGAACAAAAGTACGTTGCCCAAGCGTTAGCTAGAGGGGAGCTTGCTGGTGATAAAAGCTTTACGCACAAGTGTCAGCAATTGATGCAACAGAGATTCGGAGCTCAAAGGGTACTGTTAACGACTTCTTGCACATCAGCGCTAGAAATGGCAGCAATTCTATGTGACATTCAAGCTGGCGACGAAGTAATAATGCCAAGTTTTACTTTTGTATCTACTGCTAATGCCTTTCTCTTACGTGGTGCAAAGCTTAAGTTTATTGATATCAGACCTGACACGTTAAACATGGATGAGAGCAAGATAATTGAGGCGATAACAACGCGCACCAAGGCTATTGTTCCAGTTCACTATGGCAGTACAATTTGCGAAATGAATGAAATTAATCGTATTGCTAAGGCATATGGTTTGTATGTCATAGAGGATGCTGCACAAGCTGTCGACACTGCTTATCACGGAAAATATGCGGGGACTATTGGCGATGCCGGGGCTTATAGTTTTCATGAAACGAAAAATTTTGTAGCAGGCGAAGCTGGTGCTTTGGTGATAAACCGTGAAGACTGGTTGGAACGAGCAGAGGTTATTAGAGAAAAGGGCACTAATCGATCGCAATTTTTCCGTGGTCAAGTGGATAAGTATACTTGGGTCGATATTGGCTCTTCATATGTACCCTCAGATCTATTAGCGGCCTTATTATTTGGACAATTAGAGTCCATGGAAAGTATTACGAGCAAACGAGCTTTGCTTGCAGATGCTTATTTAACTGGCTTAGCCTCAATAATAGAGGCTGAGAAAGTTAAATTGCCTGTGTTACCTGAACACTGCTCCAATAATCATCATATGTTTCCTTTGATATGCCAAAGCGAAGCTATCCGAAATGAATTATTGGAGTATTTAGAATTAAACCAAGTCAAAGCAACTTTTCATTATATGCCATTGCACAACTCCCCTTATGCTAAGCAGCAAGGCTTTTATCAAGGTCCTTTACCGATAACCGAAAGGGTATCCTCGACACTAATTCGGCTGCCAATGCACCCTAATTTAACAGTAAATGATGTAGCCCATATTACAAAGTTAATTACATGCTTTTATGATGCCCCACATAGTTAGTTAAGAATGATGTTACAAGGCCACTTTATACCGTCTATTAAAGGCAGAGTTTTCGTTAGTCAGTTTGGAAATCAAAAAGGAGATACTGCGGTTTTATGTTTGCCCTCGATCGTTGAGGAGCTCAACCTTTCTCGGGCTGTATTAGCAAAACAGTGCCAAGCTTATGCCGCGCAAGGACTTGACAGTTTTATCCTTGATTACTTCGGAACGGGTGATAGTGAAGGCGAGTTCGAAGAGAGTTCTCTTGATGATTGGCGAGAGGATATTTTAGTTGTTGGTAAATGGCTTCAATCTCTTGGCTACAAAGAACTTATCCTGCTAGGAGTAAGGGTGGGTGCCATGCTGCTTGGGGCCAATCAGAAGGCTATTCATGAGCGGCTACCCGTTTCTGGGCAGATACTTTGGAAACCTGTCACTAATGGCAAGATATTCGTCAGCCAATTGATTAGGGTTAAGCAAGCTAATCAAATGATGAATAGCGACACTGACAAAGTGAATTGGCGTAATGAAATACTTGCGGGTAAAGATGTTGAAGTGGCTGGTTATGTTCTAACAAAAGCATTTATTGAAGAAATGGAAGCTATTACAATTTTGCCTGAGCATGAATGGCAAAGCCCGGTCAGTTGGCTGGAATTGGCAAGTGAGAACGTAATGCCAGCAACGAAAAAGTTTGTTGAAGCAAGTGATGCTATTTCTGTTCATACAATGCAAACACCACCTTTTTGGCAAGTGCCAGAAATTTTTGATCTGCCTGAGCTATCTGCGTTAGGCGTATTACTCACCGAAAAATTGCTAAGGAAGTAATGGAATACGCTTATACTTTTTCCACCAATAACCAACAATTACTGTCAATTATTCATGCTGGCGAGGAACGCAACGAGACAGGCGTTTTGATTGTTGTAGGTGGGCCACAATATAGAGTCGGCAGTCATCGCCAGTTTGTCCAACTAGCTAGAAGCTTGGCACGAAGTGGTTATACTACCATGCGTTTCGATTACACTGGGATGGGAGACTCGCAGGGTAAAAAAGCTGAATTTGATAGCATAAACGATGATATTAATGCCGCGATAAATGCATTGTTAGCGCAGCAGCCTCAGTTAAAAAAAATTGTCATTTGGGGGCTTTGTGACGCAGCATCTGCGGCATTGATTTATGCCCATCAAGACCCACGTATTGCCGGTATAGTACTTCTTAATCCGTGGCTTAAAAGTGAGCAAGCAAAGGGTAAGGCAATGTTGAAGTTTTATTATCTGCAGCGTTTATTGTCAAAAGAGTTTTGGCGAAAGTTGTTAGCTGGCCAAGTTAATGTTTCAGCTAGTGCACGAGAAGTTAGAAGCTTTGCTAAAGATAGTGTGACAAAAAGTAAATCAAATGAATTGAGTTATCAGCAGCGAATGGTAAAGGGCTTGAAACAGTATCAGGGAAAGGTGCTGTTGATCCTAAGTGGCAAAGACCTAACGGCAAAAGAATTTGAACAACAAGCATTCACGCATAAAGACTGGAAAAAAATAAAATCAACCCACTGTGTTACGCAAAGGCTTGCATCATCTGACCATACGTTTTCAACGAGAGAATGGAAGCGACAAGTGGAAAACTATACGGTCGAGTTTTTGGATACGATTTGATTGGGGATATATGAAATTTTTAAGACCACTGTTTCAAAAGGAATACGGTACAGAGCGTGGCTTTGTGCGTCACTCTTTAGCACTATTTGATTACTACTTTGGACGAATTGAACAGTTTAAGAGAATTGAACACTCCAAAGTAAGCCGAGTGGTCTTTGTGTGTTTAGGAAATATTTGTCGAAGTGCGTACGCTCATCACTATGCTCAAGCCCATGATCTTGGTCTTCCTATATCTTCACTGGGCTTATTTACGACAACTGGTGTTAACGCAAATGATGTTGCTATGTTGGCTGCCAACAATCGCGGTGTAAATATGGAGCACCATCTAGCGACTGATCTGAAAGACTTTGAAGTAAGAGCAGGAGACTTATTTTTAGTCATGGAAGTTAGACAAGCGAACAAACTGTCTCTCCAACTTGCTAACTATAAAAATATTCAAATAGGATTATTGGGTAATTACTGTAAACCAGTGCATCCTCATTTACACGATCCGTTTTCGCTAAGCTTGGAGTATTTTGACCATTGTTTTGGTTTGATTGAAAATGGGGTGATGAATTTAAGCCGCGAGCTTAAAGAGTCGCTTTCGATAGCAAATGTGAAACTAGATGACCAGACAGGCGCCCACAGTGGAAGTCGATACAGCAAAGATACTTAAAAAAAGGAGGCCAATTGAGTTACGTGAGAAAAGTAACTCGTATGTCTTGAGCAAGCTAGACAAGGCTTTTTTACTGCTTCTCCCCAGCTTTATTATTTTAGTTGATTTAAGTTCTTGGACAGGACGACTTGTTTTCAATGAATTTGATTTCCTAATTGCACCACTGGCCATATATTTGGGAATCAAAGGCCTTTTAAGAAAAAAGATCGCGAAGCGTTACTTATTATTTCCCATTTTACTATTGAGCATTATCGTATCGAACGTTGATTTTGCAGGGCTTTATCAGCATGTCGCTGAGCCCTTGTATACTAATGTTTATTACTCCTCTGCATATGCATTTAAAATTGCCAAAGGTTTCTTCTATGGCTTTTTACTTGCCGTTTATCTGGCCTCAATTGATCAATCAGAGCTTGAAAGCCTTACTTCGACACTTATTAAAGGTGCATTGATTGGTTCCATTTTCTTGTTTTTAGTTATTCTGTGGGAGCGCGGCGTTTTATATCGGATGCTCTCATTTAGCAGTATTTGGGATATAGCAGGCTCGTTTCTAAACTTTTCAACAACATACCGCGTGACGGCGTTAAGTTCTGACATGCATACTGGTGGTGAAGCTTATGATGGCTTGCTACTTTATTTGATGCCTCTGTCATTCATGGGCACACAGTATTTTAACGACAAACGATTAAATTTATTGTCGCTAGTGGCAGTATTTTGCTTGAGTTATTGCGTGATGGTTGGCTTTACAAGGGCAACTTATTTTGCTGTTGGATTGGTTATTCTTTATTTAGTGTTAAGCCACTTTCGCCATCACTCAGTAAGGGTAAATAAAAATAGCATCATTTTGTTTATTGGGCTTACTCTAGTGTCAGTCCAATTGTTTGTATCAAAGGGATATTCTGGCCTTATTGCTATTTATTTTGTGATGTTAGTGTTCTCTTTGGTACCTAACATTTTGCGACGTATTAAGGTTTCATATGAGCTTGAGATAAGCGCAATCATATCTTTACTGGGCTCTCTGGTTTATATATCCACAGCAGAAAGTAAGTGGATCAGCGAAGAAAGTGTTCCCTATATTAGTGCACTTTGTTGTGTTTTATTAGTTGTTATATGTTTCATGCAAGCCAAACTCACTGAAAGGCTTTCTTCGCCGCTGGACAATCTATATCGCGTGATTGGGCAACTGGGCATTATCTCCATCGCATGCATTTTATTTACAGGTTACCAGTTTAATGCTCGTATGGAGACAGCAGCCAGCGACCTTAAATCTAGGTTTGACCATTGGTTGAAAATAGCAGAATCGAGCACGGCAACGACTACCAGCTTTCTGTTTGGTAATGGCATCGGAAGTCTGCCGATAAACTATTTAACCACTCACCCAGAAGTAGTGGCAGAAGTTGGCACTTTTACCATCAGAGATAATTCATTAATACTATCTCGGGGGCATGATCTTACCTTTGGTCAGCGCGTTGATGTAAAGCCACACACCACGTATCAAATAAAGTTGGACATAGAAGGCTATAAGCCAACCAGAATACCCGTCTCAATATGTGAGCGAAACATTATATATTCTTCCAATTTTGCACCTGTATGTGCTGGCGGAGTAACCAATTATGATAGCGCCTCAGATAGTTATACCTTGGAAGTCGATTCAGGTACGTTAGGAAAAGGCGGGTTTTCGTTTTTAAAATGGCCAGTTACTTTCGTAATTAAAAACAGGTATGGAAAAGAGCCGATTAAAATCAAAAGTATAGAGTTGGTTGAACAATCATCATCACGAGGTAATGAAAACTTATTGAAAAACGCTCGTTTCGAGCAAGGTATGGATCATTGGTATTTTTATAATGACTTCGAGCATTTACCATTTCATATTAAAAATATCTACTTAGGCTTTTTCTATCAATTTGGGATTGTTGGTTTGTCTATGGTGCTACTGATGATCGCTACGGTAGTTATAACCTCACCTAGCAGCGCTGCTCAAAAAAACATAAAGCACCTAATTTTAGCTTACTTTATTGGATTATTTTCTTTTGGCCTTTTTGGCGACCCTTTAGACTCTGCCAGAGCAAATATTTTGTTTTCGGTGTTTTTCTTTTATGGCTTTTTCTTGCTTTCTAAAGAAGTGCTCAACAAAAAGAAACTTAAAATCTTATTTGCTAGTGTTGTAGGCTTTACCCTAGTGCTCGCCGCTGTTTCATACCAATCTCCGTTATCTCTGTATGTTGATCAATTTAAAAAAGTGAGTACGGAAAACTCTGTGTTTAAGGGAGAGAGTACCAAGATTTACAAAAAACCAACAGATTTAAAGGGAGTTGGTAGTGACATTGCTTTTTCAAAAATCCCTGTTGCCGATAGAGAGATTATAGTTACAAACGAACAGGAGTTTAAACAAGCGATAAAGACAGTTTCCCCAGGAGAACATATTGTATTGATGAAAGGGGTTTACCGTTTTTCTGGTCGCTCCCCCAGTATTAGACGCTCTGGCGAGCCTAGCAATCCTATCGTCATACGTGCAGCAAAATTAGGCGATGTGACATTTGAGATGGATTTAGTCGAAGGCTTATTGATCAGAGCGTCACACCTTTATCTTAGTAACATTATTTTCAGAGGAGTTGAAGGAGCTGATACTAAGATAGAGCATGCTATTCACATTGTTGGTAACGCAGATTTTATTACAGTTATCAACAACCAGTTTATTAATTTCAATTCTCATATCAAAAGTAATGGCCACCCTAAACGAGATGGAAGCATCGATTTTCCTGACTACTTGAAAATAGTTAATAACGACTTTTATAACGAATGGCCAAGACAAACAAAATCGCCTACAGCTCCATTGGATATCGTTGGTGGTGATTCCACCTTAATTAAAAGCAACTTTATTGCTGACTTTGCTAAAGCGTCAAAAGAGGGGTATTGGGTATCTACTGGCGCATTCTTAAAGGGCGGAGGAAGCCATGGAGTATTTGATAACAACGTTGTTATGTGCGAAATGAACTTACCTCATTCATCACCTAGAGAAGTTCGAATTGGTTTGTCATTTGGAAATGGCGGCACTGGCCGACAGTTTTGTGCGGACAAAAAGTGTGAGTATGAACATTCCAATGGAATCATGACCAACAATACGATTTTGAATTGTGTAAATGATGTTGGAATATACCTAAATAAATCTCGAAACACTCTTATTGAAAACAATGCCATACGCTCAAGTTATGGAATTGACGTTCGGTTTAAAGAAAGTGACGCAATTGTAAGAGGTAACGTGATTGAAGGGCGAGTCAAAGCAAGAGAAGGCGCGACAATTCATCTTGAGGACAATATCATTGAATAATTATATTTTTATCGTCATAAGCTTGTGCCACAATAAATCCATAATAATAAAGTGAAGGTAAGGGAATAAATGAGCTCACTAGCAAAAAGCAAAATTGCAATTATTGGCTTAGGTTATGTTGGCCTGCCATTGGCAGTAGAGTTTGGCAAACAGCACCAAACCATTGGCTTTGATATTCATCAACAGCGGGTTGACGAGCTAAATGATGGTTTAGACCGCACTAATGAAGTTGACGCCGAAGAATTAAAGCAAGCGAGCAAGCTGGTATGTACCACAGATAAAACGCTGCTCAAAGGTTGTGATTTCTATATTGTTACTGTACCAACCCCTATTGATAAACATCGCCAACCGGACTTAACTCCCTTGCGCAAAGCATCAGAAATGCTTGGCAGTGTAATTGGTAAAGGTGCAACTGTCGTTTATGAATCAACCGTTTATCCGGGGGCAACGGAAGAAGACTGTATTCCGATTATTGAAAAAATCTCTGGTTTAACGCTGAACCAGGATTTCTTTGCTGGTTATTCCCCTGAGCGTATTAACCCTGGCGACAAAACTCACCGCTTACCGACAATTTTAAAAGTCACTTCGGGCTCAACTCCTGAAATCGCTGATAAAGTCGATGCCCTCTATGCATCAATTATCACGGCAGGCACCTATAAAGCTTCGTCTATTAAAGTAGCTGAAGCTGCTAAAGTCATCGAGAACACGCAGCGTGACGTTAACATCGCGTTAATTAACGAGCTATCGGTTATTTTCAATAAGCTTGATATTGATACGTTAGAAGTGTTGGAAGCCGCGGGCACCAAGTGGAACTTTTTACCGTTTCGCCCAGGCTTAGTCGGTGGGCACTGCATTGGGGTTGATCCTTACTACCTAACACACAAAGCGCAATCAGTGGGCTACCACCCTGAAATGATTCTTGCAGGGCGCCGCCTAAATGATGGTATGGCGCACTATGTGGTTTCACAGCTTATCAAAGGTATGTTGAAAAAGCGTATTCAAGTAGAACAGGCTCATGTGTTGGTGATGGGCTTAACCTTCAAAGAGAATTGTCCTGATCTTCGCAATACCAAAGTGATTGATATTGTTGAGGAACTTAAAGAGTACAACGTAAATGTTGATATTGTTGACCCGCTATGTGCTTGTGAAGAAGCGCAAGAAGAATACGGTATTAAGCTTACTGCCGAGCCTAAAAAAGGTGATTATGACGCGGTGATTTTGGCGGTAGCACACGACGAGTTTAAAGCGATGGGGGCTGAGCAAATTCATGCGTTAGGTAAAGCGACACATGTCTTGTATGACTTAAAGTGTGTGCTTCCCAAAGACCAAGTTGATATGCGTCTATAGAGCAGAGTGTATGAATAAGTACGAACAAATATGCCAAGAATTGAAAGCGCAGCCTAAAACTTGGTTAATTACAGGTGTTGCTGGCTTTATCGGTTCTAACCTTTTAGAAGCCTTACTAAAACTAGATCAACGAGTTGTTGGTCTTGATAACTTCGCCACAGGCTATCAAAAAAACCTGGAAGAAGTGAAACAACTCGTTTCATCAGAGCAATGGCAGGCGTTTACGTTTGTAGAGGGCGATATTCGCGATGTTAGCACCTGTTTACAAGTATGCGATGGTGTTGATTATGTTTTACACCAAGCAGCTTTAGGCTCTGTGCCGCGCTCACTGGCAGATCCAATTACCTCTAATGCAGCCAATGTTACAGGCTTCTTGAATATGCTTGAGGCAGCAAAACAAGCAAATGTTACGAGCTTTACTTATGCCGCCAGCAGTTCTACTTATGGTGATCATCCGGCATTGCCTAAAGTTGAAGAGAATATTGGCAGCCCACTTTCCCCTTATGCGGTAACAAAATACGTTAATGAGCTTTACGCGAATGTCTACGCTAGAGCTTATGAATTTAATTGTATTGGTTTACGCTACTTCAATGTGTTTGGTTGCCGGCAAGATCCTGATGGCGCATATGCGGCGGTAATTCCAAAATGGACTGCTGCCATGATTAAAGGCGACACTGTGTTTATCAATGGTGATGGCGAAACCAGCCGTGACTTTTGCTATATCGACAATACCGTACAAATGAATATTCTAGCGGCCACCGCGCCCGCTGAAGCGAAAAACGCGGTATACAATGTTGCACTTGGCGATAGAACGACGCTCAACGAGCTTTATGCATCTATCAAGCATGCCTTATCAGATAATAGTGTTCAGATTGCAACAGAGCCTGAATATCGAGATTTTAGAGCGGGTGATGTTAGACACTCGCAAGCTGATGTTTCTAAAGCAAAGTCAGCACTAGGATACGATCCAAGCCATCGTATTCAACAAGGTATTCTTGAAGCTATGCCTTGGTATTTGGCGAATGTAACCTAGCCTTTTGGGAATATTGCAAGCCAGCATATTCTCTCGCCTAGATCGTGCGTTTTAAATTGGTCTTGCATATCCATACAGTGTGTATATACTTACAGTAATGCTGTATGGATATCAGGAGAGGACCTGTATCGCTATGAAGCCATTAACCGCACGACAATCTCAAATATTTGAGCTTATCAAAGATAAAATTGCTGATACTGGCATGCCACCAACACGAGCTGAAATTGCCGACTTCTTCGGTTTTAAATCAGCTAATGCTGCTGAAGAGCACTTAAAAGCACTAGCAAAGAAAGGCTACATTGAAATGCTGCCAGGTACTTCACGTGGTATCCGGTTAGCCGATGCATTTGTTGAAGAATCTGGTTTACCGTTAATTGGTCAAGTTGCAGCTGGTGAGCCAATATTGGCGCAAGAGCACGTAGAAGATCGTTATCAAATTGATGGCAATTTATTCCAACCGGCTGCAGATTACTTGCTGCGTGTTAACGGCGAGAGTATGAAAGACATCGGTATTATGGACGGTGATTTATTGGCAGTGCATCAAACAACTGATGTTCACAATGGCCAAGTCATTGTCGCGCGGGTAGAAGATGATGTTACTGTGAAGCGCTTTAAACGCGAGGGTAATGTGGTTTATCTGCATGCAGAGAACGAAGAATTCGCACCAATAGAAGTTGATCTAACCAGTCAGCACTTTAACGTTGAAGGTATTGCTGTTGGCGTTATTCGAAATGCAGATTGGATGTAAGATAAAGCATCTCTTTTCAAGGTTTATTTTTTTATCATTAGCTAGACGAATAGATTGATAGTCTTTTGTTTAGTTACCTGACCTATATTTTTCTAATTAAGCCAGCGAATTTCGTTGGCTTTTTTATGTCCAAAAAACCTATCACTACTAAACTTTCTAGTTGACTGCATCCCCTCTCAAGCGCTTGATAGCACATAATTTAATCGACGCGGGGCTCTTTTATTAGAGCTCATACTCTACTGATAAATAAGGAAAAAATAATAAGAATTGATCATAAATCACTAGATCTTGATTAAAAATTGAGTAATTCTAGGTTGTAAAGTGCGCAAACAATAATAACGAATAAAACATAAGAATAAGTGATGTGCGCACAACAACTACATTACAACATACATCACAACACGATCTGCAAAGTAAGCCCACGTCGAAAGTTTTACTATCGACGGCTTTGATGTCTTTGTTATTCAACAGGGTAGAGGAGATGTCGAGTGAAAAGACGTAACCTAGGTTGGCTGTTTTTGGGGAGCATTTTTAGTAGTACGTTGTTTTCCAGCACAGCTTGGGCGGAGATGGAGCTGAACTTAACCAAAGGGGTTACCGCAATCAGCAATGAGGTTTATGACCTTCATATGCTGGTACTGTGGATATGCACCGTAATTGGTATTTTAGTGTTCGGCGCAATGTTTTGGTCGATGGTATTCCATCGCAAATCAAAAGGCGTTAAGCCTGCAACTTTCCATGAAAGTACCAAGGTAGAAATACTTTGGACTGCCATTCCCATTGTTATTCTCATCGCGATGGCAGTGCCTGCCACTAGCACATTGATTGAGATGGAAGATAATGATAACTCAGACATTACCATCTTAGTTACAGGTTCTCAGTGGAAGTGGCATTACAAATATTTTGACCAAGGTATTGAGTTCTATTCGGTGCTTTCGACACCAAGAGAACAATTTGACAATCGCGATGGCAGTGGTCAAACAAAAGGTGAAAACTACCTATTGGAAGTAGACAAACCATTAGTTATTCCCACTAATAAAAAAGTCCGCTTCTTAATTACTTCTGACGATGTTATCCATTCTTGGTGGGTACCTGCTTTCGCAGTTAAGCAAGATGCCAACCCTGGTTTTATCAATGAAGCGTGGACTAGAGTAGACGAGCCTGGTGTCTATCGAGGCCAATGTGCCGAGCTTTGCGGCAAAGATCATGGCTACATGCCAATTGTTGTCGAGGTTAAATCTGAGGCAGACTATGCCACTTGGGTGAGTGAGCAAAAGCAATTGATTGCTGATGCCAAAGCCGCGGAGGCTGCCTCGCTTAACGCCAATGTTTCGATGGATGAGCTAATGCAGCTCGGTGAAACCACATATACCGCCTACTGCGCCGCTTGTCATCAGCCAACAGGCTTGGGTTTACCGCCAGCATTCCCCGCACTTAAAGGCAGTGTTGTTGCAACTGACCCAAATCAAATCGACCAGCATATTGCGATTATCCTCAACGGTAAAAACGCTATGCCAGCCTTTGGTAAACAACTGTCGTTAAAAGAAGTTGCGGCGGTCGTGACCTACGAGCGTAATGCTTGGGGTAACAATACAGGAGAGAGTGTTCAAGCGAGCGACGTCAATGCATTAGCTGGCGGCGAAAGCGCTGCGGCAACTGTCGAGCAAGAATTAGAAACTATGTCGCAAGTAGTAAATGCTGCTACCAGCGAATTAGAAACCTCACAACCGGCAACTGAAGATTTAAGCAAAACCTACACACGTGATGAATTAATGGTGCAGGGTGAGGCGGTTTACATGAAAGCCTGTGTTGCTTGTCATCAGCCAACAGGTGCTGGCTTACCACCAGCTTTCCCTTCATTGATTGGCAGCCCAATGATCCTGGGAGATGTTACTGCGCATATCGATATTGTGTACAACGGTAGTAAGAAAAATCCCGCTATGCAGGCATTTAGCGGTCAGCTCACGAAAACAGAAATCGCCGCTGTGGTGACCTACGAGCGCAATGCTTGGGGCAACAACACGGGCGATGTCGTGCAACCTGCAGACGTTGATGCTGTAAGTGCTAAGTAGTCGTATAGCTAGGGAGGAAAGATTATGACAACTGATGTAATTCATGATGATCACCACCACGGCGACCATCACGATCACAAGATAACAGGTATTAAGCGCTGGCTATATACCACTAACCACAAAGACATAGGCACGCTCTATTTGTGGTTCTCATTTATTATGTTTTTAACTGGCGGCGCTATGGCTATGGTGATTCGCGCCGAGTTATTCCAGCCAGGCTTACAAATTGTAGAGCCAGACTTTTTTAACCAAATGACCACTGTGCATGGTTTGATCATGGTGTTTGGTGCCATCATGCCGGCCTTTACGGGCTTGGCAAACTGGATGATTCCGATGATGATAGGTGCCCCTGATATGGCACTTCCACGTTTGAACAACTGGAGCTTTTGGATATTGCCATTTGCATTCAGTATTTTACTGGCATCCTTCTTTATTGGCGGCGGAGCACCTAACTTCGGTTGGACCTTCTACGCACCGCTATCCACCACTTACAGCAATGGCAGCACGGCATTCTTCGTGTTTGCTGTCCACATTATGGGGATATCCTCCATTATGGGGGCGATTAATATTGTTGTTACAATCATGAATATGCGCGCGCCAGGCATGACTTACATGAAGATGCCGCTGTTTGTTTGGACCTTTTTTATTACTGCTTACTTACTTGTTGCGGTAATGCCGGTGCTCGCGGGTGTTGTCACTATGGTGTTAACTGACACCTATTTCGGCACAAGCTTTTTTGATGCTGCCGGTGGCGGTGATCCGGTCATGTTCCAGCATATTTTCTGGTTCTTTGGTCACCCCGAAGTTTACATTATGATCTTGCCGGCTTTTGGTATTGTCTCAACCACCATTCCAGCGTTTTCTCGCAAGCCGCTCTTTGGCTATAGCTCCATGGTATACGCTACGGCTTCTATCGCGTTCTTATCGTTTATTGTTTGGGCGCACCACATGTTCACAACGGGCATGCCACTCTTTGGTGAGCTTTTCTTTATGTACTGTACGATGCTAATTGCGGTGCCAACTGGGGTTAAAGTCTTTAACTGGGTAGCGACCATGTGGCGCGGCGCAATGACTTTCGAAACCCCCATGTTGTTCTCTATCGCGTTTGTCATTTTATTTACTATTGGCGGATTCTCTGGGCTGATGCTGGCGATGACTCCAGTTGATTTCCAATATCACGACACCTATTTCGTGGTTGCTCACTTCCATTACGTGCTAGTGACTGGCTCGTTATTCTCAATTTTTGCTGCCGCTTACTATTGGTTGCCGAAATGGACGGGGAATATGTACAACGACGCACTGAGTAAATGGCATTTCTGGTGTTCACTGATTTCCGTAAACCTACTGTTTTTCCCTATGCACTTCTTGGGATTAGCCGGTATGCCGCGCCGCATTCCAGATTATGCACTGCAATTTGCTGACTTTAATAAATGGGTCAGTATTGGCGGCTTTGCGTTTGGTTTGTCGCAGTTAATTTTCTTGGCTGTGGTTATCAAGTGTATTCGCGGTGGTGAAAAAGCCGAAGCGAAACCTTGGGACGGTGCTGAAGGGCTCGAGTGGACAGTGCCTTCACCTGCGCCATACCACACCTTTGAAAAGCCGCCGAAAATAGATTAGCAGGAGTCGGTCATGACAAACGCATCACAGCAAAATATTCAAAAAACTGCGAAAAAGCTCGTTTTAGTCGTATTCGCTATGTTTGGTTTTGGATTTGCCATGGTGCCTTTGTATGACGTGTTTTGTGAAATCACCGGACTGAACGGCAAAACCGCTGATACTGCGGCACAAGTCAACGACAAAGGTGTTGACGAGAGCCGACTGGTAACTGTGCAGTTTATTAGCCATCTTGCCAAAGGAATACCTTGGCAATTTGAGCCTATGGTGCGCGAGATTCAAGTGCATCCCGGTGAGATGAAATTAGTGAAATTCTACGCTAAAAACGAATCACAAAGTCCTATTATTGGTCAGGCAGTACCTTCGGTATCGCCCGGTCAAGCGGCGCTTTATTTTCAGAAAATAGAGTGCTTTTGCTTCAATCATCAACCGTTACAAGCAAGTGAAGATGTCGAAATGGCGTTGCAGTTTTATGTTGATCCCGAACTACCAGACGATATTTCAACATTGACCTTGTCTTACACTTTATATGATGTGACAGCAAATGCTGATTCATAAGCGTTAGCCGTACCTGCACCCGCTTAATTGCGAGGTGCAGGCGAGTACGACAGGAAAGATTACGGGGAATAGCGATGACAACAAAAGAATATCAAACTTATTACGTACCCGCGCAAAGCCATTGGCCAATCGTTGGTGCAATTGCCTTATTTTTGATTGCCATAGGTGCTGGGCAATATGTATCAACATTGGCTAGTGGTGAGTCTAGTTGGGGCGGCTGGGTCTTGCTTGCAGGTATGGCTACCTGTATTTACATGGTCTATGGCTGGTTTAGTAATGTGATTGACGAGTCGATGTCGGGTTTATACAGCAACCAACTCGACAACTCGTTTAAACAAGGTATGAGCTGGTTTATTTTTTCCGAAGTGATGTTCTTTGCGGCATTTTTCGGTGCATTGTTTTATGCGCGCATGTTTGCTGTGCCTTGGTTAGACGGAGCAGGCAATAATGCCATGACAGGGGAAGTGCTATGGCCTGAGTTTACCGCTTCTTGGCCATTACTTAAAACGCCAGATGGCACAGAAACAACGGCCATGGGGTGGTATGGCTTGCCACTGATTAACACCATGATCCTGCTAACGTCATCGGTCACTGCACACTTTGCCCATGTCGCGTTAGAACAAGACAAACGCAAACAACTGAAAGTGTGGCTGGGTCTGACAATTCTATTAGGTCTAATTTTCTTATTCCTGCAAGTAGAGGAGTATGCGCACGCCTATTCAGATGAAATGAAGCTGTACTTAGACAGCGGTATTTATGGCAACACTTTCTTTATGTTAACTGGCTTTCACGGCCTACACGTAACGCTTGGCACTATCATGTTAATTGTCGTGTTCTTGCGTGTATTGAAAGGTCACTTTAGCCCGAAAAATCACTTTGCTTTCCAAGCTGCGAGTTGGTATTGGCACTTTGTTGATGTGGTGTGGGTATTGCTGTTTTTCTTTGTTTATATTTTGTAAGCATAGGTCGAGCGGTGAGGCTTGTCTCACCCTTGCTTTGCCTTGGTTCACATCGGGCGGGGGTTGGGCGTGATTACCCCAGTTAAAATACCTAGTAATAACAGCAGTACGATGACAACAGATGTTAGTACGCGCCGACCAATAAATTTAGACATTGGTGGGCCATTGGGATCTTGTTTGTTCATGATCATTAGCGCTCGGAATAAGTTGTAAACCATCCAAGCGAGTAAACTAATAATGAGTATTTTGAACAGCATCATGGCTCCAAATATAGTAGCTCCGAATGAGAGTAGCTCCGAAAAAATGGCTTCGAAAAACACGGTCAAAGAGGGTGAGGTTCATTGAGCATTAACAACACAGTTAGCGCCAAAATTTCACCACTTTGGGTACTGGTTACCTTGCTGGTTTTTTCGGCATTAATCAAGTTGGGTCTGTGGCAAAGCGAACGAGCACAGCAAAAAGAGCAGCGAATACTGCGTATGGAGCAATTGATGGGGGCAGAGCCTAAGCCACTGCATCAGGTACTCAACAGTATTAACACACTAAATGATGAGAGCTTGATTGATCCAGCGTTAGAAGAAACTCGCAATGAAATGCTTAACGATCAGCCAGTAGTGTTAAATGGCGTGTTTAATGACGAAGTTTTATTGCTCTTGGATAACCAAACGCTAAATGGTCAATTGGGCTATCGCGTTTATCAGGTTTTTTATCATCAGCAGCAGTTACCAGTGTTAGTTAATTTGGGTTGGATTAGCGGTAGTCGTAATCGCAATGAATTACCTATGGTTGAGCCGATAACAGGCCACCATCAAATAACGGGCAATATTCGCGTTATCGAGCCCAACATTGTACTGGCTGAACAAGAATATGATCAGTTAGCCATGCCGATGCGAGTACAACAAATAGAAGTAGATAAACTGTCAGACGTGTTAGGTGTGCAATTGCAACCATTTGCCATTTATTTGGATAGCAATGAAGTCATTGGTTATCAAAAAACTTGGCAGCCGATTGTTATGCCGCCGTCGAAACATCGCGGGTACGCATTTCAGTGGTTTAGCCTAGCCGCAGCTTGGTTGATTTTGATGATTTGGGCTGCGATTAAAAATAATAAGAAGGTGGTATCAGATGCAGACTGATGTACAGCATAGACCCGAAACAAATTCCCAAGCCAATACAAACGCTAAAGTGGGTGTCAGCGAAGTGACTCAAACGGGTAAAAAGGGTAATGGGCGTAAGCACTTTGTGATGGTATGTGTTGCATTTCTATTGCCCGTCATTTTGGCGAAGATGGCACTGGAACAACAGTGGTTTAATTATGGGGTGACAAATCAAGGACAACTGCTAGCTGAGCCGGTTTCACTTTCGCAACTTTCCCTAACAGACATTCAAACGGATAAGCATTGGCTACTTGTTTTTAACTCACCAGCGCCATGTGAAAAGGCCTGCCAGCAATCAGTGAATGCCTTATCGAATACGTATTTAGCACTGGGTAAAGAAATGCCGCGCGTGCAGCCAGTGTTGCTTAACTATACCAAGAGTGCCAACCAGACCGAGACTAATACCACGCTCGATATCACGACGACTGCTGACACGGAAAGTGTCGGCAAAGCTCAATCTGATATTGATGTATCACGCTGGCAAAAATTCAACGTGCCAGAGCTTTCTCATCCAGAATTACAACGCGGCAAAGTGTTTATTGTTGACCCTTTGGGAAATGTCGTGATGACACATCAACCGCCGCAAACCGCAGATGCCTTGCCAGCGTTTGGTAAAGCGATTGTGGCGGATATGAAAAAACTATTGAAGTATTCAAGGATAGGTTAACTATGTTCGAAATAAGGCGTTTAGTTTTTGTCAGTATTCTTTTGGCACTTGTGGTTGTTAGCTTAGGTGCTTATACCCGCTTAACTCATGCTGGGTTGGGCTGTCCTGATTGGCCCGGCTGCTATGGGCTAATTGACGTGCCACAAACTCAGGAACAAATAGCAAAAGCAGAAGCGGCGTTCCCAGAACGACCGGTTGAAATACAAAAAGCATGGAATGAAATGATTCACCGTTACTTCGCGGGCGCGTTGGGGCTTTTAATCCTGTGGATCGCCATTGTCTCAGTTAAAAAACGCAAGCAGGGAACCCCCGTATTTCTGCCGTTATTGATATTAGCCATAGTGACTTTTCAGGCTTTGCTCGGGATGTGGACAGTTACCATGAAATTGATGCCTGTCGTGGTGATGGCGCATCTATTGGGTGGTTTTACAACACTATGCTTGCTGTTCTTACTGTATTTGCGGCTCAGTAATTATCGAATTCCAGGGGGGGATTGGTCGATAAAAAAATATGCTCGATTTGGGCTCTTGGGCGTAGTACTGCTGACTGCGCAAATAGCGCTTGGCGGCTGGACGTCATCAAACTATGCCGCACTTCACTGTACTGAGTTACCGATTTGCCAAACAGGCTGGCTTGAGCAACTTACTTTTGAAAATTCGTTTGACCTTGTCCCCCCTGCAAAAGACACCTATGAATTTGGTCATTTAGACCATGATGAGCGCATTACGATTCATGTCATGCATCGCATTGGCGCGATTGTGACCTTTTTATATCTTGGTTGGTTAGCGTTAGTGGTTAGGCACAAAGCACAAAGTTCTTTCTTTCAAACCGTGCCACTTGTGCTCTTGTTTATCTTGTTTATTCAAGTGGCATTAGGGGTAAGTAATGTGGTGATGTCACTGCCGCTTGGCATCGCAGTGAGCCACAATGTTGTCGCTGCATGTTTGATGATGGCACTGATCACTTTAACTTACAGCTTACAACGAAAAACCTAGGAGGCGAACATGGCAAAAGCTGCTTTAATCAATTCTCCAGCCAGTGTTGTTGATGTAACACAGCGCACCTCTTGGCGTGACTATTACGAAATAACAAAGCCCAGAGTGGTTGCGTTATTGGTGCTAACTGCGTTGGTTGGTATGTGCTTGTCGGTACCGGGTGTTGTGCCTTGGCAATTGTTGATCCCCGCAATGTTAGGGATTGGCTTTTTATCGTCAGCGGCAGCTGCGATTAATCATATTGTCGACCAACGCATTGATAAAGAAATGGCGAGAACGCATAACCGCCCGCTGGTCAATGGCCGGTTGAACCAACGCAATGCCATTGGCTTTGCTGCCATGCTGGCACTTGCGGGTTTTGTTATGCTTTATGGCTTGGTTAACCCACTAACCGCTTGGTTAACCCTATCTGGGTTAGTCGGTTATGGCTTTATTTATACCTTGTATTTGAAACGTGCAACGCCTCAAAACATCACCATAGGAGGCTTAGCCGGCGCAATACCACCATTATTGGGTTGGACAGCAATGACCAATGAAATTCACGGTCATGCGTTGCTGCTTGTGTTGATTATTTTTACATGGACGCCACCCCATTTTTGGGCACTCGCTATTCATCGTCGCGATGACTATGCCAAGGTCAACATTCCAATGTTGCCCGTTACCCATGGCATAGAATTTACCAAAACGCAGATCTTACTTTATACCGTCTTACTGTTTGTTGTGGGCTTATTACCCTATTTAGTGGGTATGAGTAATTGGCTGTATTTAGGCGGCAGTGTGGTACTTAATTTGATCTTCTTTGCTTACGCTTGGCAATTAAAATTTAACCCCAAAGAAAATACCGCGATGGCAACATTCAAGTTTTCTATCATTCACCTGATGTTATTGTTTATCATATTGCTACTAGATCACTACTTGTTGCCAGTTTCGTTTAGCTAGTTACTGGTTGAAAATATTATTATGAATAAGCTGCTTTATATTATTGTTGCCCTTGTTTCTCTGGTATGTGGTGTATTTATCTACCAAGCGATAAATCAACCAGAGCTACCTAAAACTGCGCTGTATTATCAGCAGCCAAGAACGGTAGAACCCTTTTCGCTAACTAGCCACACTGGTGATGCGTTTACCAAACAGGAGTTATCAGGTCAGTGGTCTTGGGTGTTTTTTGGCTACACATCTTGCCCTGATGTTTGCCCAACGACACTGCAAAAGCTGAATTTTGTTTATGATGAGCTAAAAGCCGTAACGCCCAATACCCAAGTATTGCTTGTCTCGGTAGACCCTAACCGCGATACAGTTGATAAGCTTTCTCAATATATTGGCTATTTCAATAACGAGTTTCGTGCGCTGCGCGGCGATCATGGCGCGTTATTCCCATTTGCCCGCAATTTAGGGCTAATGTATGCCATTGCTGATGATACTTCACAGAAAAATTATTTAGTCGACCATAGTGCGTCAATTGTCTTGATCAACCCGCAAGGTGAGATAGCGGCGATATTTAAACCCCAAGAAGCCTTGGGGCAAATACCGACCGTTAATGAAGATGATTTAGTGGCCGATTTTCAACGCATTGTCGCTTTAGCAGCTTCTTAAATAAACCGCTTGGCAAAGAACAGAACGATTACAATGGGTACCATGAGCCGTTGGTATTAAGAATAAACCACGGCTTAGAATACCAATAATAGCGACCTGACTGGCTCAAGCTAGGGGCTGTGCAGTTACAGCGAACGCGACCAACGGGTAAGTGATCGCTAAATGTGATTTGAAAGCTGCTGTCTGTTAACCAATTCACCTTTTGTTTACCAAGGCCAGACACATAACAGTTGAGCTGGCTTGGCTTAAAATCTTCCACGTCAACATGAAAAGTCACAGAGCTTAATGTTTGGTGACGATAAATGGTTTGATTGTCTTGTTCACTTAATGAGATTGAGAACGGCAATGCATTGAGCTTATCCCTTAGGCCGGTGAGTTTATCGTAGGGCTGAGATGCAGGGAAACGCGGGATAGCGGTTAAGTCGGTATTTGGGCCAACAGCACCAGATTGCTGACTAAAGCCAACAAACTTGTTCTCTTTTAACCACAATTGAATTTCAGGAGTGTATTCACCGTAAGGGTAAGCAAAATAGCGATAGCTTTGCCCAACCTTGTCGTTAATCAATTGCTCGGCTCTACGCAGGTCTTGCTCGTATTGCGCAAGCCACATATCAGGGGCAATGCCATCAGGTACTCTTGTTAATGACTGATGTTGCCAGCCGTGATTGGCAATAATGGCGCCTTGTTCGGCCATCATTTTTAACTGTTGCCAATTTAAATAATCAGGTTGCTTTGCTTCAACTAGGCTCGGGTTGACGAAAATCGTGTAGGGATAATTAAAAGCGTCCAGTATCGGTTTACCGTTGGTAAGAATATCAAGATAGGCGTCATCAAAAGTAATCGCGACTAGCTTTTCCGAGTTATCAAGGCTGCCTGACGCTGCCTCTTGATTTTTAACGCCATTTACAATCGTTGACAGTGGCACTACCGTGAAGCCTCTGTCTTTGAGGTAGCGCATATGATTTTCAAACTGCTGAGGTGAAATGCTGGTGCTTGGTGGCGTGTCTGTACTGACGTGGTGATATTGTAAGATCACCGCAGCTTGTGCGCTCGATACGGCACAGCCTACTGTAATAGCGGCTGCAAGTGGAAAAATAAGCGAGAGGAATAGGTTTTTCATTGGGTTCATCATGATCACGCGCCAAGTATCGGCAGATAGCTATTAAAGTAGCGTGTTTTTGGGCTAAACACCAAGTAAACTTTGGCCACTGCGCGCTTAGACATACCTATTTTTGAAAATTTTATTTTGAAAAGCTTAGACCGAAAAATAATCGCACTTGCTGTGCCAATGATTTTGTCCAATATCACAGTGCCCTTGTTGGGAATGGTCGATACCGCAGTTATTGGGCACTTACCTCATGCCTATTATCTTGGCGGCAGCACAGTTGGTGCCATGATCATCACCTTTATTACATGGCTTTGTGGTTTTTTAAGAATGTCGACAACAGGTCTGGCTGCACAAGCACTAGGCCGACAAAATAGTGATGATGCAACCTTAGTATTGTTACGTGGTTTAATGGTGGCAGCCGCAATTGGTCTAGTGTGTATTGTACTGCAAACTCCCTACTTCCAGTTAAGCCTGTGGCTAGCCGGCGGCAGCGAACAAGTGCAGTTTTATGCCAAACAATATATGGATATTCGGGTGTGGGGACTACCCGCTGCACTTGCCAACATTGTTATGCTGGGTTGGCTGTTGGGGCAACATCAAGCAAAAGCGGTGATGTGGTTGCTGATCCTGATCAATAGTATCAACTTATCGCTAGACCTACTGTTTGTCCTAGCGTTTAACTGGCAAGTGCAGGGTGTTGCTGCGGCCACTTTAGTTGCTGAGTATTCAGGGCTAATGGCGGGTTTAGGCTTTATACTTCATCGCTATTATCAAGCGAGCATCAGTCAGCTATTTAGCCGGAAAGTGCTTACTGAGGTCATGAACGTGAGTCAGTTAGCTGCTTATTTTAAGCTTAATCGCGATATTCTTATTCGTACTTTGTGTTTAGAAGTATGCTTTGTTTTTATGACCTTCCAAGGCGCCCGATTAGGCGATAATGTTGTTGCTGCCAATGCGATTTTAATGAACTTTTTGCTGCTGATTTCATTTGGCTTAGACGGCATTGCTAATGCCGCCGAAGCTATGATTGGTAAGGCTAAAGGGGCGGGTGCAAACAATGAGCTGGCATTGATTTTAAAACGTTGTACCTTGTGGACCTTAGTGTTTGCGCTTGCATACAGTACTGCTTTCGCCTTAGCGGGGGATTGGCTCATAAATCAGATAACCAGTATTACTGATGTTAGGACAGAAGCTGAAAAGTATCTGGGTTGGATTGTGCTATTACCTCTGATTGGCTGTTGGTGCTATTTGTACGATGGGGTTTATGTTGGGATGACTCGGGCAGATATTATGCGTAACAGCATGATTGTAGCGACCTTTGCGGTATTTTTTCCTTTGTGGTGGTTGTTCCAAGGTCTATTTTCTCAACCTTCATTCATACAAATATCATTAAACCATGCGCTTTGGTTGGCATTTTCTGGCTTTATGTTAGCGCGGGGTGCAACATTGGGTTGGCATCTTTATCGACGGTTATTACCGCAATCGATTGCAACGTCCCTATAGCAAGCCAAAACAGAAGAAAGCCAAAACAAAAAAGTCGGCGTGAAGCCGACTTTCTGGAAACATAGTTATGTTAGGCCGCTAAACCTATGCGCGAGTGAGTTGTTTTAGTAGTAAGAATGCTCACCGCGTTGGTGCTCAGTGGCGTCACGAACACCTTTAATTTCACCACCCATAATTTCAAGCAACTGACTTTCGATACCGTCTTTTACGGTGACGTCAATTTGACTACAACCATTACAACCACCACCAAATTGAAGTACAGCATAGCCATCTTCAGTGATCTCCATCAGGTTACATTCACCACCGTGGCCTGCTAACTGCGGATTGACTTCTGCTTTAATAAAGTAGTCAACACGGTCAAATAGTGGTGCGTCGTCAGCAACTTTTCGCAATTTAGCATTTGGTGCTTTTAATGTTAGTTGTGAGCCCATTTGATCCGTCACAAAATCAATTTCAGCTTCTTCTAAAAACGGTTGACTCTCGGCGTCAACATAAGCTGAGAAACCATTGAACTTGAGCTCTAAATCGTCTGTTTCAACAGCATCGGTTGGGCAGTAAGAAACACCACATTCAGCTTTTGCTGTGCCTGGGTTAACCACGAAAACACGAATGTTGGTACCTTCCGCTTGTTGCGATAATAGTTTAGCGAAGTGTGCTTGGGCTGATTCTGAAATGCTGATCATGAGTTACTCACTTAAAATCTAAAAATGTCATACCTGAGTAAATTAGTCAGGTATGGGTATTTTACTCTGCAAGCTACCAATAGGCTAGGGGTCGACAAAATTAATCATCACAATGCGACAAATCGACTAGTGCCCTTTGCCAGATTTTGATAGCGTTAGGCACATAAATGTGGGGATAGATAAATGTTTTTTCAACAAATTTTAAACAGGTGTTTAACTGTTAGTACGGGCTTTTTACTTAGCCTTTTTACGCTGACAGCGAATGCTGCTGAGCTAAGTTATTACTTGCCAAACAAGAATAATTACGCAGCACAAATCAGTAAACCATCGCAAATATTGGGATTTGGTGTTGGCGAGCGCCATTTAAGGCATGATCAATTGCTAGATTATATGTCACAGCTTGCTGGGCAATCTGAACGTATCAAGTTCACCGAATTTGGCCGTACCTATCAGCAACGTAAACAGGTGTTGCTGACAATATCATCGCCAGAAAATTTGGCGAAGTTAGATAGTATTCTAACTAATCGCCAAAACAATAAAGTCGGTGATGACGACCCGCTTGTGGTTTGGTTAGGTTACAGTGTTCATGGCGACGAAATCAGTGGTGCCCATGCTTCGATGTTGGTTGCTTACCACTTGGCTGCATCACAAAGCGACGAAGTAAAGCAATGGCTTGATGATATGGTGATTGTTATTGAGCCGAGTGTGAACCCCGACGGTATGGACAGATTCGCTAACTGGGTTGCAACATTCCGTGGTCACGCGGCAAATAGTGATCCTAACCATATTGAACACAATCAAAGTTGGCCGACGGGGCGCACCAATCATTATTGGTTTGACTTAAACCGTGACTGGTTGCTACTTAGCCAAGTGGAAAGTGTTAATCGCCTGAAGATGTATCACCAATATCAGCCTAATGTCTTAGGTGACTTTCATGAAATGGGCGCGAATAGCAGCTATTTCTTCCAGCCAGGTATTCCTACGCGAACAAACCCATTAACGCCTGCTAAGAATGTCGAATTGACTCAAAAGTTAGCGGAGTTTCATGCTAAGGCGCTCGATGAAGAGCAGCGTTTGTATTACACCCAAGAAAGCTTTGATGATTTTTACTACGGCAAAGGCAGTACCTACCCTGATGTCAATGGTGCGGTGGGTATTTTGTTTGAGCAAGCGTCTAGTCGCGGTATGCAGCAAGATACGGTAAACGGCTTGTTGACCTTCGAGTATGGTATTAAAAACCAATTGTTAACTTCGTTTTCTACGTTGCGCGGTGCTTGGCAGCAACGAGGTGCATTGGCTGAGTATCGAGAAACTTTCTACGAATCAGGCCTTAAAGCGGCGAAAAAAGAGAAATATGCGGGCTATTTGTTTACCGAAAGTGACGATAACACGCGTTTAAATTTGTTCTTATCAAAGCTAGCACAGCATCAAATTGAAGTGTTCCCACTAAGCGAAGATTTTCGCTTGAATAATCGCGTATTTAGTGCCGAACATAGTTATTTTGTCCCTTTGGCTCAGCGCCAATATCGATTAATTCAAGCCTTATTCACTAAGCAAACGGAATTTACTGATAACACTTTCTATGATGTATCTGGTTGGACGTTACCGTTAGCCATGAATATTGATGTTAGCGAAGTAGCGCGCACTTGGGGCTTAAAGCTGGCGAACAAGCCATGGCAACAAAAGGCGCAACAGCCAAGTGAGCTTGAAGGTGCTGCCTATGCCTACGCGATAGAATGGCAAGACTATCTGGCACCTAAGCTATTAAACAAGCTACTTGCCAAAGGGCTGCAAGTAAAAGTCGCTACCAAGTCTTTTAGTAACCTTGATGCTGGAACAGAGCAAACATTTGCACCTGGTACTTTGCTAATTGCTGCGGGTATTCAACAGCAAGATGACTGGTTTGATATCTTAAAGGCAGAGAGCGAAGCACTAGCATTACCCGTATATCCACTAAATACAGGATTAACAATTAATGGTATCGACTTAGGTAGCCAATCATTCAAACTGATTGAGCCTGCCAAAGTATTATTGATTGGTGGTTACGGCGTATCTCAGTATGAGGCGGGTGAGATTCGCTACTATTTAGATCAAGAACTTAAAATTCCAGTTTCTATTGTTGATAAACAGCGTTTGAGCAAGGTTAATTTTGATGATTACAGCCATGTTGTTATGGTTGATGGTCACTATGGTGATTTATCAAAAAGCGTTACTAAGAGACTGTCAAACTGGTTGCATCGAGGGGGCGTTGTTTTTGCCCAGAAACGTGCTGCCAAGTGGTTAGCAGACAAAGAGCTACTGCAGGCAAGCTTTGCTACCAAAGAACAACTTGATCAACTATTCGATACCGATAATTTAAGTTATCAAGACAAGCAAAGTTTAACGGCTCGCAAACGCATTGCGGGTACAATTTTTAACGCAGAAATTGATACCAGCCACCCGTTAGCGTTTGGCTTTAAGAGCAATAACTTACCTGTGTTCAAGAACAGTAGCCTGATCATGAATAAGCCGAAAATGCCATTCGCAACCGTGGCTAAATTTGGCCAGTCACCTTTACTCAGTGGTTATGCTGACGAGAATTTGGTGAATCGATTAGCACATAATGCCTCGCTGGTTGCCCATAATGTCGGTCGTGGCAGAGTGGTTGCGACAACCGAGAACTATACATTTAGAGGCTATTGGCAAGGTACAGCAAAAATTTTGGCGAATACTTTGTTTTTTGCAACGGCATTTGATGTCGCGCCTAAGTCTAAATAAGCCCCAATAGTCTAGAGGCTAAGCGCTAAACAGTAGACACTCACCTTAGCGACATTAGCCGCTTTCAATAGGCGGCTAATTTCACTTACCGTTGCCCCTGTGGTGACAACATCATCAACCAGTGCAACGTGCATGCCCTCGAGCTTTACACGCTTGTCCGTTACTTCGTTGCTTGTTTCATTGCTTGTTTCGTCAGTGACTAACGCAAAGTTGTTTTTCAACTGCTTACGCCGCAGTTGACCGGATGCTTGCGCTTGCGAACCTGTTTGAGTTTGCCGTACCAAGCAACCTGCGTTGCATTGAACCTTGAATACCTTGGCAACAGTTCGTGCTAACGGTAAGGTTTGATTGAAACCTCGATGCTGCCAGCGATTAATGTGAATGGGGACAGGCATCACAATATCTGGCGGGCGAAAGTCGCTTAGCTTAAGCAGCTCATTTAAATGAAAGTGCAGTACTCTGCAGCAAAGCCGTTGGTACTGCCAACGGCCTAAGTATTTGAACTGTTTTAACCAGTCGCTCATGGGATATTGATATGGTGAAATCGCGACTAGGTGATCAAATGCACATTTGCTGTAAAGCCCGTAGATTTCAGGTCGATTTAGCAAGTCACCGTTAAGGCTGTCTAACTGAAAGCGTGGGATTAATGATACGCAGTGGTCGCATAAAGCAACTTGTTGGTAAATAGGCTGCTCACACAACTCACAATAATTAAAGAGATGTATTAATTGTGTCGCTTTGGCGACAAGTTTTTCGATAGTGTCAGTTATCACAGGCAATCTTTGCCACAGCTAGCTAATCCTAGAATTCAGAAAGATTAAAGCCAACTAGGTTCTTGCCTAAACAGGAATGCTGCTATCAAAGCTAGGCTGGCGCTACTGCTTTCGTTAAACTAAGTTATTAACTTATTATTTATAAGCAAGCATGGCACAAAGTTTAAAATTTTCGAGTATTGGACAGGGGACTCCTATTGTTTTGTTGCATGGGTGGGGGCTAAATAGTGGTGTTTTTGAGCCACTCGCAGTTAAGCTCGCCGAGCGCTTCAAAGTGATATCAATTGATTTGCCGGGCTATGGTGACAATGTTGATTGCTTACCTGCACATTATGAATTGGCTGAGCTCGCCGAACTTGTTTATCAGTCCGTTGCCGAGCCTGCTGTTTATTTGGGCTGGTCACTAGGCGGTTTAGTGGCAACCCAAATTGCTCGAACAGCTTCGCAAACCGATGTGCTGGGTTTAGTGCATGTTGCGACTTCTCCTTATTTTGTTGAAAATCACGATTGGCCCGGCATTAAGCCTGAATTGTTAGCAACTTTTCATCAGCAGCTTGCCAAAGATATCGGCAAAACCTTATCAGGCTTTTTGAAGATTCAAGCAATGGGCAGTAGTCATATCAAAGAAGACATCCGTCAAATCCAGCAGTTGGTGATGGCGAAACCACTTCCTGATAAAAAAGCTTTGGAGCAAGGTTTGCATATTCTGGCAAGTGCAGATACAAGAGCAGAGTTGGTTCAAATCACAATGCCTTTCCTGCGCATTTACGGAAAAATGGATAGCTTAGTTCCGAAAAAAGTGATTAATTTGGTTGATAATTTAGCCACAAATAGTGATTTGGTTGTTTTTGATAAGGCGTCACATGCACCATTTATTTCGAATTTTCAGGAGTTTGTTGAACATTTGAACGCTTGGTTAAGCGATAATACGGGTCACTATTAAATTATTCACACCCCTTACCCTGATTGACTTTTAGGCAGGCCTGCTCGATAATTGAACAAACATGTCAGTCGTCTGACTAAGTAGTAATACACAGTGTTGTTTATGTTGCGACTTATGTACCGATAAGTATTGCGACAAGTGTTGCGATAATCACTGTGAGTTTTAGTTAATAAGACAGATTTTAGGAGTAGGTGATGGATGTTCAATCAGCCTTTAATGCAGGCTTACAAGGGTTTACGAACGCAAATCAACGTTTAAATGAAACTGCAGCCAATATTGTTGATGCGACAACAATCACCGAGCAAGAGCGCAGTGAATTTGAAAGCCAAGCAGCACAAGCTGGTTTAGCTGGTGAGTCTGAGCCTAATCTTACCGAAGAGGTTGTTAACCTTCGCGTTGCTGAATTCCAAGCTCGTGCCTCAGCAGAAGTTATTCAAACGGCCGATGAAACACTCGGTACGTTACTTGATGTTACTGCCTAGTACCTAGCATATACCTCGCGATGAATATTACGACGCAAGTTAATCAGTTACCTTTAGCGACAGTGGTCAACCCGCCCACTGACAGCTTGCGTCGTGACAATGTTCAGCGAGAAGTTATTACACAAGCACCAGCGCTTAGTCAGAGTGCTGCTGAGAAAGGCGTTGCCAGTGAGCGTGAACGTGCCAGAACACCGGCACAAAATGTTGAAGAAGGTATTGATTTTGCTGCTATTCAAGAGCAAGCAGAGCGAGAAAGTGCCAGCATCAATGAGCGTCAACGAGGTCAAGATCAATCTGGTGAGCAGCCAGGTCAACAAGAACAAGGGCAAAGTGCTAATGCCCAAGCGGAAGATGAGAGTAGCGGTGAGGACTCCAATACCAACAGCCGTGAGTTAACGCCCGATGAACAACAAGCGGTGCGTGAACTTAGTGCCCGTGATTTGGAAGTTCGTACTCATGAGCAAGCGCATGCAGCGGTAGGTGGTCCATACACTGGCGCGCCAAGTTATAGCTTTGAAGTAGGCCCTGATGGCCGCCGTTATGCGGTTGAAGGTGAGGTCTCGGTAGATTTATCTGAAGCCGGCTCACCACAAGAAACAATTACCAAGATGCGTAGGGTTTATGACGCTGCGCTTGCTCCTGCGAATCCTTCGACGCAAGATTTACGTGTTGCGGCAGAAGCTTCTCGTATTATTGCTCAAGCGCAGGCAGAAGTACTCAGGCAGCAAAGAGTGGAAGAGGGTGAAGAGCAATCACCACAACCATCAGGTGATGGTCGACCAACAATCAATAGCTTTGGCTCAGAGCGCACTGCTGAACTTGGATCTGATGACGCGAGCACTAACCTTGATTCTGCAGTATCGGCAACGCCAGCGGTTAGTGTGCCCAGCTCAAGCTTTTCAAATCTAGATGCAGATACAGGTGCAAGTTCACAGCAAAGTGATTTTGCCCGCGATGACTTCGATAGCTTTGTCCAATCAACAATTCAGGCGCAAGAATCAATTTCTCCGAGTTTGCCACAGCGGCCTGAAGAAATTGACCAAAGAGCAGGGGTGATTGAGTCGCGTTATTTGGCGATCAACCAAGCCTATGACTTGCCACCTAGAAGCCAGTTTGTCTTGCAAGCATAGTGAATTACGTTCGGTGATTATGCGCTACGGAGCAAGTCACGTATGATCCATTTTCTTTTCCATAGACTCCCACCGTCGATTAATGCAATAAGCAGGTACTTGTTACCTCTGTGCATCTTACCGATGACCAGTTTTGCTCAGCCAGATAAACCAATGCCAGATAAAACCATGGATGTAAGTCAAACAATGACAGCACAAGAATATCAGCAGCAGGGTTGGAAAACCGGTAAAGTGCATTACCTAAACTTTGAAGGCGGCTTTTATGGCATTGTTACCGATCAAAATGAAAAGCTTCTGCCAATGAACTTGCCTAAAGCATACCGAATAGAAGGTACAGTGTTAGCGTTGAAGGGGGAATTTATGACCGATATGCTAACGACCCAGCAATGGGGCAAACTCTTCAAAATTAGCGACTACAAAGTGCTGGAACTTGGCGTAGGAGCCAACACTCACTAGCGACATCGCAGCGATTGAGTCAGATCAGTCACTACCATATCCGTAATCTCGTTGTTCTGATCAGTGGTTATGACGACCTGATATAGATGGCGGAAATTATCTTCTGGAATTTTGTCAAAAGCCTTGCCGGTGAGCAGTGACAGTAGCATGGGAGTGGTATTACTGTGCCCGACCACAAGCGTATTCAATTGTTTTTGTTTAAGCACTCTTGCTAATTGTTCAAGTCCATTGGGTGCATATTGAGTCACACTGAGATTTTTAGCCCTCGCTGTTGGTTGGGCAGTTGCCAACGTTCTTTGGTAGCTGGTGCTATAAATTGCATGAATTTCAACGTTGCTGAGTGTGTCAGCAAGTAACATAGCTCTTTGTTGGCCGCAGTTTGTCAGTAAAGGGTCGGCACTGTTTGATTGTTTCTCTGCGTGTCGTGTCAAATATAAACTGAAACTTTCTGCGAGAGCCGGTGGCGCTAGAGCAGATAAAAATACCTGCCCAGCAAAAATTGCACTTAGTGATAACTTAGGCAACAACTTCATCGCACTAAAATAGGCGATTTAAGCCATTGAGCGCCGCAACGCGATAAGCTTCTGCCATTGTTGGATAGTTAAAGGTTGTGTGAATAAAGTATTCAATGGTATTCGCCTCGCCTTTTTGCTGCATAATGGCTTGGCCGATATGCACAATCTCAGCAGAGCGTTCACCAAAGCAATGAATGCCTAAAATTTCTTTGGTATCGCAGTGGAAAAGAATTTTTAAGCTACCAACAGGACTAGCACCAATTTGTGCGCGAGCTAAATGTTTAAATGAGGCCCTGCCAACTTCATAAGGGATTTTTGCGGCAGTGAGCTCTTGTTCATTTTTACCTACTGACGACATCTCTGGAATGGTATAAATACCCGTCGGGATATCTTCAATTAACTGGCCTTCAGTAGAGATATTGAGAATGTAGTCAGCGGCAATACGACCTTGATCATAAGCGGCACTAGCAAGGCTAGGGTAGCCAATAACATCACCAATGGCGTAAATATTATCAACCTCGGTTTTGTAGGTGCTATCAACGGTCAATGATCCACGTGAATTCGCCGTTAAACCGATATTTTCAATGCCGAGCTTGTCGGTATTACCGGTTCGGCCGTTGGCAAATAGTATGCAGTCAGCTTTCATGCGCTTGCCTGATTGTAGGGTTAATACAACACCGTCATCTCGACCTTCAATTGCTGAGTATTCTTCACCGTGGCGAATCACGATACCGCTATTCCAGAAATGGTAGCTTAGCGAATCTGTCATCTCTGCATCCATAAATGACAATAGGCGATCGCGGGTATTGATTAAATCAACTTTACAACCTAAACCTCTGAAAATTGATGCGTATTCGCAACCAATAACACCAGCACCATAAATGATGATCGACTTTGGTTCATGTTTTAGCGACAAAATGGTATCAGAGTCATAGATACGAGAATGAGTAAAATCAACATCTGCAGGTCGATAAGGACGTGAACCGGTAGCGATGACAATTGTTTTGGCGCTTACTTGCTCACTTGAACCATCTGGGTACTGAATGTGTAAATTGTGCTTATCAATAAAGGTAGCTTCACCGTGGTAAACCTTGACTTCATTTCGGCTGTAGAAACCGCCGCGCAAACGCACCTGATCACGAATCACTTTTGTGGTGTGTTGTAAAATATTATCGAAGGTTAAAGTCGCCGCTTTTTCAGATTGATTGAATAACGGATTACTGTTGTACTCAACCAAGCGACTGACGGAGTGACGCAGCGCTTTCGACGGAATGGTGCCCCAATGCGTACAGCCGCCGCCAACCTCATTATGTTTTTCGATAACTGCAACTTTCTGGCCTGCTTTGGTTAGGTTCATTGCTGCGCCTTCGCCACCTGGACCTGTACCAATGACGATTGCGTCAAAGTCGAATGTGATTTTTGATGTAGATTTTGCTTTAGCCAAGTTACCTTCCCCAGAAAACAGTTTGGTGAAATTTTACCAAGAATTAGTAGGATAGGTAACTAATTATACGCGTTCTGATTGAAGATGCTGAAATTGGCTGCGAAAGAGATAGGATAATATCGAGAGGCAGTTTGCCGAAATGGTCACCCGTTTCGGCAAACTGTAACAGCTACAATAAGAATACTATGCAAGTTTTGCGGTTAGCAGTTGCCAGCTCTTACGCTGATCAGCAAGTGTTTGCTTAAGCTCTGTAAATTGCTTGATCAGCTCTGAATTTTCAACTTCTGAAAGCAACTTATCTTTCTTGTTCACTAATACCTGCTTTTTAAGCTCGTAGAATTCATTTAATTTAGCAATTAATAAATCATACTCAGCTTGTAGCTTTTGACGCATTTCTTCGGCTTGAGGGTGCGCACTTAAACGCTGTTGACTGCGCTTTAAGGTCATTGCCAATTTTGCTTTTTCGACCTTATCTTCCGGTGAGGTACGCAACTTCGAGGTTAAGCCAATATAATTACAACCTTTGATTAACCACTTGGTTGGATCGAACTGGTACCAGCGAATGCCATTGCGATAGTCATTTTCAAAGATATGGTGATAGTTGTGGTAACCCTCACCAAAAGTAAAGAAAGCTAACACGCCGTTATCACGAGCAGTGTTTTTATCTGTGTAGGTTTGCTTACCCCAGATGTGAGCTAGTGAGTTAATAAAGAAGGTTGTGTGGTGGCTCATTACTAAGCGGAAGAAACCAACTAACAACAGGCTGCTGATCACGTCGCCATGCCATAAACCAAATGCCAATGGCACACCAAAGTTCATCGCTAAGGTTAGGGCAAGGTAGTGTTTGTGTTGCCACATAACAATTTTATCTTTTTGTAAGTCACGCACATTGTCATAGTTATTATAACGGTGTGCTTGGTACTCACGAAGCATCCAGCCAATGTGTGAATACCAGAAGCCGCGTTTCGCTGAGTATGGGTCTACATCATTGTTGTCGACGTGCTTATGATGAATACGATGATCTGAAGACCAATGCAAAATACTGTTTTGTAGGGCAAATGCACCACCTAGTGCATAAATCAGGCGTAAGCTCCAGTGTGCCTGATAAGTCTTGTGTGACCACAGTCTGTGATACCCTGCTGTGATTGACATACCACAATAGATAAAGCAGACAATTGCCATAGTTATTTCAGCACCGTCGAATCCATGGGTTATAGCACGGTATGGCACGGCGATGGCAGCAAACAAGAAAGTGATTAAAAACACTAAAACGTTTAGCCAAATAATACGAGGCTTATTCATTAATTTTCCGATTTAGATATTTGAGCGTACAAGTGTTCACTATTTTAGCTGGCGCAGATATTGAGTCAAGCCGAGAAATGTTGATCTGTGATAAACTTCACCCAATTGTCATCACCTGACAACGGAATTTCAATTAAGTATTATGACTAAGTCTATAAAAACAAAGGTAATCTAATGGCAGGAATTCGTGCCCAGCAAAAAGAGAAAACTCGTCGACAATTAATTGATGCAGCTTTAGGGCAATTAAGTGCAGATCGCAGCTTTTCGAGTTTGAGCTTACGCGAAGTGGCCAAAGAGGCGGGCTTAGCACCAACTTCGTTTTACCGTCACTTTTCTGATATGGATGAACTTGGGTTAACGCTAGTTGACGAAGCTGGCTTAACGTTACGTCAATTGATGCGTCAGGCACGGCAACGCATTGCCAAAGGTGGCTCGGTTATCAAGATATCTGTTCATACCTTTATGGAATTTATTGAGAACAACGGCAATATTTTTCGATTACTATTGCGTGAACGTTCTGGCACATCAGCGGCTTTTCGTGCGGCGGTTAATCGTGAAATTCGTTATTTCACGCTTGAACTAAGTGACTACTTGCAAGAAGCCAATAAGCTAGATGCACAAGTTGCGCTACTCCAAGCAAAAGCTGCAGTAACGATAGTGTTCAGCGCTGGCGCTGACGCCCTAGATATAGATTTGAAAGAGCGAGAGGAGTTAGCCGAAAATGTGGTGCAACAGTTGCGATTTATCGCGCGTGGAGCCAGTGACTTTTCTGCTCGATTAAGAGTTAAAGAACAATTGTAAATGCGCTGGACGGCAACTGCTTTTTTAATCTTTGTAGCGGTAGCTATTGTTGTTAACTCTCTATTGCAATGTTCTAAGGATAGGCAAAATATTGTTAGCATAGGCGATAAAGAGGACACAACTTTAATAGCACTAGAGCACAAGTTTAGCGACACTGCTGATGTCTGTTTACATGATAGTAATGAACAAAGTTGCCCAGAAAATTCAAACGCCTTAAATACTGAGATTAACGGTCAACCTATAGAAGAGCTAACAGGTATTGAAAGGCAATCAACCAGTAGCTGGAAGTTATCAACGCCACTGCATACTCAATTAGCTCAACTTGAATACTTGAGCGAAAATGGAAATTTGCAGGCTGCATTTATACTTGCCAAAAACCTGAGATACTGTTTTTACACTCCCAGCGATGAAGCGAGTTACCAAGATAGAGTAAATGAAGCGCTCGATAACAATGAAGCTGATAATTACCTAGCCAAACTCGCAGAAAACTATGAATATTGCCAAGGGGTAATGCATGCGACCAAAAAGCAATTTGCTCATTATTTAGCGGTTGCAGCAAACCAAGGTCATCTTGACGCCATGCTTGACTATGGTTTCGCTAATACCGAGCTATTAGTAAAGGTAGAAAGTGAAACTCGCCCTGCATTGACTGCTAGAGCTGAGGTGCTGGCGGCTCAGCAAGAGTATTTAAAAACTGCAGCATTGCAAGGGCATGTGAAAGCCATCGCGCGTTTGTCTGATAATTTATGGCAGCAAAAGTTTGGAAATAATGACGGTAGCCAAGCTTTAGCGTATCTCTATCTGTTGTTGGAATTAACAGACGATAGTCAACTATATAGTCGATACCAATGGCAAGAACAGCGCATGAGCAAGCAACTTTCACCAGAAAAAGTGGCTCAAGCAAGAGAGTTAAGCCAAGATTTACTGAGCAATATAGTTAGTGATATAGAAAGTGAGCTAAAAACTCGTTAGCTCACTTTAGTTTAGAAAAGGTGGTCTAAAAAATGTGGTTTGCAATAAACGCTATCTATGTAGGTTAGCGCGTTGCTAAGATTAACGGCGTTTAAGGATAACACCCGTTTCAACATGGTGGGTGTAAGGGAATTGATCAAATAAGGCAAACCGTTCTATATGATGAGTTGTCGTTAGCGCCTGTAGGTTGTCTTTCAGTGTTTCCGGATTACAGGAAATATAAACAATTAAATCAAATCGTCTAACTAATTCAACGCTGTCTGGGTCTAAACCGGCACGCGGTGGATCGACTAATACCGTATCAAATTTGTAGCTGGTTAAATCAAAGCCATCCAATCGTCTAAAGGTGCGCTCGCCATTCATTGCTTGAGTGAACTCTTCACTCGACATACGGACAATGTCAACATTATCTATATTGTTCGCTTTGATATTGTATTGCGCAGAATTGACCGATGTTTTCGATATTTCCGTGCCTAAAACACGATCAAAATTCTCGGCTAAGGCAAGGCTAAAATTCCCATTTCCACAATATAGCTCAATCAAATCGCCGCTACGACCTTGGGTTGCGTGTTTTGCCCAACTCAACATATGCTGGTTTACGCCGCCATTTGGCTGCGTAAAGCTATTTTCAACTTGCTGATAATGATATTGCTTACCATCAACGGTGAGCGTTTCAACTACATAATCTTTATCAAGAATAACCTTTTGCTTACGTGCACGGCCGATAATGTCTGTTGGTGCGATTTTGGCAAGCTCAGCTTTCAATGCTTGCGCTTCTGCTTGCCAAGCATCATCTAACTGTTTGTGGTAAAGCAGGCTTACTAACAATTCACCACTTAATGTTGAAAGAAAATCAACTTGAAATAGTTTACGGCGTAACAATTCATTCGCTTTAACAAACTGAATCAAAGCTTGCATTGCATCATTGATCAAAACGCTTGCTACTGGAAATGTCGTCAGCTTAAACTTTTCTTTCGTTTCACTGTTGAACATGATGTAGTCAAGGTCATCACCATCATGCCAAACACGAAACTCAGCACGTAAGCGGTAATTTAGCGGTTCAGATTCAAAACACTCAAACGTTGGAAGTGTGAATTCAGCAAACATTTCGCGGATTTGCTGTTGTTTTTGTTCAAGTTGTTGTGGGTAATTATCAGGATGAATATGACTAAACATAGAAACGCCTCAATTTCAGGGAGCGCAGATTTTAACCGTAACTGCGCATATGTCTAGTATTATGGCTGATAGTTAAAGCGACTACTTAGCTTCTTCTGTAATATTGGCAAATTCGTCAGGCTTTGCGCCACCGGCTAACGCGGCATCAATTGCAGTGGCTTGGTTCATACCATTGGCAATTGCTGTATCAACAATCTTGCGGTTATCAATGTGCTTATTCTGACTTACGGCAGTCGCTACAACCTCTTCACTCTGTTCTGGCACAATTCCCAATGCAGTAGAAACGAAAGTCGTGATTTGGTCAGGTAAGGCTTGAATTGCGCCTGATAGTATTTCAGCGAATTGCTCAGGGAAACTAGATATGGTGGACTCAACAATTGCATCTTGATGGAAGTCGCTGGTACTAATGGCAACTCTGACAATGTTTTGAATTTCTGCAATATCATGCGAAGCAGCCGTTTCGACTATTTCACTGGCATAAGCTGGATCTGACTCTACTGCAATACGCACGATTTCCTGACTATCCACTAATTTACTTTCAATTGCCGCAACAACCACATCGCAGGCCAGTGCTGGTTCTGCATTAATGGCACCGCGAACAATCTGTTCGTATTTATCAGGGTATAGTTCTAAAGCCACTGGAATAACTAAATCTACCTGTTCAGGATAACGACCTAAAATAGTACTAACACTTCTTCCTATATTAACGTTGGCTTTTGCTTGTTGTTTTATGAATCCTGCAATTATACGTTTGCTTTTAGCATCCTTACTTGGGTCACTTGCATAACTGCTAAAACTAATAACTATAAATAACCAAATAAAAACTAGGGTACGCATCATTATTCTCTTTTTTGTATTTGCGTTTGCTATATTGCTACGACTAAGGATACTGCTGTTCATATACAACTCATTGACTATAAGTGAATCGAAATGTTTTCGCCTCTGTGTATTTATCCAGCGAATTCACAGGTTTCATTAGCATATAGGACTATTATTTGGTGATATCGTTCAATAAAACAGCGAACGGTTAAAAAGTTGAAATTAGCTGTTGACGCCCAGCTAAAAATCTCTAAAATGCGCATCCACTTCCACGGGGCAGCCCAACGAAGTGTTTTGATAAGTTTAGTTAGCAAGTTTGCTAAGTA
>NZ_JBQRUO010000008.1:0-110125 GCF_053485855.1 Thalassotalea montiporae
TATAACTTTAAGAAGTGGTGGACGGTACTGGGCTTGAACCAGTGACCCCCGCCTTGTAAGGGCGGTGCTCTCCCAACTGAGCTAACCGTCCGGGTCGTTGAGTTATCTTTGTTTAGCCACTCGTTTCTCAAGAGAAGTGGTTAAGTTACTGATTTGAATCAGTGACTTGGTTCGGGTTGTAAAGAGTAGAAGGTGTACTTCATTTTTACAAACCATCTAGACCGTTACTACTATCAAAGATAGTGGTGGACGGTACTGGGCTTGAACCAGTGACCCCCGCCTTGTAAGGGCGGTGCTCTCCCAACTGAGCTAACCGTCCGGGTCGTTTGAGTTATCTTTGTTTAGCCACTCGTTTCTCAAGAGAAGTGGTGGACGGTACTGGGCTTGAACCAGTGACCCCCGCCTTGTAAGGGCGGTGCTCTCCCAACTGAGCTAACCGTCCGTCTCTGTGGGGGCGTATTATAGGGAGCTTTGATTTACTGTCAACACATAAAAGTCGATTTTTATGAAAATCGCCAGCATTTTAGATGGTTTGCGGGAATATTCGGCAATGTGTTGGTTTTACATACTTTTCTTGGCACTTAAACAGTATTCACAATAATAAAAGCTAGTATATAAGGCTGTTATATAAGGCATAGCGCTGATAAAATAGCGCGCAATTTTTTAAGAATAATGAATAGGCAAACCGCGCTTTGTCTGTTCACTCAATTAGTTGGTGAATTACTTATGACTTTAACTACGCGTTTTGCGCCAAGCCCAACCGGTTACCTTCACGTTGGCGGTGCTCGTACTGCTTTATATAGCTGGTTATATGCAAAGAAAAATGGCGGCGACTTTATCCTACGTATCGAAGATACCGATTTAGAGCGTTCAACTCAGGAATCTGTTGACGCCATTATGGATGGTATGAACTGGTTAAAGTTAGATTGGACCAAAGGCCCTTACTTCCAAACTGAGCGATTTGACCGTTATAAAGAAGTGATTGCACAGTTAATTGAATCTGGCAATGCTTACCGCTGTTACTGCACGCCAGAAGAAGTTGAAGCCATGCGTGAAGCAGCGCGTGAAAAAGGCGAAAAAGAAAAGTACAACGGCATGTGGCGTGAGCGCACAGATTGGCCTGAAGATAAGCCTTACGTGATTCGCTTTAAAAACCCATTAGAGGGCGAAGTGGTGATCAAAGATTTGGTTAAAGGCGAGATCGTGATTGCTAACCAAGAGCTTGATGACTTAATTATCGCACGTTCAGACGGCAGCCCAACGTATAACTTAACCGTTGTTGTTGATGACTGGGATATGGGCGTAACACATGTGGTTCGCGGTGACGATCACGTTAATAACACGCCACGCCAAATCAACATCCTAAATGCGTTAGGCGCAACCTTACCTGAGTACGCGCACATTCCAATGATCTTAGGTGATGATGGCAAGCGTCTATCTAAACGTCACGGTGCGGTAAGCGTTATGCAATATCGCGATGAAGGTTACCTACCAGAAGCGCTATTAAACTACTTAGTGCGTTTAGGTTGGTCACATGGCGACCAAGAAATTTTCTCAATTGATGAAATGATTGAGCTTTTCGACTTAACTGGCTGTAACCGCGCGCCATCGGCGTTTAACACAGACAAGCTTATTTGGGTAAACCAGCACTACATGAAAACCATGGATCCAGAATATGTCGCTGAGCACTTAGCATGGCACATGGCTGATCAAGCTATCAGTACTGACAATGGTCCAGCACTGGCTGAAATTGTGAAGGTACAAGCAGATCGTGTTAAAACCTTAAAAGAAATGGCGCAAATTTCTAGCTACTTCTACCAAGATTTCACCGAGTTTGATGCCGCAGCGGCGAAAAAACACTTGCGCCCAGTGGCAGCAGAGCCGTTAACTTTAGTGAAAGAAAAGTTAGCCGCGCTGGAAAACTGGGTTGCAGCAGATATTCATGCCGCGATTAACGGTACGGCTGAAGCACTTGGCTTAGGCATGGGTAAAGTGGGTATGCCACTTCGCGTTGCGGCAACGGGCGCAGGTAACTCACCATCGCTTGATATCACGCTAGCGCTTTTACCAAAAGAAAAAGTACTCGCGCGCATTGATATGGCGTTAGCGGTTATTGCTGAGCGCGTTGCGAACAGTTAATTATTTGTTTGATGGCTGTGAGCACGTAGTCATTATCTTTTTTGAATGCTGAGCTGCTGGTTCAATTGCTTACAACTGAAACATGGGCAGCTCAGCATTTTTAGTTTTTGTTTGTTACATCGACTTTGTTGGTTAAGTTGCCATCGTGAGAGCAACTATACTAACGAGGTCATTCAAGATTTTATTTTTAGGAGACAGTATTGAATTTTAGCAATTTTGGTTTAGATAAACGTTTAATGGAAAGTATTGAACATCAAGGGTTTACTGAGCCTACCGAAATTCAAACTAAAGCCATTCCGGTTGCAGTGGCAGGTCACGACTTAATTGCGTCTTCTAAAACCGGCTCGGGTAAAACCTTAGCCTTTATTCTGCCAGCGATTCAACGTGTTAGTACTCAACGCGCATTATCAAAAAAAGATCCGCGTGTATTAATTTTGGCGCCTACGCGTGAATTAGCAAAGCAAGTGTATGGGCAGCTGCGCTTATTTATCGCAAATACCCAATTTAAAACAGTATTAATTTTAGGCGGTGAAAACTTTAATGATCAGGTGAAAACCTTAAGCAAAGACCCACACTTTATTGTGGCAACACCGGGTCGATTAGCGGATCACTTAGATCAAGGTCATTTCTACCTGCAAGGTTTAGAGCTTTTAGTACTCGATGAAGCCGATCGCATGCTGGACTTAGGTTTTGCTGAGCAATTAGCGAAAATAAATAAGGCAGCCGATCACCGTAAACGCCAAACCTTGTTGTTCTCGGCAACTTTAGACCATGCGCAAGTCAATGACTTTGCAGCCGACTTATTAAAATCACCAAAGCGTATTGCGATTGAACACGGTCACACTGAGCACCAAGATATCAACAAACGTTTTTATTTAGTTGATAACTTAGATCACAAACAAGCTATGCTGAGCCATGTGTTGAAAAACGAAGACATTCAACAGCTAATCATCTTTACCGCAACCCGCAGTGATACCGAACGTTTGGCAGGAGAGCTAAGCGAGCAGGGCATAGACGCGATTGCCCTAAGTGGCGATTTAAACCAAAGCAAGCGCAACCAGATTATGGAAAGTTTTGCTAAAGGTCGTCACAAAGTATTGATCACTACAGACCTCGCTTCGCGTGGCTTAGATCTAATGAATGTATCGCACGTGATCAATTTTGATATGCCAAAGCATACCGAAGAATTTGTCCACCGCATCGGTCGTACAGGTCGTGCAGGTAACAAAGGTGATGCCATTTCATTTGTTGGTCCTAAAGATTGGTTAAGCTTTAAAAACGTTGAAGGCTTTTTACAGCAAAACATCAGCTTCGATGAAATCGACGGCCTAAAAGCCAAGTTTAAAGGCTTAAAACCTAAGCCGAAGAAAAAGCCTGTGAAAAAAGCGCAGCCGAAAAAAGCAGCGGCTAAATCGACAGCACCAAAAGCCAAACGTGTGAATAAGAAAACCATGTTTACGCTGCAAGATGCCGGTGATATGCCAATTATGCGTAAAGGCCCGAAATTGGCGCCTAATGAGATAGATCAAGAAATAGATGAGCAGAGCGAAGAATAAGGCAAGGCATTTGAGCGTGTTGAAAGGAATAAACAGGTGACGATAGTATTGGTAAGCGATATCTTTGGTCGCACACCTGCTTTTGAAGCGCTCGCCAATTCACTTGCCGATATAACAGGCTCACAAACAATCTTGTTCGATCCATACCAAGGTGAAAGCCTTAATTTTACGGACGAACAAGTTGCTTACCAATACTTTTCTCAGCATATTGGCGTTGAAACATACGCTGATATGCTGGTTGAGTTTCTAACCTCATTAAACAAATGTGAACAAGTAAAACCTTTAACGGTTTTAGGCTTTAGCGTTGGCGCTTCAGCTGCTTGGTTACTGGCATGCCATTCGAATAACGCGGGTTTGTTGCCTGACAAAAAGCTATCTAATAATAACCCACCGGAAATAGGGAAGGTTATCGGTATTTATGGTGGTCAAATTCGCAACTGTAGTGAGCTAGTCCCAAATATAAAAACAACGTTGATATTTCCACAATCTGAGCCTCATTTTGATGTAACTGTTCTTATGGAAAAGTTGGCTTTTAAAAACAATGTTACTGCCTATCAAGTGCCGTATTTGCATGGTTATTTAAACCAATGTTCCAACAATTTCGATAGCAAGGGCTATCAGGAATTTTTAAGCGGTTTTAGGCGCCTACTAAAAACTGATAAAAGTAGCTTTTTATTCGCAGGTTTACCTTTGCAGAAAACTGTTTCATTAATTGGGAAGTAGACAAGGTCGAATAATAGTTAGTGCAGTACTTTGAGGTTAATAAAAATTGTTAGTAAGAGGCCAGAAAAAATCTGGCGAAACTACACTTATTGCAAAGCTCTTGATTGATATAGCTGGGCTCTCAAATTTTACTGCGCTCAGCCGTCAATCATCATATCTAGAGTAAAGTTAACAAGAGCGCAACGAGTTAGTGCTTGAACATGCAATATTCGCAACTGTTACATTAATTAGCCTTAGTTGAGTTTAGATAAATACACTTCAAAATCACTTGCAGGCATAGGTTTAGCGTAATAGTAACCTTGCACTTCATCACAGTTCATTGATTTCAAAAATGCTTCTTCCGCGGATCCTTCAACGCCCTCGGCAAGTACACTAAGCTTCATTGATTTACCTAGATTTAAAATCATTTCAATAATTGCTTGATCGTCTTCATTGTCGATAACATTGCGAACAAAGGATTGATCTATTTTTAGTCGATTAATTGGTAGGCGTTTCAAATAGTTTAATGAAGAATAGCCAGTGCCAAAATCGTCAATGGCTAATTCAATCCCTAATTCTCGGAGCTGTGATAGCTTAGCGATGATTTCGTTAATATCTGCCATTAAAGCGGTTTCTGTAACCTCAAGCTCTAACCATTTAGGATCTAACCCAGACAATGTTAATGCATTGCTGACTTCATCGACGATGTTGTCCTGATCAAACTGCACACCTGAGACATTCACCGCCACTCTAAAAGGTTTGAATCCTTTATCTTGCCATTGCTTGTTGAGCTGACATGCTTGTTCAAGTACGAGTTTACCGATAGGTAAAATCAATCCTGAAGCTTCGGCAAGTGGAATAAAAGTAAAGGGGGGCACTAGTGTCCCGTCTGGTTTAATCCAGCGAAGTAGTACCTCGGCACCCACTAGTTCACCGCTTGTTAAGTCAAGCTGGGGTTGAAAGAAAGGCACTAATTCATTGTTAGCAATGGCAAGTTTAAGCGCTTTAATCATTGAAACACGCTGGTTGAGCGCATTGGAAAGCTCTGGTGTATAGGTCACAACTTTTTGCGTATGGCTGGTCTCAGCTTGGTGAAGAGCAATATTACCATGAGCGACGATTTCATTTATTTGTTGTTTGTTACTCGCTGAATTCACGACTTGATTAATACCAATTGAAATCGACAAGTGCAATTGATGTTCCTCAATCATCATTGGTGATTGCAAGCGAGTAATAACTTGCTTGGTCATTGCTTCTACTTTCATTGGGCATGGTTCGCCCTTGGCGTTTTTACACGGCATTATTACCGCAAATTCTGTGGTATTAAAGCGTGCAACATACTCTTGGGCAAAGACGTTGGTGATGCGTTTAGCTACTTGGATTAGTGTTTGATCGCCAATGTTGTAGCCAAGCGTATCGTTTATTTCATTGAATTTTTCAATGTTAATGATGATCAGCGCAAATGAATGCTTTGTACTTGCCAAATTTGCTTGCTCTTTCAGTCGCTCTAACGCTGCGCTGCGGTTAGGTAGGCCAGTTAACGAATCATAATAAGCAAGTTGACGTACTTCATTCTCTAGCGCTTGTCGCTTCTGCTCACTATTTTGGAAGTTTAAAAATGCGTTACCTAGCGCATTAACTTCTTTGTAACCTGAGTGCGAGGTTTCGGTACTGACAATTTTGCGTTCCGACAAAGATGTCATTGCCGCTGTTATTGCTGAGAGTGGCGTAACAACTTTTTTGGCAATATGACGGTTAAACAGCACAAGTATCAATAAGCTGACAAAACTCACCAGAATCATCATAAAACTCAGTTGGTTTGCACGTTTCAAACTGAGCTCTACATCGACAGTAATTTCCAGAATTCCTCTAACATCGCCAAGTTGCCAATCTCTTCTTGACGAATCTTGATGAGAGTTGTGGCAGTCAACACAGGCGCTTGCTGTTAGTTTGTCTGGAAGCGCCACTTTAACGACACGATTTCCTGCAACATTATCAAAGGTACTAACAGGTTTGTCTGGATTAAGTGTTAATTGATGCCATGCCAATTTTTGAAAGTCGTCCATTGCCCTGGTTTTTCTTGAGTTAAAAGGGTATGGGCTAGTCACATTGACACGCAGCTTGTCCTCTTCAGAATACGACTGTGCCATTTCCATTAAAAAGGTGGCTGGAATAGGGATACTGTTGTCGCTCAGCTTATGTAAGTGGGTGATTTCGATGCTATCGGTATTACTTACTTCACTGAGCACGTGCTCTGCATAATAGTTTCTGATTTTCTGCAACGTTTTAGTCAAATCAACCGCGGTTTCAACGGCATTAGCTTTTACTAGGTCTTCAATGACTTTGGGTGCTACTAGCAATACCAACATTAGCGCTAGTCCGGCAAACAGAGGTAAGGGGGCACTGATATACCACTGCAAAGGTTTGGGCTGCTGGAGACGCTTTTTAAACGAGCTGAATATCGACTTCATATGCTTAGTTTTTATTTATGATTAGTTACTAGATCGTATTTCTCTAGAATTTATTTCTTATCTAAGTCAATTGATTAGAAAAAATCAATGATCACATAGACCATGTGCCTTGTTATTGGCGATAGATTGGTATTGTTTTGGCCACCAATAAACTAATCTTTCGATATTTAAACAATTTCAAGCTAGAATAGCGCAAATTTTACAAATGAGATTTCTTCATGACTGATGCAAAAGTAGTTGTTGCCTTAGATTTTGACAACCAAGCAGACGCGCTAGCCTTTGTAGATAAGATTCAGCCAAGTGATTGTCGACTGAAGGTAGGCAAAGAGATGTTTACTTACTTTGGCCCTGAGTTTGTGCGCGAGCTCGTTAAACGTGGCTTTGATGTATTTTTAGATCTGAAATTTCATGACATTCCAAATACAGTTGCTAAAGCGGTAGCTGCCGCTGCAGAATTAGGTGTATGGATGGTAAATGTACACGCCTCTGGTGGAACAAAAATGATGGAGAAAGCAAAAGAAGCGTTACTACCTTATGGTGATAACGCGCCACTTTTGATTGCAGTGACTGTACTAACAAGCATGGGCGAAGACGACCTTGAGGGTATTGGTATTGAAAAATCGCCTGCCGAGCACGTTAACAGCCTAGCTACGCTGACACAAAATGCTGGCCTAGACGGTGTGGTATGTTCTGCATGGGAAGCTGAATCACTAAAAGATACTTTTGGCGATGATTTTAAACTGGTAACTCCAGGTATTCGACCAGCAGGTAGCAGTACGGATGATCAAAAACGTATCATGACACCTGAGCAGGCCGTAGCTGTTGGTGTAGATTACCTAGTAATTGGCCGTCCAATCACAAAATCTGATAACCCTCACCAAGTATTGCGAGAGATTAATCAGTCACTTAGCAGCTAATTCTTGTTACAACTTCAAATGTCGGCATAAATTTTGACAATCTGAGAAATGCGTACTAATTGTTTAGTCAGCTACATTAAGTAGCTGACTAAATAAAATGGAAAACATTACAAGGATTGATCATGAAAAACATTATCTTCGCTGCGATATTAGCGTCCCTTACTCTTTTTTCACATTCATCATTGGCGAACAACATGCCTGAAATAAGTGCCACCAATACTCAGGTGGTTATTCAGGAGCCAATAGATGTCAATCAGGCAACGATGGAAGAACTTGTGCTGCTAAAAGGAATTGGCAAGAAAAAAGCGCAGGCAATCATCGACTATCGCCTGGAAAATGGCAATTTCATTAGCATTGATGATTTAACAAATGTAAAAGGAATAGGGGAGCGTTTTATTGAAAATAATAGGCACTTACTCAAGATATAAAGCTCGTTTTCAATAAGAGTAAATTAAAAAGGCCAGCTAAATTGCTGGCCTTTTTGTATTTGAGCTTTAGTAGAGTTGATTAGGGCTTTGCTGGCCCTGATTGGCTAGCATTAACCACAAGCGCTCTAATGGCTTGCTGTTCAGACTTCTGAACAATCAATCGCTGTTCAATCGGCATTGCAGCCGATGGAATCGAATTAACTGTATCAACAGTTACAGGTTTAGCCATCGGTGAGCTTGCCTTACCTTTAAATGATTGTAACGCTTTACTAGGTTTAGCTGATTTAGGCTTAGCAGCTGCTTTCACCGATTTTCCAGCAACAGCTGGCGCTTCTTGCTCAGTAATTACAGGTGTTTCTGCGAGCGCTACTTCTTGTTTAGCTTCAACCACTGCGTCTTCTGATACTGATGCTTTGGCTTCTGTTGCAGAGACTGTAGGCTGCTCAACAACAGCTTGAGATTCCTGTTCGTTGTCTAAGCCAGAGTCTAAACCTGAGTCTAACCCCGGCAGTTCTTGCTGAACTTCTGCCTTTGGCTCGGCGACAATAGCAGCTTCAGTTTGCTGAGTAACTTCAGGGTAGCGTGCTTCTACAGGATCTTCAGTAATCTCAGCAACAGCTTGTTCGTTAACTGGCTGCTGAGTGTTTTCAGCCTGCACCTTGTCAGTTTGAGTGCTGATTGGCTGAGCATCATTGACTTCAGTGTTACTGATATCTGAAGTAGCAACTGCTGAGTTATCACCTGTTGCACTTTTTTCTGCATTTGTGTCTTCCGCTGAGCGACGGCGGCGTTGACCATGAGAGCGTAAGTGTCTCGGAGAACGACGGTTGCGTGTGCGCTCTGGCTTATCGCCATCTGTTGCCTCAGTCGCAGGGGCTTCATTTGTTTGTGCTTCCGTTAGCTGTTCAACAGGTGCCGCATTGTCAGTTTTTTCCGCCTGCGGTTTGTTACGCTTTCTTTGCGGCTTTGACTGCTTAGCTTTGTTTTCCTGTTGAGAGCTTTCGTGCTGAGAGTTTTCCTGCTGAGCGCTCTCTGAAACAGTGCTTTCATCTGCTGATTTACGTTCAACCGCTTTGTGCTCAGCTTTTTTATGTTCAGCCTTCTTCGGTTTCGCTTGTCTTGATGGTTTAGCGTCTGAGTTGTGTTCTTCAGCTTTTGCTACTGAAACGTCAGTTTCTCTTTGCGCTGCATTCTCATCACCCACACGTACTTTCTTGCGATTGTTACGGCGCTGTCTGCGCTCTGCAACTTTCTCTTCCTTAGGCTTTTGCGCAGCTTTATCTTGCTCTGGCTTACGCGGCTTTTTCGGTTTGTTATTACGCGTGTCTTTAGCTTCTCTAACGTCTTTGTTTTCGTCTCTGTCTTTAGCTGACTGACGATTGTTGCGACGCTGGTTTGCGTTGCGACCTTTACGGTTACGCTGATTATCACGGCCGCCTCTGTCGTCACGACGACCTCTTGGCTTAGCTTTCGGCGTTTCTTTTTGCTCTTCCTCTTCTTCAGAGAACAAACCACCTAACCAGTTAACAAAAGAAGCAAATAAACCTTTTTTCTCTGCAGGTTTGTTGCTCGCTTGTGGCTTGTTGTTTGCTGGAGCAGGCGCAGGTGCGCGCTTAGGAGCAGACATTCCTTGAATAACAGGCTCGTCTTTTTTCGCTGCTTCTTTGTTGAATTTTGGCATTACAGCTTCTTCAACTTCTGCAGGCTTTGTTTTAACGTTGTAGCTTGCTTCGTCAATAGTTTCGTCTTCACGAACGCGCAATACTTCATATTGTGGTGTATGCATGTTCGGATTCGGAATAATCAATACTTTTACGCCGTGATGCTTTTCAATGTGCATTACCGAGCGACGTTTTTCATTTAATAAGTAAGTTGCCACTGGCACTGGTACTTGTGCTTGCACATGCGCAGTGTTTTCTTTGATGGCTTCTTCTTCCATTAAACGAAGAATTGATAATGCTAGTGATTCAATACCACGTACTTGGCCAGTACCGTTACAACGTGGACAAACATTTTGACTCGTTTCTCCAATTGAAGGGCGTAAACGCTGACGTGACATTTCCATCAAGCCAAAGCGTGAAATACGACCTAGCTGAATGCGCGCTCTGTCTTGTTGAACAGCGTCGCGTAAACGATTTTCTACTTCGCGTTGATGGCGTGTTGGCGTCATATCAATAAAATCGATAACTACTAGGCCACCTGCGTCACGCAAGCGTAATTGGCGAGCGATTTCTTCTGCTGCCTCTAGGTTGGTATTGAACGCCGTTTCTTCAATGTCGCCACCCTTTGTTGCACGTGCCGAGTTGATATCAATAGAGATCATCGCCTCGGTTGGGTCGATAACTATCGAGCCACCTGATGGTAAGCGCACTTCACGTTGGAACGCAGATTCAATTTGCGTTTCAATTTGGTAGTGGGTGAACAATGGTACGTCGTTAGTGTAAAGCTTAATTTTGCTTGCAAAGTCAGGGCGTACTAACTCGATGTGTTGCTTAACACGTTCAAAGATTTTTGGACGGTCAACAATCACTTCACCAATATCACGACGTAAATAATCGCGAATAGCGCGTTGGATCAGACCACTTTCTTGGTGAATCAAGAAAGGAGCAGGGCGGCTTGCCGCAGCTTCTTCAATGGTGTTCCAGTGGTGACGTAGAATGTCTAAATCCCAAGACAACTCTTCGTAGTCTTTACCCACACCAGCAGTGCGAACAATTAAGCCCATGCCCTTAGGTAGGTCTAGCTTGCTAAGCGCCGCTTTAAGCTCTGTGCGCTCGTCGCCTTCAATACGGCGCGAAATACCACCGGCACGTGGGTTGTTCGGCATTAATACCAAGTAGCTACCCGCTAAGCTGATAAAGGTAGTAAGCGCAGCGCCTTTTTGACCGCGCTCTTCTTTATCTACCTGAACGATAACTTCTTGGCCTTCAGTTAACACGTCTTTAATGTTAGGACGGCCTTGGAATTTGTAGCCTTCAGGGAAGTATTCGCGAGCAATTTCTTTCATTGGTAGGAAACCATGACGCTCAGCACCATAGTCAACGAAAGCAGCTTCTAGTGAGGGTTCGATGCGAGTAATTTTCGCTTTGTAGATATTTGCCTTTTTCTGCTCATGGCCAGGGCTTTCGATATCTAAATCGTAAAGGCGTTGCCCGTCGACCAAGGCTACACGTAACTCTTCAGACTGTGTAGCGTTAATTAACATACGTTTCATAGTTTCTGTGACTCTATTTTGGTCACAGCACACCATTTGCTTAGAACACAAAGCAATCTATCGCAATGGTAACAGCTAGTTGTCAGCCTCACGGGTGTCATTCTTACCCGACTTAAGTGTGCCTTTGCCCGGTAAGCTGTTATTTTCTTCTGATTGTTAGGTAGCAAGTTTGTCAGACTCACTACAATAATTCTTTATGTGCTCAGCTAGCGTGCTGTGCTGCCAACAACATACGTGTTTAACTAAGCTTGTTTAACATGATTGGGTTAATCCAAGGCTTAGGTGATGTTGTTATTTTTGTTATTTAGCATTGGTACGCTGGACAATATGTTTATGTAGCCTCAAAGCAAGTTACACGCGCTTTGTTGTACAACGGGCTTGTCAGTTAATGTGTCTTATCTCGCACATTAAAGTAGCCTCATTTTGCCTCTTACTCTCTTTCGTCTTCGTTCGACTTTTCTACACAATGCTGCCAATTTACGCTGTGTTTTATGCTTATGCGACACAGCGGCTCGATTATCCCACTATCTGCTAGCAGATAGCAATCAAATACCTGTTTATTTTAGCTAAAAAACTACGTTTTTATGCTAGACTGCGCGCCATGAACGAAGAGAACAAACCAAAAGTACGATTTTTTACCGTTGAAGCGGATGACGCTGGCCAGAGAATCGACAACTATTTATTGAAAACCCTTAAAGGTGTGCCGAAAAGTATGATTTATCGGTTACTCCGCAAAGGGGAAATTCGCGTTAACAAAAAACGCACTAAACCAGAGTATAAACTGCAAGATGAAGACATTATTCGCGTGGCACCTATTCGCGTCTCGGAAAAGTCTGCGCCAGTCTCTACTCAGCTTAATGTCGTTGCTAACTTAGAGTCACAAATTCTATACGAAGATGAAGTGCTGCTAGTTATTAATAAACCATCAGGTATGGCAGTACATGGTGGTAGTGGCGTTAACTTTGGCGTAATTGAGGCATTGCGAGCCCTTAGGCCACAAGCCAAAATGTTGGAGCTAGTGCATCGTCTAGACCGTGACACCTCGGGCTGTTTAGTGGTGGCAAAGAAACGCTCCGCTTTGCGTAATTTGCACGAACAACTACGTAAGAAGAATGTTCAGAAGTTTTATCATGCTTTGGTAAAAGGTCGTTGGTCACCGAAACTCACTAAAGTGACGGAAGGCCTACGCAAAAATGACCTTAAGTCAGGCGAGCGAGTGGTGATTGTTGACAACATTAATGGCAAAGAATCGGAAACTCGCTATAAAGTGATTCAGCATTATGACGGTGCTACCTTAGTTCGCGCTTTTCCAGTAACAGGGCGAACTCATCAAATTCGTGTGCATTGCCAAACGAAAGGGCACCCCATTGCTTGTGACCCGAAATATGGACATGAAGATTTTGATGGTGCAATGAAAGCAGCTGGCCTTAACCGTTTGTTTTTACACGCGGCAAGTATTGAGTTTACCCACCCGCGCACCGAGAAACGTTTAAAGGTTGAGGCACCGCTGGACAATGCCTTAGCCAAAGCACTGAAAAACCTTAAAACAAACCAATCTAAATAATGATTGGTTTGTTTTAACAACCTCTTTGCCCGACTTAAACAGAAAAACAAATCTAATATCAGTTTCAAGGTCAACTTCATTTGAAGTTTATAAAGACGAGATTGATGCAGTAAGGTCAAACTAATAACGATGGATAATTACAAGCTTTATATCTTTGATTGGGATGGCACCTTAATGGACTCCATTGCCCGAATTGTTACTTCTATTCAAATTGCCGCAGAGCGCTTATCTTTAGCACCACCAAGTGATGATGATGCAAAGAGTATTATTGGCCTGAGTTTAGTACCTGCTTTACAAAAGCTCTTTCCCGATCTTGAGGCGCATACGATTGAAGCAATGATTTCTGCTTACAAAGCACAATATTCAACCACAGAAGTTGCTTCGCCTCTATTTGATCACGTCAAGGAAATGCTGAGCTTGTTAAGAACACAAAACAAGTTAGTGGCAGTGGCAACAGGTAAGGCACGGCAGGGGTTAAATCATATGTTGGATGAAACTCAGCTCCATCAACACTTTGATATGACCATTTGTGCGGATGAGTCTGTTTCAAAGCCAGCGCCAGATATGATTCACCAGCTATTAGAAAAGTTAAATGTCAAACCGGAAGATGCCGTGATGATAGGGGATTCACGTCACGATCTGAATATGGCAAATAACGCGGGTGTTGCCAGCATTGGTATTACCTTAGGCGCCGACAAGCGAGAGCACCTCGATGCTTGCCAGCCAAATGCCATTGTTGATTCCATATTGGAGCTTAAAGCGTTAGTGACAGGGCACTAGCGCTACTATTTCCTTTGTTAATCAACTTTTACTTAGCAAGGTTAACATGGTTTGTTACTTGATTGCTGATTTAGTACATCAACGCCAAATTGCTGTAATAACTTAGTGAGTTGAATTAGCGGCAAGCCGATTAGACTATTAGGGTCATCGCCTTCGAGCTTTTCAAATAAACAGATCCCTAATCCCTCGCTTTTAAAGCTGCCCGCACAATTAAGCGGCATTTCAGCATGTACATAGTTAGCTATTGCTTCATGAGTTAGCTCTCTAAAATGTACAATAAAAGGTTCAACAATTGTTTGTGTTTGCCCTGATTGAGTGTCAACAATGCTAAGCCCAGTTAAAAAAGTCACAGATTGCCCACTAAAACCAGTCAATTGTTGTGTAGCATTTTCTACGGTGTGAGGTTTGCCAAGAATTTTTCCTTGGTGAACTGCCACTTGATCTGAGCCAATCACTAACGCGTTGTTCAAATTGGTGCCAGCGGCTTTTGCTTTAGCTTGTGCTAAGCGAGCAACTAGGGCTTCGGGTGACTCGTTTTCTAAAGGTGTTTCATCAACGTTGGGCTTAATACACTCAAAGGGAAGGTTGAGCTTTTCAAGCAAGGCTTTTCGGTAAATAGAAGTAGAGCCTAGAACGATATTTCTCATAATTTATACAATTTCTTATCATAGTTTGCACAAGATACTCCTTGATATAGGTTTGAATCTCGAAAATTAAAGAAAAAGCACAAAATTCTTTTGACACATGCAGGTCAGCCCTTTATTATTCGCGCCCTATGCAGAACCTTAAGCTACCAGTAACGATAGATCCTTACAAAAGCGCTCAACGAAGACTTGAGTGTGACGGGATATTTCAGTTAGCGGAAATGAACCGATTACTCGACTCGTGTGAAAGCACAACCGAGCAAATCGAAGTTAGTTTTCAATTTGATGTGGATGAACTTGGCCTAATAGTAATATCAGGTAAGGGCTCGGCATCAGTAGGGCTGATATGCCAACGTTGTAATGACGAGTTTGCGCATACTCTGGAAATTGATTTCCAGTTTAGCCCGGTTAAAAATGCAGAAGGTGCTGCAGATTTGCCGTCATATTATGACGCAATAGAATTAGATGAAAATGGTGAAGTTAACTTGCGAGAGTTAGTGGAAGACGAGTTATTACTTGCGATTCCATTAATTCCACGGCATGAACTCGATGATTGTAAAGGTGAAGCCGATACAACATGGGGCGAATTGCCTGAAGAGCTTGATAAGCCAAATCCATTTGACGTATTGAAACAACTCAAGTAGTTATATTTTAGTTAGCAACCGATTTTAGGAGTTAGGCTATGGCAGTTCAAAAGAGCAAAAAGTCTCGTTCAAGACGTGGCATGCGCCGTTCACACGACGCGTTAACCGCAGAAAACTTATCAGTAGATCCAGTATCTGGTGAAACTCACCGTCGTCACCACGTGACAGCTGACGGTTTCTACAAAGGTGTTAAAGTTATCGCTAAATAGTCAATCGACTAGGCGAGCACAGCTTTGAAGAATCTAACCATAGCGTTAGATGTAATGGGGGGCGATAAAGGCCCCCTTGTTTCGATCGTAGCAGCAATTATGGCGGTCGAAAAACTTCCTTATTTATCTCTTATCCTATGCGGTGACCAAGACACCATTCAAGGTCATCTTAGACGCCAAAAAGCGTTAAACCACCCACAAATTACCATTGTTCATACCACGCAAGTGGTCACCATGGGCGAGAAGCCGCTTGCAGCAATGCGCACCAAAAAAGATTCGTCACTGCGCAGAGCCATTGACCTTGTTAATGAGGGAAAAGCAGATGCGTGTGTCAGTGCGGGTAATACTGGCGCCTTGTTTGCCACTGCGCATTTGATCCTTAAAACCTTGCCAGGCGTTGAACGGCCAGCATTGATATCTGCCTTACCGACACAGCAACCCAGCCAACATGTATTTATGCTCGACCTTGGCGCCAATGTCTTTTGTGATGCTAATGTCTTATACCAATTTGGTGTTATGGGCGCGGTGATGGCTGAGCAGGTTGACGGCATCAATAAACCTAGAGTTGCATTGCTTAACATGGGCGAAGAAGATATCAAGGGCAGTGATCATATTAAACTCGCGGCGGCACAACTTGCTGAGAGTCCCGATATCAATTATGTTGGTTTTATTGAAGGCAATGACATTTTTAATAACAAAGCTGATGTTATTGTGTGTGACGGCTTTGTCGGTAATGTTGCGTTAAAAACCTGTGAAGGGGTTGCCAATTTAGTCTTTGAAAAAGTCAAAGAAGTGTTTGATAAGAACGTTGTGACCAAAATATTAGGGCAGTTTTTGGCCCCAACGTTAAAAAAACTGTTTAAAACCTTGAACCCCGACCAGTACAACGGGGCAAGTCTGATAGGATTGCGGGGCATTGTCGTCAAAAGCCACGGTAATGCTAATTCAAAAGCACTTTTTACCGCCATATTAGAAGCAGTAAAAGAAGTAGAAAGGCAAGTTCCTCAGAAAATTAAAAACACATTGGAACAAGAATTATTACAAGGCCCTAAATAATATATGTATGCAAAAATTGTTGGCACAGGCAGCTACTTTCCTTCACAAGTTAGAACCAACGAAGATTTAGAAAAACTGGTAGATACCACAGATCAGTGGATCACGGAGCGCACTGGTATTAAAGAACGCCGAATCGCCAGTGAAGACGAGAACGTCGGCTTTATGGGGGCTGAAGCCGCTAAAGCCGCGATTGAGATGGCTGGTATTGATTATGCCGACATCGACATGATCATTGTCGCGACAACAAGTTCACATGCCGATTTACCAAGTGCAGCTTGCTATGTGCAAAAGCATCTCAATATTCCCCATATCCCAGCATTTGATATCGCCGCAGCATGCTCTGGCTTTGTTTATGGCTTAAGCGTCGCAGATCAATACATTAAGTCTGGTATAGCCAAACGCGTATTACTGATTGGCTCAGATGTGCTGTCTCATTTATGTGATCCGACAGATCGAGGCACTATCATTTTATTTGGTGATGGTGCAGGTGCGGTTTTACTAGAAGCATCAGAGCAACCAGGTGTAATGTCGACCCATATTCATGCTGATGGCAATTATGGCACCTTATTAGGTGCAGATTCACCAAAACGCGGTGGTTTGTTAACCGAAGAGCAAGCATACCTGTACATGAAAGGTAATGAAGTATTTAAATGTGCCGTGACAAAACTGAGTGAAATCGTCACCGTTACATTGGCTGCGAACAATCTGGATAAATCCGATATCGACTGGTTGGTGCCACATCAAGCTAATTTGCGAATTATTAAAGCAACTGCGAAAAAGCTCAATATGCCGATGGAACAAGTTGTTGTAACATTGGACAAATACGGCAACACTTCGGCTGCAACAATCCCCACGGCACTTGACGAGGCCATTCGAGATGGTCGAATTCAGCGCGGTCAAACCTTATTATTAGAAGCCTTTGGTAGTGGTTTTACCTGGGGCTCAGCACTTATTAAATACTAATAAACAACATTATATTAGGTAGAAAAATGCAAAATACTTTAGCGTTTGTTTTTCCTGGTCAGGGATCACAAGCGGTTGGCATGCTTAGCGATTTTGCCGACCATGAAGTTGTACAATCAACTTTTCAAGAAGCATCTGCAGCACTGGGCTATGATTTATGGCAATTAATTGCTCAGGGTCCAGCCGAACAGCTTAACTCAACCAACTTTACTCAGCCTGCGTTGCTAACAGCCAGTGTCGCGTTGTGGCGTGTGCTCAAAGCAGAAAGCGAATTGGCGCCTGCTTATCTTGCTGGCCACAGTTTAGGTGAATACTCTGCATTGGTATGTGCGGGTGTCTTGTCACTTGCAGATGCCGTAACACTCGTAGAAAAGCGAGGCGAATTTATGCAAGCTGCGGTACCTGAAGGTGTGGGGGCGATGGCTGCTGTTATTGGCTTAGGCGATGATGCAATAGTTGAAGCTTGTCAGCAAGCAGCGCAAGATCAAGTTGTTTCCGCCGTTAACTTTAACTCTCCTGGGCAAGTCGTGATTGCAGGTAACAGTGAAGCGGTTGTAAGAGCCTCTGAACTTTGTAAAGAGGCTGGTGCAAAGCGTGTTTTACCATTGCCTGTTAGTGTTCCATCACATTGCGCGCTGATGAAGCCTGCGGCTGACGAGCTAGCCAAGGTACTTGCTGAAGTCACTTTTAATGAACCTAACATACCAGTGGTTAATAATGTTGATGTTGCGCTTGAAAATTCAGCCGAAGCGATCAAAGACGCCTTGATTCGCCAATTATACAGCCCAGTTCGTTGGACAGAAACGGTTGAGTTTTTGGCAAGCCAGCAAGTAGAAAATTTATTAGAAGTGGGTCCAGGTAAAGTGTTACAGGGCTTAACGAAACGAATTAATAAAGCATTAACGTGTTTAGCGGTTAATGACAATGACACACTCGCAAAGGCCAAATCACTTTACTAAGTGAGCAGAGCCTAGCGATTAATAAAAGCTACTAAAAATAGGAAATATATGTTTTCTTTAGAAGGTAAAATCGCACTTGTTACAGGCGCAAGTCGCGGTATTGGTAAAGCTATAGCAAGCCAACTTAAGGCGCTTGGCGCAACTGTTATTGGTACTGCTACATCAGAGCACGGTGCTGAAAAAATTAGTGAATACTTAGGCCAAGGGCATGGCTTAGTGTTAAATGTGACCAGTGATGATTCTATTGCGGCGATGTTTGAAACCATTAAAACAGAGCATGGCGCTATCGATATTTTAGTAAATAACGCTGGTATAACGCGCGATAACTTGATCATGCGCATGAAAGCAGATGAATGGGACGATATTATCGAGACTAATTTGTCATCTGTTTTTAAACTAAGTAAAGCTGTATTGCGCCCAATGATGAAGAATCGTTGTGGTCGCATAATCAATATTGGCTCTGTTGTTGGCACTATGGGTAATGCTGGCCAAGTCAACTATGCGACAGCTAAAGCAGGCTTGTTAGGTTTCACCAAGTCACTTGCCAGAGAAGTTGCCTCGCGCGGAATTACGGTTAATACCGTGGCACCTGGCTTTATCGACACAGATATGACGCAAACACTAACTGACGAACAAAAAGAAGCAATGCTGTCGCAAGTTCCTGCAAATCGTTTGGGTAAACCAGAAGATATTGCAAACACGGTTGCATTCTTAGCATCAGATGCTGCTGGTTACACAACCGGTGAAACGATTCACGTAAACGGTGGTATGTACATGGTCTAGTAGGCTTGCTACAGACCTTGTTAAATGCTACAAAATTGATATAAATATAGACAGGCCAGCAGGTTAGACCAGAACAAAAACTAAAATTAGTTGCTTGCATGGATAACTTTTGGCGAATACACTACACGCAATTTGCAAAATTGCATATTCTAGTAAAGGAAAAAAAATGAGTACTATCGAAGAACGCGTAAAAAAAATTACAGTTGAGCAACTGGGTGTAAGCGAAGACGAAGTAACGAATGAAGCATCTTTCGTTGACGACTTAGGCGCTGACTCACTTGATACTGTTGAATTAGTTATGGCGTTAGAAGAAGAGTTTGACACAGAGATCCCTGACGAAGAAGCAGAGAAGATCACAACTGTTCAAGCTGCAATCGATTACGTAACAGCTAACCAGTAATTATTAAATCAGGCGGTACATACCGCCTGATTACTTTCTACCTAAGTCATCTCGTTATCGCTCGTGTTAAATAGAATCAACTAAACTGAGCATTAACGAACTATAATTACCTATCTAAAATCTATTCTATCGGAGGCAACTCTTCCTATGCGACGTGTTGTAGTTACCGGTCTTGGTATGTTGAGCCCGCTGGGCAATTCACCTGAACAAACATTTAATGCCTTGCTTGCTGGTCAAAGTGGCATCAGCATGATTGAGCATTTTGATACCACAGACTACCCAACTAAGTTTGCTGGTTTGGTAAAAGACTTCAATGTTGAAGACTATATGCCAAAAAAAGAAGCCAAAAAAATGGACTTGTTTATCCAGTACGGTGTAGCCGCAGGTATTCAAGCAATTAAAGATTCTGGCATTGATGTGACAGAACAAAATGCAGCACGTATTGGCGTTGCTGTCGGCTCAGGGATTGGCGGTTTAGGCTTAATTGAAGAGAACCACGAGAAATTATTAAATAGTAGTCCACGTAGACTGTCACCATTTTTTGTTCCTGCGACCATTATCAACATGATCTCAGGCCATTTGTCTATCCAGTACGGCTTAAAAGGTCCAAACATTTCAATTGTCACGGCGTGTACTAGCGGTGTTCACAATATTGGTCATGCGGCGCGTATGATTGCCTACGGTGATGCTGATGCAATGCTTGCTGGCGGTGCAGAAAAAGCTTCAACGCCACTAGGCATGGGTGGCTTCGGCGCGGCACGTGCGTTATCAACACGAAATGACGATCCAGAAAAAGCCTCTCGCCCTTGGGATCAAGACAGAGATGGATTTGTACTGGGTGATGGTGCAGGCGTAATTATGCTAGAAGAGTATGAACACGCCAAAGCTCGTGGGGCAAAAATTTACGCTGAACTTGTTGGCTTTGGTATGAGCGGTGATGCCCATCATATGACGTCACCACCGGCTGATGGTGAAGGTGCGGCTGCTGCAATGCAAAATGCTATTAATGATGCTGACATCGATATTACAAAAATTGGTTATATTAATGCCCATGGTACATCGACACCTGCGGGTGACATTGCTGAAACCAACGCAGTAAAAACCGTATTTGGTGATCATGCAAAAGCATTGATGGTAGGTTCAACAAAGTCGATGACAGGTCATTTACTGGGTGCCGCCGGTGCTGTTGAAGCTATCTTTACTATTCAGGCCATTGCTAATGGCAAAGTACCGCCGACGATTAATTTAGAAAACCCAAGCGAAGGCTGCGACTTAGATTACATTGCTGATGGCGCACGCGACGTTGATCTTGAATATGCACTTTGTAATTCATTCGGTTTTGGCGGCACAAACGGCTCTTTATTATTTAAAAAAGTCGATTAGTAAGTAGTTTACGTGACATAGGCTAAACAATTTTTCGGTCGTTAATTACCGTCTAAGGTGTAGTTAACACGTAAATATCGCTTGCTATCAATCAATTAAGCTTGAATACTTTAGGTATTCAAGCTTTTTTATTTTTGCATGTAATATTACATGTCATTTTTACATGTCACATAGCTACGTCGAAATATTCCAACAACCAAAACAACAAAACCAACAAAAGATTAGTACCAGTGATCGCGCCTTGGCCTATGGTGATGGCCTTTTTACCACTGCAAAAATTGCCGATGGTAAAGTATTAAACCTGTCTGCGCATATTGAACGCTTGTTAAGCGGCGTTCAGCGACTTGCAATTGATGTAGAGTTATCAGGCTTAAAGCGGCGGTTAGCAGAACTTGCCAAAGACTACCCGCTTGCTGTGCTCAAAGTACTGATTTCAGCGGGTGAGGGGGGAAGAGGGTATTCTCGGCTTGGCTGCTCCAAAGGCAAGGTAATCATCTCAATTCATGAATTTCCTGTACATTACAATACTTGGCATCAACAGGGGATCAATCTAGGGTTAGCGAAAACTACGCTTGGCGTTAATCCGCTGCTGGCGGGTATAAAGCATCTCAACCGGTTAGAACAAGTATTGGTAAGACAAGAGCTAGACGAACGCGAAGAAGATGACGTGTTGGTCAGTAATTGTTTAGGTCATATAATTGAAGCGAGTGCTGGCAATGTTTTTTGGCTTACTAAGCAGCAAGCTAGTCTTGCAACTTCTGGTGAAAAAAGCTCTTGGTTAACACCTAACCTTTCGATGTCGGGTGTAGATGGGTTGGCGAGGCAATATCTTATCCAGCAGTTAAATAAAAGCGATAAATACTCAGTGGAGATTGTCGAACAAAAGGAATTGGTAATGAGTGACATCAACAGCATGTTAGTTTGTAATTCTGTACTTGGGATTGCTCCTGTCCATGAGTTTGCGGGCTCTGCGCTTAGCATCGCCCCTGTTCACCAGTTGCAAAAAGAGTTTACGCTATGATCAAGAAGTTAGTTTTCACCCTGTTGGCATTAGGTGCACTTATTTCAGTGATTGCCGCGATTGGCTGGCAACAAATGCAACAAGCTATGAGTACACCACTGAATATTAACGAAGCGCAACTTATCTCGATAAAGCCTGGCGATACTATGCATCGATTTTCGAAGGCATTAGTCGATAAAAAGTTGATTGAGAATCGCTTTTGGTTAAGAAACTTCGCGCGTTTAAACCCAAAACGGGTCGCCTTGAAAACGGGTACCTATCAAGTAACACCGCAAGATAATTTGTATTCATTAATCGATAGAATTGCACAAGGTAAAGAGTATCAAGCACAAATTACCTTTATTGAAGGTACTACATTGAGTGAATGGTTGGTGCAACTGCGCAATGAACCAATGATTGAAAAAAGTGATATGGCCGTCGATATATCAGCGATAGTTGATGCTTTAGGGCTTGAGTTAACACAACCGGAAGGTTGGTTTTTTCCCGATACTTACGCTTTTACTGTTGGTACTAAAGATATTGAACTGCTCAAACGTGCTTATCAGCGGATGAACGAAACCTTGAATGAACAATGGCAAAACAGAGCTCTAGACTTGCCATATCAAACGCCTTATCAAGCACTGATAATGGCGTCTATCATCGAAAAAGAAACTGGCTTAGTACATGAACAGCCGCGTATCGCATCGGTATTCGTCAATCGTTTGCGCAAAAAAATGCGCTTGCAAACGGACCCAACGGTTATTTATGGCTTAGGGGAGCGTTATCAAGGCGATATTACGCGTGCCCACTTAAGAGAAAAAACCGCGTATAATACCTATCGCATTAATGGCTTGCCACCAACACCTATCGCAATGCCCGGATTATCGGCGATACAAGCGGCGTTGAACCCAGAGCATAGTGACTACTTATATTTCGTCAGTAAAGGCGACGGCAGCCATCAATTCTCCAAAACATTAACTGAGCATAATCGAGCAGTTAGAAAATATCAGTTAGGAAAGTCTTAATGACACAAGGTAAATTTATTGTTGTTGAAGGCATGGAAGGAGCAGGGAAATCGTCTGCTATTCATGTGATTATCGATTATTTAAGCCAACAGAATATTAGCTTTATTCAAACCAGAGAGCCGGGCGGTACCAAGCTTGCCGAGAAATTGCGCGATATCGTTAAATCTGCTGATCACCAAGAAACGATCACCCAAGAAACTGAGCTTTTACTGATGTACGCAAGCCGTAGTCAGTTACTTGCCAACGTTATTCAACCAGCGCTGGAAAATGGTACTTGGGTGATTGGCGATCGCCATGATTTATCATCCCGTGCCTATCAAGGGGGCGGCCGACAAATTTCGGATGAAGTCATGAATACAATTGCTGATGTAACGCTAAAAGGCTTTAAGCCTGACTTGACCTTATATTTAGATATTGCGCCTAGCATTGGCCTTGCTAGAGCGAGAGCGCGTGGTGCACTCGATCGAATCGAGCTAGAGCAGATGGACTTTTTCGAGCGTGTTCATCAAAAATACCAGTCACTAGCGGCTGAAGATGAAACGATAGTATCAATTGATGCGAGCCAAGAGATGTCAAAAGTGCATCAAGACATTAAACTAGCATTAGCCCAGTTTGTCGCTTGATATGACCAATATGAGCGCTTCATACCCTTGGCTTAGCAAACATCAGCAGTCATTAGTACAGCAAATTAGCACGCAACGCCTGCCTCACGCTCTGCTGATGACTGGTGAAGCTGGCGCTGGCAAATCAACACTGGCACTTTGGTTAGCAGCTCGTTTGGCGTGCGTTAGCGTTAATCACGAACAAAGTGCCGCTCAGAGTGCTGCTGACAATGAACAAGCGCCTTGTGGTTATTGTAAGCATTGTAAACTTATCGCGAGCCAAAGTTTTCCCGACCTATTGATCATAGATGAAGGTGACAAGTCCATAGGTGTTGAGCCAATCCGTGCGGTTACCAAGTTCCTGGAGACTCGACCACAGATCGCTTCACAAAAAACCGTGCTGATTAAACAAGTAGAGCAACTGACTGTTGCGGCGGCTAACGCTTTATTGAAAACGCTTGAAGAGCCTTCGTTGGGCAATACTTTGGTATTAACAACCAAAAACACTGAAAGCTTGTTGCCGACTATTTTGAGTCGATGTCAGTTAATATCATTACGGCCACTATTGACCGAGCAATTCAAGCAAAATATTAGTGACCAACCATATGCCAACACAACTTACTTGCCTGAATTGCAGAGCTTGCAAGAGAATCAAGCATACGAAGCGTTAGCGTCGGCCACCATAGATTTGCTTGTTGGTACGTCGAACTTTCCATTATTTGAGCAAACACTGTTAACCGGTGATAGAGCGCTTATCTGGCTTGAACGTATCGTTTCAACATTATTGCGAGTTAATCAGGGATGGCAGGCACCCGAAAGCGATAAAATTAACTGGCATGCGGCACAATCTATGGATAGTGATACGCTGATGCGTATTTTTCAGGTAATATTGTCAGCAAATAAGCGGTCACGTGACTATCAGCAAGCAAATCAAGATGTATTAACTCAACAGCTTGCTATAACAATAAAAGAAATTGTTACCGTATAAGAGGGGAAGAATGGATAGCTTGTATTTGGAGTTCTTAACAGAGCGTGACTTATATCAGTCATATATGCCGTTTTTGAAAAACGGCGGTCTGTTTGTTAGAACACCAGAGTATTTTGAATTAGGCACGAAAATAGAGCTAGATGTACTGTTGCCAGACTCATTAGAAAAATCACGTGTAAAAGGCGTTATTTGCTGGCTAACACCTGTGGGGGCACAAAACGGTACACCGCCTGGTATTGGTGTAAGCTTTGTTGAAGACACGGAAAATGTTCGCGCACAAATTGAAAAAATGATCGCACGCCACCTAAACTCCTCTGAGCCAACATTAACCATGTAACACAACAATTAGGTGTATTTTGTATATTGACTCTCACTGCCATTTAGATCGACTCGATCTTTCTGATTTTAACCAAAGTATTGCTAACGTCGTTTCTTCTGCTAGTGCAGTCGGCGTTGAAAAAATGTTATGCGTGAGCGTAACACTTGAAGAATTTCCCTCGATGGTCGAGAAAACGCTAGCTTTCGACAATGTTTATCTGTCGTGTGGCGTTCACCCACTTAATCAAGAGCACGTTACGTCAATCGATCAACTAGAGCAATTATCTGCAACGGATAAAGTCATTGCGATTGGTGAAACTGGCTTAGATTACTACTACGCGCCAGAAACGAAAGAATTGCAACTTGATGCTTTTGTTAAGCATATTCAGGTTGCGCGTAACGTAAAAAAACCGTTAATTATTCACACGCGTGATGCACGCCAAGATACCATTGATTTGCTGCGCAGCGAGCATGCCTCAGAAGTCGGTGGTATTTTACATTGCTTTACCGAAAACTGGGAAATGGCTAAGCAAGCGATTGATTTAGGGTTTTATATTTCATTCTCAGGCATTGTCACCTTTAAGAATGCACATGAACTAAGAGAGGTAGCTAAGCAAGTACCAGCGGACCGATTTCTCATTGAAACCGACTCTCCTTATTTAGCGCCAGTTCCGCATCGTGGCAAACAAAATCAACCCGCTTATGTGGTTGAAGTGGCCAAGCATTTAGCAAGTATTCGTGGCTGCTCTGTGGAAGATATTGCAAGACAATCGACTGAAAACTTTAATCAATTGTTCGAGCTTTAAACGGTTCAGCCTTTAGAAAAGTAGATGGAGATATTACGTAGGTTGTTGATAGAGAAATAAAAAAGGACCCGAAATAAACAGCAATTTCGGGTTCCAGGGGAATGGCTCAAAAGGAGTTGAGCCGTGCGCTAATTAACTTGTTCAGACTTCAATCAATAATCTTTGACCTAAATCCTTTTAAGTCTAACTATAGATTATGTTGGGTGACTACAACTTCAACCTAACTTCTATATAACAGAGCTTGCGAGCATATCTTAATCACCGCTATTCTATTGAACTTAATAATATATTCTTAATTTAAATACTGAAAGATTAAGAATCTGAATAATGTTTAAAAAATAGACAGTGTAAATTAAATTGTAGTGCAAACTGATAGCTTTGCGAGAAAATTCTGTATATTTTTTATCATGTTGAATTTGTTAAATAAAAATACAGTATAATGACGCATAGAACACAGTTTATCCCTTGCTTTTAAACTGGTTGTTAACATTTTATCTACAGCCTCATCATAGTAAAAAAGACAACTTTCTACCGTCATGACTAAAGGCTGAAGAGTAGATATAGGGATAGCAATTATGCCATCATATTGCAGCGTGCAATTTCACAAATAAGAATAACTTGTGCTAAACAAAATCTGGATCAGCTTCTTTTTTCTCGCTTTATTTTCATCACTACATCAATGGTTTTTTCTAGGCAATGGCGAAATCTTTTCAGCCGTTATCAATAGCATATTTGACATGTCGAAGGTTACCGTAGAAATTGCCATCGGCTTGATTGGTATTTTAAGCTTTTGGCTGGGAATGATGAAGATAGCTGAGCAAGCTGGGGTGATCAATCGCCTGTCATTAATGATCTCACCTTTGTTTCAAAAGCTGATGCCACAAGTGCCAAAAGGTCATCCGGCGATGGGCTCGATGACCATGAATCTATCAGCAAACTTTCTTGGGCTTGACAACGCAGCTACGCCTCTCGGGCTAAAAGCGATGCAAGACTTGCAAACTTTGAACCCCCAAAAAGACACCGCGACTGATGCACAAATTTTGTTTTTGGTACTTAACACTAGCTCGGTCACGCTCTTTCCAATCGCTGTGTTTGTTTATCGCGCACAGCAAGGGGCGGCAAACCCAACCGATGTGTTTATTCCTATTCTGCTGGCAACTTTTGCCTCTAGTTTTGCAGGTTTACTGGCCGTGGCTTACAAACAAAAAATTCAATTAATGCAGAAAGTGGTCTCGCTCTACTTTAGCGCTGGTGCAGCAGTGTTAATGGCGTTAATACTCTATTTTTCTCAGCTTAGCAGCGAACTACTGGCTCAGCAGTCGTCTATTTTAGGTAACTCGTTAATTTTCCTAACCATCATAGTGTTTATCTCAGTAGCAATGTGGCGCAAGATTAATGTTTACGACGCCTTTATAAATGGTGCTAAAGAGGGCTTCGAAACCAGTATCAAGCTGATCCCGTATTTATTAGCGATGTTGGTAGCGATAGGCGTGCTTCGTGCGAGCGGGGCATTAACCTTGATTGTCGACACTTTTCGCCATTTTGTCGCGTTATTAGGTTTTGATACGGCGTTTGTCGATGCGATGCCAACCGCTTTAATGAAACCCCTTAGTGGCTCGGGCTCACGCGCTATGATGATAGAGACCATGAATACTTATGGCGCTGACTCGTTTGCCGGGCGTTTAGCCTCTATTATGCAAGGTTCGACGGAAACCACCTTTTATGTATTGGCGGTTTATTTCGGCTCTGTGGGTATTCGCTATACCCGTCATGCGGTAACCTGTGGGCTGATTGCTGACTTTGCCGGCATGTTCGCTGCTATTTGCGTATGCTACTGGTTCTTTGGCTAGCCTATTAGCCTTCTCTATAAACAGGCTTTTACGCTAACCTTTTTCACTCTACTCTCAATTATTGTCGACAATATGTTCATATTCTGGTTGATCTTTAACTATCAATCACTATACTGAACTCAATGTTTATCAATTGTCGACAATCTAGTGTCAGTTAATCCTACCGAATACACACCAATTACTACTTCAGATAAAGTCTTTGTACAACTGCAACAAGCGATTGTTAGCGGTGAAATTCGCGCTGGTACAAAAATTAGTGAGCCAGAGCTTGCCAAGCAATATCAAATTTCTCGCTCTACCTTACGCGAAGCGCTAAATCGATTAGAAAAGTGCCATTTAATTGAGCGCAAAGCGAATGTTGGCTCAAAAGTCGTTGATTGCACGGTCGAAGGTTTACTTGACTTGTACATTGCGCGAGAGGCACTAGAAGGTATGGCTTGTCGTCAAGCTGCGGTCAATATGTCGGATGAAGAAATTGCAGCGATGAAGGCAATGCTCGCTGAGCACGCGAAAGCAAAAGCGCTGCAAGACGGCATCGCTTATTACCAGGAAGAAGGCGATCTAGATTTTCACTACAAAGTCATTTTGGGCAGCCATAATCAACAACTCATTAATATTTTATGTGGCCAGCTGTATTACTTACTGCGTATGTACCGCTGTCAGTTTGGCATGAATAGCCCACGAGCGAGTCGCGCATTCGATGAGCATTCGCGCATTATCGAAGCCATTGCTGATCGCGATGGAGAATTAGCAGAACTCTTGATGCGTCGGCATATCGCTGCATCTCGCAAGAACATAGAAAACAAAATAGCGCAGCTGGCATCAGCTAAGCACTCGCTTAATACAGACACTACAACAGGGTAATAAGGGGTAGTTATATGTCAATACCAATGTCAGCAGGGGCTAAATTTAGACAAGCACTTGCCAATAATAAACCGTTACAAATTGTCGGTACAATCAATGCTTATTGCGCCATGATGGCGGAACAACTAGGGCATCAAGCCATTTATTTATCGGGTGGCGGCGTAGCAAACGCATCTTACGGTTTGCCAGATCTAGGTATGACGTCACTTAACGATGTTATCGCCGATGTTCAGCGAATTACATCTGCATCTAGCTTACCTTTGATGGTCGATATTGATACTGGTTGGGGCGGTGCGTTTAACATTGCTAAAACTATTCGCGATATGGAAAAGGCGGGGGCAGCAGCAGTACATATTGAAGATCAAGTGGCGCAAAAGCGCTGTGGCCACAGGCCAAATAAAGAAATTGTATCCACCGAAGAAATGGTTGATCGCATTAAAGCAGCAGTCGATGCCCGCACTGATGATGACTTTTTTATCATGGCACGCACCGACGCGTTTGCTCAAGAAGGTCTAGAAAAAGCACTTGAGCGCGCAAAAGCGTATGTTGCTGCCGGTGCAGACGGCATTTTTGCGGAAGCTGTGCAAACTGAAGCGCATTATCGTGCCTTTGCTGAGGCGTTAGATGTGCCAATTTTAGCGAACATTACCGAATTTGGTAAAACCGAGTTGTGGAACAAAGCGCAATTAGGTGAGTGGGGCTGCGCTATGGTGCTTTATCCACTTTCGGCATTTAGAGCAATGAACAAAGCGGCTGAGTCAGTTTATAAAACATTGTTGGTTGACGGCGATCAAACAGCCGAAATCGACAATATGCAAACGCGTATGGAATTATATGATTACTTGGGGTATCACGAGTACGAGCAAAAACTCGACTCATTGTTTGCCGAAGGTAAAAATAAGTAAAAATGCAGTAAAAAGAATAAAAAAGCTGCATGCCATCTAACCGTCAGAGTATGAGGCAAAGCAGCTAACAACAAGTGAATTTATGGAGGAAAGTGTAATGGTTGATAAGAAACTCGGTGGTGCCGGTTTACGTGGGCAAAGTGCGGGCGAAACTGCCCTATGCACAGTGGGTAAATCAGGCTCAGGTTTAACCTATCGCGGTTACGACATTAAAGATTTAGCCGCAAATGCACAATTTGAGGAAGTGGCCCATTTGCTACTTTACGGCAAATTACCTAATCAAACTGAGCTCACGGCTTATAAAGCACGCATAAAAGGAATGCGAGGTTTACCCGCACCATTAAAAGTTGTGTTGGAAAATATTCCGAAAGATGCCCATCCAATGGATGTAATGCGTACAGGTTGCTCTATGTTGGGTAATTTGGAAACAGAACAGAGCGATTTTTCTGATCAACTTGACCACATGGATCGCATGTTGGCGGTGTTTCCGGGCTTGATTAACTATTGGTACAACTTCAGCCATCACGGTATTCGTGTCGAGGTTGAAACTGAAGCAGACTCAATCGCTGAGCAATTTCTTTGGACGCTACACAATAAAAAACCAGAGCCATTGCATGTCGATGTGATGCATGCCTCGTTGGTGCTATACGCAGAGCATGAATTTAATGCGTCAACCTTTACTGGCCGCGTTTGTGCTTCAACCTTATCAGATATTCATTCGGTTGTTACTGGCGCCATTGGATCATTGCGCGGTCCATTGCATGGCGGAGCCAATGAAGCGGCCATGGAGATGATTGAAGATTGGCAAAGTGCTGATGAAGCCGAAGCCAATATTATGGGCATGCTTGAGCGTAAAGAAAAGATTATGGGCTTTGGTCATGCGGTTTATCGCGAGTCAGATCCGCGTAATGCGATCATTAAGGAATGGTCTAAAAAGCTAGCTGAGCAAACTGGCGATACACGTTTATATGATGTTTCTGAGCGTTGTGAAGCGGTGATGTGGCGTGAGAAAAAACTCTTCTGTAATGCCGATTTCTTCCACGCCTCTGCGTATAACTTTATGGGCATTCCGACGAAGCTGTTTACGCCAATTTTTGTTTGCTCAAGAGTCGCGGGTTGGACTGCACATGCGATGGAGCAACGAGCTAATAATCGAATCATTCGACCGTCTGCTGATTATATCGGGGAAGACGCACGCGATTATGTTGCGATTGAAAACAGATAGTGGCGGCTAGTTGACGTCGTTTGTTAACCAGCAATATGGCTTGGAATACTCGCATAGTTAACTAGACGAGTATTCCCCTAGTAAGCTTCTTCGCAACGGCTAGATCACAGATTAAGGCTGTAATCTCAGTATTTACCGCTAATTAGCCTTTATATTTTCTAATCACTTTCCAGCTATTAGAGCACAAGTTATCAGATCATGAATACAAATTACCGCAAACCATTAACTGGCACTCAGCTAGATTATTTCGATACCCGCCAAGCAATAGAAGATATTGAGCCGGGTAGTTATCAAAAATTACCTTACACGTCACGCGTATTAGCGGAGCAATTAGTACGTCGCTGCGAACCTGAAAACTTGACAGCCGCATTGCAGCAAATCATTGGCAATAAACGTGATTTAGACTTTCCTTGGTATCCCGCTCGCGTTGTTTGCCACGATATCTTAGGACAAACGGCACTCGTTGATTTAGCGGGCCTGCGTGATGCTATCGCCGAGCAAGGAGGCAATCCTGCCAAAGTCAATCCTGTGGTGCCCACTCAACTGATTGTTGATCACTCGTTAGCCGTGGAACACGGCGGCTTTGAAGCTAATGCGTTTGAGAAAAACCGCGCTATTGAGGACAGACGCAATGAAGACAGATTCCACTTTATAGAATGGACCAAAACTGCTTTTGAAAATGTTGATGTTATACCTGCGGGTAACGGCATTATGCATCAAATAAACTTAGAGAAAATGTCGCCAGTCATTCAAGCACGTGATGGCGTTGCCTTTCCTGATACTTGTGTTGGCACTGACTCGCACACTCCACATGTTGATGCTCTGGGGGTTATCGCTATTGGGGTTGGTGGTCTAGAAGCTGAAACAGTGATGTTAGGCCGCCCATCCATGATGCGCTTGCCTGATATTGTTGGTGTTAAATTGGTCGGTAAGCGCCAACCGGGCATTACCGCAACCGATATCGTTTTAGCGATTACGGAATTTCTTCGCAACGAAAAAGTCGTGTCGAGCTACTTAGAATTTTTCGGTGAAGGTGCGTCAAGCCTAACTATAGGTGACAGGGCAACCATCTCGAATATGACGCCAGAATATGGCGCGTCTGCTGGGATGTTTTATATCGATCAGCAAACTTTAGATTACTTGACCATTACTGGTCGTGAGCCAGAGCAAGTCGCTTTAGTTGAAAATTATGCAAAAACTACAGGTTTGTGGGCAGACGACTTAGCAAGTGCTCAATACGAACGTGTCTTAACCTTTGATTTATCAAGCGTCACGCGTAATATGGCAGGGCCTTCTAACCCACACCGCCGTTTGCCGACATCTGACTTACAAGCGCTAGGCGTGGCAGGTCAGTGGCACTCACCAGAGCTGGATAACTGGCAAGGTAATATGCCTGATGGAGCTTGTATTATTGCGGCAATTACCTCTTGTACAAATACCTCAAACCCAAGAAATGTCGTCGCTGCAGGACTAGTGGCTAAGCGCGCTAATGAATTGGGCTTGGTACGTAAGCCTTGGGTTAAAACCTCATTTGCCCCCGGCTCAAAAGTGGCCAAGCTGTACTTAGAAGAAGCTGGCTTGCTAACCGAACTTGAGCAATTAGGCTTTGGGATAGTCGCGTATGCTTGTACTACTTGTAATGGTATGTCTGGGGCATTAGACCCACAAATTCAACAAGAAGTGATTGACCGCGACTTGTATGCTACGGCCGTACTTTCAGGTAATCGCAACTTTGATGGCCGCATTCACCCTTACGCGAAACAAGCGTTTTTAGCGTCTCCGCCACTTGTAGTTGCCTATGCGATTGCTGGTACTGTGCGCTTTGATATCGAGCAAGATGTACTTGGCATCGATAAGAACGGTGAGCCAATTACGTTAAAAGATATTTGGCCAAGCGATGAAGAAATTGACGCCATCGTCAACGCTGCGGTAAAACCTGAACAGTTTAAAAAGATTTACGAGCCTATGTTTGATAGAGGTAAAGTGTTTAATAAGGATATCGACTTAAAAGTCGAATTTGGTGACGAGCAAAATCCGTATACCGATCCGCTTTATCAATGGCGCGAAATGTCTACCTACATTCGCCGTCCACCTTATTGGGCAACAGAAGGAGAGGGAGCGTTAGCTGGTGAGCGTAAGATGACAGGCATGCGCCCACTAGCGGTTTTAGGGGACAATATCACCACCGACCATCTGTCGCCGTCGAACGCTATTCTTGCCAGCTCAGCTGCTGGTGAGTACCTCGCGAAAATGGGGCTGCCGGAAGAAGATTTTAACTCGTACGCGACGCATCGCGGCGATCATTTAACCGCGCAGCGGGCAACTTTTGCTAACCCTAAACTCTTTAACGAAATGTGCCGCGATGGCAATGGTGAGGTAATCCAAGGATCACTTGCCCGTGTTGAACCGGAAGGTATACAAACTCGCATGTGGGAAGCGATTGAAACATATATGGCGCGCAAACAGCCGCTGTGCATTATTGCTGGTGCTGACTATGGACAAGGTTCGTCACGAGACTGGGCAGCAAAAGGTGTTCGCTTAGCAGGTGTTGAAGTGATTGTTGCAGAAGGGTTTGAACGTATTCACCGAACTAACTTGATAGGTATGGGAGTTTTACCGCTAGAGTTTGTTAACGGTGATACCCGTAACACCTACCAAATTGACGGTAGTGAAACCTTTGATGTGCAAGGACAAACCTCACCGGGCGGTGCCATGACAGTGGTGATGACCCGTCAGCAAGGTGCTAATGCTGGCGAGCAAATTAATATTCCAGTGAAGTGCCGCTTAGATACTGCTGAAGAAGTGATTGTGCACGCAGCAGGCGGGGTATTACAAAAATTTGCTCAGGATTTTTTAGAGGCAGCAAGCAATGACTAGCGCACCACAAGTAAAAATTCCCGCCACCTATATGCGCGGCGGAACCTCGAAAGGCGTGTTTTTCAGCCTATCCGACTTGCCAGAGCGCTGCCAAGTACCGGGCGAAGCACGAGATAATCTATTGCTGCGCGTCATTGGCTCACCGGATCCTTATGGTAAACAAACCGATGGCATGGGCGGGGCAACCTCCAGCACATCAAAAACTGTGATTGTTGCTAAATCTACTCAAGCAGATCACGATGTGGATTATTTGTTTGGTCAAGTGGCAATTGATAGGCCATTTGTTGATTGGTCTGGCAACTGTGGCAATTTAACTGCTGCTGTTGGCGCCTTTGCGATTATGTCGGGCTTGGTTGAACCGCCAAAAATACCGGAAAACGGCGTTTGTACTGTACGTATTTGGCAGCAAAATATTGGCAAAACCATTATTGCGCAAGTACCTATCACTAGCGGTGAAGTGCAAGAAACCGGCGATTTTGAGTTGGATGGTGTGACTTTCCCCGCGGCAGAGGTACCTGTTGAGTTTATTGAGCCAGTTGATCCCAGCGAAGCCATGTTCCCAACGGGTAATCTTGTCGACCAGCTTGAGGTGCCAGAAATTGGCACTTTTAATGCGACGTTAATTAATGCCGGTATTCCAACCATTTTCTTAGATGCCGCAGAAATAGGTTACCTAGGGACTGAGCTGCAAGACGATATTAACAACTCGGCTGAAAAGCTGGCCTATTTTGAGAAAATTCGCACTGCGGGCGCGCTGAAAATGGGGTTGATTAATCACCCTGATGAAGCAAAAACACGCCAACATACGCCTAAAGTTGCGTTTGTTGCGCCTGCTCAAAGTTATCAGGCGTCAAGCGGTAAGCTAATATCGGCGGATGAAATAGATATCAACGTTAGAGCCTTATCAATGGGCAAGTTACATCATGCCATGATGGGCACGGCTGCGGTGGCCATTGCCAGTGCCGCTGCTATCTCTGGTACAGTTGTTAATAGTGCGGCAGGTGGTGGTGAGCGAGACAGTGTCGTTTTCGGTCACCCTTCAGGTACGTTAAAAGTGGGTGCGAAGGCGAGTGATAATGACGGGCAGTGGCGGATTGATAAAGCTGTGATGAGTCGAAGCGCTCGACTGCTAATGGAAGGGCGAGTGGCAGTGCCTGCGGATAGCTTTTAGTACGATTAGGACAATAAACATGAAAAAGCACCAGTTGGTGCTTTTTCTTTGGGTTATGATTGCCTAAAATAAGGGCATCAAGATTCTTTGGCTCATGAGCCAAAAACCATAAAATTCAATTAATATGAAATCACCCTTAATCTCCTCGTTAAAGCTTATTAGCCTTGCGACAAGTTTTTTTATTCTTTTCAATGCTCAGAGTTTATCTGCCAAAGAACTTATTTTTCCTGACGTTTACGAAGTTTTAAAAGTTAATGGCGATTCATTTAGCCGTGGCTTGTTTGAATCTGAAAGCAAGATTACCTTGCCTGTTGGCCGCCACGTGATTCTATATCGTTACAGCGAGCTTTTTGAGGATGCCGATAACGACGATCATGTAAAGGTTAAATCTGATCAATTTGTTTTGGTTGTCAATAAAGCAGAAGAAACCATTGAAGTTTTATCTCCTAGAAACCAAGAAGAAAAACAAGCGCGTGAATATGCGAAATCGCCATCTTTAACATTAACGACTTCAAGTGACAAAAAGGTCTTATACCAAACTTTTGCGTTGGCCGATTTTGAGCAGCGTCAATATCAATCGGTATTAGACACTCGTTCTAGTAACGAGGAAGCGTTAGCTAAACCTGCAATGCTGCCAGCACTCCCTAAGCAAGAAGGTAGCGATAGAAAAGCTCATTCTCGTGCATTAGACATGCTCAATTACTGGTGGCAGCAAGCAAGTGAACAAGAAAAAACTGCCTTTAAACAACAACACAATTTATAGTCGATGATGCTTAGCTAGCGTCACTAATATCACTCATATCACTCATATCACTAACCAGGAGGCCAGATGAAGCTCAGGTTATTTCTTTTCGCTTTACTTGCGATTAACAGCAATCATTTATTTGCTGAACAAGCTAAAGGTATTACCGTTGTTGGCAAAGCATCGATTGCTAAGGCACCCGATCAATTTAAAGTGGTCTTTACGCTTGAACAGCGCACGGCAATCATTGCTAAAGCCAAGGCCAAAATAGATCAACAAACCAATTTGCTAACGCGCGCGGCCAAAGCAATGCGCATCAAAGATGATGATATCAAAACGACTAGCGTTCAAGTGGTGCCGATTTACCCCAAACCAAATACCAACCTTCATCGAGTGTATGTTGAGCAAGACTTTAATCAAAGTGATGGTGTGGTTGCCTTAAATGGCAATGCAGAATCTAAAGTTAAGGCGAGACCTGATCGCGCGGAGATTGTCTTTGATCTTCGTCGTCAAGTGGAAGTGATATTAACGGATGTTGATGATTATGAGCGTTTGTTGGATAAGGCGTTAAAAATTGGCGTAACACGCATTTCTCCTGTGCAATCAAGCCTCGCTAAAGCAGAAACACTATACCAGCAAGCATTGACTCAAGCAGTAGCTAATGCAAAAACTAAAGCGTTACGTTTGGCTGAAAATTTAGGCGTAGAATTAGGGCCAGTACAAATGTTGAACGAACATGCTTATCGAGCGCCTGGGCAAGTGATGATGGCCGCTGAAGCGTTTGATGGCGCTCGACAGATGAAAAGTTATTCAGGAACGAGTGAGATTAGCGCAGAGGTAACCGTTACATTTATGTTAAAAAGCAATTAAATGCTAACGGTAAGCGATTAAAACTTTAATTTAAGGCGTTATCAAGGTATCTTTAGCGCTTTTTAACGGTGTTGTTAGATTTAATGGATAAGACCGCATTTTATCAGCAGTTATACAAGCAAGTGGCTGCTATTATTGAGGGTGAGCATGACCTAATTGCTAACATGGCAAACATCAGCGCACTTTTATTTGAGTCATTAGAATATGTTAACTGGGCAGGCTTTTACCGTCGTGAAGGTGATGGCCTAGTGCTAGGGCCGTTTCAAGGTAAAGTTGCTTGTATTCGCATTCCTCTAGGTAAGGGGGTTTGTGGTACAGCAGCAGCAACAGCACAAACGCAGCGTATTGCTGATGTGCATGCTTTTGAAGGCCATATTGCTTGCGATGCTGCGAGCAATTCTGAAATTGTTATTCCAGTAAAATTAAATGACGAAGTGGTTGCGGTACTTGATATAGACAGCATCGAATACGACCGCTTTGAACAAGCAGACCAAGATGGCTTAGAAGCCATAGTGCGTTTACTTGAGCAACAAGCTGCTAGCTAATGAAAGAGTTTGTCGTTATTCACGATTACTTAGTTTCAGAAGCTGTGGTAGGCGACTGGGACGGTGAAGAAGAGCTAGTTGCTGAACGCATTAATGAAATCTATCACGCACTATACGATATGGCAGAAGATGATATCGCTCCTGAAGAGCTTATCGCTATTCTCGCGTTAGTGTGGGACACCTGGATTCCGCAAGAAGCACTTCCAGAATTAGATATGGAAGATATTTATGATTGGTGTCGACATGTTATGACAAATCGAGACCAGTACATTCAACAGTAATTGAGTATATAAGTTGTATTATGGAAACTAAAAGAACTAGCAGCAAAGAAATTATTGCCTATTTAGCAGAAAAATTTCCTGCGTGCTTTAGCATAGAAGGTGCTGCTAAGCCTTTAAAAATTGGCATTTTCCAAGATTTAGCTGAGCAATTAAGTGAAGATGAAACGGTCAGTAAAACACGTTTACGTCAAGCACTTCGTCACTACACTAGTAGCTGGCGTTACCTGAAGTCAATTAAAGTTGGCAGTCACCGCGTTGACTTAGCAGGCAACAATGCTGAAGCAATTGATGAAGCGCAAGCAGAGTACGCTGCGAAGACGCTCAAAGAAAGCCAAGATAAATTTGCTAACAAAAAACAGCAAGACAACAAAGACAAAAAGCCTTATAAGGGTAAGAAGAACAACAACGCACAAGCTGCTGGCGACAACAAGCGTAGCCAGAAGTTTAAAGCTGTTAAATCACCTACTAAGCGTGCACCAAAACCAGCGGTTGAGCTAAAGCCTGTAGAATCAACTACAATAAAGGTCAACCAACAAGTTAAGGTGCGAATTGGTCAAGCACCAATGAATGCGACCATTACAGAAGTAGCAGGTGATGATATTAGTGTTCAACTTGACTCAGGAATGGTGATTAAAACTCACATTCAAAATATTTTCTCCGAATAATATGAGGTAACTGGCATGCAAAAATTTTGTCGTATAGCACTTGCCATATCGCTAGCATTTTCTGCCAATGTAATGGCAGAAAAGGTTCAAGAACCTGACGCTCTTCCAACGTTAAAACCTGAAAGCCAACACGCTACCGCCAGTAAGCGCATTACGGCACAATTTACCCGTGCCCATTATAAGCAAATAAAAGTTGACGATCTGCTCTCTGAGCAGATTTTCGACCGCTATATCAAGCAACTTGATTACGCTAAGAATGTTTTTCTAGCGTCTGATATCGAAAAATTTGCCAAGTACCGCGATGATTTTGATCAAGTGATTGCTCGTGGCAAGCTTGATATTGCTTATGAAATTTATAACCTTAATCTGCAACGTCGTTTAGAGCGTTATGAGTACGCTCTGACATTGCTAGAAAAGCCATTCGACTTCACGGTTGATGAAGTTTATGCCTATGACCGCGAAGATGCCGCCGCACCGCAGAGCGTTGAAGAGCTGAATGAACTTTGGCGTCAAAAAGTAAAGTATGATGCCTTGAACTTAACGCTTGCTGGCAAAGAATGGGAAAAAATCCAAGAAATTCTCGGTAAACGATACCGCTATGCTATCCGTCGCTTAAAGCAAAGTGAAAGCGAAGATGTTTTCCAAATTGTGATGAATAGCTTTGCTCGTGTTGTTGAGCCTCACACTTCTTATTTATCACCACGCAATGCTGAACGTTTCCAAATGGAGATGAACCTTTCACTTGAAGGTATCGGTGCTGTGTTGCGTGCAGAAGAAGACTACACAGTTATTCAAAGCATTGTGAATGGCGGCCCAGCCGATAAATCAAACGAACTAAAGCCTAAAGATCGCATTGTTGGTGTTGCACAAGACCAAGACGATTTTGTTGATGTGATTGGCTGGCGCTTAGATGATGTTGTTGACTTAATCAAAGGGCCAAAAGGTAGTAATGTTCGTTTACAAGTACTGCCTGGCGACTCAGATGATTCATCGAATATTAAAGTTGTCTCAATTGTTCGAGATAAAATTAAGTTAGAAGACAGAGCAGCTAAGTCTGAAGTTTATTACGAGCATGATTTAGAACAAAGTGGTAAGAAGCTTGGCGTTATCACTATTCCTAGCTTTTACAACAATTTATCACGTGATGTGAAAAAAGAACTTGAAAAGCTCAAGTCTGAGAAAGTCGAGGGCGTTATTGTTGATTTACGCGGTAATGGCGGTGGTTCGTTAACGGAAGCGACGTTATTAACCGGCTTGTTTATCGACAAGGGACCAGTTGTTCAAGTACGCGATGGTGCGAATCGTGTGCAAGTCAACAGTGATCGCGATGGTTTTAGCTATTATGATGGCCCGTTAACTGTCATGGTCGATCGCTACAGTGCATCTGCTAGCGAAATATTCTCTGCTGCAATTCAAGACTATGGTCGTGGTGTTATTGTCGGTGAACAAACCTTTGGCAAGGGCACTGTGCAACAGCACCGTGGGCTAGGTCGAGTATATGATTTGTTTGATAAGCCGTTTGGTAGCATTCAGTTCACGATCGCTAAGTTTTATCGCATTAACGGTGGTTCAACGCAACACCGTGGTGTAACGCCTGACATCTTATTCCCTTCGGCAATTGATCCTGCGGAGTGGGGCGAGAGTAAAGAAGAAAATGCACTGCCTTGGGACCAGATCGCCAAAGCAAAATATCGAATGCTTGATGATATTACCACCGATGTTTCATATCTTGACTCATTACACCAAGAGCGTATTAAAGCGAATGCTGAATTTAGCTACTTGCTAAGTGATATTGAAGAATACAAGCAAGAGAAAGACGACAAGTCGATTTCGCTTAATCTAGTTGCACGTAAAGAAAAACGTGAAGCGCGTAAAGCTAAACAGCTCGTCAGAGCAAATGAACGTTTAACGATGCTGGGGCTAAAAACGGTAGAAAGCCTAGACGATTTACCTGATGAGCTTGATGAAATCGATCCTTTCTTAGATGAAGCGGCGAAAATCACCTACGATTTAGTTGCATTGGGAAAAGTGGTAAAAAACAAAGTCACTCAATAACAGCAAAGCGCAGTCTAACGAATAAAACGCCATTTAGCGGTTAGCTAGATGGCGTTTTTCTTTGTTCGTTCCTTGTTACCAGCTACACATGCCGCTCTAGTGTTTAGATTTTTATACAACGAAAGCGAATAGTTATTGCGAAGAGGTTATCCCACCAAACAAATTTTAGTATAATTGCTTTAATAAATGTCTTGCAGTCACCGACTTGTCTAGGCAGATTAATACATCTCGCCGCCCCGGCGAATATAATAATTATTTCAGGGTTTATATAAATAATGTCACAACCTCTTGATTCGCAGCCTAGAATCCCGAGCATGCTGGATGCATTTATTCCGATAATTGCACTGATTGCCATGCTTTCTACCGCAGTAGTTTATTTTGGTGATAACTCGTCTTATGGTCCCAACCAAATAGCCTTATTAATCGCAATGGGTATTGCGATCATCATTGGCTTGAAAAATGGTTTTGATTGGCACTCTATTGAAAAAGCCATTGTTAACGGTATTTCATTGTCGCTCAGTGCGGTTCTGATTTTGTTAGCCGTTGGTTCGCTTATTGGTACTTGGTTATTATCGGGTACCGTACCAACGCTGGTTTATTTTGGTCTACAAATTATTGATCCCAGTTGGTTCTATGCTGCAGCCTGTGTGGTGTGTGGTATTGTCGCCATGAGTATTGGTAGTTCATGGACTACTGCAGCCACTGTCGGTGTTGCCTTTATTGGGATAGCAACTGGTTTTGAAATGTCGACCGCTGTAACTGCTGGTGCGGTAATTTCTGGTGCCTATTTTGGTGATAAGTTGTCGCCATTATCTGAAACAACAAACTTGGCACCAGCGGTAGCAGGTACTGAGCTATTTGCCCATATTCGCAATATGCTTTGGACAACGGTGCCTTCAATTACTATAGCGTTAATTCTATTTTTAATTATTGGTTTTGATCATTCAGGGCAGGGTACAGGCAATACTGACAGCATAACTACGCTAACTTCTACGCTTGAAGCGACTTACAATATTTCAGCGTTAAACCTTATCCCGTTAGCTGTGTTATTAACATTAGCCTACAAAAAAATGCCAGCGTTCCCTGCCGTATCGGTAGGTGCTTTAATTGGTGCTGTGTGGGCAGTGATTTTTCAACAAGAGTTAATCGCGACTATGGCCGCCGAGGGCGTTCAAGGCGTCAAGGCAACCATTATGGTGGTTTGGACAGCATTTTTTGATGGTGTAACCGTCGATACTGGTAATGCCAACATTGATGAACTGTTAAGCCGTGGGGGTATGTCAAGCATGCTTAACACCATCTGGCTAGTGATGACGGCGTTGAGCTTTGGCGCAGTGTTAGAACATTTGGGGATGTTACGTCGCTTTGTTGATGCCATTTTAGCCGCGGCTAAATCAACAGGTAGTTTGATTGCCAGCACAGTGGCTACCTGTATCGGTACCAACCTAATTACCGCCGATCAGTATATGGCAATAGTCATGCCTGGTCGCATGTATAAAGAAGAATATGAACGCAGAGGCTTCCATCCAACGACGTTAAGCAGAACACTAGAAGATTCAGGCACTATCACTTCGCCACTGATCCCATGGAATACTTGTGGTGCATTTATGATGGGGGCATTGGCATTAGGTTCTTATGAGTATATTTTTTACTGCTTCTTTAATATTATTAACCCAATACTAGCGATTATTTATGGTTACGCTGGCTTTAAAATGAATAAAATGTCTGAGCAGCCTGCCTAGCGTCAATGGCGCTAGCATGAATAATTATCTATTTTAATTTGTAAAGGCCTGCTTCGAGCAGGCTTTTTATTTGAATTTTTCGTAAGTTACTAAAAACACATTTCGAGACAAGCTATGTCAGAGTTTACTGCAAAATATTTAGCTGACTATTTACCGTCAGACTTTACCATTGATACCGTCAATTTAACGGTCGAACTTGATGACCATCACACTCGTGTCACTAACACGCTTGCTGTCAAAAAGGCGAACTTGGAACAAAGCCAGCTCATTTTAGATGGTGAGCATCTTAAGCTCGTTAGCGCGAAAATTAATGGTGAGCAACTAACAAGTGATGCTTTTGCACAAACTGAACAGCAGCTTACCATCTTCAATGTACCTGATGAATTTACGTTAGAACTAGTCACTGAAATTGATCCTGCTAACAATACCGCACTTGAAGGCTTGTACAAATCTGGTGGTGCGTTTTGTACGCAATGTGAAGCAGAGGGTTTTAGGCGCATTACTTATTATTTAGATCGCCCTGATGTGATGGCAATTTTTACCACTAAGGTGATTGCTGACAAAGCGGCATACCCGTACTTACTGGCTAACGGAAATTCAGTTGAGCGTGGCGAACTTGCCAATGGTAAGCACTTTGTGACATGGCACGATCCATTCCGTAAACCTTGCTATTTGTTCGCACTGGTCGCGGGAGATTTTGATTTACTCAAAGATGAATTTGTGACTCAGTCTGGCCGCAGTGTTGCCTTGGAAATTTTTGTTGATCGTGGCAACAAGCACAAAGCGGTTCATGCAATGGACTCATTGAAACGTTCGATGGCATGGGACGAGCAAGTTTTTGGTTTGGAGTACGACCTAGACATATACATGATTGTCGCCGTTGACTTCTTCAATATGGGCGCGATGGAAAATAAAGGGCTGAACGTATTTAATAGCAAATACGTGCTAGCAGATAAAGACAGCGCTACCGATACAGACTTCTTTAATATTGAAGCGGTAATTGCACACGAGTATTTCCATAACTGGACAGGTAACCGCGTTACTTGCCGTGATTGGTTTCAGTTAAGTTTAAAAGAAGGGTTAACGGTATTTAGAGATCAGCAGTTTAGTGCTGACATGCACTCAAGTGCGGTAACGCGTATACAAAATGTTAAGTTATTGCGGGCTCAACAGTTTGCTGAGGACGCCGGACCTATGTCGCACCCAATTCGCCCTGAAAAAGTGATGGAAATGAATAATTTCTACACCTTAACGGTTTATGAAAAGGGCAGTGAAGTGATTCGCATGTTACATACCTTGCTAGGTCAACAAGGCTTTAGACAAGGGATGGATTTGTACTTTAAACGTTTTGACGGCATGGCAGTGACTTGTGACGATTTTGTCGATGCGATGGCAGACGCAAATGGCAAAGATTTATCCTTATTTAAACGCTGGTACAGTCAATCAGGTACACCTGAGCTCACAGTAACGCAGCAATTCGATACAGAGCTTAATAAGTTCAAGCTAACCATTGTACAGCATACTCCGCCGAGTGAAGCGCAACCTGAAAAACGCCACTTGCATATTCCAATTAACATTGAATTGATTGACCCTGTTACCAAACAAATAACGAAACAATTATTGGAATTAACTGATACACAACAAACATGGCAGTTTGATGCTAGCAATCAACCTATTGTTGCGCTGCTTGGTGATTTTTCTGCGCCAGTAAAAGTACATTTTGAACAGTCGGTTGAGGAGTTACTGTCAATCATCGAGCTGGGGGACAACAGTTTCTGTATCTGGGATGCCGGTCAAAAGATCATGGCACAGGAAGTTGCATTCTTGCTGGCAAATCAAACTGCTAAACCTAGCGAGTCAATCACGCGAATGATGGCAGCGGTGATGAAAGCTGATTATGATGACGAATTTAAGGCGCTAATGCTAACGCTGCCGTCTTTTGATGAGCTCGTCTCTGGTTTAAATAAAGTTAACCCGCAACAGTTGTTAAACGCAGTTGAGCAATTGAAATTATTTATTGCTCAACAATTTGAAGAAAATTTAATTGGGCTTTATCAAACGAGCGAACAATTACTACAGAAAACGGACGGCAACACAGGCGACCATACAAACGACAGCGCAGAAGGCAAGCAGGTCGCTGCTCGCTCTTTAGCAAACACCTGTTTAAGTTATTTAAGTATGTTACCTAAGTACCATCACATAATTGAACAACAGTTTACGCAAGCCAAAGAGATGACTAGCAAGCTTGGTGCGCTGCAAAGTGCTGTGAGGCATGCTCCGCTAGAAGTTGGCGACAAGGTATTGTCGCAATTCGAGCAAACATGGCTAGAAGACACCTTAGTGATGGACAAGTGGTTTAGTCTTCAAGCGAATATGCAAGCTGATACGATTTTTGAGCGGTTAGAGCAGCTAATGGCGCGCGACGATTTTGCGCTGACCAATCCAAATCGGGCACGCTCGCTAATTGGTGCGTTCGCTATGCAAAATGCGCGATATTTTCATGATGCGCAAGGTAAAGGCTATCAATTCCTTGCCGAGCAAATTATCGCCATGGACAAGATTAACCCACAAGTCGCTTCTCGTTTGATCACACCGTTAATCCAGTTTAAAGCGTTTGATGAACACCACAGTGAATTGATGATCAAAGCATTGGAGCTTATTGCCGCTCAAGCTGAATTATCGCGTGATATTACTGAAAAGTTGAACGCAGCATTACCGCAACACTAAATAGATATGGGAAGTTTAGTGTGAAGTATTATTTCAAGGTATCTATGTCAGCGGATGATGTGATGCCTTATTACCGCGGTCAAGCGTCTACCGTTGTAGCATTTGCAACTAACGGACAGCGCATTCAATTTCCGGCAATGCATTTGCGCAAGTTTATGACGCCAAGTGGTGTATTTGGTATGTTCTGTCTGGAAACTCAGAACAATAAATTTGTATCGCTAACCAAAGTGTCTTAGCTTTTAATCAGCCTTGAGTAAGCACAATATAAAATTGGCGAGTAGCAAACTCAAAACGAAAAGCAGTCTGTTGGCTCATGGCTGCTTTCATTTTTCACTAGCTTGCTAATTAACGTCTTGAAGCCACCATCTAACGTAGCCATTCAAAGCAAATTCATTCTTTAACAAATCATTATTGAACGTTTAGCGCTGATATAAGCTTAAGACTCTTACACCTCCTAATTTAGCGAGCTAAACCGCTATATCATTCGTCAAATATTCTAAGCGTTTGAATATAAATCACTATTTCTCTTTACCACCTTGTAGTAAATAAAAACTGAGTCTTAGAGTATATATTTCAAACAGTTTTTATATTCACTAGGTTAATTGTCACTATACACAGCATTCAATATTACCCACAAAATGCTGCGAAAGCCTTTTACGACAGTGATTTAGTGTTCAATTTAACGTCAAGTTAATAGGCGCCTGTAACTGGAAAACACTTGTTTGAACAAATTATTTTCAATCAAATAGAATTTCGTAGAGTATATACTTTAAACAAGGCGTGGCATTTATTTGTTCGAAGTAGCATTGTTTCTTTTAGTAGGTGGTAGACAGTGCAAAGCCCACAAAGTGGTCAGTCCATCTAATTGCTTTTGTTTAAAACAGGTGTTTTAAACATTGATTTGGTTATTGTGAAAGCCAGTCTGTAAGTCTTTAAAAATAAGTGTATTTAGGAAAAATATTTGCGCTTGCCTGTTCTGATAAATGATGCAATTATGGTTTTGCGCACAAGAATCGTGAGCAAAAAAACAACAAGCACTAGAACAATAAGAATTTATAAAAAGTAGATAATACTTTGTTTCAGGACTGGGGAGAGATTGAATGAAACATAGCCCTCGTATATCTTTTTTTAAGAAACCAATCGCGCTAAGCGTTGCTGCTGCTTTAGCAGTATCTATTACACCAAGCGTTAATGCCGCAATATTTGAATTAGGTGATTTTGAAATTACCTTTGACTCAACATTTTCATTAGGTACCAGTATTCGCGTTGAAAATCGCGACTGGGCAAATCACGTCAGTAAACCAAACAACGTGAACAATGGATTTGATTTTAGCAGTTACCATCCAGCATTTAACCCAGTACCAAGTGGTGCTGATGTCTGGAATGGTGAAGGTAAGTACTCGTCAAATAGTGACAATGCAAACCTTAACTTTGATGCTGGTGATGCATTCTCTACCATTTTCAAAGGCACGCATGAGCTAGATATTCGCAGAGATAACATGGGTGTGTTCATTCGTGGCCTATACTTCTACGATTTTGAAATGTCGGACGAAGATAGAGCATGGACAAATACCTTAACTGGCCGTACCGACGATCCTTGTCGTGACTCTATCGCGGAAGAGCAAGTTTGTAGTGACTTCCGTATTCTTGATGCCTTCTTCTACGGCGATTTCGATATTGGCGAAATGCCATTCTCAATTCGTGTTGGTCAACAGGTTATTAGTTGGGGTGAGAGTGCACTAATTCCGCATGGTATTAGTGAATTGAACCCAGTGGATATTGCTCGTTTAAGAGCGCCCGGCGCAGAATTAAAAGAAGCTTTCATCCCGTTTGGCGCAGTATGGGGTTCATTAGGCGTAACTGAAAACTTCAACATTGAAGCTTTTTACCAGTACGACTGGGAAAAAACCGTAATACCAGCAGCGGGTAGCTACTTCGCGGGTAACGATTTTGCGGGTGACGGCGGTCACTTCAACAACGTTCAGTTGAACTTCGCAAGCAACCCAGATATGGATCTTGATTACTTAATCGGTAACCTAAATGGCTTAGGCGATGCACTACGCAGCGGTGACCCAGCAGTAGCTGCGGCAGCTGCAGGAATTTACCTAGCGCACGGTACAAGATTAACGCTAAAAGCACCAGGTAACGAGTCGCTTGTACGTCCCGACAATGGCGGTCAATACGGTTTACGCCTTTCATGGTTCCTGCCTGAGCTAAATGACTCTGAGGTTAGTTTGTACTACATGAACTACCATAGCCGTCGTCCATTATTCTCAGGTGTTGTTGCTGACTTTACGGCTCCTGCTATTGGTGCTGATTTAGCCTTTATCGCACAAAACCAAATTACCTATGATAATTACGCTGATTTGCGTGGTTTCTCTAAAGTAGAATTAGACTACCCAGAAGATATTCAACTATACGCATTTAGCTTTAATACAACAGTAGGTGCTACCGCGGTCGCGGGTGAAGTAAGCTACCGTCAAGATGAGCCACTGCAAATTGATGACGTAGAGTTATTATTTGCTGCGATGCCTCAGCAGTTAGCCAACGCAGGTATTCGTCCGGATCTGAACGGTATTTCGCAGATGGATATTTTTGCACCAGGCGAGCGTGCTGACGGCTTCATTTTATCGGACACGTTACAAGCACAATTTACCTTAACTCACTTGTTCGGTCCTATGATGGGCGCGGATCAGGTAACTGGTTTACTTGAAGTTGGTGGTGTTAATATCAACGATATGCCGGATGAAGATGTACTGCGCTTAAATGGTCCTGGTACAGCAAGAAATGGCGGTATCGCAGGTATTGAAGGTTTAGAACTTGCCGTTCAAGATGGTGTTGAAACCAACCCGTTCCCAGATGAGTTTTCATGGGGTTATCGAGCGCTATTGAAGCTTGATTTCAATAACGTATTCGCGGGTATCAACGTTTCACCACGTATCGTATTTTCTCATGATGTTGAAGGTATCACGCCTGATCCATTGTTTATGTTTATTGAAGATCGCAAGTCTGTAGCATTTAGTCTCGACTTTGATTATCAAAACCGTTGGTCTGGTAGTTTTGGTTACAATGCCTTCTTTGGCGGCGTAGGCACGACTAACATTCTTGAAGATCGCGACTTTATTTCGTTTAGCGTTAAGTATTCAATTTAAGGAAGTAATGATAATGAAAAAACTCACCTTATTATCTTTAGCCGTATCGCTTGCGGTGAGCAGCACGTCAGTGTTTGCCAAGGTTTCGGCAGACGAAGCTGCCAAGCTAAAAACAGAGTTTACACCGATGGGGGCAGTGCGCGGCGCTAACGAAGACGGTTCTATTCCTGAGTGGACAGGGGGTATTACAGAATGGCCAGCTGGTTACAAGCCAGGTGATCATCACCCAGATCCGTACCCAGACGATAAAGTTCTGTACACAGTTACCGCTCAAAACATGAGCGAGTACAAAGATTTGTTAACGCCGGGTCAAATTAAACTATTTGAAACATACCCGGAAACATTCAAAATGAATGTTTATCAAACGCGTCGCTCTGCATCATATCCACAACATGTTTATGATGAGTCAATTAACAACGCATCGCGCACTGAGTTAGTAACAGGCGGTAACGGTATTGCTAATGGTGCTGTTGGTATTCCATTCCCAATGCCGCAAAATGGTTTAGAGGCTATTTGGAACCACATCTTGCGTTACCGTGGTGTTTCTATGCAGAACAAGGCGGGTCAAGCGGGTCCTACGGCAAGTGGTGATTACACCTACATCGGTTTTGACCAACAGTTGATGTTTACCTACCACGAGGAAGGTGCAACACCAGCAGAGCTTGAAGAATCTAATATCGTTTTCAAGTTTAAGCAAAAGGTAAATAAGCCAGCACGTATCGCCGGTACCGCATTGCTTGTTCATGAAACCATGGACCAAATTAGAACGCCTCGCCAAGCGTGGACATACAACACTGGTCAACGTCGTGTACGTCGTGCACCAAACGTTGCTTATGATGCACCAGGTACAGCGTCAGATGGCTTGCGTACAACCGATGATTTCGATATGTACAACGGCGCACCAAACCGCTACAACTGGACTTTGAAAGGTAAGCAGGAATTACTTATTCCATACAATGATTACCGCTTACACAGTGACAGCCTAAAGTATGATGACATTCTTCAGCCTGGTCATATCAACAAAGATCTAGTGCGCTATGAAAAACACCGTGTATGGGTGGTAGAAGCTAACTTGAAAGATGATACACGTCATATCTACAAGAAACGTGTGTTCTACATTGACGAAGATAGCTGGCAAGTAGCGGTTACTGATATTTATGATAACCGAGATGAATTGTACAGAGTGGGTATCGCTCATGGTATAAACTACTATGAAGTGCCAACACAATGGACTACATTGGAAGTTTTCCATGACTTGCAAGCTCGCCGTTATATCGCAATTGGCTTAGATAACGAAGAGTCCATGTATGACTTCAGTGTTAAGCTGAAAGACAAGGTGTTTACACCTGCAGCCTTAAGACGAGAAGGACGTCGTTAATCAAATTCGATTAGCGATGAGCGGCTGGCACCGGGCCAGCCGTTTTTGTTTATAACTAGAAAGAAAGCGTGGTTTTAGGAATGAAGAATGTATTTGCAGCGGCACTATGCTGCGCATTAGCGACAAAGGTTTATGCTGTTACCGAGCCTATGCCTGCGATACAAGCTCCTCTAGCGAGTAAATCTCTACTATTAGATATTCACCAAATACAACAAGGACAGTTAGTTGCTGTGGGCGAGAGAGGGCACGTACTCCTTTCTACTGATGGCGAAAACTGGCAACAACAAGCGGTGCCGGTGCAATCAACACTAACTGCGGTCACTTTTGCCGATGAAGATCATGGTTGGGCTGTTGGTTACGATGCAACCATATTAGCCACTACTGATGGCGGTGCTACTTGGACTATTCAGCAATACCTACCTGAAAAGCAAAAGCCTTTGCTTGATGTTGTATTTAAAGATCAGAACAACGGTGTTGCTATTGGTGCCTATGGTTTGTTTTATCGCACAACTGATGGCGGTAAAAACTGGGTAGAAGAATTTCACGGCGAATTTTTACCAGAAGAAGACGTTGAGTACCTCAATGAGCTCAAGATGGAGGACGAGGAAGCCTACCTTGACGAGCGAGGCAGTATTTTACCGCACTTTAATAAAATGGTCATGGATGGTCGCACATCATATCTCGTTGGTGAAATTGGCCTAATCGCAAAAAGTAATGATTTTGGCCAAAACTGGCAGCAATTCGATCCTATTTATGAAGGCTCATTTTTCGATATCGAGCGAACGCAGCAAGGAAATTTACTTGCCGCTGGTCTAAGGGGCAATGTTTTTAGAAGCCTGAGAAATGGTACCCCATGGCAACATATTCCGACAGATTCCACAGCACTGATTAACGATATCGTGTTAACTGATGATGATCGCTTACTACTGTTAGGTAATGGTGGTGCATTATTAGTGAGTGAAGACGATGGTCAAAAGTTCGTAGCTTGGTCACAGCCAGATGGTAAGTCACTTATCGCTGGTGTCTGGTTTAACAATCGTCTAGTTGCCGTTTCTGAAGATGGTGTTAGAACAATAACAATCGCGAAGTAGTGTTTATGAGTATTAATTCAGCAATCAATAAAATTGAAATCGGTATTTTCCGTCACCGAGCATTCGTCTTAGCACTATTCGTGATTACGACTTTTGTGCTTTTATACCAAGCGACGCACCTAAAACTAGATGCTGCGTTTACCAAAAATATTCCACTTAACCACCAATACATGCAAACCTACCTGAAACACCAAAAAGATTTTGGTGGGGCAAACAATGTACTTATCTCAGTGTGTGATGTTGACGGTGATATTTTTAACGAACCTTTCTTTAACGCCTTAAAAGGTGTACATGATCAACTGTTCTTCATTCCTGGCGTTGATCGTATTCAAGTAAAGTCACTTTACTCACCAAGCACCCGCTTTGTTGAAGTAGTCGAAGATGGTTTCTCTGGTGGTCCAGTAATTCCTGCGAGCTTTAAGCCAAGCGATGAAAAAGGTATGGCGGTTGTAAAGGCTAACATTGAAAAAGCCGGTATCGTAGGCAGAATCGTCGCTGATGATTACAGCTGTGCCATGGTTACCGCAACACTAATGGAAATTGACCCGAACACAGGCGAACCGTTAGATACGTTGAAAATTGCAGAGCAATTAGAAAACGATATTCGCGCTAAATACGAAAGTGATAAAGTGTCTATACACGTTATTGGTTTCGCAAAAATGGTTGGCGATGTAGCCAATGGCGCTAAAAATGTTGTTACTTTCTTTGCCATTGCAATTGCGATCACTGCGGTAATGGTATTCTTCTTCTGTCGCTCTATTAGCCTTACGTTATTAACCATTGTTTGTTCACTAGTTGCTGTAATTTGGCAAATGGGTATGTTAGCGAGCCTTGGCTTTGGTATTGACCCAATGTCGATTCTTGTACCATTCCTAGTGTTTGCTATAGGTGTGAGTCATGCTGTGCAAATGATTAACTCTGTTGTTAAGCAGGTTGAATCAGGTATTAGCTGTAAGCAGGGCGCTCAAAACAGCTTCCGCGCGTTATTAATTCCAGGCGGTGTTGCGTTACTATCAGACACCATAGGCTTCATTACCTTACTGTCGATTGATATTGGTATTATTCGCGAGCTAGCGATTACTGCATCACTTGGTGTTGCGATGATCATCCTAACTAACTTGGTGTTATTACCTGTTTTGATTTCTTACATGAAATTAGAGGGGGCTAAACAGCCAGAAGCTAACGCTAAGAAAAAGTCGAATAGTAACGACGTTTGGCACATGATGGCGAAGTTCGCAACACGTGGTCCAGCGACGATTATTTTAGCGATTGTTGCAGGTTTATATGCCTTTGGTTTATACCACGCACAAAACATGAAAATTGGTGAGTTGCACGCCGGTGCACCAGCGCTTCATGAAGATTCTCGCTACAACCAAGATACCTTCTTAATTACTGATCGATACGCAATTAGTGTTGATTACATGTCAGTGATTGTTGAAACCCAACCAGATGCTTGTACTTCGTTTGAAACATTAGAAGTCATCGATCGCTTCCAATGGCACTTGCAGAATGTTGAAGGTGTGCAGTCGGCAGCAAGTTTAGCGGCGGTATCGAAAATCGTTAACGCTGGTTACAATGAAGGTAATCCAAAGTGGCGTGTTATTCCGCGTAATCAACAAACACTCGTTCAATCGATTGCCAACGTGCCGACAACCAGTGGTTTACTAAATCGCGACTGTAGTGTGATGCCAGTGATTCTATTCTTGGAAGATCACAAAGCAGAAACCATTAATCGTGTCGTTAACAGAGTGAAGGAAGTTGCTGAGGAGCTAAATACAGATCAACTAACGTTTAAGTTAGCATCTGGCCCAGTAGGTGTAATGGCTGCAACCAACGAAGCTGTAGAAGCCGCGCAACTGCCGATGATGTTATACGTATACGGCGCTGTTATCTTACTTTGTTTAGTGAGCTTCAAGAGTGTTCGTGCAACCATCTCTGTTGTGTTACCGCTTTATATCGTATCAACTTTGGCGCAAGGTTTAATGACAGCGCTTGATATTGGTCTAACGGTTTCAACGTTACCGGTAATCGCACTTGGTGTTGGTATTGGTGTTGACTATGGTATCTATATCTTATCAACCATGAGTCTGCGTTTACGCGAAGGCGATAGTGTTAAGAAAGCTTACTTAACTGCCTTACAAGAGCGTGGCAACGCGGTATTACTAACCGGTATTACACTTGCAATTGGTGTTTCTACTTGGTTCTTCTCTGCACTTAAATTCCAAGTAGACATGGGTATTTTGTTAACCTTTATGTTCTTGGTAAATATGTTAGCCGCAATTATTGTGTTACCAGCAATAGCCGCTTACTTATGGCCAGAGAAAAAAGCCGCTAAAAAATAATTTTATGCACGATAAATGAGGCAAATATCTGATAAATATTTGCCTGCATAAATAACCACGAAAATGGCCGAAAGGCCATTTTCTATTTACAGACATTGAATAAACAATTACTCGCCAATCAAGCCCTTATCCAAATTACTCCGAGAGTGAGTTATAGCTCTAAAAAATAGCTCGCAATACCTTAAATTTATTAATAAAATTCGCGCCATTGGTCTATGCTGAACAGAATAGGCTGAATAAAGTACAATTTGCTTGCTTTTTCGTAAGTTTATGCCGCTTAGCGCCCTAAAATTACAATAATATTAGCCATGAGGGATAACCTTCGAATAAGTAAAAAGTACTTTAAAAAACACAACAATTACTCAATTCGTTTTATCCAAAAGGAAAGCGACATGGCGTTCGTAGACGGTTTACCCTCAGTTTTATTAACAAACGTAGCTCAATCTATTCAACAAAAAGTCCCAGCAGAAACAGCAGGCCTAGTCGAGCAATTCGCTCATTTACTTTACGGTAATATCTCCACCACTGACCTTGCCAACCGTAATGATAGTGACATGTATGGTGCCACTATGAGTTTATGGAATTCATTAAACGGCCATCAAGATGATAGCCCAGTGATCAAAGTGTTTAACCCAGAAGTGGCTAAACATGGCTGGAAATCAAGCCATACGATTATCGAAGTTATCGTCGCAGATATGCCGTTTTTAGTAGATTCGTTAAGAATTGCACTAAATCGTCAAGGCGTATCACCGCACTTAATGATTAACACGCCAATGCAAGTAGTGCGTGACGCGAAAAACCAAATTAAACAACTTGGCGCTTCAGTAGATAAGAAGCTTAGAGGCAGCAAAGTTGAGACCGTATTCTTTATCGAGATTGATCGCCAAGACGACAGCGCGGTGCTTACTGCGATCGCTGAAGACTTACATTCAGTTGTCAGCGACATTTCTTTAACTGTTTCTGATTGGCAACCAATGTTGAAAAAGCTGCAATCAGTTGTAGCTGATGTTAAAAAGGCGAAAGTGCCTTGCTCTGATCAAGAAAAGCAAGATTCATTAGAGTTTTTAGAGTGGATCGCAAACAATCATTTTACCTTGATGGGCTATCGCTCTTACGACATTAAAACGTTAAAAGGGGACATGGCGCTTGCAGCTAATGTCGACTCAAGCCTCGGCTTGATGAAAAACTCAAAAGGCACTGAACAACGCTTGATCTCAACGTTAAGCGAAACCGCTAGAGAAGTTGCGCTAGGTGATAGCTTACTTATTTTAACAAAAACGAATTCACGTTCACGTGTCCACCGTCCAGCCCACTTAGATTACATCGGTATTAAGCGCTTTGATGCAAAAGGTAACGTTGTTGGTGAAGAACGCTTTATCGGGCTATTCGGCTCAGCCTACTACACTAATAGTGCGTTAGATTTACCGTTAATTAAGTCAAAAGTTGCTGGTGTATGTGAATTATCAGGTTTTGCTCCAGGTTCACACGCATATAAAACACTGATCAATATTTTAGAAACCTATCCACGCGATGAAATTTTGCAATCAAGCGTTGCTGAGTTATTGCAAAACGTAAAAGGCATCTTGCAGATGCAAGAGCGTGATTATACTGGCTTGTTTGTGCGCCGTGACGCTTTCTCTCGTTTCTATTCATGCATGGTGTATGTACCAAGAGAGCGTTACAACACAAAACTAAGAATTCAAACGCAGCAGCTATTAAGTGATGCTTTTGGCAGCAAAGAAGAGGTTGAATTTAACACTTACTTCTCAGAATCAGTACAAGCAAGAACTCACTACATTGTCCGTGTCGATCACACAAAAGCAGATATCAACGTGAAAGAAATTGAAAAGAACTTGAATGAAGCGGCCCGCAGTTGGGATGACAAATTATCGGCCTTGTTGAATTCTCATAAAGGTGAGTCGGTTGGCAAGGCATTAAGCCGCAAATATTCTGCATTCCCGCAATCTTATAAAGATGAAGTGATGCCAGGTACAGCGATTGTTGATATCGAGAAATTAGAATCGGTATGTGAAAGCTGTCCACTAGAGATGCTGTTCTACCAACCACAAGAAGAAAAGTCGGGTAGCCGTTTTGTTAAATTAAAACTATTCCACAAAGGTGAGCCGTTGCATTTGTCGGACGTGCTACCTATGTTGGAAAACTTTGGTTTACGTGTTATCGGTGAAAGCCCTTATGCCATTCGTACTGCAGACGGTGAAACTTGTTGGATTCTAGACTTTTCTATGTTGCTAACTGGCGATCGTGCTTTCAACTTAGAACAGGTTCAGATGTTGTTCCAAGACGCTTTTGCAAAAGTATGGGCAGGACAGTTAGAAGATGATGGCTTCAACCGTTTGATTCTTGGTGCAGGGCTAGCGGGTCGTGAAGTATCAATCATTCGTGCTTTTGCTAAATATGAGCGCCAAATTGGCGGTACATTTAGCCAAAGTTATGTGGAAGACACCTTTGCTCGTTATCCTAACTTAGCTGAACTATTGGTTAAGCTGTTTAACTTGCGCTTTAGCCCGAGTGCAAAGCGCACTGAAAAGGCAGTTAACAAGGTACTTGATGACATTGAACAGTCACTAGATAACGTCGCTAACCTTGACGATGATCGTATTATTCGTCGTTTCGTTGAAATGATTAATGCGACCATTCGAACAAACTACTTCCAGAAAAATGCGAGTGAGCAAGAAAAGTCTTATATCTCGTTCAAAATTTTACCTGAAGAAATCTCAGAAATGCCGCTACCTATGCCTAAATTTGAGATTTTCGTTTACTCACCACAAGTTGAAGGTGTTCACTTACGCGGTGGTAAAGTGGCTCGTGGTGGCTTGCGTTGGTCTGATCGCCGCGAAGACTTCCGTACGGAGGTATTAGGCTTAGTAAAAGCACAGCAAGTTAAAAACACTGTGATTGTACCTGTTGGTGCGAAAGGTGGTTTTGTTTGTAAACAACTACCACTAGGTGGTACACGGCAAGAAATCTTTGAAGCGGGTCAAGAGTGTTATAAAACCTTCATTCGCGGTTTATTAGACATCACAGACAACATCATCAAGGGCGATATTATTCCGCCAATTGATGTTGTTCGCCATGACGAAGATGACCCGTATTTAGTCGTTGCAGCAGACAAAGGTACTGCAACCTTCTCTGATATCGCTAACGGTATCTCTGATGAGTACAACTTCTGGATGGGTGATGCCTTTGCTTCAGGTGGTAGTGTCGGTTACGACCATAAAGGCATGGGTATTACTGCAAAAGGTGCGTGGGAATCGGTTAAGCGTCACTTCCGCGAAATGGATATTGACTGCCAAACAACTGATTTTACAGCGATTGGTGTCGGTGACATGGCAGGTGATGTATTTGGTAACGGTATGCTGTTATCTAAGCATATTCGCTTACAAGCTGCGTTTAACCATATGCATATCTTTATCGACCCAGATCCTGTTGCAGCACCGACTTACAAAGAGCGTGAGCGCTTGTTCAACATGCCAGGTTGTACGTGGGAAGATTACAACAAAGAGTTGATTTCTGAAGGTGGTGGTATTTTCAGCCGCGCGGCAAAATCAATCAAACTTACACCTCAAATTAAGAAAATGATCGGCACACAAAAGCAAAGCATGGCGCCGAACGACTTAATTAAAGCCATTTTAAAAATGAAGGTAGATCTACTTTGGAATGGTGGTATCGGTACTTATGTTAAAGGAAGTAGCGAGACTCATTTAGAAGTGGGTGACCGTGCTAACGACGCATTACGAATCAACGGCAGCGAGCTACAAGCCAAAGTGGTAGGTGAAGGTGGTAACTTAGGTTTAACTCAGCTTGGCCGTATTGAATACGCAGCTAATGGTGGCCGAATTAATGCCGACTCTGTTGATAACGTTGGTGGTGTAGATTGTTCGGATAACGAAGTAAACATCAAAATTCTACTTAACGGTTTAGTACAAAGTGGTGACTTGACTGTTAAACAGCGTAACAAGTTACTTTATGACATGACTGATGAAGTATCAGAAATCGTGTTGAAAGACTGTTACGACCAAACTCACTCGTTATCTATTACGGCAATGCGCGGCGCTGATCAACTAAAAGAGCAAACTCGCTTTATTCATGAATTAGAGCGTGATGGCAAATTAGACCGCGCTTTAGAGTTTATTCCAAATGATGACGAAATTGCTGAGCGTCTTGCGCAAGGCAACGGCCTGACTCGTCCAGAGCTTTCAGTACTACTTGCTTACAGCAAAATGGTATTAAAAGAAGATTTAGTTTGTGAAGAAATCACTAGTAACCCATATCACGATCGCTTACTGATTGGTGCATTCCCTGGTCTGTTACAAGAAAAATACAGCGCGCAAATGCAAGATCACCCGCTACGCGCTGAAATTATTGCCACTAAACTTGCTAACAAGCTTGGCAACGACATGGGCTTTAACTTCGTAAACCGTATGCAGGAAGAAACTGGCGCAAGCGTTGCTGAAGTTGCTAATTGCTACACCATGGCAAGTGAAGTTTTTGAAATGGGCGCAGTATGGCAAGACATTGCAGCGTTAGACAACAAAATTGAAACGTCTGTGCAAACTGAAATGTTGTTCCAACTGCGTCGCAATGTTCGCCGCGCAACGCGCTGGTTCTTGAGACACCGTGACAAGGGCATGGATATTCAACAAGCGATTGATTTCTATCGCCCAACGTTTGATGCGTTAGCGAAAAACTTAAGTAAATACATGGCTGCTGATGAGGTAGAGCAGTTAGTACACGTTGAGTCTGGTTTAGTTAAATCAGGTGTGCCGAAGAAAACAGCTAAGCGTATTTCACAGCTAAGCACCTTGTTCTCCGTAATGGATATTGCAGAGATTGCTGCAATTGATGGTCGTTCGATTGAGTTTGTTGCAGAGCTTTACTTCAAGCTTGGTGACCGATTAGACCTGCACTGGTTCTTAGACCAAATCACTGCACAGCCTGTTGCTAACCATTGGCAAGCATTGGCAAGAGCGTCATTTAGAGAAGAGCTTGACTGGCAGCAGCGAGCTATTACTATTGTCGCTTTGAAAGTAGATGCTAAGAGCAAAAACTCAGATGAATTGCTTGAGCAGTGGTTTGAACAGAGCGCGCAACCACTTGAGCGCTGGCGTCATATCTTGGCTGACTTTAGAATGTCGCCAACGCATGAATTTGCTAAGTTCTCAGTGGCATTAAGAGAATTAATGTTACTAAGTTTACATAGCGCGGCGTAAGCCAAGTTAATCTATTAAAGTCCCTGTTAAGCAGGGACTTTTTGTATTTAATTCATAACTTAACTCATAACTTAACTCATAACTTAAACAAGAGGAAAACCATGTTGTATTCGGCGATTCGAAAGATGATGTTTCAATTTGATCCAGAAGCTATTCACAACTTCACTATCAAAGGGTTGCATGTAACCGGAAATTCACCATTAAAAGCCGTATACAAACAAACCTTGCAAGATAAGCCAGTGGAAGTGATGGGCATTCGCTTTCCTAACCCGGTAGGTTTATCTGCCGGTCTTGATAAAAACGGCGAATGTATTCAAGCCTTTGCTGAGATGGGCTTTGGTTTTGTAGAAATTGGTACGATTACGCCTAGACCTCAACCGGGTAACCCTAAACCACGCATCTTTCGATTAGAAGAAGCTAATGCTGTGATTAATCGTATGGGTTTTAACAACAAAGGCGTTGATTACCTAGTAGAGCAAGTGCGAAAAGCTAATTTCAAAGGCGTTTTGGGTATTAATATTGGTAAAAATAAAGATACCCCAGAAGAAAATGCGAAAGATGATTACATTCACTGTATGCGTAAGGTGTATGACTACGCCAGTTATATTACCGTTAATATTTCTTCGCCAAATACGCCAGGTTTACGCTCATTACAATACGGTGAAGCATTGAATGAGTTACTTGCGGCCTTAAAAGTCGAGCAAAAATCGCTTGCTGACCAATACGGTAAATATGTACCAGTTGCAGTAAAAATTGCGCCAGATTTAACGCAAGAAGAAGTTGAGGGTATTGCTGACTGCTTAAAAGCGAATAATATTGATGCGGTCATTGCGACTAATACCACGCTTGCTCGCGATAAAGTAGCGCATTTGCCACATGGCGATGAGCAAGGCGGTTTAAGCGGCGCTCCAGTCAAAGAGCAAAGCACGATTGTTATTAAGCAATTGGCGCAAGCTTTAGAAGGGCAGTTACCTATTATTGGTGTTGGTGGTATTCAATCAGCTGAAGATGCCAAAGAAAAGCTTGCCGCAGGCGCTTCGTTGGTTCAAGTCTATACTGGCTTTATCTATGAGGGGCCAAAACTGGTTAAAGATATTGTTGATGCGTTATAAGTGAATCATCACGCTTATCTAGTAAAGATTAGTAATCGCTAAGCTTTACTAATCCCCTTTAAGTCTCAGTTTTACGCAAAGCTGGGGCTTAAACCCTGCTCGACATAGCGATATCAAGGGTTTAAATTAACCCAATTACAATTCATGAGTGCACTTATTACTTTCAGCAGCTAACCATAAATCCTACACCCTAGTTTACCTCACTTGAGGTTATCTCTTTTTAGGCTTTCTCACTTTGATTTTCTTAATGCGGTTGATGAATAAATATTCGATTTACAGTATGTTTTATGCATAAAAATTGAACAAGTTTAAACTTGTAACTACATTTTTAATAACTCATTTACGTTGTAATTGCCCATTTAATTTAAAGATTTCACGCATTAATTTTGTAGTTCCTAGAGTTCACTAAAAATAAAGATGAGTGTATTTAATATACAATAATGTGTTGTTTATAAAGCATAAAAAATAATCTTTACTTGCTAGTAATATACTTTGTCGAATGAGCTTGAATAACGAAAATACAATGTGGCTACATATTGTTCGTAAATATTAATTATCGTTCAAATAGTATAAATAGTTGTTTGAAATATTATTCATCAGATATAAGATGAAATTGCATTACAACAGTATTACAACAATTTATGCAGTATAAAAAATTATCAATAATTATTAGTTCTCTTCTTCTTTCATCTTCATTTTCTCAAATTACCCAAGCCGCAGGCTTTAAAATTTATGAACAATCAACTAGTAGCATGGGCAATGCTTATGCAGGGCGTGGTGCGGTAGTTGAAGATGCTTCTATCTTGTATTCCAATCCTGCTGGGTTAACAAAACTGCCAGGTGCTAGCTTATCCATCGGTGGTGGTTATATCTTTGGTCAGTCTGAATATTCTAATGTGTCGGCCACCAACGTACTTGGTCAGCCTGTTTCTGGAGAAACCAGCGGTGACTTTGATATTAGTGAGGTGGTGCCATATGCATTTTATGCCTCACCGATTAACGATGAATGGGCATGGGGTGTAGGTCTATATGCTCCTGCCGCAATTTCAAGTACTTACGACGAAAACTTTATCGGCCGAAACTTCGCACAAGACACTGAACTAACCATTATCAGTTTACAGCCAACACTCGCGTATCAAGTTTCCGAGCAGTTCTCGGTAGGCCTTGGTATTAGCGTTTCGTATGCCGAAGGGCGCTTAACCGCCTTTAAAGATATCGGTGGCCTTTGTGAAAATGCAGACTTTATTAATGCTGCCTATGCTCCACTGGGGTTAGGTGATGTTCACAACAGTAACTACTGCGATATTCAATATGAGCTAGATAGCAGCGACTGGGCAGTTAGTGCCACATTAGGAGCACTATGGCAGCCAAGTCGTGAAACCAGTATCGCTTTTGTTTACAACTCGGCGATTGATTTGACCTTAGCAAACGATTTTGAAATTACTAATGTGCCTATTGTTGGCGCAGCCGCTGGCGGGCGTGATGATTTATTTGTCGTTGCTCCAGAGTTACCAGCCGTTGATTTAAACACTGGCTTATTGGGTTCGTCACCGCTTGAAAAAGAAGCGGCGCAAATGGACTTAACCCTGCCACAAAATTTTTCAATTAGTGTTAACCAAGTCTTGTCTCCTGAAATATCGCTGCAAGCATCATTGCAATGGATGGATTGGAGTGAGTTTGACAATATCAGCATTATTAGCGAACAAGAAACTGGCCCTATTTCTCAAGTAACAGAAGCTGACTTAAATGAAGAAGGCTACATTGCTTATATACCAGAAAAGTGGGAAGACACTTTTGCATTAGCGCTAGGAGTAACCTACCAGTGGTCGCCTAAGATTAAATTGAAAACGGGTGTGGCATATGACACTAGCCCAATTCCACAAGAGCGAAGAACTGCACGTATTCCAACTGATGATCGAATTTGGTGGACGATTGGTGGCAATTGGCAACTCAATAGTGATTGGACGTTAGATTTAGCCTATGGCTATATGTGGATGAAAGACACTAGCATCAATGAATTTGAATACAATGTGCAAGATCAGCGTATAACCAACGCTAATTTAACCGCTGACTATGATACTAACGTTCATTTATTGTCCGTACAGCTAAATTACTGGTTGTAGTTTATCGATTCTGCCAAAGTTCTTATAAGTAAAAATGCCAATCATCTGATTGGCATTTTTATTTGTGTTATTTGAGTTTGGTTGAAATGCTTGATGCTATTGCGCAGGTGTTGGCGTAGCCGGTGATTTGGTTGTTGAAGCGCCAGCCGATGCCGGTCTTTCCATACGCTCAATCAATAGCTTTACTGATGTATCAAGCTCAGCAACCATAGTGGCTAATTCTATTTGTTGTTGATCGCGACTCGATGATTTGTTTTCTAAACTGGATAACTGACTAGCAAGCTTTTCGATTTCTTGTTTAACCGACTGAGCCTTCCCTAGTTGATCGGTAAGCGCATTAATATTAAATGCCGTTGCGCTTTGCTTATCGCCTAGCTCAATAATCGCTGTTTTATTGGTTAAGATTTCTGTATTGGTTTCAGTTAGCTTATTATCGGTTTTGATAGTTTTAGAGCGTAGTTCTTTAATCTGTGATTGGTTTTTACGCCACGCCGATGCCCACAGCTTGTCCATCTCACTCCATAGCTTATCGGTCTTTTCAATCAATCCTTCGAGTTTCGCGCGCATCGCAACCGTTGATTCACCCATTTCTTCATCAGTTGCCGATAGTTGGCGCTCTAAATCAAGAATACGATTCTCAGCGGAAATAAGCTCCTGCTCGCGTTTTACATCTTGTTGAAATGCCCAATAACCACCAGCTGCAATCACACCGTAAATGATGAGGTTATTTAAAATACCTAAAGCAGAGCTTTTCTTTGGCGCAGGTTGGCTTGGCTCTGTCGGTGCGCTTGGCGAAGGTGATGAACCCGCTTTGCTTGGTTTTTTTGTACTGCGGTAGGCTTCAACCTGATCAAGATCAGGCTTAATACTTGGAATATTATCGTCGATTGGGTTAGTCAAAACAGGAGATCCTAACTGTTTTACGGGGTTTATGGCTTAGATGTCACTACTTTAAATTAATTTTCACTAAAAATTAACTGACAAGTGTAAATAATCTTATTTAAACGGTTTAATAAAATTAAGGCGCTATCTGTTAAGTACAGTAGCGCCTTTTAATTGTTGATAACAATCGATTTATAACGTTAGCTAGTAACTGTCGTTATGTACTGACTGTACGGCACGACCTGATGGATCAGCCATGTTTTGGAATGCTTCATCCCAAGCCAGCGCTTGCGGCGTAGAGCAGGCAACTGATTTACCACCCGGCACACATTTCGCGGCGCTTTCTAGCGGGAATTTCTCTTCAAACACAGTGCGATAGAAGTAAGCTTCCTTGGTGTCTGGTGTGTTAACTGGGAACTTGAATTCCGCGTTTGCTAATTGTTGATCGCTCACTTGTGATTCAACATATTCTTTTAAACCATCAATCCACGAGTAGCCAACACCGTCAGAGAACTGCTCTTTTTGGCGCCATAGAATTTCTTCTGGCAAGTAGCCTTCAAACGATTCACGTAAAATGCTTTTCTCCATTTTACCGCCGCCACACATTTTGTCTTCTGGGTTAATGCGCATCGCCACATCAAGGAAGTTCTTATCCAAGAATGGTACGCGAGCTTCAATACCCCAAGCCGACATTGATTTGTTCGCTCGTAAGCAATCAAACATATGTAATTTGTCTAACTTACGCAGTAGCTCTTCATGGAATTCTTGTGCGTTTGGTGCTTTGTGGAAGTATAAGTAACCGCCAAAGATTTCATCAGCACCTTCGCCAGAAAGTACCATTTTAATGCCCATGGCTTTAATTTTACGCGCCATTAAGTACATCGGTGTTGAAGCGCGAACAGTCGTAACATCGTATGTTTCGAGGTGATAAATCACTTCTTTTAACGCGTCGATACCTTCTTGCTCTGTAAACACAACATTGTGGTGAACCGTGCCAATCGCATCGGCAACTTTTTGCGCGGCGATTAAGTCAGGTGAGCCTTCTAAACCACAGGCAAACGAGTGAACTTTTGGCCACCAAGCCTCAGATAAGTCGTTTTCTTCAATACGGCGTGAGGCGTATTTTTGCGTAATCGCAGACACCAGTGATGAATCTAAACCACCTGATAGTAAGACACCGTATGGTACGTCGGTCATTAAGTGACTTTTTACTGAGTCTTCAAGCGCCGTGCGCAGTTTTTCTTTGCTGGTGTGGTTGTCTTTAATCGCATCATATTGCATCCAGTTGCGCTTAAAGTATTTGCGCAATTCGCCAGTTTTGCTGTCTAGCACATGGCCTGGAGGGAATTCTTTAACTGTTTTACAAACCGACATTAATGATTTCATTTCAGAGGCAACATAGAAGTTACCGTCTTCATCAAAGCCTGTGTAAAGCGGGATAATACCAATGTGATCGCGAGCGATAATGTAGCGATCCGCTTTTTCATCGTATAAACAAAAAGCGAACATGCCTTGTAGCTTGTCAATAAACTCTGCGCCGAATTCCTTGTACAGCGGTAAAATAACTTCACAGTCAGAATGCGTTTGGAATTCGTAATCAACCGTTAAACTCGCAGCAAGTGCTTTGTGGTTATAAATTTCACCGTTAACCGCTAAAACGTGTGTTTTATCTTCGTTATACAGTGGCTGAGCGCCGTGCTCAGTATCAACAATGGCTAAACGTTCGTGCACTAAAATTGCATTGTCGCTAGTGTAAATGCCAGACCAGTCTGGGCCGCGATGACGTAAAAGACGAGAACATTCTAATGCTGTAGGGCGAAGTGCCGACGCACTAGTTTTAATATCAAGAATACCAAAGATCGAACACATTGAAGTGCTACTCCTTTTTCCAAATTGTATGAGGTGCAGTGTTTTAACTTATTGAAGCGACTGCGGATAAATGTCCAATTAAAGTAAAACTATTTAACCGGTTAGTTATTAGATAACTACTAATGGACGTAGGGTAAATAGGGTTAACGTTAACACTTAAACAAACGGTTGACCGTCTGCAGTTGCTACTTAACATGCCAGCTTCTCGTGAAAAAGCAACCCTTAATTTCGCTAAATCAGCAAATTTTGAATAAAAACTCTATTTTTTATCCCAAATACCCGAGTAGAGCTTACCTTGATAGTCGATATTTTGCGCAGAGAAGCTGATTTCACGCTTAGTTTGACTCTGATCCGACGACATTTGAGTCGCCCGCTGCTGACAATAATCTTTAAACAATGCCTTAATCGTTGGGGTTAATTGCACTATGGCGAAAATATTGACCAGCGTCATCAAGCCTAGTGCCATATCAGCCATCGCCCAAACATGAAATAGCGACGCATTTGCGCCCCAAAGCACCATAGCGAGATAACAGCTAGTGTAAATGCCACGTCCTAGTTTGTTGTCTAGCTTAAACAAGTGCAAGTTGCTCTCAGCGTATGCATAGTTAGCAACCACGGAGGTAAAGGCGAATAAGGTAATTGCTGCGGCAACAAAATAAATACCGCCTTCACCAATGTGCGCTGTCATCGCATCTTGAGTCAGTCGAATACCTTCCATTTCGCCGCTCATAGGCAGATCGGCCAGTAAAATAATTACCGCAGTACAAGTACAAAGCACAACAGTATCAACAAATACGCCGAGCATTTGCACATAACCTTGAGCAACAGGATGATTAGGGGTAGGGGAAGCACTTGCGGAAGCGTGAGGCACGGAGCCAGCACCGGCTTCGTTCGAATATAACCCCCGCTGAATACCATTTTTAATCGCGGCCCCAAGGGCGCCTGCACCAGCTTCTTGTAAACCAAAGGCCGATGCTAAAATATCACCAATTAGGGCAGGGATGTGCTCAATGTTAAGGGCAGTAACCGTTAGCGCCGCCAAAATATAGGCAATACCCATAAACGGCACGACTAGCTCTGCAAAGCGGGCAATACTTTTAAACCCGCCCATCACAATTACACCGGCAAATAAGGTAATCGCGAGACCTGAATACATGTGTGGAATATCAAGGGCGTGGTTTAGTGCATCGCTAATGGTGTTGGCTTGCATGGCACTAAAACTAAAGCCATAACCTAAGAACAAGCAAATAGCGAACGCCACTGCCAGCCAAGGTTTATTCAAGCCCATTTTTATGTAGTAGGCAGGGCCACCGCGATATTCTTTATGATCGTCTTTTACCTTGTATAGTTGACCCAAAATGCTTTCGGCAAAACCTGTGGCCATGCCTAAAAAGGCAATCACCCACATCCAAAAAACAGCACCAGCACCGCCTAGCGAAATTGCCACTGACACACCCGCCAAGTTACCCGTGCCGACACGAGCAGATAAGCCAGTACATAATGCTTGAAAAGAGCTAATGCCGGCACTATCGCCCTTAGTACTGTTTTTCATCACGGAAAACATATGGCGAAAATGGGCAAACTGAACAAACTTCAATTTGAACGAAAACCAGAAACCGGCAAAAACCAGAATATAAATGAGTAGTTGACCAGAGCCCCACAACAAGTTGTTAATATTGCCAACGGTGGCATTAAAGATCTGATCAAACATACGACTTCCTTATTTGTTCTGCGAGATTATTGTTCGAATCGCCTTACCTTAGCGTATTCTAAGTATTTGTGCACACTTACATTTTTATTGCTATGTATGCAGTTCTTTAAAAGGCGCTAAATGAATACCTGCTAGCATACAGCGAATAGAGCCGCCCGCCATTTCAACAGTTGGGATGTTAAAAGTCTCGATGCGTGTTTTTGCCGATAACGTTGCGATCTGTTGTTTTGATAACGACTGGTAAGCAGTAGTCGACATCGCGATAAATCGTCTTTCGCTACCGCTAAGTTCTAACATATTGCCAGCAAATTGATTTATTTGATTTTCGGCAAGTGAAATATGAGCTTTACCACTATGGCGTATAAACTTTAAGACTTGCTCGCGCTCCTTATTATCGCGAATCATTTCATCAGCAATAATGACAAAATCAGTCGTCACGCACATCAGTACATTGGTGTGATAAACAGCTTTACCATGGCGATCGGTAGCGGTGAAAAATACAGGAGACAAGTTTTGCTGTTGGCAAAAGTCTATCAGCGGCGCTTCATCTGCACGTTTTGAGCGTGTGACATAGACCAAGCGATTTAGGTGATCGATCACTAATACGCCGGTACCTTCCAAAAACTGTTTTTTTTGCTCCCAAAATGAAAGATCAGTTAACTGTGTAACCTGATAATTAGCGATCAAGTGCTCAATAATATCGTCTCGTTTTTCCAAGCGACGATTTTCTGCGTACATCGGGTATACATAGAGTTGGCCTTCACAGTGCGTGGAAAACCAATTGTTGGGAAAGACAGCATCTGGCGTACTCGAAAGCTTATCTTCAAACAAATGCACTTTTACCCCTAGGGTAGATAACTTGCTGGCCACCTGACTCACTTCATCAAACGCTTGTTTAGCAATTTGTTGCTGACTCAGCGTAATTTTGTAGTTTACTTGAAAAGCATTATCGCTTGCCGTTTGCGGGTTGGGTTTAAATTGATGCGGGCGCACCATCACCACAGCCTTGGGTGCTTGAATGGCTGCCTGCATTGGTGGTTGTGTTGACGCTGGTATTGGCGCTTGTGATGTCTCTGATGAATATACCTCTGATCCCGAACAATTTAAGTCGGCAATTGTTAGAGTGGTTTTAGCTGGGTTAGCGTGAGTTGATAACATAATGAAATTCGCTTTGTACAATATATTGCTAGGCTAACCCCCAAGCATGCTAAACAAAAAGCGTAATAATGTGGTAAATTGATAGTCAAAATATACAAATAGATAAGCCACATTATGCAAAATGATAACATTGAGCCAAAAACGCTCAATCCACATCGTTACGACGCGCTAGATCAATCGCTTATTGCCTTGCTGCGTAATGACGGCCGTGCGCCTGTTTCTGAGTTAGCGAAACAACTTAAGGTATCTAGAGCTACTGTGCAAAGCCGTATTGACAAATTAATTGCCACAGGGGCAATTTTAGGCTTTACGATTCGCGCTCATGAAGGGCTTGAGCAAGATACAGTGCGCGCAATGATGATGATTGAAGTGATTGGTCGTTCAACCTCACAAGTGATCCAACAGTTAAGAGGCATTCCTGAATTAGTTAAACTGCATACTACTAATGGTAAGTGGGACTTGGTAGCAGAGATAAACACCAGCAATCTTGTTGAGTTTGATCGAGTTTTGCGAATTGTTCGCGAGATAGAAGGGATTATTGCCAGTGAAACTAGTATTTTGCTAACCACAATTTAAATTGGTTAATGTGGCCTGGAGCAGGGCTAGTGAGATTTTCTAGACGAAAAAAAAGACCATCAATTGATGGTCTTTTCTGTTTCACTTACTAGTGAATTAAGTGGCTCCCCTGGTCTGATTTGAACAGACGACACATGGATTAACAGTCCACCGCTCTAACCAACTGAGCTACAGGGGAATAAACTTTTACTGCCATCGTTTGATGGGCTTTTTCTTAACTTATTGCCTAACCAATTTATTAGTAAATAATAAGTATAAGAAGAAATTGGCTCCCCTGGTCTGATTTGAACAGACGACACATGGATTAACAGTCCACCGCTCTAACCAACTGAGCTACAGGGGAATAAACTTCTACGTTGAGCTTTCGCTCAGATAACCGCTAACAATATCAGCCATTACCTTTAATTCTAGTTTTCTTTCTTTAGAAAAAATTGGCTCCCCTGGTCTGATTTGAACAGACGACACATGGATTAACAGTCCACCGCTCTAACCAACTGAGCTACAGGGGAATAAATTTTTACTTTCTTTAACACTAAATGATTTAATAACAACAGATTTACCTAGTCATTATCTTTACTCTTAAAAAAGAGTGGCTCCCCTGGTCTGATTTGAACAGACGACACATGGATTAACAGTCCACCGCTCTAACCAACTGAGCTACAGGGGAATAGTGTTTATTCAGTAGTGAAACATACCGTTTAATAGGCTTGCCTCGCTAACGGGGCGGAATATTAAAGCCCGTTAGTGAGAGTGTCAACACATAAATGACAAATTCTTTCACAATTAGATCGTTTGCTGAATATGTGGTCAAGTGGTGGTAATTTTGCGCACAATTAGCTGATATCTTTAAGGTTGCCTGCTGTTACTTACAAGTGTTTGTTGATGTTTTAATCGAAAGTCTTCAGTCTGCATTATTTAGATAGTAGCTTATTTATTTGTATGGCAATGAGGAATGCAGTTTGATGTTGTCATTAAAAGCTCAGTTCACATCAGTTCATATAAATTCATATAAGTAATGCCATTCATTCAGACCACTCATTTACAGCATTCTTTTGAAACTCATTTTTTGTACCCATTCTTTTGAACCCATTCTTTTGAAACATAGCGCCGCTTAACACTCCGCAAACGGCTCTAATTGACCCTTTCAGTTGAGTCAACTATTCTCAGTTTTGTCGTTACACTTCTAGCTTGTTTATTATTGATTTATTAGGAGTTAGTTGAAAACCACTAGAAACATTGAGGGTAGCGATAAAACAATAAAAATATGGTCAGAGGTATCGACTAATTACAATAAGGAACGTGAAATGAACCATAAAATATCATCGCTATTGGTGATTATGGGCTTGCTATTGGGGTGTAGCGAGTCTGGTAACACCAATCAAGAGGCGGTGTCCGCCGCAAAACCTAATGCACAAGAAGCAAAACTACCAGAAGCAACGCCAACCATACCAACATACTCAGCCGAAACCTTTTTCAAAACCACTAGTATTTATGGCTCACGCATCAATTATTCTGGCGAATATGCCTTAGTGAGCTCTGACGAGTCAGGTATCTACAATGCTTACCAATATCCGCTCAATGGCGATAAGCCCACACAACTGACCCAATCGACCACAGACGCTATTTGGGTTGTTGATTGGTTTCCAACCGATGATCGGTTTTTATATTCTTCTGACCAAGGCGGCAATGAGCTCAATCACGTTTATGTCCAGTCACCAGATGGCACCGTAAAAGACTTAACGCCGGGTGAGAACTTAAAAGCATCATTTGTTGGTTGGCACGAAAGTGATAAGTGGTTTTATATAGCGACCAATGAACGCGATGCTAAAGTGTTTGATTTGTATAAATATAGTGTTGAAGACTACAGCAGAGAGTTACTCTTTGAAAATAACAATAACTATTTTATCGGCGGTGTCACACCAAATGGGCAGTGGATAGGGCTTTCAAAATCTAACCGCAATACAGATACGGATTTAATTATTGCGAACGTTAGTAGTGGTAAATTGATCAATCTGTCTGATGATGACAATGATGCTGAAGTTAACTTACTGGACTTTTCTCCTGACAATAACACAGTGGCGTATTCAACTAATCTTAACGGCGAGTTTTCTCAGCCATGGACTTATAACATTGAAACTGGTGAGCACAAACAAATCACCGACTTAAACTGGGATGTAGCTTATTTAGTGTATTCACCTACTGGTAAGTACAGTGTAATGGGGGTGAATGAAGATGCGAGCACAACGGTAACTATTACTGAACTAGGCCGTGTTGACCAAACAAGTGGTGATCAATCAAGTGGTAAGCAAGTGATCATCCCAAATTTAGCAGCAGGCGATATTCGCGGTGTAAACTTTTCGTCTGATGAGCGTGTTGTTAACTTCTTGTTGAACTCAGATACTTCTCCTTCCAATCTTTATACCTATCAATTTGGCAGTGATGCACCCACTAAGCTGACCAATACGTTGGCGAAAGAAATGGACGAGCAACACTTAGTAGCGAGTAGTGTTGTACGTTTTAATAGCTATGATGAGTTGCCGATACCAAGCTTGTTGTTCAAGCCTAAGCAAGCTTCAAGTACCAACAAGGTACCAGCGCTAATATGGATACATGGTGGCCCCGGCGGACAATCAAGAACCGGTTATTCTGCGGCAAGGCAGCATTTGGTCAACCATGGCTATGCGATTTTCGCCGTTAATAATCGAGGTTCATCCGGTTATGGCAAAACCTTCTATCACCTTGACGATAAAAAGCACGGCGATGTTGATTTGAAAGACATTGTCTACGGTAAAAAGTACCTGCAATCATTGGACTGGGTTGATGCTGATAAAATTGGTTTGATAGGTGGTAGCTATGGCGGGTATCTGACCATGGCGGGTCTTGCTTTTACCGATGAATTTGAAGTTGGCATCAATATTTTTGGTGTGACCAACTGGGTTCGCACATTGAAAAGTATTCCACCTTGGTGGGAAGCGTTTAAAGAAAGCCTCTACCAAGAAATGGGTGATCCTGCGACAGACGAAGAGCGCCACCGCGCGATTTCTCCCTTGTTCCATGCTAGCAACATCAAAGCACCAGTGCTGATTGTACAAGGTGCCAACGATCCTCGCGTATTACAGGTTGAAAGCGATGAAATGGTTGAAGCGATTCGCAAAAATAATGTACCAGTAGACTATGTGTTGTTTGACGATGAAGGTCACGGTTTTAGAAATAAAAGCAATCGCATTGAAGCGTCTGAAGCCTATGTAAATTTCCTAAAAAAATATTTATAAAACTAGTTAAAAAGTTGCTCTCTGTTCAGTTCAACTCTGCGAATTAGCACAGAGAGCAATCCGTGTTTTCATCAAAGTTATTCATTACCCAATATCCTCCAACTCAGCCTTCCAAGCTATATAGCTCTTAACTGCTAATTACTGTGTTGATTGGACTTACACTCCGCATTTAGCGTACTACCATAACTGAATTACCAGCAGTGAGCTTAAACAACTCAGTAACTTCGACGAGTTATCCACGTAAATTGTGGATAACTGTGTGAGTTAAAGTGTAATAGTTGGTAATTGCGAATAAATATGGGGTCTGTAGCGCGTTGGTTAAAATTTAACTAGTTGTCGCGATACCTTTTATAAACAACGAGATAGCTGGTATTTTGTACAATGCCGCACCGTGCAGCCTATTTATTAGGCGATTCATCGATTTTGTCGAGTATCTGTGTGTTGTTTTTGCGATGATGCGCCGGCAGGACTTGTTCTATGTACAGAATCTATGCGCAGAACTTTTATGTAGTAGTACAACAAGTATTTACACTTTGTTGCGAATCTATCTAAGTGAAATAAAAGATAGCGATAGCGAGTCTTATCACTATCTTTTACAATAGTTGTTTCGCGGTATCGCAAAGCATACAAAAACATAAAGTGTGCGAAGAACACAAAGAACCTTCCTTGTTCGTTTGACCAGTTACATACGGTAATCAATTAAGTACATGACCGACACAAAACATAAACACCAGATCGACTTGCTGGCCGATCCGGTAGGGCCAACCTTGAAAAATATGACCATTCCTATGATATATGGCATGGTTCTATTGATGACCTTCAACTTGGTTGACACGTTTTTTATTGGCTTATTAGGCACACAGCCGTTAGCCGCCGTAAGTTTTACCTTTCCAATCACCTTTACTGTATTAAGTCTAACCATAGGATTAGGCATAGGCACATCCGCAGTCATTGCAAAATACTTAGGTGCAAAAGACAAGGAAACGGCAAAAGACAACGCAACCAGTGCGATGTATTTAGCCGCTGTAATTGTCTCGATAGTATCAGGTATTGGTTATTATTTTACCGACGAAATTTTCCACTTGCTTGGTGCAAGCGATAGCTTATTGCCACTTATTCACGATTACATGGACATTTGGTATTTAGGCAGTGTCTGTTTAATTGGTCCAATGATTGGCAATGCGGTGCTGCGTGCGTCAGGGGATACACGAACACCTAGCATTATTATGGGCAGTGCTGGTTTGATTAATGCAGTATTAGACCCTTTGTTTATTTTTGGTCTTGGCCCGATACCAGCGATGGGAATCAAAGGTGCGGCAATTGCTACCTTAGTGTCATGGCTTGTCGGCTTAGCGTTAGTCCTTCATATTTTGGTCAATAAACGACAGCTTATTCACGCTCATTTGATTCCAATACACACCTTGCTTAAATCGTGCAAAGGCATTTTACACATTGGCTTGCCTGCCGCTGGCGCAAATATGCTAACGCCTATTGCCGCAGCGATTATGACGGCAATAATTGCAGGCTACGGTGAATCTGCAGTGGCGGCCTTCGGTGTTGGCTCGCGAATTGAATCGATCGCTAGCTTAGTGGTCTTGGCGATGTCGATGACCTTACCGCCATTTATTAGCCAAAACTTTGGTGCGGGTAATATGGCGAGAGTTGAGCAGGCATACCGCACCTCAGTGAAATTCGTGATGATTTGGCAAGTATTGATTTATGCCATTCTTATTGTGATATCTTCATGGGTTGCAGATGCCTTTGCTAAAGAACAAGCAGTGGCCGATCTTATCAAGTTATTCATTTACACCTTACCACTGGGCTATGGCTTACAAGGTATTATTATTCTAACCAACTCATCATTTAATGCATTGCACAAACCTATGGTTGCCTTAGTGCTATCAGTTGTACGTTTATTTGTTTGTTATGTGCCGCTTGCCTACCTAGGTAGCTATTTATATGGTATTGAAGGTTTCTTTATTGGTGCTCTGCTGGGCAATTTAGTCATGGCATTTATCTCTTACTATTCATTTACGCGCCAATTTATCGATGAAAATATAGACGCGGAGCCGCAGTCGACATGAAGTCAATTGAATTAGTTTCTGATTATACGCCAAGTGGCGACCAACCAACCGCGATAGCACAATTGCTTGATGGCATCGATTCAGGTCTTGCGCATCAAACACTACTTGGCGTAACTGGCTCAGGTAAAACCTTTACGGTGGCGAATGTGATTGCCAAATTAAATCGCCCAACCATGATGTTGGCGCCAAATAAAACCTTGGCAGCGCAGCTTTACGGGGAGATGAAAGAGTTTTTCCCGAATAATGCCGTTGAGTACTTTGTTTCTTACTACGATTACTATCAGCCGGAAGCTTACGTGCCAACGACGGATACGTTTATCGAGAAAGATGCCTCAATAAATGATCATATTGAGCAGATGCGACTATCGGCAACTAAAGCATTACTAGAGCGACGAGACGTTATAATTGTTGCGTCGGTGTCGGCGATATACGGTTTGGGTGACCCTGACTCGTACTTGCAGATGATGCTGCATTTGCGTCAAGGCGATATCATCAACCAACGCGATATTTTGCGCCGCTTAGCCGAATTGCAGTACACCCGTAACGACTTAGCGTTTCAACGGGCAACATATCGTGTGCGTGGTGATGTGATTGATATTTTCCCTGCCGAATCTGATCGTCTTGCATTACGTGTTGAGCTGTTCGACGAAGAAGTGGAAAAAATCAGTGAATTTGATCCATTAACTGGCGCGGTTGAGCGCACGCTTGCTCGAGTAACGGTTTACCCTAAAACTCACTATGCAACTCCGCGTGACAAAATATTAGCAGCAGTAGAGTCGATAAAAGTTGAGCTTAAAGATCGCGCTCAGCAGTTAAAAGACAATAACAAGCTGATAGAAGAGCAACGTATTGTTCAGCGTACTCAGTTTGATATTGAAATGATGACGGAACTTGGTTATTGCTCAGGCATCGAAAATTATTCACGCTATTTATCAGGTCGCGAAGCAGGTGAAGCGCCACCGACTTTATTTGACTACTTACCGGATGACGGTTTGCTAGTGATTGACGAATCACATGTTACTGTGCCGCAAATTGGCGCCATGTATAAAGGTGACCGCTCGCGCAAAGAAAACCTCGTGGAATATGGTTTTCGCTTACCATCTGCGCTTGATAACCGCCCGATGAAATTCGAAGAGTTTGAAGCACTGGCACCACAAACCATTTATGTGTCGGCAACGCCAAGTGATTACGAACTGGAAAAGTCTTCAGGTGAAGTTGCTGAGCAGGTAGTTAGGCCAACAGGCTTGCTCGACCCTGAGATTATGGTGCGGCCAGTAGACACTCAAGTAGATGACCTGTTATCAGAGATTAATAAGCGCATTCCGCTAGGCGAACGTGTACTTGCTACAACGCTGACTAAGCGCATGGCGGAAGACTTAACGGATTACTTAGACGAGCACAATATTAAGACTCGCTATCTGCATTCTGATGTGGATACCGTTGAGCGTGTCGAAATTATTCGTGATTTTCGTTTAGGTAAGTTTGATGTATTGGTCGGTATTAACTTGCTGCGTGAGGGCTTAGATATGCCTGAAGTTTCTTTAGTCGCTATTTTAGACGCAGACAAAGAAGGCTTCTTACGCTCAGAGCGTTCACTTATTCAAACCATCGGTCGTGCGGCGCGTAATGTGAATGGTAAGGCGATTTTATATGCTGACCGCATTACTGGCTCAATGCGCAGAGCAATTGATGAAACTGAACGTCGTCGCGCTAAACAAGACGAACATAACAAAGCCAATAACATCACACCGAAAGGGGTGAAGCGTAAAATTACGGATGTGATGGACGTTGGCTTAGATCCTGAAGAGCAATTGATCGCCAATAAAGTGGCCGAGCAAAAAGCTGCTTATAAAACGCTTTCGTTTGAGGAAATTGATGAGCAAGTTAAGCAGCTTGAAGCAAAAATGATTGAACATGCTAAAAATCTAGAATTTGAACAAGCTGCTGCGATACGAGATGAAGTAGCTAAACTGAGAGAGCAACAGCTAAGTCGTTAGTGCTTAATACTGATTGAATCGCCTAGCTAATCTGGTCAGTGAATTCAGTTTTAGTGGCCAGAATTATTCGTGTTGCTCTCGTTTGCGCTACCTTAACTCAGGCATAGAGTAGCGCCCTATAATGTCTGCAACGGCGTCACTGTTGCAATGCGACAAATTACTAATTTCTTCTATTATTTTATCCTGCACGTCAAGCGGGAATAGCATCAGCTGTTCCAAATACAGATGTGCAGCGGTCTCCTTATTGCAATTAATCATATTGGCTAAGTGCATGGCATGATTTCTCCATATAGCGCTCATAAATACATCCTCATATGTGTGAACACTAGTATTAATTGTAGTTGATGCCCCTTAAGGGGTTAGATTCTTTGGTTATCTAAAAAATACCCACACTTTTTATGTGTTATAAACGTTCTTGGTTGAGTTATAACTTTGTCGTAAGTTTTCTAAGCAGTTACCTAGAAAAGTTCGCCATTTCAGTGAACAAGGAGTAAAATCCGCGATCTAATTTTATTAGTTGCCGTAAAACTAATAAACGCAAAGAGATCAAATAGAGATATGTCAGAAATTAGAGCCAGAGTTAGCCTTAAAGTTGGCCAAAACAGTGATATCGACGCAGAAATTATTAGCTTCACTGGTTTTGATAAAGATAATGAGCACGTTGCCATGGTGTTCAAACAAGCAGATTTAAAACAAGATGTACCATTGGTGCGCGTGCATTCAGAATGTTTAACCGGTGACGTTTTCCATTCATCACGCTGTGACTGTGGTGAACAACTAGATGAAAGCATCAATGTAATGGCAGAGCAGGGTGGTATTATTCTGTATATGCGCCAAGAAGGCCGAGGCATTGGTCTTTATAACAAAATTGATGCTTATGTGCTGCAAAGCCAAGGGTTAAATACCTATCAAGCCAATAATCACTTAGGTTTTGAAGATGACCAGCGCAGCTTCGAACATGCGTTTTCTATGTTGGATGCACTTAATATTCAACGTATAAAGTTACTGACCAATAACCCAAGAAAAGCGAAAGCACTCGCTACCCACGTAGAAGTGACTGAGGTGGTCAATACTCAAGTTCATTTAAAAGATGATAACGCCAATTATCTTGCTGCCAAGCAAGAGCACGGTAAGCACAATATAAAACTTGAGCCATAAGGCCTTTAGAGGCAAAACATTTACGTGTTGTCATCCGCGCCAGATCTGAACTAGCTTAGATCTGGCGCATGCTATTATGCCTTAACTGCTATGCTAAACTAAACCAGCACCGATGGTGATGTACACCAGTTAATACAGGTTTGTTTAAGCGTTGCCACAGCCGATTGCACGCTACTTCCTCCAGTATCAATACACTGGGTTAATAGTGCACCCCAAGCAACACAGACTAGAAACTCGGCAGATTCTGCCACATTTATATTGGCATTAATTTCGCCAGCTTCTTGATTTATCTTCAAAATATCATGAGCTCTTGAAACCAGCATCGACCTGTAGCTATGTACTAGTTCAATATGCCTTTCTTCAAGTACTGAACGTTGAGATGCGGCTCCCACCATCAGACAGCCTAACGGAAATTTTTTACCTTCTTCACTTTGCCTGTCAAGCATTGCTTCAAACACGCTAACTAATGAATTCATAGTTGGTTTTGCGGTAACTTCAGCGAAATGCCCCTCCATGACTCGATGATACAAGGAAAGAATCTGGGCAAAAATGTCAGCTTTATTGCCAAAAGCATTATACAAGCTAGTTCTTGGCAAGGACGTGGCAGCCTCAAGGTGGCCGAGATTAGTTGCTTCATAGCCTTGCTCCCAAAAAGTCCACATGATCTTGTACAGGACTTCCTCTTCATTAAAACTGCGATTTCTTGGCATTTTGTACTAGCCTAAACAAAATAGATTGAACTGTGTTATTTATTCTGCCATATTTAATTTGTAATGCGCAGTACAAAATAAATTAATTAAGGAGAATAAACTATGTCTATTGAATTACTTTCGCTTTACACCTTTTGTGCAACCATCCTATTTACCTTGTTTACACAGGCAATGGTGTTAGTTGCAAATTCTAACTTTGCCTATGTATCAGGCAACAGAGACTTACCATTGGATAACCCACCTGCGATTTTAGGCAGAATTGAACGTACTATTCGAAATTCGATTGAAGCCGCCGTCGTTTTTGCACCTTTGGTATTTATTGCCGCACACAGTGGTGTTTCAAACGTTATAACACAATGGAGCGCTATTATATTCGCTGGCGCACGCGTACTGTATGCCATTAGCTACGTGCTAGGTATTACGGGCGCTAGAACACTAGTTTGGAATATTGGGGTGACGGCTATTGGAGCATTTGGCGTTGGGATTTTAATGGGGTAAACACTCAGAGAATTGTTGTGCTTGGTCTTTATTGGGATCGTGATGAGCCGCTTGGCTCGCACGATCCCATTGATAGTGACTTACGTGTAACTAACGCACAACTGGCATATAAGTTAAGCTGGAATGGCTTGCGCTTTATGCGAAGTAGCCTCTGAATTTAAGGTTATTTGATAAGACTCGGCAAATTGTTGTGGCATACGTTTTGGGCGCCCTGTGCTTAAATCAGTGCAAATATAATCTGTTCTCGCACGTAGCAAGGTTTTCTTATCTTTTACTCTTACAACTTGGAAGGTACGGCTTGCCCGCAGTTTACCATCGTTGGCAGAGAGCCAGTTAAACACGGCAATCTCATCATCCAAATAAGCGGAACTAATATAATCAAGCTCGTGGCGAACCACCGCCATGCCGCGATTAAGTGATTGGCAGGTATGTTCATCTAAACCAACATATCGAGTATGCGCCCATACCGTGGCATCAAGCCATTTTAAGTAAACGGCATTGTTAACATGACCAAAGCCGTCTATATCCTCTTCGGTTACTTTAAACATTTTGCCAAAGGCGTTGGGGTATTCTGCTAACTGTAAAATTGACTCGTCCATAAATATCTAACTACCAGTATAAAACAAAAAACAACTTGTAAGCTTTAGCTTAACCTTGCTTTTGAGCAATTGTCACTAGCGCAATGCAATGATTTTTTGCATCTATGTTTAGTGATGTTCTGCATACGTAATCTAGGGTTAACTTTAGTTTTAACTAGCGTAAGAAAATAAATGTTAGACTTACCAGAGAGATAGCAGAGACTTAGCTATTCGATTTTTTAGTAAGTTATCAATTTAAATAATCAATTAGCCAATATCGTTTGAACCATAACTCGTCGTGTAACGAAATAAATTAAGAGTGCTTTAGCAATATGCCCCGTAGAAGCCACCACCCTGATCATGAAGTCACCGAGATAAATTGGCGAGTATTAAAAACATTATGGCCATATTTACTGGAATTTCGCACGCGTATATCGATTGCGATTGCTTGCTTAATTCTGACAAAAATAGCCAGTGTTTATTTACCTTTTATTCTAAAAGACTTGGTTGATACCTTAGATCAAAACAACAAACAAAGCTTGTTGCTGGTACCGCTTGGTTTAGTTGCGGCTTATGGTCTAGTGCGTTTTTCAATTGTCATTTTTGCCGAGATACGAGACACATTATTTGGCCGAGTAACTGAACGAGCAATTCGTCGTATTGGCCTGAAAGTCTTTCAACATTTACACCAACTTGAATTGGACTTTCACCTAAACCGTCAAACGGGTGGGTTGTCGCGAGATATTGATCGTGGCACCTCTGGCATCAGCTTTTTAATGCGCTTTATGGTGTTTAACATAGTACCCACCTTGTTTGAAATAGCCTTGGTGATTGGCATTTTAGGCTATAACTATGGTTTAACCTTTTCACTTGCTGTGCTGACCTCTATCGTTTGCTATGTTGGTTATTCGGTAAAAGCGACAGAGTGGCGCACTCGCTATATTCGTGAGGCTAATAAAGCTGATTCTTCCAGTAATACCCGTGCAATTGACAGCCTGCTAAATTACGAGACCGTTAAATATTTTACAAACGAGCGTTACGAAGCAAATGCCTACGACGAACAATTAGCCACTTGGGAGCAGGCAAAGATTAAAAACCGATTGTCACTCTTTGCGTTAAATGGTGGTCAGGCGCTTATTATTGCCACCTCTATGACGGGCATGTTGGCGATGGCAGCTTATCAAGTGACGCATCAGCAAATGACGTTAGGGGATTTTGTGCTGATTAATGCGTTTATGATGCAGCTATTTTTACCACTGAATTTTCTGGGCTTTGTCTATCGCGAAATTAAAGGCTCGATGGCAAATATTGAGCATATGTTTAGCTTGTTGGCGAAAATACCAAAAGTGGTTGACAGTGAAGATGCTAAGCCACTAGAGGTGAGCGAAGGCGAAATATCGTTTAATAACGTTGGCTTTAGCTACGATGGCAAGCGAGATGTGATAAAAGCGCTGAATTTTACGATTGCACCTGGACAAAAAGTTGCCGTGGTGGGTGATAGCGGCTCTGGCAAGTCGACACTCGTCAAACTATTGTTTCGTTTCTACGATACTACTTGTGGCAATATAGCAATTGATGGGCAAGATATTCGCGAGGTGACACAGCATAGTCTTCGCGCGCATATCGGTATCGTTCCGCAAGATACCGTGCTATTTAACGATACACTATTGGCTAATGTTCATTATGGCGATCCACAAGCATCAGAAGCACAAGTGCGCGAGGCAATAAAATTAGCCCATTTAGACCAGTTTATTGCTAGTTTACCTGACGGTGAAAATACTATGGTGGGTGAGCGTGGCTTAAAATTATCCGGTGGTGAGAAACAACGGGTTGCCATCGCGCGAACTATTTTAAAAGCACCAGAAATTTTAGTATTTGACGAAGCAACTTCGTCGCTAGATAGCCATTCAGAGCAGGCCATTTTGAAAGCAATAAAACAGGTCAGTCGCAACAAGACGAGTTTAGTGATAGCTCACCGTTTATCTACCATAGTCGATGCTGATCATATCATTGTGATGAAACAAGGTAAGCTAATAGAACAGGGGGATCATCACACGTTAATGGCAAAAGGGGGGCAATATGCCTCCATGTGGGCATTGCAGCAAAGCGAATAACCTGATAAAAAGCGTGCCCGAAAACTTCCAACATGCTCTGAAAGCAAAACGACCGGCGAATTTAAAATGACTGACGAAAAACTACACCCCGCAGTAGTAAAAACTAAACATTGGCTTGAACAGATAGTGATCGGCTTAAACTTTTGCCCTTTTGCAAAAAAAGAGTTCGTTAACAACACTATTCGTTACGCTACCAGCAATACTGGTCTACTTGAGCAAGCGCTAAGTGAAGTTGCTGAGCAGTTGGACTACTTAGTTGAACACCCTGAAGTTGAAACCACACTGGTGATTTTCACAACCGGTTTTCGCAGTTTTGACAAATACCTTGATCTGGTCGATTACGCTAACGAGTTACTTGTTGATTTAGGTTTAGATGGCGAAATACAAATTGCTAGTTTTCATCCAGACTATGTTTTTGAAGGCGAAGATGACCAGGGGGCTAGCAACTATACTAACCGTTCGCCACTACCAACTTTGCACTTAATTCGCGAAGCGAGTATGGCGAAAGTGCTGGCGGTGTATCAAAATCCCGAACAAATCCCAGAAGATAATATTGCTTTGGCCGAAGAAAAAGGCACAAAGTTCTTTAAACAATTTTTGGCTGGCTTGAATAAGCTGAGCTAGCACTGCGTAAACTAAGTCGTCCGTCAGGTGAATAGGTGAATAAATAACGTACAACTTATTACATTCAAATAGCACTCTATAACGCTTTCTTTTGGTTGATTTGTATACAATTGCCACCATCAATCGGTGAAAGCGTTTCTTGCATCGACATTAACGTAAGTTAAAGCGAGTTAATGCAGGTTAATTCAAGTAAACGCAAGTGTTAGGTGAATGTGATGAAAGCAATGTACCACGGCAAATTATACAAATTTAGCAATTTTGAGGAATTATGGCAGTTCTATGCAGCTAAACTGGAAAAAGCAGTGAGTTAACCATTCACCGTTAACCAATCGACCAAGTAATTTATATATTCAGCCAAACCAGCGATATATCGAGCATGGTATTAGCCACTTAACTGCGAACCCGCCCAAAACAGAATAATTCCTCTCGCTATTGTTCAGTACCGAAAATAAAGATTGTCACCATCTTGCCAGTAACCTAGACCTAGCTACAGAATAAAATCGCAACCACCTAACTTCTTTCCATCGTTAGTACTTCAACAACCCCACATTACCTCTATAAAAAATAACCCTATAAAATTTATGAGCTTTACGCATAATGAATAATCCTAGATGTTACAGAATGATATTGCGTTGCCACTAGCGCTTCGCGATTGACTAAGGAGTGACGGTGCGGTTGTTTTTGCTTATTTTAGGTTGGTCATCTGTGGTCGGTAGCTTAGGTGATGGTGCCTTAGGAGTTTATGCCATATGGATAAATGTTGCAGAGAATTGGGTACTGGTAGGTATTTCTGTTAACGATTTGCTTCGTGATTTTGTGCCGATCATTTTTTGGGTTAAACAAGTGGCGTTTTAAGTGTTGCCTGAAAAAGTTGTTAATTGGATTTTTGATCTACCTGCTTTAATTTATTTTCCCATTAGAATTGCCATGAGTATTTTTATAGGTTGGTGGGCTTTGTCAAAAGCTGCAACTCTGCAAGAACAAGAAAATGCGAGCCAACTTTAGTAGAGGGATTTGCTGTCTTGAATGCCAAATGCAAAGTACTAAGTTATGCATAACTCACAATTAACTGAATAATAAATAGGAAATTATTGAGAATGGAATCGTTAAGAGAATTATTGGCCGTACTTTGCTTTGTCGCAGGGTGTGTTTTGGCCGCCTCGTTGGTAACCGCTGAGTTTAGTTGGAGCCTCTTGTTCGTTAGCTTTATCTTATTTGTTAGCGCTTATTGGTGCTGGCCTAGCAAAAGACGGGGTAAACGAGATGGAGATCACGTCGTTCTGGATGTTATTGAATTTGTCATTGAGTTTCCTGTTGACTTCGTCGTTTGGTTTTTCAGATTAGTTGGCCGAATTTTAGGGAGTTTCTTTGGCGGAAAAGGTGATGGGATTGACATCGACTTTTAGTCTATACCATATGAACCAGCAAACAACTGCCAATTAGGCATCAATTTTATTAGCAATTGCTTGCGCAATAAATGCACAGCATTACCACGTTCATTAAGGTACAATAAGCGTTCAAATGTCTTTTAAACCCCAATAAAAACAGGGGTATGTTGTTGCTACTTATAGGTATTTTGTGGACAAAGATTCGATTATTCAAGTTGGTGGTGATGTTGAAAAAGCGCTGAAAGGTCAGTACGTCATCAACCCTAAACAAGTGCTACAAGAAGCATGGCAAAAAACCACCACAACACGCTGGTCGATAAATATCGGCCTTTTGTTTGTATTACTTATTGGCATGGCTTGCTCATTGTTAGTCGGTGAGTACTTGGGTGGTGTTGAAAATATTATGGAAAACCCTGAAGCGAGTTTAATCCTTAATATCGTTGTTACCCTTGTGATTTGGCCATTTCTTGCTGGTGTCGAAATGATGGGAGTATTGCACGCAGTGGGCGTAAAAACACAGCCGAAGCTAGTGTTTGCATTTTTGAAACGTGGCAGTTGGGTAGCACTGTGCGCTGTGATGACATCTGTACTGATCAGTTTAGGTTTACAGCTACTGATCATTCCCGGCATATTCTTAGCCGTTGCCTTATCTCTTACTATTCCACTGGTACTTGAAAAGCGTTTAACACCAGGGAAAGCGATTATTTTATCGCTGAAAGCACTGCGCTTTCAGTGGTTTAATATTTTTGCTGTTTACTTATTTATGGTGATGGCACTTGCTGCGTCACTCTTGCCAATGGTGATTGCACAAACTGAAATTATGATGTTTATCGCTAGCGTTATTTTTATCTTCTCGCTATCTTATCTAGCGCCTTGTTATTACAACGCTAAAGGCATTTTATATCGTGAAATTTTCGGGATGAAATTACACGCAGTTGCTGCTGACGCGCAAGTAGGTGATGACACTTTTGTCGCCTAACATGGCAAAGAAAGGGATTGAGCAATTATGTTGCAAAAGATGTTAAGGAAGTTACTGTTTGTTTTAGGTGCGGCTGTTATTGCTGCGGCACTTATTCGCCCGTTTATTGTTACAACTGAGCGAGAAGAAGTGGTGCCGGCGCCGGTAATTCCACCACCATCTAAGCCCGTCATTATTGAAAAACCGCTGCACAATGTAACGCTACCAGATTTCGCAGCAATTACTGATGTTAAGCAGAAAAAGTCTGCTTTTTTTGATTTTATTCGACCCGCCGTAGAGTCAAATAATAATGCTATTCTTGCAAACCGAGCAGCACTTGAAGAAATGTTGGCAACTGTGTCTTTAGGTGAACCGCTGATGCCTGGCCAAGAACAGCAATTGGATGAGTTGGCTAGCCGTTATCGGGTGAGTAAAAAGGGTAGCCAAATGCAGCAATTACACCATTTGTTGTTAAAGGTTGATGAAATCCCAACCGCACTTGTGCTAGTGCAGGCAGCAAACGAATCTGCTTGGGGAACATCAAGGTTTGCTCGCATCGGTTTAAATTTCTTTGGTATATGGTGCTACAAATCGGGCTGTGGCATGGTGCCTCGTTCTCGTAATAGTGGTGCCAAACATGAAGTGGAAGCATTCCAATCTGTTGATGAGGCGGTTAACCGTTACTTGCACAATATCAACACGAATAACGCATACAGCGTATTTCGTTCAATTCGCCAACAACTGCGCGAGCAAGATCAGCCATTAGTGCCTGAAGTGTTAGCTATGGGTTTGTTGCCATACTCTGAGCGCGGTTCAGACTATGTGTTGGAGATCTCAGATATGCTGCGCCACAATAGCCAATACTTGCAATCTTCAACCGCGCCTTAGCTATAACGCTGCGCCCCTGCAGCTCAGTAGTATGCTTATCTATCGCTTAGTATATCTTTAACTAAGCGAATTTCTCCGGTTAATTTTGTTTTGCTTTAATCGTAATCGTGAGTGTATCGATTGGATTATTTCAATCAAAATACAGCTAGACCAAGTAGTTTTAAGAAGAGTTTTAACCTTTTAACTATCCATTGATAAATCTAAGATAAAATAACAACGACTAAGGTTTGGTTGATTCGAATATAGAGCTAACAGCAGAGCTAACTATAGGGCTAGAGGATGAGTCAGCTGATAACGGAAGGCAAATAAAAATGCCGCAGTTTAAATGATTTAAACTGCGGCATTGTTTTATTTTTTATAAGTCTATTGCTTAAGCTTTTAAGGAGTAATCTTATAAAAATACTTTTACGATGGCGCTAACAACGCTTTCGTCATCGATACCAGCGATACCGAATTTGTTGTGCCAGTAGCTGTATTCAATACCCACTTCAACAGCGTTTGGCTTACCAAAGTAATTACCTACGTCTAAACGCACTTGCGGATTGAAGTGGAAGTCAGCAGCGTGATCGTCGGCTGAAGAAGACCAATCAATGTAACCATCAATCATTACTTTGTGTTTGCCCATGGTAATCGGGTAGCCGTAAGTAATGGTTAATTGTGTGTCGTTGTCAGTTAATTCGTTGTTCGCTTGGTAAACATCAGCGCCAAAGAATGCGAAACCAGGAATATTCCAAGAGGTACCAACACCAATTAAGTAGTTATCAAAGCCGGTGCTGAAATTAGGCTGAGAGATGCTCGCATGCTCGTAAGTACCTGCAATGAATACATCTTTTAGTGGGCCGTAAGAAACCTTGCTGTCTAACGCGTATGAAAGGCTTAAACGAGCGGTAACTTCACCGTAAGTTTCTTTGTGCGTTGGTGCATTGGCATCTGCTTTAGCATCAATGCGGTCAACAAACATAAAAGCGTCACCCCAGTTGTGGCCTGAAGCGTGCTCTAAAGTGAAAACATCTACGTCGTCATTAGTTAATACTTCAAAATCACTGGTGTTTTTGAGGTAAGTTAAGCTATTTGAACTCCATATTGTTTGTGCAGAAGTCATACTTGATACAACAAGGCCGCCAGCGACCAAAAAAGTACGAGATAAAGTCATTGAACTTTCCTATCCAAAATAAATGAACTTAATTACAAATAGTGCGGCTATAAATAGCACACTGGCTGATAACTGATTAAACTTGCCTGCAAAAATTCGCACTGCTGCATAACCAATAAAGCCAAAGGCAATACCGTGAGCAATAGAGAAAGTTAATGGCATAGTAATACAGATTAGAGCTGCAGGTACTGCTTCTAACAAGTCGTCCCAATCAATATGAGCAAGGCTTGAAAGCATTAATACCGCAACGAAAAATAGAGGGCCTGCTGTGGCGTAAGCTGGCACCATACCCGCTAGTGGCGAGAATAATAAGGCAAGTAAGAATAAGCAGCCAACAACAACCGCAGTTAAGCCTGTGCGACCACCAGCGGCAACACCTGAAGCACTTTCAACATAACTGGTGGTAGTTGAGGTGCCTAACATGCTACCTGCGATAGTTGCAGATGAGTCAGCAAGTAGTGCTTTATCTAGGCGAGGCAGTGAACCGTCTTCATTTAGCAGTTTACCTTTTTGGGCAACAGCGATTAATGTGCCTGAAGTATCGAACAAGTCGACAAACAAGAATGCAAAGATAACACTGATCATGCTCACTTCTAATGCGCCCATGATGTCTAATTGCATAAACGTTGGAGTCACATCAGGTGGTAGCGACACTAAACCCTTAAATTGAACGTCGCCAAGTAAAATGCCTAAGCCAGTCACAATTAAAATTGAGTACATTACCGCGCCATTCATACCGCGACTTGCCATTGCTACAATCAGGAATAAACCAAGTGCCGCCATCAACGCCGGTAATGAAGTAATATCGCCAAGGTTAACTAAAGTTGCTGGGTTATCTACGATAATGCCAGCGCTTTTTAAGCCGATAAAAGCGAGGAATAAACCAATACCGGCAGCAATACCATAGCGCAGTGATTGTGGAATACTGTTGATAATCCATTCGCGAATTTTGAAGATGCTCAGTATCACGAAAATGATACCCGAGATAAACACGCCACCAAGCGCAACTTGCCAGCTGTAACCCATCTCAAGGACGACTGTGTAGGTGAAAAAGGCGTTTAGGCCCATGCCCGGTGCAAGGGCAATTGGGTAGTTGGCGAAAAAGCCCATAATAAAACAGCCAACCGCTGCGGCAACACAGGTTGCGACAAATACGGCGCCGTGATCCATACCGGCATCGGCTAACATAGCGGGGTTAACAAAAATAATGTAAGCCATTGTCAGGAATGTGGTGATTCCCGCAACTACTTCTTGGCGAACGTTAGTTCCGTGTTCTGTAAGTTTGAAAAGTTTTTCTAACATCATGGGTTGCTAAGCTTAAAGTTTGGGCCAATTCATTGGCGTTAAAAAGAAAGCGTTCAATGTCCTAGATGCTGTTTGCGTAAAATGAGGCAAAAAGCAGCGCATCAGGACATACTTATTCGTTAAATAATCCGTTAATTTTTCTAAACAACTTTTCTAAATAGTTTTTACAAATAGTGTTTAGACATTGGAAACGTCGATAATCATTGAATCGTCTATGTTGCTATCTAACGAATTGGCAAGCTCTGTCGCTAAATTGGTAGACGAAACAGTTTCTTTTGAAAAGTCATAAGCTTCGCGTGGCGCGCTGCGATCAATTGGCAGATTGGCGAAGTCAAATAGCTCAGTATCGGCTAATTGGCTTGGGCTGACATTTTTCAATGATTTAAATATGTTTTCAATGCGACCTGGGGTTTGGGCATCCCAGCTGCTAAGCAAAGCCTTAATATTTTGGCGTTGCAGGTTTTCCTGAGAGCCACACAGGTTACATGGAATAATTGGATATTCACGTACTTCTGCAAAGGCAATAAGGTCTTTTTCACGAACATAACTTAACGGGCGAATAACTGTGTTTCGACCATCGTCTGCGCGAAGCTTCGGTGGCATAGCTTTTAGCTTTGCACCAAAGAACATATTTAAAAATAAGGTTTCCACGATATCATCCATGTGGTGACCAAGGGCAATCTTAGTTGCACCAATTTGCTCAGCAAACGAATAAAGCGTGCCGCGACGTAAACGCGAACACAAACCACAAGTGGTTTTACCTTCCGGAACTTTTTGTTTAACAACCGAATAAGTGTCTTTATCGATGATGTAGTAGGGGATATCAAGTGATTCGAAGTAGTCGGGTAAGATGTGTGCTGGAAAGCCCGGTTGCTTTTGATCCAAGTTAACGGCAATCACATCAAAATTGATCGGTGCTGACTTTTTTAAGCTAAGCAAAATATCAAGCATGGCAAAAGAATCTTTGCCGCCACTAATAGCTGCCATAACAACATCGCCTTCTTCGATCATATTGTAATCAGCAATCGCTTTACCGACTTTACTACGAAGTCGCTTCTGCAACTTGTTGGCTTCAAAGATGGCCTTTCTGTTATCTGCTTCAGTCATACCAAAAAACTACTCAAATAATTGGGCGCGTATTATATAGCTAACTGGTATAAAAGATAAGTAAAAATAACCAACAGTAGCATTCTTTTTAGCGACTGTTGGTTACGATTTTGTTAATGTTTTTGGTAACTTACCGAGCGGTCAGCTTTGGTTTTGGTGTTTTAATATTTTGTTTTATATTCGTTATATCAATCTGTGTATGACTCAGCAGCTAGCTTTGTAGCGGTGAAATATAGCCTGCTGGTTTTAACGCCAAGACATCACAATTCAATCGGTCAATAACATGTTCAGCAGTATTACCGATTAGTGCTGCTGACAATCCGGTACGACCAATTGTCCCTAAAATGACCAATTCGGCATCAAGTTCTTGTGATAGCTCGTCAATAACATCTTCCGGTAGACCTTCTTTGATATAGGTATTGGCGGTATCGATGCCGTATTTTTCAGCATGCGTTTGCATTGATTGTTGATGATGCTGCAACATGGTGTCGTTGTATTGGCTGGCATCAAATTCGGGGATTTCGATGGCAATGTTGACCGGAGTGCCAGGAAAAGAATTAACTAAATGCACATTAGCGCTAATTAAATCAGCAAGGTGTTTGGCTTCTTCTGTGATGATGCTATTGAGCGATTGGTGCTCACCTTCATCACTACCGACATTAACCGCCGCTATAATATTGCCGTTTGCTGGCCATGAATGGTCTTTAACCAATAATAATGGGCATGGGCATTTACGTAATAAATGCCAGTCAGTTGGTGTGAAAATCACGGATTTGAGTTTGTCGTGCTCGTGCGTACCTTTGATAACAACGTCATAGCCATGCTCTAACACTTGGTCAATAACCGCTTCAAAAGGTCTGTTATGCCAGATCACTTTGATGTCGATGTCTTTTTCAGAAGCGCCTAGCTCCTTTATACGTTCATCAATCCACAACATACGATCATTGATCACAATTTGCCGCATGGATTCACGCTCGTCGCTAGAGAGCATAGTCGTCATTTCGTATGAAAAATCGAAAATGCTCAAAAACGCTGTGATTTTGCCTTGCGTTTTATCAGCAAGCTCAATTGCCCGACTTAAGGCTTTTTGTTCTTCAGTTGTTGGGTCAACTACGACTAAGATTTTTTGATACGTTTCCATGCTCGGTACCTCGCTGATTCAATAGTGTACAAACAGTGTGCTTTTAATGAGCAAATAATTATTTGTTTTAAATCAATAAATAGGCGCTACTAACCAATTACTTTTAGCTTAGTAGGTAAATGCACTGATGCAAGGTTGTTAGCGGTGAAAACGGATTGTTAAAGGGGAATAAAAATAGAAGCGAAGAAGAAAAAGGAAGGAAATCGCCTTGCTTTACAGCATGGCGACTTCATTTAATCCATCGAGATCATTGATGGTAATTAACTTCCCTTCAACAATGATGAGCTCTTGTTTATGAAAACGATTTAGCAAGCGACTAATCGTTTCAACGGTCAAGCCAATGTAGTTGCCAATGTCGCCACGCGTCATTGTTAAGCGGTACTGGCTGGCAGATAGGCCACGGGCTTTATATCGGCTACTTAACGATGATAAAAATGTTGCTAAGCGTTGCTCGGCATTTTTACGATTAAGTAGTGATAGCATATCTTGATCTGCTCGAATCTCATTGCTCATTAGCCTTAAGACTTGGCGTTTAAGTGCTGGCATCGAATTCGAAAGTTCATCTAGAGTATGGTAAGGGATTTCACAAACCATCGACGTTTCTAATGCTTGTGCAAAACTCTGGTGCTCGCTGCTGGCTAAGGCGTCGAAACCCAGTAAATCACCAGCTAAGTGGAAGCCGGTAATTTGTTCTTCGCCGTTAGAATCAATGGTAAATGTTTTAAAAGTGCCTGAGCGAATGGCGAATAGAGAGTGAAGTGCTTCGCCGTCTTGGAAAATCTTTTCGCCTTTGTGGATAGGGCGCTTGCGGTCGATAATATTATCGAGTGTATCTAACTCCTGCTCGTTAAGGGAAAATGGTAAGCAAAGCTCACTGATACTGCAGTTTTGGCAATGAATATGATTGTTGCTTGCACAGTGACTAGACATGGCGGAATAACCTTAATATTTCCTTGGAATTACGCTCGGTATAGTATTAAAACATCAGCCTGTAAGCAATAAACAATGTATAAAAACCGTAACAGATTAGACCTGTAGCCAAAACGTTTCTAAATGTTCGATTTTGTAGCATATTTTTGACCGAGAAGACGCCAAAGGAAAGGGTGAGCAATGCGGGTAGGGTACCAGCACCAAATGCTGCCATAATCAGTGCCCCTTGGCTAAAGCTACCACTGGCGAGCGACCATGTTAGCGTTGAGTAAACTAAACCACAGGGTAACCAACCCCAAACAGCCCCCAAGCCAAATGCTTTACGTTTGTTATTTACCGGCAAAAAGTGTTTCGCTAACGGCGAGATAAATTGCCAAAGCTTTTTACCGGCTTGCTCAACCTTCGCCAGTAACATAAACCACTGGCCTAAATACAAGCCAAGTAAAATTAGAAAGACGCCTGACAGTAGTCTTAAACCCGTTAGCGGTACACCGAAGTTTTTTGCCGTAATTGAGCCGGTAAAACCGACAATACCGCCGATTAAGCTATAAGAGAGGATACGGCCTAGATTGTAGCCTGCTACAAGTGAGAACTTTTGCTGGTTTTGTCCGGCAGGAATGGCCGACAACAACATACCAGAAACGCCGCCACACATGGCAATGCAATGGCCTGCACCGAGCAGGCCAATAATAAATGCCGAAAATAGATCGATGTTCATTAACGCTTATTGCTAGTGTCAGATGATGTGCCAGATGATTGCTCTGAAGCTTCGGTATTACTTACTTCGGTATTCGCTGTCTCATCTTTCAACTTTTCATCATCGAATAAGATGCTTAAACCTTCTTTTTCCAAATCATTAAATTGCTCGGTTTTTACCGCCCAAAAGAACAAGTAAATGCCGACAATAAGCAGGATGATAGCTATGGGAATTAGTACGTAAATTACACTCATTTTTTCAATAATCGCAACGAGTTAGTGATAACCAATATTGAACTGGCTGACATGCCAATTACCGCCATATAAGGCGTAATGTAACCGCAAACGGCTAATGGCAGTACAATAGCATTATAGCCAAATGCCCAGCCATAATTTTGCCAGATAATACGGCGAGTCTTTTGTGCAACATGACGCAATACCGACAATGACGTTAATCGGTTGTTAAGTAAAATCACATCAGCGCCACTTTTTGCGACGTCTGTACCACCGCCCATGGCAATGGAAACGTGTGCTGCGCTAAATACTGGTGTGTCGTTTACACCATCACCGACCATAGCCACAGTATGATCACTTTGCAGTGATTTTACCTTTTCCATTTTCTCGTGCGCACTCAGGCTCGAATGCACGTGGTCTATTGGTAGTTGATCGGCAATTTGTTGGCAGCCCGCACTGCTATCACCTGACAGCATATACGTTGTCATCGCTTTCGCTTTTAGCGTGCTAAGCACACTTTGGGCGTCTTCACGTGCGCTATCGGTGAGATAAATAGCGGCAACTAGCTTGTCGTTAACCATCACAGCAATTTGTGCGTCGTCACAATTTAACTGTTTTGCCTGACTGCTGTCGGTAATTAACCAACTGACTTTACCCAGTGAAATTTCATCGTTATCTACTCGGCCTGTAACACCGAGCCCTGGATGTACTTTAATCTCAGTTGCGTTAATCGCAAAGTCGCGATACTGGGTAAATGCTTTAGCAAGTGGGTGTTGAGAATGAGCTTCCAGCGCTGCTACCAAGGTTAATAGTTGCTGTTCACTATAGTTTTCATCAAAGCGCTTAAGCTGGGTTACTTGAAACTCACCTTGAGTGAGCGTACCGGTTTTATCAAACGCGTAGGTGTCAACTTCTGGAATCGTTTCCATCACATGGCCTGATTTGATCATAATGCCATCACGATTAAGGCGCGTAGTGCCGCAAGTGAGCGCGGTTGGCGTGGCAAGCGATAATGCACAAGGGCAGGTAGCAACTAACACGGAAAGCGTGATCCAGAACGCTTCACTTGGCATATGTTGCTGCCAGTATAGTGCGGTGCCTATCGCGGTTAGTAAAATAATAGCAACAAAATACTGAGCGATTTTATCGGAAAGTTGGGCGATTTTAGGCTTGTGCGCTTGCGAAGACTCGCTTAATCGGATCAGTTGGCTTAAAAAGGTATCACTACCCGGTTGTACAACATTGGCAACTAGATTGCCATCGCCATTAATAGTACCGGCAAATATATTGTCACCAATTTTTTTCGCCACAGGACGCTGTTCACCAGAGAGCATGGCCTCGTTAAAGTGGCTATCGCCGTGTTCAATAACACAGTCTGCCGGTACGGTTTCGCCCGGCTTAATCATCACTTTATCGCCAATTGCTAATGATTTAGCAGCAACATACTGTTCTATATCGTTGACGAGTTTAGTCGCCGTCATTGGCATGAGTTTCAATAAATTGGCAGAGACTTGCGCGGCACGAGAGCGAGCGCGAAACTCTAAAAACTTACCAATGAGCAGTAAAAAGGTGAACATGGAGACAGATTCAAAATAAACCTCACCTTGCTGACTAATGGTCGCCCACGCACTGGCAAAAAAGGCCAGCAGTATGGCGATAGATACGGGCACATCCATTGATAAGCGTTTTGATTTCAACGCATTAATAGCGCCGGTATAAAATGGCAGCGCACCATAGAAAATAATAGGCGTGGTCAGCAGTAAGCTGGTGTAGCGAAGATACACTAGATTGTGCTCTGACATATCAGAGAACGCACCGAAATATAAACCAACGGCAATCATCATCACTTGCATCATTAAAATGCCAGAAATGCCTAAGCGTTTAATAAACGTTTTGCTTTGCGCTAAGTTTTGTTGCTCAGCATCGCTCGCTTTAAAGGGCAGGGCATGATAACCAAGTCGTTCAATTTGTTCTATAATCTTACTGAGCTTAATGTGATCATTTTGCCAGTGAACCGAGGCACGTTGGGTGGTGGCATTAACCGAAATGTTACTGACACCACTAATTTGCTCTAGCTTCATTTCGATCAGCCACGCACACGCGGCACAGCTAATGCCATCAACCGTTAAGATGGTTTCTCGAGTATTACCGTCTTGATGTGTAAATTCATGCTGGAGATTATCATCATCGAGCAGTTGATTTCGTTTCAACTGCTCTGGTACTAGTGCCGTACCTTTGGGGGCATTTTCGGTGCGAAACTTGTAGTAGTCGGTAAGGTTATTTTCAACGATAGTTTCGGCAACCGCCTGACAACCAGCACAACACATGGCTTGTGATTGCTGATCAATCGTCACAAATAGCGAAATACCCTTAGGAATGGGCTCGCCGCAATGAAAGCAAGGATCTGACATGTGTACGTTATTATTGAGCTTGTGCTGGGTTTGGTATTAACTCAATGAATTCTTCTTGTGGTAATGCAACTGTTGCTTGCACTTTCCAGTTGTTTTCAAAAGATGATAGGGTAACACGCCACTTGCCAGATACTGCTTCTTCAAAGCGGTGTCTGAAATCACCATTGCCGTCAGGCGTTAGCGCTAAGTAAAAATCTCTTTCTTCTAGCGTTGGGTGATAGAAATTGGCATTAATGACTGGAAATTCTTTTTCAATGCCGAGTGGGCGAATAACTAATTCATTATCAGAAAGTTTTAAGCCGAATTTCATGCCAAGTTTTTGAGCAAGCTTAACTTTAGACACCTCAATATTAATTGCCTTACCCTTTTTATAGTAGTCACCTACCACTAAGTCATCGGGGTCGGTGTTTGCAATAATCACGGTAGTGATACCTGCGATCACCGCAGATAAAGGTAGGAAAAAGACTAACCAAGCCCACGGTTCTTTATACCAAGGAGTTTTCATTAATTTATTCTACAGTCTAGTTACGACAAATAAGGACAATATTGTAGCGTTTTTCATCGTCGGTCTCTACGATTTAATCGAAAATTTAAGATCTGGGTCAATAAAATCTAACCGCGCAATTTCATGAGCAACATCTATAAAAAGAGTGACTTAGGTTTGCGAGTAATCTATGTAGCTCCTATGAAAACGTTCTGGTGAAAAACGGTTAGGTGTTGAAAGCCCTTTTAAATAAAAGGCTAGGAGTGTGGGCATTAATAGGGCATAAAAAAACGCCTTGCTAATTGCTTAGCAAGGCGTTTTTAAAATGAAACTTGTGTTTAATGATTACTTATTAGATAAGCTGTAAACGTAAGCACTGATAACGTGAATTTTCTCTTCGCCTAGGATATCCAACCAAGCTGGCATTACACCGGCACGGCCATTGCGAATAGATTCTTCAACGGCTTTTTGTGAGCCACCGTATAACCAGATGTTGTCGTTAAGGGCAGGTGCACCAAGTGCGATACCCATAGCATTGCTGCCTTGACCTTCTGGACCGTGACATGCCGCACACATTGCGAACTTAGGCGCTGCTTTTGCTGCGTCTTCAGCGTTAACTTCACGGCCACTCAAGCTTAATACGTAAGCTGCCATTTCTTTAACACCTTGCTCACCACCTAGTGCTGATTTCCAAGCCATCATACCATTAGCCTTACGGCCGTGGATTAATGAGTGCTTGATGTCAGCTGGTGTGCCGCCGTATAACCAATCGTTGTCCGTTAGGTTAGGGAAGCCAGTTGTACCGCGTGCGTCAGAGCCGTGACATTGTGCACAGTTTTGTAGGAACAAACGTTGACCTACTTTACGTGCTTCTTCGTCACCAGCTAAATCTTCAATGCTACGCGCTGCGTATGCTTCAAAGATTGGGCCGTATTTTTCGTCAGCTTGCGCTACTTCACGGTCGTACTGGTTAAGTACACCAGAATCTGACTTTAAGTTAGCAGCAGTTAACGCTTTTGACTCTTCGATGCTCATAATACCTTGGTTAGATGACTTCCAGCCAAAAAGACCTTGCCAGTTACCTAAACCTGGGTAGAAAAGTAAGTAGCCGAAGCCCCAAATGATAGTAATTAGGAAGAATGTCGACCACCACTTAGGAAGTGGGTTGTTTAATTCTTCGATACCATCAAATTCGTGTCCCATTGATTCGCCTTCAGGGACACCAGCGAAGTTCTTTAAACACCAGCGTAATAATAGGTAACAACCTACTAATGTTCCTAGTGAAAGAACTGTAATCCAAATACTCCAGAAGCTAGACATTATTTATTAGTCTCCTGTTTGTTTACCTCATCTTTGTGGTCTTCTTCGAAAATAGAGTTCGCTGCTTGGTCAAAAGACGATTTGCGACTCTTGCTGTAAGCCCAGACCACAATGATGATAAAAAGTGCCAATATTAGAAGGGCAATTAACCCTCTTAGTGTTCCATAGTCCATGGTGATTACTTCAATGCGTGACCTAACGACTGAAGGTAAGCGATGATAGCTTCCATTTCCGTTTTACCTTGTACGTCAGAACGTGCATTTGCGATGTCTTCAGCTGAGTAAAGTGGAATAGGGTTGCCATTTTCATCTTTATGGCCACGGTTACGAGTTAACATGTTGAACGTTTCTAACTTCTTCGCAGTTAGCTTGCCGTCTAACGTGTTCTCTTCTAACCATCTGAATGATGGCATGTTTGACTCTGGCACTACCGAGCGTGGGTCGATTAAGTGAGCACGATGCCAGTCATCACTGTAACGGCCACCAACGCGCGCTAAATCAGGACCAGTACGCTTAGAACCCCATAGGAACGGATGCTCCCATACGTGCTCACCAGCAACTGAGTAGTGACCGTAGCGTTCAGTTTCTGCGCGGAAAGGACGGATCATTTGACTGTGACATACGTTACAACCTTCACGGATGTAAATGTCACGACCTTCCATTTCTAGCGCAGTGTATGGACGTAAGTTAGTTACCGGCGTCGTTGTTTCTTTTTGGAAGAATAGTGGGGTAATTTCCACTAAACCACCAATACTGATCGCCATAATCGTAAAGATGAAGAACCAGCCAACGTGCTTTTCAACTTTTTCGTGCTTGTTTTGCATATTATTAGCCATGATAACGCTCCTTAAGCTGCTTCAACTTTCTTAAGGCTGCCGTTTTCAGCACCTATGGTTTTTAACATGTTGTAGATCATGATACCGAAACCAGCTACAACCAATACACCACCTAAGAAACGCATAAAGTAGAATGGGTAAGAAGCCGTTAAGCTTTCAACAAAGCTATAAGTTAACGTACCGTCAGTATTAACTGCACGCCACATTAAGCCTTGCATTACACCTGAAATCCACATTGCTACGATGTATAAAACGATACCCGCAGTGTGCATCCAGAAGTGGATGTTGATTAAGCGAACGCTGTACATACGCTCTTGGCTAAATAACACTGGAATTAAGTGGTACATTGCACCAATTGAAACCATTGCAACCCAACCTAACGCACCTGAGTGAACGTGACCAACAGTCCAGTCAGTGTAGTGAGATAGTGCGTTTACAGATTTAATCGCCATCATTGGGCCTTCAAAAGTAGACATACCGTAGAAAGACAATGAAACGATTAGGAAACGAAGAATAGGGTCATTACGTAGCTTGTGCCATGCACCAGACAACGTCATGATACCGTTGATCATACCACCCCAAGAAGGAAGGAATAATACAACAGACATTACCATACCTAAGCTTTGTGCCCAGTCAGGAAGTGCTGTGTAGTGTAAGTGGTGAGGGCCTGCCCAAATGTATAGCGATACTAGTGCCCAGAAGTGAACAATAGATAAACGGTAAGAGTAAACTGGACGTTCTGCTTGCTTAGGTACGAAGTAGTACATCATACCAAGGAAACCTGCTGTTAATAGGAAGCCTACAGCGTTGTGACCGTACCACCATTGCATCATTGCATCGATTGCACCGGAGTAAATCGAGTAAGACTTCATACCAGAAATTGGAATTGCCATGCTGTTACCAATGTGCAATACCGCAACGGTAATGATGAAGCCACCGAAGAACCAGTTCGCAACGTAGATGTGCGAGGTCGTTCGTTTGATTACAGTACCAAAGAATACAATTGCATAGCTTACCCAAACTACCGTGATAGCAATATCAATCGGCCATTCTAATTCAGCGTATTCCTTACTTGAAGTGTAACCTAACGGTAGGGTGATTACGGCAGCAAGGATAATTGCCTGCCAACCCCAGAAGGTGAACGATGCTAAGCTGCCACCAAACAATGCTGTTTTACAAGTACGTTGTACAACATAGTAAGATGTAGCGAAAAGTGCACTAGTACCAAAAGCGAAGATTACCGCATTGGTGTGCAGTGGACGTAAACGGGAGTAGGTTAGCCAAGGAGTATCGAAATTTAGCGCAGGCCAAATTAATTGAGCTGCAATTAAGACACCAACTAGCGTACCTACAAACCCCCAAATGACAGTCATCACAGTAAATTGACGTACAACTTTCATGTTGTAGTCTACTGCTGCTGTATTACTTTGACTCATGTTATGGTTTCCGCAGTTTTTAGTTATTCATTAACAGAACGTGGATTGCGCCTAATGGCCCGCAAAACGATCTCACTTAAAGCTAACCTTAAGTTATAGACCAAATTTTGTGAGTCACCAGCGGTTCTCCAACCCGTGCGCATATTAAAGAGTTACCCCCAAAAAGTCATTAGCGTTACGGGTAAAACCTGTTCTAAATCAAAAAAAAACTGAGATATCCGCCATAATCAATAAAAATGCCAGTAAAATACCATTTTATCGACCGTGAAACGGCAGTGTTGTGACGAAAAAATACACTTATATCATTTTGTTTTTATTCTCTTTATTTGGCTGTAAACCAAGCGGCAATCGCATAGATATTAGCCAAGAGGTTGGCTGCATTTATGGTCAATCTAGTTGTCAATTATCCACTCAGTTTGGCGAGGTTAAGCTAGGTTTTAACACTAAATTCTTAGTTGCTGAAACGCCGTTTGAGATGCACCTCTTGGCGCTACCAAACGAGCTATCAGTGACTAGCGCACACATGGCTGGCGAAGATATGTATATGGGTAAAATCCCATTGTTTTTCAAACAGGTAAGTGATGATGGCTGGGCGGCGCACACCATGTTCGGTAGCTGCGCACAAGCACAAATGACATGGCGAGTGTGGTTAACGCTTGAATCGGCCATTGGCGAGACGCAAACAGTTAGTTTTACCGTGCAAAGTTTTCAAAGTTTCAACGCCATACCTGAAGATTTATTGTAATCTTCGGGGATAGTCTTACAGCTTAGCTGCTAATCATGACAGCTATTGATGGATTTTATCCATGACTTCTATCCATTACTTTTATACATCACTTTTGTAAAAGGCTGCTAGCCAGCAAATAGCCATAGTGCGACACAAAGCATTAACCCACCTGAAATTCTATTGAGTAATTTCACGTTGCCCTGCGAGGTGAGTAACTTACCTATGGTTTTCCCACCAGTTGCATAAAGCATCATGCAAATAAACTCTGAAAATAAAATAATGGCGACCAGAAAGCTTAGCTGCGGTGCCAGTGGCATTGATTGGTTAATAAAAGGCGGTAGTAAGGAAACCATAAATGCCCAGCCTTTGGGGTTTGCTATGGCGGTGACAAAGCCTTGTGAAAAAAGTTGTAGCGGCTGTCTTTCCACATTGTCGTCCTTACTAATGGCAAGCTTGCCTTTCGAACGCCACATGTTAATACCGATATACGCTAAATAAATGCCACCGATAATTTTTAGGGCGGCGAATGCGCTGGGGTAGTTAAGCATTACCGCCGCAACCCCCATTACAGCAGCAATGGCAACGCTAGCAACGCCCAATAGCTCACCAAACATCATAAATAGCGTGCGCCTGACGCCTATAGACATGCCCAGCGTCATCGCTAAGGTCATACACATGCCAGGTGTGATGCTAACGAAAAAAATGGTTGGAATAAAAACGGCGAGCAGGGTGGTATCTATCATCTGATTTTCAAGTGTTTGTCATTTGTACCAATTAAATTAGAAGCCAAAACCACAATGCATTAGCTCAGTGAAAAACGGCTCCTTAAGGAGCCGTTTTAATCATATTAATTTTTTGAGGCTTAATCGTGTAAGCCAAAGCTATTTGTGCCTATATGCTGTTGGTAACGTCAACAGACAATTTCAGCATTTGGCCTGGTTGTAAGTAGTTTTTGCGGCTTAAGCTGTTCCAACGCTCAATATCTTTAATGGACACGTTAAACTTATTCGCAATACGGGCAAATGAGTCACCACGACGCACCTTGTAGGTAATATTGCGCATGACAACCTGTTCAGCAGGTTTACCGGCTGATTGCTTTAATCCACTTTTTTGCCAAATCACGAGCTTTTGACCTGGTTTAATGTAGTCACGCGGTGCCATACCATTCCACTTCGCAATGCTCTTGGTAGAAACATTGTATAAGCGGCTAATATCCCAAAGTGTGTCGCCTGATTTCACCTTGTGGTAGGTTTTGATGCCAGTACGTTTGCGCTGCTGGGTTTTGGTTAAACGCTGTTCTTGCGACAAAATGTAGTTATCAAGCGCTTGCGCCGCGACAGGGATCAGCAAATGTTTACCTGCGCGAATATTATTGCCTTTAATGCTGTTAACTCTGCGGATCAGCTCTGGTGTGGTATGAAACTTCTTGGCGATACGAATTAAGCTGTCACCTGATTTGATCTGATAACGCTGCCAAGACAAACGCTCTTTATCGGTCAGTTTTGCTAAACCTGTTTCAAATGCTTCAACTTTTGCGGTTGGTACAACCACATAATGTGGACCGTCTGGATCGGTTGCCCAACGATTAAAACCTGGGTTTAGTCGTTGAAATTCAGCAAGAGATAAATCTGCTAATCGTGCGGCTTTGGCTAAATCGAGCTGCGATTTAATATCAACCGTTGAAATGACTTGGTTGTTGTTAATTTTGTATAAGTTTAAACCGAAGTCATCAGGACGCTTGACAATATCAGCCAGTGCTAGCAATTTGGGCACGTAAGCGCGAGTTTCTTTAGGTAAGTCAAGCGACCAAAAGTCAGTTGGCTTGTTCTTACGCGCATTAGCTTTCATTGCACGTTTGACTCGACCTTCACCTGAGTTGTAGGCAGCAAGGGCTAATAACCAGTCACCGTCAAAATATTTATGAAGGTATTTAAGGTATTTGATTGCACCATCGGTTGAGGCAATTACGTCGCGTCTGCCGTCGTACCACCAATTTTGCTTCATGCCAAAGCGTTTACCTGTACCGGGTACAAATTGCCACATGCCCGATGCTCGACCGTGAGAGTAGGCAAACGGGTCAAAGGCACTTTCAACAATTGGCAACAATGCCATTTCAATTGGCATATCGTTTTTTTCAAGCTCTTGCACTATGTAGTGCAAAAATGGCTCTGCGCGCTTTGCAACGCGATCTAAATAGCTTTGGTGTTTTGCATACCAGTTGCGCTGTACAACAACACGCTTGTTTTGAGGGATATCGAACGTAATTTGTTGTTGAATATGTTGCCAAATATCATCCGAGATATGGATGTCATCATCCGCTAAATTAATATCAACGTCAGCTACAGGATGAATAACGTCTATGGATTCATCAGCCATTAATGCTTGATTGATTTCAACCGGAGTCGCGATGTATTCATTGGCGGCGATTAAATCAGATGATTGCTCTTGCTGTGTGGTTTGACAGCCGAGCAATAGTAAAGAGGCTGATATTGAAAGTGTTAACTGCTTCATAGACGCTTATTTTGACAAAAACTAACCGAATTCTACTGGTTTGAATAACTAATTCAAGTTGTTATTAAATTTCATGAATCGTCGCTAAAATTCATCTTTCCAGCGTCGAACCGCAGCGAACACGTCAACTTCATTACAAAGTGTTTCGCCTGTGTATGATTGTGCGCTCTGCTGAACTTCAGCTTGGTCAGCACGTAAAAAAGGATTAATTGCCAATTCTCTTGCCATTGTGGTGGGTATGGTAGCTATTTGCTGTGCTCTTAATTGCTTAGCGGTTTCTACATATTCATTGAGTTCTGCATTATTTGGCTCAACGGCTTGCGCAAACGCTAAATTGGCTAAGGTGTATTCGTGCGCACAGTACACAGTTGTTGTTGGTGGCAATTGTTTAAGCTTGGCAAGCGAGTGGTGCATTTGCGCAGGCGTACCTTCAAATAAACGGCCACAACCGCCACTAAATAATGTATCGCCACAAAAAAGAACATCGTCGTTAACGTAAACAATATGGCCTGCGGTGTGACCTGGAACATCAAGCACTTGAAAACTCAGTTGAGGCTTATCGATATTGACTCTATCGCCCTCGGTTAATGGATAACGACAAAGGGGAATATTTTCAGTGGCAGGGCCATAAACATTGATGTCGTTACCATATTGCGCAACAAGCGCTTTAACAGCGCCAACATGATCACCATGATGATGAGTAATCAATATATTGGTCAGTTTCAGGTCGTTAGCTTCGATGTAGTCTATGCAAGGTTTAGCTTGGCCGGGATCAACAAGTGTTAGTTCAGGTTCATTTTCTTGTGTAATCGCCCAAATATAATTGTCGTTAAATGCATGAATCGCCGTTATATTAATAGTCATAGAGTTGTTTAATTCGCTAAATGTGCCCAATTGTTGGCTAGTATAACTAATACCAATTTCAATAAATACTTGATCATTCTGGCTGGCTAAAACGCTCATAAACTTCGTTGTTATTTTTGAAATTAGAACAACTAGTTACCAAAAAATAACGCCTTGTTTATGAACCTTTTTTCTACGCCATAATTGTTCAACTAATTAATTCAATTGGTATAAATTAAGTCGTTTGCATAAAAATAACGAGTAGTAGTCATGGGTGAAAATAGCTGTTGGAGTAATAGATAACGATGAAATCGGCTTTAGCCTACCGAGAACCGAGTTCACCGCAAAGCTGGCAGTCTTTGCCGATGGGCAATGTGATACTTGATGCGATTAATCAAACAATCGCGCCGTGGACTGCGAAATTCTTTGGTTATCATCTGATGAAAATAGGGGCATTGAGTGGCGCTTTAGATACCCACTTATCACCCATTAAGCATCAAATCACCGTCGCTCATTGTCGCCATAATAGTTCTGTAATTGCTGATATTGATGACTTGCCGTTTATCGAACACAGCGTAGATGTGTGTTTACTGGGGCATGCATTAGAGTTTAGCGTTGATCCGCACCATGTGCTTAGGGAAGCGAGTAGGGTACTAATTCCCAATGGCTACATGGTGATTACTGGTTACAACCCTATAAGTTTTGCCGGATTAAATAAAATACTGCCATATCGCCGTAAACAAATGCCTTGGCGAGAGCACTTTTTTACCCCGATGCGGGTTAAAGATTGGCTTGAGTTGATGGGCTTTGAGATTTTGGAAGATACGCGTTTACTGCATTCAACACTAGCTGGGCAAGCCTCTGCAGATAATCAAACAGCCGTAAAACAAGAAACTGCTAAACCAGCAACAGATGCTGGTGGCAATGAGCAACCTTTGCCACAGGGTAAAATAAAACAAGCATGGCAAAAAATCGCACAAGCTTATTTTCCCGCTATTGGTAGTATTTACGTGATTGTCGCGAAAAAACGCGTACACCCACTGACACCGATAAAACCTAAATGGCGATTACGCCCAAGTCTACAGCCAGCGCGAGTGCCTTCTATGAACAGTAATAGACTGAATAGCAATAGTCTGAATAGCAACAGAGTGGTTAGCAAAAGAGTGCTTAGCAACAGAAACAGCAAGGTATCTAAAAATAAGTAGTGCTTTAACAAACTACCCTTGTGCGTAAAAAGAAATTTTATTGTCGTTGGCCGTTTCTTAACTAAGACAGCCCGTTAACAAACTCAATGCGATGAAGTTACTACCAATACCAAGTGCAGTTACCTTAACGTTTTCCTATCTGTGCCTGTTACTTTCCTTTGGCACGTTTTCTCAAACCTTTGTTAGTCCCAAGCACCAAGTTAACTTAGTAGAAGTATATAGCTCTCAAGGTTGCAGTAGCTGTCCTCCAGCAGAAAAGTGGCTTAGTCAATTTAAAACTGACAAACGCCTGTTTGAGCAGTTTATTCCAATTAATCTTCATGTCGATTATTGGGACTATATTGGTTGGAAAGATCCTTACGCCTTTCGCGTTTTTACTAAACGTCAGCAAAATTACCAGCGCCTTGGTCACACACAAAACATCGCTACCCCAGGTTTTGTGGTTAACGGCAAAGGGTGGAATGGTTGGTTTTACCGCCAAGAATTACCGATAGATAATGCGTTAGTCGTTGGCGAGCTTAGTGCCGAAATTGATGAACAACAAGTAACACTAACCTTTGACGCTGAGCAAGCCCTACCACCATATATTCAGGTACATGTTGCGATTCTTGGGTTTGATCAATTAACGCGTGTTACTCGTGGTGAAAATAGAGGCAAGGCATTGCCACATGATTTTGTTGTGATTGATTATCAGCAATCCAGTGTCAAAGTCAGTAATACTCAGTTGACGACGAGTTTGCCAATTCCTAACAGCGGTAAGTTTGAATCAACCGAAAAAGCAATTGTTGTATGGCTTTCCAAGCGATTTGACCCTAAGCCTATACAAGCCGTTGGTGGTTGGTTAGATTAATATCGCTGACTATAAAACAAACAGCCACAAAGTATATTTATTTACTAATCTCATAAACGTGAAAAATAAGAATAAGGAATCGAGTATGCCGATAGTTGCACTGAGAACGCCTGAAGAAAGATTTTCATTACTTCCAGCCTTTCCATACCAGCCTAATTATGTTGACGATTTAGAAGGTTATGAAACGCTTCGCATGGCTTATATTGATGAAGGTAGCAAAGATGCCAAAGCCACTTTTCTTTGTTTGCACGGTGAGCCAAGTTGGAGTTATTTGTATCGTAAAATGATCCCTGTGTTCACTGAAGCGGGTTATCGTGTTGTCGCGCCTGATCTTTATGGATTTGGTCGCTCTGATAAACCTGTTGATGATGATACATACACCTTTGAATTTCACCGAAACAGCTTAATGCGATTGATTGAGCGCTTAGATTTGAAAAATATCACCTTAGTCTGCCAAGACTGGGGCGGGATTTTAGGCTTAACCTTACCCATGGATATGGCCGCTCGCTTTGATAATTTACTAGTGATGAATACCGGCTTGCCCGCAGGTGACGGTGCAACAGAGGGCTTTTACCGCTGGCGAGGATTTTGTGCCAGTGCACCAGAAATTCCAGTTGGTGGCTTAATTGCGACAGATGCCGGCAGTGCAATGAATATGCTGGATGTTGTTGCTTACGATGCTCCATACCCGGACAATAGCTACAAAGCAGGAGTGCGACGTTTTCCGCAGCTCGTGCCAGTAGACCCAGATATGCCAGCTATTGATATAACAACGCGTGCTCGATCATTTTGGTCTAACGAGTGGCAAGGGCAAAGCTTTATGGCAATTGGTATGCGAGATGCCGTGTTAGGTGAAAAATCTATGGAAGTATTAAGGTCGTTTATTAAGGGCTGTCCAGAGCCCATGAAGCTCGACGAAGCAGGGCACTTTGTTCAGGAATACGGCGTGCCCATTGCCAAACAAGCATTAGCAAAGTTTGGTTTATAAATCCGTTTAATAACTCTGTGGTAGGTATACGTTTGACATTGACTATACCTACCATTTGGCTTTGTCAGAATGTCGCTGTGTTAACCCGCGCTAAATTGTATTTACTTGTATCAGTTAGCTCTAGAATAAATCGAGAGTATTGGAAACTTATGCTCGCCAAAATTAATGGTTAATGACAGAGTTTCTCCAGCTTTAAAATGTTGCTCGACATCTATAGGGTTAATTCGCTCACCATTTGCCGTTAACGCCAGTAAATGTTTTTGATCTAGCATTCGCCATCCGCTCGCTAAATTTCTGACCGTAACCACGGCCCAGCGTTCGCCAGCTTGGTTACTCATCAAAGCATAGTTGATAACCGCAAAGTCACTTTTGCGAGGCTGACGATTTTGTTCATTGGGGTAGGCCAGCTCAAAATTTTCGGGAATCAGGCGGTCAATGCTCAACGCCTGCTGATTCGCGACTGCATTTACGTTGAAAAACGCCGTAAAAAGTAAAAGTGATAGCACTATCTTTTGTATCATTAATGATTCCAGTTAATAAAGTTTACCTGCTATATTCGCAACTCAGGTTAGCGACTTAATCTAGCAATTCACGTTAGCAAAGCTTGCTTAACCTAACCTGAACTAATGCTACCGACGCTCGTCTCGCTCTAGCAGCGTGCTCTAAATTGGCTTGAGCTTCTTGGTTCAACTAAACTTTCTAAGTGCGTATATTTCCGTCTTTCTCCTGTATTTAGATACTATGAAACTTAATACCGATCGATTGAATGCGTTTTATCAGGTGGCATTAGACAAGAGCTTTTGTCAGGCGGCCGACAACTTGTTTATTACCCAATCAGCCTTGTCACAACGGGTGCTTAAGTTGGAGCAGGAGCTGGGCACCAATTTACTGATCCGCAGTCCTGAAGGCATTGGTTTGACAGAGCAGGGGAAGGCACTTTTTGAATATGTGTCGGACTTGCAGGCACGCGAGCAAGATGTGTTGAATCAGGTGACTGGCCGTAGCGCCATCGCTAACGGCATTATTCGCGTCGGGGCGTTCAGTTCAGTGATGCGTTCGGTGATCATGCCATCATTATTGCCTTTGATTAATTCCCCCCATCAACTGAAGGTGGAGTTCTTTTCCAGAGAGCTGCGTGAATTACCTCCTTTGCTGTTGTCCGGAGAAGTTGATTTTATTGTTGTGGATGCCGAATTCACTGACCCGCGTTTGCAATTTGAGTTACTAGGCCACGAAACCTTGGTACATATACGTAATAAGGCCAGCGAACATCGATTGGATCCGCCTATTTTTCTAGATCATGATGCGCATGATGTTACCACCTACAACTTTTTTGACACCCAAGGAATGGCGGACTTTGAGTTCGACCGCTGTTTTTATGATGACGTCTACGGGCTGATAGATGGTGTTCGCCTTGGGTTTGGTGAAGCTGTGGTGTCTGAGCATATTATTAAAGACAGTGATGATTTCGAGATTGTTACCCACGCGAAAGCCGTCACCAGCCCAGTCATTCTCTGTTATGTGAAAAACCGTTACATGTCGGCATTACAAAAACAAGTTATTGAGCATCTGCAACAGAATGCTCCTCGTCATTTGTGAATTTGTAAGCTTCGAGAAAATTATTCTTTTGCTCGTACACAGACACTAATACATTGTATTTACTAGTATTAAAGCAATTCTTATAGGGCAATTAATTTTAATAATTGTACCTTCATAACCGCTGTCATTAAGCTTGGTTTCGTCCAATAACGGAACGGGAAAAAGACGATGGCTAAGCAAATAAACACGGTACAAAGTTCGGTAAAAAAAGAATCGGCAAAACCTCAAGGGCAATCACACGCTACTGCAAAGAGGTATTCGCAATACTTCTTAGGGCTGTGCGTGCTCTTCATTGTTTCAGCGGTCTCTTTCTGTCCTGTCACTCAAGCTGCACTAGCAAACGTGTTGCTACCAATAATCTCTTATTTGAAATTGAGTATTTTGAAATTAAGTGCTTTGACATTCAGTACTGAGGGGATTGCCTATTTGGTGTTCTTCGGCTTATTGGTGATTGGATTAAGAATGCAAACCAAGTATCAGGGTTGATACTTGGCAATAAACTGACTGATGCAGAAACCGACACATAACTTTAAATTAGGATGATTCCATGAAAACATTACAACTTGCTATTAGCGCGGCCATATATTTGCTGTTTTGGTGTGTGTTTACGTATCTACTGGTCTTCTTAGGCGGACCATTCTTTAGCTATTATTTACCCCTGCCGGAAATCATTAAAACGGTAGGAAGTGGCCCAGTTTTAGGCAATATTCCATTGTTACCCGCAGTGATAGCTAATGCCTTGTTGATTGTTGCCTTTGGTATACAACATAGTGTGATGGCCAGATCAGGGTTTAAAAAACTTATCTTAAAATGGATACCCTCGTCGTTGGAGCGCAGCGTATTTATGCTGGCAACTTGCTTCGTGCTTATCTGGTTTTATTTGGCATGGCAACCTATCGACATTATGGTTTGGCAAGCCACAGGAATGGCCTCGGTTGTGCTGCAACTTAGCTTCTTCGCAGGTGCAAGTTTGGTGTTGTGGTCAACCTTTATGATCAGCCACACGCAACTTTTTGGGATAGCTCAGGCTTGGTATGCCTATAAAGGGAAGCCTATGGTAGAGGAAGATTTTAAAACACCATCTTTGTATAAAGTCTCTCGCCACCCTATGTATCTGGGGATGTTGATTGTGTTCTGGTCAACCCCTGAAATGACAGTCGGCCATCTAGTTGCAGCAAGCTTGTTCTCTATTTATGTGTTTATCGGCATTGGTTATGAAGAGCGTGACTTATTGGCGAGATTTGGCAAAGCCTACGCCGACTATATGGAACGGGTGCCGCAGTTATTACCTATTGGGTTGAAGCGAGTTCAAAGCACACAACAGCAACAACCTACAAAAGCTCGTACTCGATCTATCGGCTGATATAATATTCAACCCCAATAAGAAAATTTATGACTCTTTATGTAACTGGCTGTTTATCTTGGTGATAAGCAGCCATTAAGTAATAAAGTGGGGCAACTAAAACGACACATATTCACCTTTTCTCTCAAAAGCCATAAAGACAAACATTTTTTAATTTCTACATGTATATAAATACAGATTACAGTAAATCCTCCTTTCCGCGTTGAAAGCGCGCAAATTGCACGCTTTTAACAAACATATGTTTTATCGCATTTGTTAAGTTGTTGACTAGTATTGAAAAGTCCTTTCAATTAAAGTAAACATCAATTAATAAAGTGTTGAAGGGAATTGTGGAAAGCGCGCAATTTGCCTTCTAATAAACTGTTAGCTTACCTATGAGTAAATTTGATAAATTAAGCAATGTTTTATTTATAGTTCTGATTTGGCCTGTTATCGCATTTACTTGGTTAGATAGCGTAGACCCTCCATTTATAAATAACTCTATATCTATTTTTTTCAATTGGTGGTTTATTCCGATATTGGTTATTTCTGTATACATTTTTGTTATAACCAAATATAAAAAAGATGAAAAGTACAGAAAACATATCCAGAATTTACTGAAAACTGAGCTTAAGAAAAATTGGTTTTATTACTTAATTTCGCCAATATTTTTATACGGCGTATTTTATGTTTATCTAGCTCCTAACTTTATTCTTGCCAGTTACTACTTTTCGAGTACTAATTGGTCGAGTGAGTACGTTGTAACAAAAACTAAGAATTGTGGCTCTGATTATGAGAGTAGCTGCATTAAAGTATTTGTAAAAAACATAGAAGATAAAACTGAAGACAATTTCAGGTGGTATGATGACAAACAGTTAATTCACAATTTAGCAAATCAGCGAATTAAATTAAGTGGCGTAGAGTCATTTGGGAGAATTATAGAGCAGATTGAATGGTAAGCTAACAAGCCATTACAGTAACGGGACTGCTAATAGCTTGCTCGGTTCCGCTTCGCTTCACAATTTTAGCAAGCTATTATCAGCCCCTGAATGGGGCGTTATGTACCACCACAAATTCAAGGATGAAAGTTAATCAAAGAAAGCACTCTTTTCTGAATTTATCTGCACGTTCATGTGCTTTTCGCCGTTAGTATTTTGCTCTATTTTTCAGAATGGTTAGCGGCTCAAAATTCAGGTTTAGCGTGTTGTGGTGGCGAGTTGCTGGTAGGCTGGGTTCAAATGCTTTCTAAGGTTGGCTTTTAACCCAACCCTCGCTAAAGTAAGAAGAATTTACATAACAAGCAAATTAACTGGGACTTAAAACTGCGGGCTCTTTTCGCTTCGCTCAAGTTTAGCCCACAATTTTAAGCCCGTTATTTGGGCGTTATATTCTCAGGGAAGTTTTGTGAAAGACGAAGATTTAATCAAAAATCTAATTCCTTTGTGGCATGGTGTCATGGCATGGGCAAAAGAGGTTTTGCTTCATTCCTATAAACTGGATGATGCGAAAGACATTTTGGGGCGAGAATATAGAGGGCGAAATCAAATTCCCGGAACGAATTGGTTTTATCGCACACATGGTATAGGTGTAGATATATTTAAAACCCCTGAAGTTGGTGGAATTGATTTTGATTTCGGAAAAGATGAGCCAGACGAATGGCGCTTAAAAGTCTTCTTCGAAAAACAATTCAATGATGGTCAATTGCCTTACGCTGATTACCAGCATCTAGCTGATGATGAAGAACGTTTGGAGAAAGCGATCAAAACGGTTTTGAACAATTGAGAATATAACAAGTAGTTCAATCGGACTTGTAAAGCTTGTCTCGGTTTTTGCAAAAGACGCAAAAACACAAGCCAATCATTACAAGCCGTTTAACTAAAGCGTTATACACCTAAGGAGAATTGGTGAAGCCATTCGAAGTATCCAGAAATTCGAAACGACTAGAATTAACCAGATCTAAAAAAAGTGAAATTATTGGTCTCATTCTGTCGGGAATCTTCTTTTCTGCATTTTTGATAAGTGTTATCAATACTGATTTTTCATCAGTTGATTCAATAAGCAGTTTTACTTCACTAGTAATAGAGAACCCAAGTTTTTTATTTGTTGGTTTATTAGGAGGCATTGTTTTTGCTCAAGTATGCTCGTGTTTAAAATTCATCCTAATAGGCGAAAAATATATATTTGATGTGCCAAGTGAAAAAGTAACTAGAAATAAAAAAAGTTTTGTTAATTTTGCAGATATCGAAGCTATACAAATTAGAGTGTTTTCGGGGGATACTGACACTTACGACCTAACATTACAAATGTTAAATGCAAACCCCAAAAAAATATCTGATTTTAAAGATTTATCTTTTGTAAAAGAAGTCGCTGGTAACATTGCTGACGTTACGAATAAAAAAGTAGTTATAAAAGAGTAAGCAGTGTATAACAAGCCAATCAAGTCGGACGCATAACAGTTGGCAGCGTTCACTTCGTTCACAATTTTAGCCAACTATTATTCGCCGCTTATTGGGGCGTTAGGCATACAAGGAGAGTTCATTGAAAACATTAACTTCGCTACTAATATCTTTGTTGCCTTTTTTTACTTTTGCTAAAAATAATTACTTCCAAGTAAACATCTTTGAGCAAAATATTGATGTTCCAACTAGCTGTGTTTTGCAAATAAGGGAAGATGATGAACCCACTAGATTATCTTTTTATAAGTGTGATGAAGAAACCAATTTACTAATTTCTAAATTCAATTATAAAAGCATCATGGATCTACAAAATGCATACGAGACCACAAAACATACCGAGAGCAAAATTGGAAATTTAACTCATTTTCACATCGAAGCGGCTATTGATACACCTAATGGTGAAAGCATTAATTTTATAGATGCTTTTTGTGATGTTCAGTTTTGTATTATCCCTTTAGGTCCATCAGAACACATTGCAAATGGCATCAAGGCTCAATTGCAAAGTATGCCTAACAAGAAAATTAAATCGGACTAAAAACGCTTGGCTTGGTTCGCTGCGCTCACAAGTATAGCCAAGCATTTTTAGCCGTTTATTTAAGCGTTAGGTGCTTAAATAGCTTTATCGTGGTATCGAGCTATTAAGCATAGAAAATAAATGCAAAGGGAAATACGTGCCGAAGACCAAAAGAAGACTATTGGATAGCAAAGACTCTACAGAGTTATACAAACTCACGAATCCTAAAATTGTAGACAAACCCAATTTGCACGTAGTTATTAGATCTAATGATGGAGATTGGTCTATTGAAGATTCACATATATTAAGGGGGTATGCTGGATCACAGCGGAGTCTCGAAGGCAAAGTAAATAGATATGAATCAAGAAACTTGTGGCCTAATCAATGTGAACTGGGAATTGGAGTTTATATAAATGGAACCCTCAGCCAAGTATTAGTAGCTAAAAACCTAGGATGCAAGCCAGTACAAAATCAACGAAATACTCTCCCATTAGATGATGTTCTTAGCGTGGTAGGCCTAACTAGAGATGATATTAACAAATGCGATTAAGTCGCACCTAACAAGTTACTCAAAAGGACGCAAAACGCTTGGCTTGTGCTCCTTCGTCGCAAAGTATAGCCAAGCATTTTCCGCCTTTTAGTAAGGCGTTATGTGATTCTGAGGTTAAGCGTGTTCAAATATGTTTTGTTAATTTTTCTACTTTTAAACGCCTACTCTATGAATGCTACCGAATATGATAATTTGATTATCGAAGTAAAAAATGAAGGATTGTTTATTGATAAAAAAGTAGTGGATGATCTCAAACAATACATACAATATTCATTTGATTGTAAGGGGAAAGTTATTTTAATGATTGATAGAAATATCGAGCATAAAAAGAACCGAAAAATCATGGATGTATTAAAAGAATCAGGTTGCGAAAAAATATCAATCGCATCTATATGAGTAAAATCACATAACAAGCGCATTAACAGGGACAATGCAGTTCCCCCGTTTTAGTGGACACCTCCTTATCTCAATGAGGAGGCTATTATGCCCAGATATACCAACCCCAGAAAAACATGGTTTTACCC
>NZ_JBQRUO010000009.1:0-95314 GCF_053485855.1 Thalassotalea montiporae
CCGCCCTTTCACGGCGGTAACAGGGGTTCGAATCCCCTACGGGATGCCACATTCTGGGAGCTGCCTTCTAGGTCAGGCAGTTGACCAAGTGAGCATTAAACTAATTTAAATTAGAGTAATGCAAACTAAAAAGTTTCTAAGCGGTTGCTATTGAAAGAGAAGGGTACTTTTCTTGAAAGGTAAATAGCAACAAGCGCTGAATTAACAAAGTGTGTTAACACAATTTGTTAAGCGATTTCAGTGTCCCGTTCGTCTAGAGGCCTAGGACACCGCCCTTTCACGGCGGTAACAGGGGTTCGAATCCCCTACGGGATGCCACAAATTAAAAAAACCGACGCAAGTCGGTTTTTTTATATCCAAAATTTGATTCATATCGCTTTATAAATGACATTAGTTAACTGATGTCTTTCTATTATTCTCTTCTTAATAATTTCTCTGATTTTCGTTTAGCGTTTACCAAGTTTTTACCAGAGCAGCCGAGCCTAAAATAACGACCAACTCACCAAAACATAATCGATAAATGTAATTTCTGTCGCCGATTTCCAAATCTGCAGTGAATTCTAACCACATATCGGCCTGTTAACTTTCTAGAAATGGTCAACAAGGCAAACATCACCATGATCATATTTTCTTAACAAAATCTCTATAATGTATTCCATAACTTTGTTAGGGTAAATAAAAAAGGGAATAGGTCTGGGCGAAAATAAATCACTTGTCGGTAATTTTTAAGATCGTTAACGTTAGAAGGGTAATTAATAGAGTAAATACTCTCTTGGGGTGTATGACACGATTTTTACTTTATAGAAGACGTCTCATTAGGTGCTGCTATGAAGGTTGAGATATTTCATAAATTCAATAAGTTAAGCAAAGGAAGGTAGTATGGTTAGTAAAAAAATTCCACGTAATTCAGAAAATGATTACACAGATGAAATGGCGCAAGTTCGTCGTGACTTTATCCATCAAGAAACCGGTGCAGTTATGGAGCACACAGGAAACTACAGTATTAGTACAGATGTGTTACCTGGCAACATTGAGAATTTTATAGGGGTTGTGCAAATGCCTGTTGGTGTTGCTGGCCCAGTGCAAATTGATGGTGAGCACGCACAAGGCGAATTCTTCATTCCACTCGCGACAACTGAAGGAACTTTAGTGGCGAGCTATAGCCGTGGTATGCGTTTGCTTAACGAATGTGGTGGTGTCAAAACCACCGTGGTTGAAGGCTTTATGCAACGAGCACCAGCATTTATTTTTGAAAGTGCACGCGAAGCTCGTGACTTTGGTCAATGGGTTGATGATCACTTTCTAAGTATCAAGGAAGTGGCCGAAACAACAACTTCTGTTGGTAAGCTTGAAAAAATTCAACAATGGTCAATTTCTCGATTCCGTTACTTACGCTTTAATTTCACAACAGGTGACGCTGCAGGCCAAAACATGGTGGGTAAAGCAACCCTAGCTGCTTGTGAATGGATCATTGCTAATGCACCTTTCTCTTGCCGCTACTTATTGTCTGGCAACATGGATACCGATAAAAAGCACTCTCACTTAAATATGCTCCATTCGCGCGGTAAACGAGTTATTGCCGAAATCATGATTAAAGATGAAGTGCTGCAAAAAATTATGAAAGTTAGTACTAAGCAGTTCGCTGATGGCTGTGTCATGGCAAACACTGGCGCAATGATGGCAAATGCAGCATACAATGGCCCACATTCCGCAAATGGTATTGCGTCGTTGTTTATTGCAACGGGTCAGGACGAAGCTAATGTAGTTGAATCACATGCTGGCTTGTTATCACACCAGTTAATGGAAAATGGTGACTTGTATTTATCAGTGACGTTACCTTCGTTAATTGTTGCGACTTTCGGTGGTGGTACTGGCTTACCAACGCAAAACGAATGTTTACAAATGCTTGGCTGTGTGGGCAAAGGTAAGGCAAATAAGTTTGCTGAGATTGTTGCTGCGACAGTACTTGCAGGTGATATTTCACTGAAATCTGCGGTGATTTCTGGTCACTGGGTAAGTAGCCATGATCAGTTAGGTCGCAACCGTTAAATTCTAACAAAATGATTACTTGTTAGAGCTTTTAGCAGCCAATCAGAATACTGAAGAGAAAAGCGGATAGTGATGATTAGTCACTATCCGCTTTTTTTATAAGGACGTTTTTGTATGACGTTTTGATATGGCGTTAGGGCTTTAACCTGACTATTATTATCGCTATATTCTGTTTAGCTTAAGCGATTATCGGCTCAGACTGGCTGTGGCACTTTTACCATTGCTAAACTTTCTTCTGCGAAACCGACACCAGCTTCATTGTAGAAGTTAAACACTTTATCAATACCTAGTGCTTGCAACTCCTCTCGTTCATCATCAAAACGGGCAATGGCAGCAATTTGACCACGGTAGTTAACAGCCTTTAATTGGGTAGTGATGTTAATCACATCTTGCACAGAAGGCACGGCAATCATTACTAGCTCTAGTTGATTCAAATCTAAAGTTTCCCAAAAATCACGAGATTCAGCGTCACCATAGAAGGCTTGTGCGCCTGTCGATTTTAACCAATCAATTTTTCCTCGATCTGCATCTAATCCCCAAACTTTATTGCCCACTTGTTGATCAAGTGCTTGGTATGCACCCATGCCGACACGCCCCATACCTACGACAACAATAGGTGAGTCGCAAGGTTGATCAAATATATCTTCAGGCAATCGCTTAGTGCGCTCTAGTTGAGTTAACGTGGCTTTGTGCTTGGCAAATAAGCGTTCCGAGAATCGGTAGACGACATTGGTTAAGACAAAGGAAATTGAAACAGCGAGTGCTAAAATAACTAACCATTCCTTGCTTAGCCAGCCATTATCAACACTCAACGCCGCAACAATTAAGCCGAATTCACTAAAGTTGGTCAGAAGCATGGCTGATAAAAATGCAGGTCTTGCTTTTAACTTTAAGCTACTAAGCAACACATAGAAGAGTGCAAATTTGATTGGCAACATTATACAAATAAGCAACGCAATGCCGAGCATTTCCCATGTGGGTAGGGCAGTAAAGCCGATCATTAAGAAAAAGCCAATCAAGAATAAATCTTTAAAATTCAATAGGGCTTTATTGATCTCACTAGCTTTCGGGTGGCTTGCTAACAGCATGCCGACAATGAGTGCGCCCAAATCACCTTTAATGCTCACAGCTTCAAATAATTCATAGCTGCCTAGAGCGAGGAAAAACCCTGTTAGCGGAATCAGCTCGCCATGGCCAACCGCGGTGATAATTCGGTTCATGATAGGCTTGATAAGGAACAATGCGACTAAGCCAAGTGCCCATATACTTGGCGTTTTGCCCGTTGCTACCACTAAAAATGCCACAGCGACAACGTCCTGCATCACCAAGATACCAACCGCAAGCTTGCCGTGGCGGGTACGCATTTCCCCTTGTTCTTCAAGTAATTTAACAATGCATACCGTGCTGCTAAAGCTCAGCGCAAATGCTATTAATAGCGCAATTTCCAGTTCCAGTGCGGCGAAGTAGGTAAGGCCGGCAAAGGCGACCAGCTTTATCATCACAACTGTGCTTACTAACCAAAGCGCGGTATGAGAAAGGGCGCCTCCCCAGACTTCGAGTTTGAGAAGATCCTTCACATTAAGTTTTAGACCAATGGTGAATAGCATCAATGTAATGCCTAAATCGGCCAGTGTAGTCAGGTAGTCATCGGCTTCAAAACCCATAAAATGGAGCACAAAGCCAGCCAGCAAGTAGCCAATTGACGGGGGTAGCGAAATTAACTTAGCGCCAAGGCCACAGAAAAAGGCAAATAAAACCCAGATAAATTCCATTAGTTGCTGGCCTTAGTCGTAATGATCTCAGCCAATTGGTTTGCCATTACCTCAACGATTTTGGGCTGGGCTTCAACGTTGGGGTGAATACCGTCGTTTTGCATCAGTTCAGGGTGAACCGCTATCGTATTTAAAAAGAAAGGCAGCAATGGCACATTGGCGTGCTCAGCAACGTCGACAAATACTTGGCCAAACATTTTGTTATAGCGTGGTCCATAATTGGGTGGGATCTTGACGTTCATTAGAAAAACCGTGATGTTTTTTTGCTTTGCCAAGTCGATAATTTGTAACAAATTATTCTTAATTAACTTAGGTGGAAAGCCGCGCAGGCCATCATTGCCGCCCAGTTCTATCAGCAAATAATCGACTTCTTGTTTCGATAGAATTCCCGGTAGGCGAGATAAACCGCCTGCTGTGGTCTCGCCGCTTATGCTAGCATTGATGATCTGGTAGGGAGCATTATTCGTTTTTAGTTGTTGATTTAGCAAATAAACCCAGCCTTGGTTTTGTTTCATTCCGTAACTTGCACTAAGGCTATCACCGAGTAATAAAATACGAGCATTAGCAAGCACACTGAAACTTTGACATAGTAACAGTGACATCATTAATACTTTAAAAGCGCGTTTAAACATGAAGTTAGAATCCGACATTATTTTAAAGGTCAGTGACTTAGCAAAGTCAGTGACATTGGAAAATCATATTTTAGACTTATTATCCGACATAAATCTAGCGGTTAGCGCGGGTGAAACCTTAGCCATCGTTGGTGCGTCAGGCTCAGGTAAAACCACATTACTGTCTTTACTTGCCGGTTTAGACTTACCCAGCAGCGGTCGTATTGAGTTGATGGGCAACACCTTGCATAACATGGACGAAGAAGCGCGCAGCGCAGTAAGGGCGAAGCACGTTGGTTTTATTTTTCAACAGTTTTTGCTGGTTAACAGTTTAACAGCACTTGAAAATGTGATGCTGCCCGCTGAACTAGCGAACTTACCTAACGCTGAGCAACGGGCAAAAGAGTTGCTCGCACAGGTTGATTTAGCTGATCGCGTTAATCACTTTCCTTCACAAATGTCTGGTGGGGAGCAGCAGCGCGTTGCCATCGCTCGTGCTTTCATTACCCAACCAGAAGTTTTATTTGCCGATGAACCAACCGGTAATCTCGACAGTAAAACCGGCCTGCACATCACCGAGTTGCTGTTTGATTTGAATAAACAAAATGGCACCACGTTAATTTTAGTGACACACGATGAGAAGCTTGCTAATCGTTGTCATCGTAAAGTGATTGTTGATAGCGGCCTTATTGTTGAAGACACATTGACCGAAAGCGCCAACAGCTCGGCAACAGAGGCTGTTACTGCCATTGATGAAAACGTAAAGAGAACCGTCAATGAGTAGCGCTAAAACTTGGGTTAACCAATCGCTGCGCTTGCTCAAGCATGAATTAAGACGCGGTGAATTGACGATTATCTTCTTGGCGATAGTGCTTGCGGTGGCGACAGTTTTTTCGCTGTCGGGTTTTTCACATCAAATCCAAGCGGCTATTATCAACAAAAGTTCGACCTTTATTGCTGCTGATCGTGTACTGCAATCTCCTAGACCAATTGCCGAAGATATCTTTGTTAAAAGTAATGAGCTTGGTCTGCGCTCGGCGCTCAAGCTTGAAATGGGTTCTATGGTATTTGCCAATGACACCTTGCAACTCGCCGAAATAGAAGCCGTTGGTGAAGCCTACCCACTCAAAGGTGAGCTGCTAGTACGAGATGCTCAAGGCAAAGTAAATGCGCAGCAAGGGCCGGCAGTAGGCGAAGTTTGGGCAGAGCAAAAGCTGCTGAACGTGTTAGGTGTTGAAATTGGTGACACGATTGAAGTCGGTTTAGCTGAGCTTAAAATTGCTGGCGTTGCCACGCAAATTCCAGATGCTTCTTTTAGTGTTTTTACCTCTGGCCCTGTCGTGCTGATGAATGTTGCTGACATGGCAAAAACAGAGTTAATCCAGCCAGGCAGCCGTTTAACCTACAAAGTGCTATTTGCTGGCACACCAGCGCAAATTGATGATTTTGCAGATTGGATCAAGCCACAAGTGAATGAAACCATGCGCTGGTATGGTATTCAGTCAAGTCGCTCAGCGTTATCGTCATCACTTACTCGTGCTGAGCAATACCTGTCACTCGCTAGCATGCTAGGCATAGTTTTAGCAGCTGTTGCTGTCGCGGTCGCCAGTCGTCGATACGGCCAGCGTCATCAACCTATGGTTGCGGTATTTAAGGCCATGGGCGCTAGCCAAAACCATATTACCAAACTTTACTGCTTGCATTGGGGGTTGCTAAGTGCTTTATCTATTGCCGTTGGCTTAGCAATTGGCTATGGCTTACAGCAAGTTGGCCTAAATGCTATGAAAGGTTATTTGGAAGTGGAAGTAGAGGTCTCTATGTTGCGACCTCTATTTATCGCTATTGCAACAGGACTACTGTGTGCGATTGCTTTCGCCATTGCGCCACTGATGCAACTTGTGTCGGTGAAGCCTTTAGCGGTTATTCGCGGCTTCAAGCATAACACTTTCCACTGGGTTCAATTAGTACCAGCCATTGTTGCTTTGTATTTACTGCTTTACTTGTTTAGTCAAAATGCACTGATGAGCATAGTTTTGCTCGCTGGTGGCGTTGTTGTCTCTATTGTTTTACTGCTGATGGGGCAAGTGCTGGTTAACCTTGGCCGCAGTGCGGGCAGCAAATCAGGTAAAGCGCTACATTTAGCCTTTGCTAATTTAAAGCGTCGTGCAAAAGAAAACAGTGTGCAGTTGGTGAGTTTTACCATTGCGATTAAATTGTTATTACTTATCGTTGTGGTGCGCACCGATCTTATTAACGAGTGGCAGGCGCAACTTCCTAACGATACCGCAAACCGCTTTTTGGTGAATATCAGCCAGCCGCAAGTGGATCTTGTTAATCAGTTTATGGCGGAGCAACAAATTCCTGGCAGTGGTTTATATCCTGTTGTCCGTGGCAGATTAACAGCCATTAACGAAGACTCGGTGACTAAACAAGTTACCAAGGAAGATGATCCTGATGCTGAGCAGCAACGTCGCGGCGTGGGTAGAGAGCTTAATTTAACTTGGCGAATTGAATTGCCGCCCAGCAATGTGTTGATTGACGGTCAATGGTTTAGTCCTGATGATAAAAAGCCACAAGTATCGATTGAGCAGGGCGTAGCAGAGCGCCTAGATGTTAAAGTTGGTGACACCTTAACGTTCCAATTGGGCAGCGAAGAATTTAGCGCTGAAGTCACCAGTGTGCGTGAGGTAGACTGGCAATCACTGCAACCTAACTTCTTTATGATTTTTAATCAGTATGTGTTGCAAGACTTCCCAGCGACGTATATTTCTTCTCACTATGTTGCCCCTGAACAGGAGCAGGCTTTTAATCGTTTCTTAGCAGACTACCCAACGATTTCTATGATAGACGTTGGCGCACTGATCAAACAGTTGCGCACTGTGATTGATCAGGTATCGATTGCAGTTGAGTTTATTTTAGTCATGGTGGTGATTGCGGGCTCGCTTGTGTTGGTTGCACAAGTACAAGCCAGTATGGAAGAGCGTGAGCGAGAAATTGCCATTCTGAGAACTTTAGGGGCAAAAGGTAGCTTGCTGCGAAACAGTGTTTTGCTTGAATTTGTCTGCTTGGGTGTGGTTGCTGGTTTAATGGCCGGAATTGCAATGGAAGCCGCCGTTTATGTGATTCAAACTCAAGTGTTTGATATGTCGCCGAGCTTTCACTTTAGCTACTGGGGTGTTGGCATCACCGCAGGGGCCGCGTTTGTTGGGGCGGTTGGCATGTTAAGCTGTTGGCGCTTGCTCAATATGTCGAGTGTTACCTTGATACGCCGCACTATGTAGCCGGTACGCTGTTATATCCGCAGGCCAAGCACTGGTGCATTAGTAGTTAAAAACCTTATTCCGTGCGTTGTCACTAGTAAAAGTGAACCATTATGGAATAAGGTTTTTTAATGCCTGCGATAATTGCGGAAACTCAAATGTATAGCCTGCTTCGAGTAGCTTTTTCGGAACAACATGTTGTCCGTAAATGAGCAATTCTGCGACTTCACCAAACATTAAGTTCACCACAAAAGCAGGCATACACATAACTCTAGGTCTGTGATAAGCCGAAGCTAATTCATCACTGAATATTTTATTACTGGCGGGATTTGGTGCTGTAAAATTCACCTCGCCTTCAATTGAGGAAGCTGTCAGTAAAAAGTTCATTGCCTTGGTCATATCATCAATATGAATCCATGACATGACTTGTTCCCCATTACCGATGACCGCACCTAAGCCAAACTTAAATGGAGGTGCCATTTGCGCAAGTGCTCCACCTTCAGGGCTTAATACAATGCCAGTGCGTAACAAGCATACTCTAGCCTTGGTATTTGCTTTTGATGCTGCACTTTCCCAACTTTGACAAAGCTGGTGGCTAAATTCATCATACGGAGTGGCAAATGATTCATCAATATCTAGCTCAGTTTGTCTGCCGTAATAGCCTATGGCTGAACCAGAAAGCAACGTACTAGGCGGGTTTTGGCTTTTATTAATTAAGCTAACTAGCTGCTGAGTCACTTGAACTCGACTTTGGATAAGTTGCTGTTTCTGGTAAGAATTCCAGCGTTTACCAAAAATAGGCTCTCCTTGCAGATTAATAACGGCATCAAATTCATCTAAATTTTCAAAACCGTCGAGCGTACCAATATAGATTACATTTTTGATAGGCGAACCCTTATCGGGGTGTCGTGTTAGCACGGTAAAGCTGTGTTCGTTAACAAAGCGCTTGATAAATGCTTTCCCGATTAAGCCTGTGCCACCGGTGATTAATATTTTCATAATGACTCTAGTTGATTTATATCTACTAAAACTTATCTATATATGTAGTTACGTGATGGCTAGTTGTCGAGTTCTGCTAAACAAATAAAATCATTGCTTTTTATCTGGCTAACTTACAATATGTTCGCCATAAAGAGTAGACTTCTGAGAGCAATATGGGAATAAGTGAAACCTCAACAGGGATCTTAAAAGGGTTAGTGGTCATTGCGACAGTATTTATCGTGCTTGCTGGCTTAAAAACCGCCACCAATATACTCGTACCTTTTCTATTGTCAGTTTTTATTGCGGTTATCTGTAACCCTCTGATTGCCAAAGCGAGTGAGTACAAGATTCCGAAAGCGCTGTCAGTCACTTTGGTTATTGTGCTGTTTCTTGCTATCGCGTTGTCAATTGCAGGACTGGTGGGTAACTCACTGAATGAATTGTCACAACAGTTGCCCCAGTATCGTACTCAACTAAATGAAGAATTTGCTTGGGTGACAAATAAGCTAGCCGAGTACAATATTGCGATATCATCCGCTGTATTAATTGAGTATTTTGATCCCGCAGCAGCAATGGGCTTAGCGGCAGATATGCTGAGCGGCCTAGGTGGCGTAATGGCGAATTTATTTTTGATCATTATCACTGTTGTGTTTATGTTGTTTGAAGCGTCCTCTTTACCGAAAAAGCTGCATTACGCATTGGATGACCCAGAGATGCGCTTAAGTCAAATTGACCGCTTTTTACAATCGGTCAATCATTATTTAGCGATTAAAACGGTGGTTAGTATTGGAACTGGTGTTGCGGTATCACTGATGCTTTGGGTTATCGGCTTAGACTTTTTCTTACTGTGGGGCGTGTTAGCCTTTTTGCTAAACTACATTCCTAATATCGGTTCTATTATTGCGGCAGTTCCTGCAATGTCATTGGCGATATTGCAACTAGGGCCAGCGGCTGCTGGCGGTATAGGGCTAGGTTATATGGTAATTAATACCGTGATGGGCAATATGATTGAACCACGTTTTATGGGACGCGGCCTCGGGCTTTCAACCTTAGTGGTGTTTTTGTCGTTAATTTTCTGGGGCTGGCTATTTGGTACTGTTGGCATGCTACTTTCGGTACCGTTGACCATGGTTATCAAGATTGGCTTGGAAAGCTCCGAAGAAGGTCGCTGGTTTGCCATTATGCTCTCTAGCGATGATGATGTAGAGAAGTATCATACAGCGAAATAGCTACTTTTAGTTTAAAGGTTAAATAAAAAAGCGCATTTCAGAATAGCTGAAATGCGCTTTTTTTGTTTAGTAAACAGAAAGTTATTTTTCAGTATTTAATTGACTAAGATCGGCAATGCGAGAGCGGCTTAATCGGATATAGCATTCTTTGTATGCGCTACCTGCTGTTGTTGCAGGGGAAATTGCCAGGTATTGCCAGCGACAATTGTTTTCTCGGTACTTGATAAAATCACTATTCGCACGTTTAAACATGTTTAGCGCAGACTTACGCCCGGTTTTTGCTGCAATGTCTTCAAGGATAAATATTTGGTTGTTTATCCACGTCTGTAATTCACGATCAACGGCTGATTTTACTCTATCTAAACATCGAGAATAATCAATATTGTCGGCCTTGGAGGCGTCACAATCGCTAATAGACTTAGCATGCGTCACTGACATCATCCCTGTTGATACTGCCAGAAAAATAGCAAAAAACGCTTTCTTCATGGGATTTTTCTTAACCTTCTGACTAATTATTTATCAGTAATACCTTTAGAATAAGCTTAGGCTGGTAGTACTTTTTTATAGGGTTTTACAACAACTTTGGCATAAACACCGGCGTCAATATAAGGGTCAGCATCTGCCCATGTTTGTGCGTCAGTTAGCGAGTTGAACTTAGCAACAACCAGTGAGCCCGTAAAACCCGCTTCACCAGGGTCTTCACTGTCGATGGCTGGGCAAGGACCTGCGACCAGCAGGCGACCTTCGTCTTGTAAGGTTTTTAAACGCTCTAAATGAGCGCCTCTTACTGGCATGCGAAGTGGTAGGCTATCAGCGACATCTTCGCTGTAGATCATGTAGTACATCATAAATATAATTACTCTTTTTCTTTCGCCGTTGAATCGGCGTCATCTTGGGGAAGGTGTTTGTGAACGGCAATAATAGTGCCGATGGCAAATGCAAAGGTAAGCCCCATCAAACCAAATACTTTGAAATTAACCCAAACCTCTTGGCTGAAGTTAAACGCTACATACGCATTTAACGCACCGCAAAATGCGAAGAATCCAGCCCAGCTCAGATTCAGCTTGGCCCAAATTTTCTCAGGCAACTCAAGCGCTTCTGCCATTAATTGTTTAATTAGGTTCTTCTTAAACACATAGTTGCTGATTAGCAATGCGATCGCGAAAAAGCCATTAATGATAGTAACTTTCCATTTGAGAAAAGTGTCATCCTGTAAAAAGATAGTCAATCCACCAAAGCCGGCAATTAAGCCAAAGATAATCCAGTTTTTGGCTGGAACTTTTTGTTTTGTCAGAATGAAATACATAATGTGCAGCAAAGCACCAACGATAAGAACCCCTGTTGCTGCATAAATGTCGTAAAACTTATAAACAACAAAGAACAGAATTAAAGGAACATATTCAAACAAAGCTTGCATATTAAAAAGCTATTAACATAATTTGCCATCATTCTACCTAAAGCAAAATCCTTAGCCAATGAATTCTCTGATTGGTGATATGCTTTTTCGATACAAGACTACTGCTGGCGTTATATCTGTACTAATTGCTCGATAGTCGTTCTAGGTGCTAGCGTTGTTAGGTCTTATCGCTTCTCGGCACCAGCTACCTCAATCACTCATCCCAAGTACCTAGATGCTACTCAGGCGTAATTAATGTTAATTTAGCGTCGCTACCGTCAGCCAATACCGCGATATCCCCCTTGCTTGTGACAAAAACATCTCTTAATCGTCCTGTGATATCAGGAAATACGTGAGTTTGGGTAAAGTCTCCATTCGCTAAATTAACAGCATAGAGTTTTTTATCGACTAAGGTGGTGATCAAAGCGTGTCGTTGCAGTGAAGTAAAACTGCTATGTTGTGAGCCATAATAGGCCATACCTGAAGGGGCGATGGAAGGCGTCCAGTCCACACTTGGCAGTTTCATGCCGGGGTATTTTGTAAAAGGGGAAATACGAGCTTGTGAATAGTCTTTGCCATAGGTTATCACTGGCCAGCCATAATTTTCCCCAGCCGTTAAATAATTGAGTTCATCTCCGCCTGCTGGGCCATGTTCGTGACTAACAATCTGTTGACTGTCGTAATCATAAATCAAGCCGTGTGTATTGCGATGCCCTAGGGTATACACCGCGTGTGCTTTATTATTCTCGTGTTGGCTAAATGGATTATCATCAGGAATACTACCGTCAAGCTTTATACGCAGCACTTTGCCAAGTTGACTAGTTTTTACTTGGGCTTGTTCTCGGTAGTCGAAACCGTCGCCGCTCGAAAATAGCAGTGTGTTGTCAGGCAATATTAGTGCTCGACCCGCATAATGTTGCGGCGTACCTTTGTCTGTTGCCACCTGATAAATAATAGTCGGCGTTGAAAATTGCTCACCATCAAATTTTGCTTTGGCAATAACCAGTCGGTTTGCATTTAATTTACCTTGCGCATAGGTGAATAGTACTTCTTTCGATACGCTAAAGTCAGGTGCAAGCACAACATCAAGCAGGCCACCTTGACCTGCAACGTACAAACCGTCGAGGGCTAATTTTACTCTAGATTGCTGCCCATTTTTGGCGATAACAACATGACCATCGCGCTCAGTGATTAGCCAAGTTTTGTTGGGTAACTGAACCATACTCCAAGGCGATTTTAAGTCGCTAGCAATGGTAGTGACTTTGTAGTCGTCAGGCATTATTAGGTTTACAGAAGGCGCGTTAAGTTCAGTATTTGCAAGCAGCGAAAATGAAGTAAGCAAGGAGGCAGAGCTTAACAGCAATTGTTTAGTGCTTAAGCCTTTGGTAGGGTAAGAAAAAAAACGTGCCTGATGTGACGCTTTACGTCGAATTAGTCGAGCTAGCCGAGATTGAGATGCCCATGCAATTTTTAACACGAGTTCTACCTTCCTTTTTAGTTTCTTGGTTACTTACGTTTTCTCTTGCTAGCTTGTTTCATAGCCAATATGTTGTCAATCAATTAGTTAACATTGGGATAGAGGTAAAATTTGCCGATCGCTTACAGTTAACACAGGAAGATTGGTTAGGGCTATTGCCAACGTATGGTGCGATTATCGCCATCGCCTTTTTAATTGCCTTTCCGGTAACTGCTTGGCTCGCCAGAAAATGGGACAAATTTCGAACTCAGTTATATATAGCTGGTGGTATTACCGCTTTTTTTATCGTTCTGGTCGCTATTGAATCGATAATGAATATCAACATTATCGCAGGTGCTAGAGGTTGGGGCTTTTATGCACAGTTATTGGCGGGCGCTATTGGCGGCTGGACTTTCGCAAAAATTAGCCCTGTGCTGAGCACTTCAAAAATTAACCTCTAAAGGTTTGATGCTTTGTACACCTGCTTTTTATTCTGGCATTTTTACAATGCTTAGATGGCAAGTTTCATATGCTAGCTCTACACAACCGCACAGCTAGCTAGGCTAGTCTTTTTCTTTGTTGGTTAGCGTGGATTAAAATACCGAGCTAACTCTAATTATTTGAATAATTGGGTTTAAAGTTGCGGGGTTGAGAGCACTTGGCTGTATTAAAAGAACCAATTAGTTTAGCACACTAAACAGGGCTAAATACGTTAGGCGTTGCCAATTAAAGTAGAAGCTTCAATATATAGCTCTGGATCTGATTCTTGGAAATACTCAACCCGTTTAATTGCTTGTGGCAGTCCTAGATCAGCGGCACTGATGAGCCAAGCTAAACCAAGCGTCTGGTCTTCATCAACGCCTTCCGCTAAGAAGTAAGCTCTGCCGATAGCGCCACGCGATTTAACGCATCCAAATTTCGCGGCTTCCTTAAATAAAGCGATAGCTTGCTCAAATTCTTGGTTGTCACGGTTAGCCATTGCTTCGTTGTAGAGCTTATCGGCAAGTGCTTCATCAGGCTCTGCTGACTCGACAAGTTCAATGGGCTCTCGGTCATCAAGCATATGATCTGGTTCAAGAACGTTAGTTGATAATGCTTCCTGATGCTCACTGTTTGTTTCTTCGGTTATTACATTGGCAGAGTTATCGAGCAAAGAATCCGGTGATTCATTAGTAAAGTCATCAGCTATTTCATCAGTAGTGTTAGCGGATAGCTTGACTGGCTCTATCGCCGAGCTAGGCTGTTGTTCAGGCTCAAATTCAGCTGTTGGTTGGGCTTGTTGGATAGCTTCTCTTGGACGCTGAACATTTGTATGACGTTGAGCTTCTAATGAAGAAGTCAACTCGATTGGCGCTTCTTCTTCATCGTTGTCAAAAATCGCTTTAATGTCGATATCGCGTTTTTTCTGCTCCAAAAAGGTTGTCATTACCGCGTCGTACCTAGCATTGAGCTGCTCAATGGTATGTTGCTGTTGAGAAACCTGTTGCTTAAAGTAATTTACGTCGGCCTGAAGTTGAGCAATTGTTGCTTGGCTTTGAATTTGTTGCTCTTTGTGCAGATGTTTTAAGCTCTCAAGATGATCTTGATGGTTGGCATCAATTCTTTCCTGTTGCTTTTCATTATAAGCTTCAAATTTATTTAACACCGAGTTGACGGTATGTTCGTAATTCGCTTTCATTTTTTCGAACCAGCGAAACACTTGGCTAGGTGCTTTGAAGTTATCAGACATAAATAGTTATTAGGTTATGCAATGACGTTATAGCTACCTTAATGATTTGTATTTTTGAAATCAATTTACCAGCCTAAAATAGCGAAGATTATTGTCCTTTAGCACATTCTTTAAACATAAATTGCAAAAATGCTTAAAAAACAATAAGGCTTTTCTTTTTGCTATTTTTGCCGCCTAGTTTTAACGGTTAAATGGCTGATAAAAATCAAGTTTGAAAGGCAATTGGCTTGATTGTGCCATTTCTTGGCCTATATTTTTAACGAGAAGGCTGTACTTATCTGTATGTAGGCGCTTTTAAGATAAGTAGTGGCGCTATTATGAGCAAAGGAATGCGAGATTACGATTTATCCTTTGTTTTTGCTGATTTATTAAAAAAAACGCTATATGATGCGCAACGCGAATATTTGTGTTGCTATGTGCAAACCAAGTAAACAAGGTTTATGGTCGAAAGATAAATAAACGCTAGTTGTAGTCTTTACTTAATCAAGGAAACACATGTTCAAATTACCTGCTGAATTAACCATAGCCAAAGCAGAAGAATTTAAACAACTGCTAATGGAATATGCCGAAAACCACGACGACATCGTAATTGATGATTCCGCAGTGGAAAAAATTGACACCATTGGCGTTCAGCTTATTCTATCTATGGTGACCTACTTAACCTCTATTCACAAAAGCATCGAATGGCAGTGCACGGCGTCTGTCATCAAAGAAAGTATTGAAAAGCTGGGCATTAAAGACTCCATTTTACTTCAATACGTTAATGCTTAATGCCCCGATAAATAAAAAGGAAAGAAGAACATGGCCAAAGTGCTAGTAGTAGATGATTCTAATTCAATTCGTGACATGGTGAGTTTTACGTTAAAAGCGGCGGGATATGAAACAGTAGAAGCAGCAAACGGTCAAGAAGGTCTGACGAAAGCGCAATCTGCAAACATTGATTTAGTGATCACTGACGTTAATATGCCGATTATGGACGGCATTACTTTATGCCAAGAATTAAGAAAATTACCTGCGTTTAAATTCACACCAATTTTAATGTTAACCACCGAAAGTTCAGTTGACATGAAACAACGCGGTAAAGCTGCGGGTGCAACTGGTTGGTTAGTTAAACCATTTAACCCTGAAAAATTATTAGCAACCATTAAACGCGTCATTCGGTAACGTGATATGAGCTTAGATCTCTCGCAATTCATTCCAACTTTCTTAGAAGAAAGTTTCGAAGGTTTGGAGTTAATGGAATCAAGCCTGCTTAATCTAGAGCACGGTGACGATGAAACCATTAACTCTATTTTCCGTGCTGCTCACTCAATTAAAGGTGGCGCAGGCACATTCGGCTTTGGTCACGTAACGGATTTTACTCACTTAGTTGAAACTTTGTTGGATGAGATGCGCGATGGTCGACGCGAAATAAATAACGAAGAAGTTGAAGTACTGCTAGCGTCTGTTGATTGTATTCGACTGATGATTGAAGCAATTCAAAATGATGACGACTACGACCCTTCATCAATCGAAGAAACCTCAGAACGATTGTCATTTTTGCTTGCCAATGGCGAAGATACTGACGGTAGTGGTAATAGCGTTGCTGCTGACGAGCCAATGTTACTTGGCAAAATTTGGCAGATCACCTTTATTCCGGAGCATCATTTAGTTCAGACGGGTAACGACCCATTACTGCTGTTTAATGCGCTAGAAGACTTAGGTGAGCTGATTGTTTTAGCAAAAACAGAACAATTACCTTCAATCACCGAAATTGATGTTGAAGAACTCTATATTCACTGGCAACTCACGCTAATGTCAGATAATGCAAGCGAAGCGGATATTCGCGAAGTATTTGAGTGGGTAGAAGATGAGTGTGAGCTGGACATCAACTTACTTTCCGACGATACACCTACGCCGTCAGCATCAGTTGACGAGCAGCCAGCTAATAAAGCACCAAATATTAATATTAGTGCTGAAGACAGTGAAACCCTCGATGAGCTATCTCCGCACTTGAATGATGCGGATGCTGCGTTAGAACAAGCGGCAACTAAAGCCTTGGCCGAACATGCAGTGGCTTCTGAGAATAAGGTAGCAGAGCAAGCACAACCTGCTAAAGCCAGTCAGGCTGCACAAGTCGCAAAACCCGTAGCTAAGACACCGGCTCCTAAAACACAAGCTAAAGGCAAGGGCGATACTGGCTCTATTCGCGTAGGGGTTGATAAGGTCGATAGCTTAATTAATCTCGTTGGTGAGCTAGTGATTACGCAAAGTATGCTGTCAGAATTAGGCAATGACTTTGATCTTTCAAAGGTAGAAAAACTCACTGCTGGGCTTGAGCAGCTGTTACAGAATACCAAAGAGTTGCAAGAAAGCGTGATGCGTATTCGTATGCTGCCAATAAGCTTCGCTTTCAATCGCTTCCCTCGTTTGATTCATGATTTAGCTAAGAAAACTGGCAAAGACATCGAGTTAATTATCAATGGTGAGAATACCGAACTCGATAAAACCGTGATGGAGCAAATCGGTGATCCGCTCGTACATTTGGTGCGCAATGCAGTTGACCACGGTATTGAGCCTGCTGAAAAACGTCTGGCAGCTGGTAAATCAGCACAGGGTACAATTTGGCTAGACGCCTATCACCAAGGTGGCAGTATCGTTATCGAAATTAAAGATGACGGTGGCGGTATCAATCGTGAAGCGGTATTCAATAAGGCGCTCGAAAAAGGCTTAATTGATGCCAATGCCTCGTTAACTGACCAACAAGTCTTTGATCTTATTTTTGAGCCGGGCTTTTCAACGGCTCAAGCGGTAAGTGATATTTCTGGCCGTGGTGTTGGTATGGATGTCGTTAAGAAAAACATTCAAGCATTAGGTGGTCGTATACAAGTTGATTCGGTGCCTGGTGAGGGCAGTACGTTTAAAGTTTACTTACCGCTTACCTTGGCAATTCTTGATGGTCAATTGGTTAAAGTTGGCGACGAAGTTTTCGTCGTACCACTGATTACCATCGTCGAATCGCTGCAAGCAAAAGCCGATTTAATTAACCGCGTATCTGGCGACATGGTGCTTTATCGCTTGCGTGAAGATAATGTCCCTGTGATTCCAATTTTTGAGTTGTTTAATTTACCAGCCGAACATCAAACCGTGGATAACGCTTTGATGGTGGTGGTAGAAGCCGATGGTCAAAAAGTTGGTCTAATGGTTGATGATTTGTTAGCACAACAGCAAGTAGTGATAAAAAGCCTTAAAGATAACTACCAAGATGTGGCAGGTATTTCTGGGGCGACAATTTTAGGCGACGGCTCCGTTGCTATGATTTTAGACATCCCTGGCATTATCTCAATGGCACAAAAGATCGCTGCTGAAAAGCAAGCAGAGCGAATCGCTAACTATTCAAAAGCGCTTGAAGGAGCAGTGAATTAATGGATATTCAAGCACTCGCGAAAGACATTCCGGTTGAAGGTGAATACTCGCTTGAAGGTATAGATTTTATAACTAATGGTGAGCAGTACCTCACGTTTCTTTTAGAAAATGAGCAATACGCGGTAGATATTCTGTGTGTTGAAGAAATCAGAAGCTGGGAAAAGCCAACGCGTATCCCGAACTCCCCAAGTTATGTCAAAGGGGTGATTAATATGCGTGGTGTTATCGTGCCTATTATAGATCTGCGTTTAAAGTTTGGTATCGGTAAGCCTGAGTACACAGAAACAACAGTTGTGATTGTACTTAGCTATGAATCGGATGAACACAGTCGGACGATTGGCTTCGTGGTTGATGCAGTATCTGATGTATTAAATGCTGAAGAAAACGAAATTAAAAATGCGCCAACGTTGGGCGGTGTTATCCCACATCATTATGTTGATGGCTTAGTCAACGTTGGTGATGGTGTCGTGACTTTGCTGTCAGTTGAAGAGCTTCAACAAATAGAAGCTCATAGTATTGGTTAATCTGACAATGATTGAACTCACAGTAGTGAGACGAAATTGCTTAAGAAAAGGTTGGTAGCAAGTTAATGGAACAAGAATATTTAACTTTTGTGCTAAGTGGCGAAGAGTTTGGTGTCGACATTCTATGCGTTCAAGAAATACGAGTATTATCGACTGTCACTGAACTGCCCAATAAGCCTGATTATCTGAAAGGGGTAATCAATCTGCGTGGCGTTATTATTCCTATTGTCGATTTACGACAACGCTTTGGTTTAGAGCCATTAAGCTATGATGATAAAACCGTCACTATTATTTTGCGTAGTCGCAATCCTGAAAAACCTATGGTTGTTGGCATTATTGTTGATGCGGTTTCCGAAGTTTACAAGTTTGATCCAACCAATGTACGTAAAGCGCCAGCACTTGGCAGCAAACTCGACAGTAGCTTCTTAAAAGGGCTTGCTACCGTAGAAGAAAAACTCATTATTTTATTAGACACAGCAACGCTTCTGAATGAAGACGAGCTATTCAGTGTTGATATGGATGAAACCCCAGTCCTGACAATGTCATAACGGCAACGTAGTAATTCTTTATTGGTGTATGCCAACGAAAGAAGTTGCATGTCTGAATTATCAGGCGGGTAATAAAAGCGTTAACCTAGGCAGGGAAGATGACTCCAAAGCAAATATCAACTGTGCAAGCAGTTTGGGCAAAAGTGCCAGCAGAGCAAAAAATGCTCGGTCTAAGCACTTTTGTCTCGAGTGTACAGCAAAGTAACTCGCTAGATTGGCTAGTGGCTTACCTCGGACTTAATAACACCGATGAAGTCAGTATACCTGCCGATTTACTCAATGACTTTGAACAGTTAATCAATAATCTAACAAATCCACTTGAGCTTGAGCTCGTTATAAAAAAAATAGCGAGTGTTCATCAAGTTCATGGTTTCGACCAGCAAGCGTTCAATTCGATTGTAGAATTAGTGTTTGTCAGTATCGAAACCGCATTACACAAACCATTAAGCGTTGCAGCGAAAAGAGCTTCGACTGCTGTTGCTAAATCCATATTTAAAGCAATAGTTCAAGTAAGTGAAGAGCAACAACAAATCGTGAAGATAGTGCAAAAAGAGGCATCTATGGATACGTCAACCAAAGCAAGTAATGATTTAGCGGTACGACTACAAGGAGCACTTGATCAGTCGTCAACTGCTTTTATGATGATCGACCGTGACTTCATTGTTACTTATATCAATGAAGCTACCATGCAATTGCTAACCAAGCATGAGCAAGTTTTTCAGCAAAAGTGGCCTGCATTTGTTGCTGATAGAGAGAAGGTAATAGGTAGCTGCATTGATGTTTTTCATGTCAAGCCTGAGCACCAACGAGCATTGCTTTCCGATCCTAGTAATTTACCTTGGAAAACTGATATTCAAATAGAGCACTTAACTATTGAGCTAAATGTCACGGCAATTAATGATGCTGACGGCGAATACATAGGTAATTCGTTAGAGTGGCAAGATGTTACTGATGCACGTGCCCAGGAAAATAAAGCTGTGCAACTACAAGGTGCCGTTGACCAGTCTCGCACGCCAAGCATGTTTATCGACCGTGAATTTAATATCACCTACGCAAACAAAGCAACATTGGAACTCTTGAAGCTTCATGAAGCCACCTTCGCTAAAAAGTGGCCTGGTTTTAGCGCAGATGAATCAGCGTTGATCGGGTCTTGCATAGATGGCTTTCATGTTAAGCCTGAACATCAGCGTAAATTACTATGTGATCCATCAAATTTGCCATGGAAAACAGATATTCATATTGAACATTTGACGTTTGAACTCAATGTTACGGCGATAAATGATGTCAGCGGCAATTATATAGGCAATGCACTTGAGTGGCACGATGTTACCGATGCCCGTACAAAAGCACTAGAGGTAGGACGTTTAATGTCTGCGGTTGAAGGCATGACAACCAACCTGATGATGGCGGACTTACAAGGTAATATTGTTTACGCCAACCCTTCGGTTATCAAAATGTTAGCGCGCAGAGAAGATGATTTACGTAAAGTTTTTCCATCTTTTAGTGCTAGTAATATTGTCGGAACAAACTTCGATATTTTTCATAAGAACCCAGCTCATCAGCAAAATTTGCTGGGAGACATGAAAAACATGCCGTATACCACTGAGATTTCAGTCTCAGGGTTAGTGTTTGAATTGATTGCTATTGCACTAAAAGACGAGCAGGGCAATCACGTCGGCAATGCGGTGCAGTGGCTTGATTTAACTGAGCAAAAAGATGCGCAAGGGCAAGTTGAAGGCTTAATTAATGCCGCAATTCAAGGCCAACTTGATACTCGAATTGCAACGGATAACTATGAAGGTTTTATGCGTAACCTTGGCGATAGTATCAACGGCTTAATGGATACAATTATTCAGCCAATCAACGAAGCTAAGAATGTTGCACAAGCGCTGGCGAGAGGTAACTTAACGCAATCGATGGACGGTAGCTACGACGGTGAATTTTTAGCACTTGCCGATGCAATGAATGAATCAATCAGAAACCTAAGCAATATGGTTAATGAGATTCGCTCAGCGTCGACCAATGTTTTTGATTCTGCCCGTGAGCTTGCTGAAGGCAATAACGAGTTAAGTCACCGTACTGAGTCGCAAGCTTCTAGCTTAGAGCAAACAGCATCGGCAATGGAGCAGTTAACTAGTACCGTTCAGCAAAACGCAGAAAATACATCTAATGCATCTAAGCTTTCTGCATCGGTTGTTGAAAAAGCAAAAAGCGGTGGCGCTGTTGTCAGCAATGCGATAACGGCGATGACGGATATTAACAAATCGAGTAAAAAGATAGCCGATATTATCAGTGTGATTGACGAAATTGCCTTTCAAACGAATTTACTTGCATTAAATGCCGCAGTTGAAGCCGCTAGGGCTGGTGAACAAGGCCGAGGCTTTGCAGTGGTTGCAGCCGAAGTAAGAAACTTAGCGCAACGCTCTGCTGGCGCTGCGAAAGAAATTAAAGGCTTGATTAACGACAGTGTTGAGGCTGTCGGCTTAGGTACTAAGCTCGTCGATGAAACTGGTCAAACATTTGAGCAACTTGTCAGCGCAATAGAAGAAGTTGGCAGCATGCTAGCTGACATTGACAATGCAGGTAAAGAGCAATCAGCTGGTATTGGCGAAGTAAGTGCAGCGGTTAGTCAAATGGATGAAATGACACAACAAAACGCTGCACTCGTTGAAGAAGCGGCGTCTGCCAGTAAATCAATGGAAGAACAGTCACAAGGGCTTTTAGAGCAGGTGGCTTATTTTGACAATGGCGAACAAGAGCAGGTTGCTCAAAGCACCGTAACTCGAGAGGTAACGAGAAAGCCTCAACTTCGCGCACCTAAACCAACTCGTCAAGCAAGAGCCAAAACGATTGCTGACGACGAATGGGAAGAGTTTTAGGTTTAACTAGATGAAGGATGTAAGAGAAGATTCTTACCAACTAAGTAGTAAGAATTTTAAATTTATTTGCGATTATGTTTATGACTCCGCTGGCATTGTGCTGGGTGAGGCTAAGCGTGAGATGCTCTATCGTCGCTTAACCCGAGTTATTCGTGAACGAAAACTACCAAGCTTTGACGCTTACTGTGATTTACTGAGGTCTCAACCAGAGCAAGAGCGAACGTATTTTATTAATGCTATCACCACGAATTTAACCAGTTTTTATCGTGAGCAGCATCATTTTGACTACCTTGCTAAGCATGAATTTCCTAAATTGCTGAATAAAAATAGAGACTCGAAGCGCATTAGGCTCTGGTCTAGTGCTAGTTCAACGGGGGAAGAGCCGTATAGCTTGGGAATTACTACACATCAAAGCTTTGCACCGGTGCTAAGTCAATGGGACATCAAAATTCTCGCAACCGACATTGATAGTAATGTACTGGCAACGGCAAAAGAAGGCGTTTACACCGCCAACCGTGTTGAAGGTATCTCGCAATCAATTCAACAAAAGTATTTTAAAAAAGGTACTGGTGCAAATGAAACGAAAGTTAGAGTTATCGATGAGGTTCGCTCATTAATTACATTTAAACAGCTGAATTTGTTACACGAATGGCCTGTTAAAGGGCCATTTGATGTGATTTTCTGCCGTAATGTGATTATTTACTTTGATAAAGCAACTCAGCAAGACTTATTTGCTCGTTATTACGAGTTACTAGCTCCCGGTGGTTTATTGATGTTAGGTCACAGTGAAAACCTAGGCGAGTACCAGCGTTATTTTGAAAACGTCGGTAGAACAATTTTTAGAAAGCCTGAATAGATTTTATAGGTCAAATGAGACCATCTTAAATAAATACGCCTTATTAATATTGGCAAATATAGAGAGTAGTAATAGCAAGTATGGTAAATGCACACGAGAAATCGGCGCTTAGATCAGCACTAGCACATTGTGCGTCTGAGTTTAAGCATGTGAACCACTACTGGGACAAACAACGCAATACGGTTGTGGCCAAAATATTACCCGGCGAATTTTACATGACGTCAGACGAGGTACTTATTTCTACCACTCTTGGTTCATGTATTTCAGCGTGCATCTGGGATGAGCAAGCGCAAGTGGGGGGCATGAATCATTTTATGCTACCTGCCACAGATAAGAATGCAGATGAAGTAGACTGGGGTCAGCGCGGCCTTGCTTCAGATGCTACTCGTTATGGCAATTTTGCGATGGAGCACTTGATCAATATGCTGCTTAAACAAGGGGGATTGCGCAGAAACTTAAAAGCCAAAGTATTTGGTGGCGGCAAAGTGTTAAAGAAAATGTCAGATATTGGTGAACGCAACACCGCTTTTGTTTTCGACTATTTAAAAACCGAACGGATAGAAGTTATCAACCATGATGTCGGTTCTATTTATCCAAGAAAAGTAATGTTCGACCCATTAACCGGTCGCGCTTTTGTCAAAAGATTAGATAATTTACACAACGATACGATTGCCCAGCGCGAAAGTGATTACCGCACGCGCATCGACCACGAAGTGGTTGAAGGTGATGTCGAATTGTTTTAAAAGTGAAATCAGTGAATATGAATAAAACTAAGGTGCTCATTGTCGATGATTCGTCGGTAATTCGTGGCTTGTTAACAGAGATTATCAGCTCAGATCCTGAGCTTGAAGTTGTGGGTGAAGCAAAGGACCCATATGTCGCCAGAGAGCAAATAAAAAAGCTTAACCCGGACGTGATAACTTTGGACGTTGAAATGCCTAAGATGGATGGCATCACTTTCTTAAGCAACTTAATGCGCTTGCGCCCTATGCCTGTGATCATGCTGTCAACGCTAACAACGAAAGGCGCAGATATTACGCTTGAAGCATTAGAGCTTGGTGCTGTTGATTTTATTGCCAAGCCAAGTTTTGAGAAGCTTCTGGCTAATCGCTATGCATTTAAGGATCTGCTACTTGAGAAAATCAAATCAGCCGTAAAAGTTGACCAAAAGAGCTTTCAGTTATCATCAGCGATATCATCCGTTAAGTCAGATAAACATACCACTTTGCCGTTTGCAGGCTGTAAACGAGCAAATCATATTGTCGCGATTGGCTCATCAACAGGTGGTACAGATGCCTTGAGACAATTGATCAATCAATTGCCTGTGAATTGTCCGCCAGTGGTCATTGCTCAGCACATCCCGCCAAAATTTAGTGAGCGTTTTGCAACTCGGTTGAATGGCCAAGTTGCGGTCACTGTTCAAGAAGCACGACACGGTCAGAAATTAAAAGAAGGTAATGTGTATGTTGCTCCCGGTGACAAGCACTTGCAGGTGGTACATAAAAATGGTGCGTTGTTTTCTGTGTTAGATGATTCTGAACCTGTTAACCGCCATAAGCCATCTGTTGATGTACTATTTGATTCGCTAGAGCCAATAGCTGCTAATGTCCAAGCTGTTTTGCTGACGGGTATGGGGCAAGATGGCGCTGCGGCGATGGCGAGGCTGAAAAGCCATGGCGCTCGTACCATGATCCAAAACAAAGCCACGAGCTTAATATGGGGAATGCCTGGAGCCGCTTATGCGTTAAATGCCCATACTAGCGAGCACGCGTTACAAGACATCGCCCAAGAAGTTCTTGCATATGCAGCATTAACTCGCGAAGAAATGAAAGGGGCTCTAAATGCTTAACAACCAGAATAGGCAACTTAAGCTACTAATTGCCTTGTGTTTAGTCGCGATCATTAACCAAGTTGCACTGCAACTTCCTTGGCTAACAACAGTTTTCTTGGTGATAGTGACTGGCATACTCATCAATTTATTGAGATCAGAAAGTTCTCAGCAGGCTGGCAGCAGCCAACTAGAAGATACTCAGGATAGCGATGCGACAGATACGTATGATGCCGCCTTGCTTAAAGAGAGCGTCGAGCAAATGTCAGCGCTGATTGATCAAGAAGTAAGTGTTATAGAGCAGGAGCATCAGCGAGTTACTGGTTTAGTTCGTGACGCGATTAGCGGAATTTCATATAGCTTTAAAAGTCTGCAATCGCTGAGTCAAGAGCAGCAACAAATGATCAGTGAAGTGATCGAAACCAATCAAAATATTGGTGATGAAGGCGGAACAACACTGGCTTCGTTTGTTGAAAACTCAAATCAAACACTCGAAGACTTTGTCAGCGTTATTATCAATACGAGTAAGCAGAGTTTAGAAACCATGTCATATACCGATGAAATGGTTAAAAAAATTAGTGGTATATTTGGTTTACTAGAGCAAGTTGAAAATCTAGCTAGCCAAACAAATTTACTCGCGTTGAATGCGGCAATTGAAGCAGCTCGTGCGGGCGAAGCTGGTAGAGGTTTTGCGGTCGTTGCTAACGAAGTTCGTGCACTTTCGGTCAACTCTACTGAGCTAAACAATGATATTCGCGCAGAGATTTCAGGCGCGCAAGAAACCATAGAAAAATTGCGTAGTTCTGTAGAAGTAATGGCGTCAGCAGACATGACCTCAACGCTGCAAGCGAAAGATAACGTCAGTGTCATGATGGAGCATGTTGGACATGTCAACGAACAAACTACCAATATTGTTGAGCGCTTAGCGACGATATCTGCACAGATCGATGAAACGGCGGTAACCGGCGTTCGTTCTTTGCAGTTTGAAGATTTAACTTACCAAACCATTGATTCTTTAACGTTTAATTTGAATAATTTAGCTAAGCTTAAGCAGGTACTGGCTGGAATTTCTACGCTGGAAGATATGAGCCAACAATTAAATGAAGTTAAGCAAGTTTGTGCCGACGCTGTTGCAGCGAGTAAACAAGCTAACCAAGAAAGAACAGTGTCTCAATCGTCAATGGACGAAGGCGATGTCGAATTATTTTAATGAGGAGAGTTGTAAATGTCAGTCAAGAAACATGTAAGTTCAAACCTAAAAGAAATCACCATAGGAATTGATGACAGATTTGATTTTTCATTGCACCAGTTATTTCGTGACAGCTATATTGGCGAAGTCGCCCAAGGTGCCGTATTTACCTTAGACTTATCAAGAACATCGTATATGGATAGCTCGGCTCTAGGTATGATTTTACTACTGAAAGACCACGCAGAAAAATTGTCAGGCGAGGTTATCATTAAACAGCCTAATGAGTCTGTTGCAAAAATTTTGGAGATTGCTCAGTTCCACCGTTTGCTAAAAATCGAGAATTAAGCATATGGCCAGCCCGCAGGAACGTCATTACAAATTGGCATTGGTGGTTGATGATTCAGTCATGCAATGTAAGGTGCTTGGTGTACTTTTAAAAGAAGAAGGCTATCGCGTGTTTACCGCTAACGACGGTGCGCGTGGTGTAGATATGTATATCAAATATCAGCCGGATCTTGTGTTGATGGATATCAACATGCCCGTGATGAACGGATACGAGGCCGCCCGGAAAATAAAGTCATTGTCGAAAAATACCTTGGCACCGTTAATCTTTATTACCAGTATGGATACTGACCAAGCATTTATTGAAAGTATTGAAGCGGGCGGCGACGGGATATTAGTTCGACCTTTTTCACCGGAAGTGTTCAAAGCCAAAATCAAATCGATTCAGCGCATTAGTGACCTTTATGCGCAGGTTAAGTCGCTACAGCAGGCGCAACAACAAGACGCAGAACTAGCTGAGCAGTTGATGTCTGGCGTAATTGAATCGCGTAACTTTGCGCTTGACCGAATTGATATCCTAAAAAAACCTGCTGAGTTATTTAGTGGTGATATTCAATTAACAGCACAATGCCCAAATGGTGACGTTAATGTGTTGTTAGGGGATTTCACTGGTCATGGTTTGCGCTCATCAATTGGCGCGATACCGTTAGCAGAAACGTTTCGAGTGATGACTAAAAAAGGCTTTAGCCTCTTTGAGATCATCGTTCAAATAAACAATCAGCTATATGATTTGCTGCCATCAGATCTGTTCTTAGCCGCTGGCTTTGTCAGTATTTCAAGTAGTGATGCCACGGCTTATGTCTTTAATGCGGGTTTGCCAGACACGTATGTTTATGATCAATTGGGTGAAATTAAGCATAAAATTGCGTCTACACATCCGCCACTTGGGGTTATTCAATCGTTGTTGCCTGGCAGTAAGCTAGATGTCGTATCCGTTGCCCCAACCGACAGCGTATTGTTATTAAGTGACGGTATTATCGAAGCGGGTAACCATGGCGGGGAAATGTACGGCATCGAGCGCTTTGAACAAGCAGCAAAATTAGGTGTTGTTAATCAAACACTCGGTGAAACTGTGCTTAACGATGTTGAACAATTCTGTCAGGGGGCACTGCAAGAAGACGATATCTCACTAATTAGTGTGCCTTGCGGTGATTGGGCAAAATCGGTAGCAGTGAACCCTCCCGCGGCAGTTAAACCAGCACCTTATGGCACCTTTGTTGACTTACCCGACTCTGGTGCATTATGGCAGTGGAATATCGTCTTATCCGGCGAGAAGCTTGCTAAAGTAAACCCTATTCCAATTGCGATGAGTTTTATCCAAGAACTCGAAGGTGGTGGGGAGCAATGGCAAAACCTATTTACCATCTTAACTGAATTGTTTGTTAATGCGTTGGATCATGGCGTATTGGGACTCGATTCATCATTAAAACAAGAAGCAGAAGGTTTTGCGCTGTACTTCCATGAGCGTGAAAAAAGGCTCCAACAATTAACCGATGGGACCGTTGAACTATCGTTGAGCTATTACCAACTAGCCGATTCAGGCCGCATGGATATTGTGATTAAAGATAGCGGCAAAGGGTTTGACCACAAAGAATTTCTAGAGAAAATTTCATCGGCAGAAAATGTTGAAATGGCGTTAAGTGGCCGCGGCATTATCCTAGTGAGCCAACTTTGTGAGCAATTAGACTATCGCAAAGGTGGGAGCGAAGTGACAGCAAGCTACTTGCTGTCATAATAAATAGCGTTAAAAGTACAATTTTATTACATATTATCCAGACAGGAACGCTGCAAATGTAAACCGTTTATAAGTCTGTTGTATAGGCTCATATTTGGTAAGTGCATTTGTCGAAAATTAAGGACTTTTGAATGACAGAATCAAAAAAGACCGTATTGATTATTGATGATGATAGTCAGTATTTAGAGTTGTTGGCAGAATGCCTTGAAACAGTCTTTACCGTTGAAGTTGCAGATAGTTTGAGCTTAGGGGAAGCGAAAATTGAGCAGCATGGCAAATTTGATATTGCTTTAGTTGATGAATATATAGGTCAAGAAGTTGGTTCTGAATGGATAAAAAAATGTGTCGATAGCCAACGCGGTGCTGAGTCATTTGTGCTTTATTCGGGACTCGCTACTGAAGAAGCGATTCTCAAAGGCTTAGAATGCGGCGCTGATGACTTTTTAGCAAAACCCATCTCGCTTATTACGCTCAGTCAAAAGCTCGAAAAGCTGATTAATTATCAAGACAAAATTCATGATTTTGAAAGTGAACTGATGTCAAAAGATCGAGTTATCAATGTCTCGATGGCGCAAGCATCTAAATACGGTGCTTGTATGCAGCTTACCTCTCGTTTAAACCAATGCTTTAGCTTTGAAGAAATTCGCGATCAAGTTTTTTCATTTTTTTACAGCATGAATTTGCATGGCTGTATTGCCTTTTATCCTCTGCAAGAAAAACCGTTGTTTTACAGTTCTAAAAATGGCTTATGTTCGCCCGTAGAAATCGGTGTGATGGAGCTACTTAAAGTAAAGCCGCGTCTTTATCGCTTTGGTACGCGAACGATTTTCAATCATCCGCTAGTCTCAATTTTGGTGCTGAATTTAGAGGAAGGCGCAATCGATACCGATATTTATATCGATGCATTGGCCTCTGTCATCGAATGTATCGGTGCGCGTATGGCATTTATCACCTATAAAAATTCATTGGTTGAAGTGCAGGAACAGATTCAACAAGCTGTCGTGAAAACGAAGAAAATGATCGAAATCTCAAAGCATCATCAACAAGAGGTGATGAATGAAATTGTCCAGAATATGGGCATGAGTTTTCATGTGTTAGATATGAGTGAAGATCAAGAAACTTATCTAACCGACTTAGTGCACAAAGCATTAAAAAAACATACCCAAGATGATGTTAACTTTTTAGAAGTTACACAATTACTTGATCAAGCATTAGGCAGCGTTGATAGCCTGAAGTCGCTTAATCAGCAGCAAACAGTAGTAGAAGATTTTGATGAAGATGATGAGCTATTTTGATGGCTGAAAGCATCTCAGTAACAGAGCTGCCAATTGCGGTTGTAGAGCTTGATAGTGATGGAGATATCACTGCAGCTAATCCTGCATTGGCTAGCTTAGTTGGTCTCAACCCAGAACAATTAGTGGGTAAGCCCTTAGCCACGATATTAAAAGATTACCCCCTTCATTCTGTAAAACGTGCACTAGAGAGTGAGATAGCAAATGAGCTAGACCAAGCCAATCAAGCAACGCAAACTGGATCTCACAAGCAACACCAATCACTGTGGTTACTCGAGGCGGCAAACTCAAGTTTGTCTTATGTCACCGTTAAAGAGCATCAAGTTGGCGATAAACTATGGCTGTTTGTTGTACCTAATATTACGCCGCCCAAAGAAATTAGTGAACCGCTTAGGGAAGACACTAGAACGACACTAGAAGCGCTTGATGAAACCTACTGGGAATGGGATATCGCATCAGATCTAGTGTACTTTTCACCAGAATTGATAGCCATGCTTGGCTATAAACGCCAAGCGCTTTCAGTACCAAGTAGTTTTTGGCAAAAGCATATTAATGAGCAGCAATGGCAAAACATGTTGCAACAAGTCGATCTATTACTTAAAGACCAACAAACAAGTTTTAATACAACCTATCAAGTTACTACCACTAACAATCAGGTGTTATGGGTGAATGCCACGGCAAGGCTGAAACGTGATAGCGACGGCATACCGGAGCGGATGTATGGTGCAGTGCGCAACGTGACGGAAACCAAGTCACTTATACAACAATTGCGCAAGCAAAATAACTACCTTTCACTGGCAGAAAAAATCAGTAATTCAGGGCATTGGCGTTATGATGTTGTTGAACAAAAAATGTTCTGGTCAACTGAGCTATATCGAATATATGGCACTGAGCCGCATGCATTTCGCCCGAATCTAGAGAATGAACTTGTGTTCCATTCGAAAGCTGAACGTGAACAAATTCGCAATGCTTTTAAGCGCAGTATTGAGTGTGCGCAAAGTTTCCGTCATAAATCCACCATATTACAAGCAAGTGGTAAGAAAGCGAAAATCGAAACTATAGGTGAAGTGGAAGTTGATTCAGATGGTAAGGTCGTTGCGCTATTTGGTATTAGTCGAGACATTACTCGTAGTGAAGCGGTATTTGAAAAACTTAAGCTACTCGCGCTCGTTAATTACACCATAAAAGTGCCAATCTTCTTTATTGATGAAGATGACAACGTGGTATACCAAGATATTTCGCCTCAGCAGGGCGGCAGTAATACCGCTTTGTTTGACTATGTGAATTTTAGCATTAGTGAGTATATGTCGCTTAAAAAAACTGCCCGTCAGTATGGCCAGCTCAAGCGAACTCATATCAGCTTTGACGACTACAATAGCGTTTTTGATTTATCCGTCACTTATGAAGCCGATAAAGGGGTCTACATCTGGATTGTTGAAAATGTTACCGATAAATTCAGAAAAGAGCAGCAACAAGCCATTAGCAGTCGCTTAGCCTTACTTGGCAATACATTTGGCAGTGTTTCGCATGATATTAATAACGTGTTAGGTGTCGCCTTAGGCGCAATTGAAATGCTTGAGCTTAAGTTTTCGCAAGGTGAGCAAAATATCTCTCGGTACATTGAGCGTGTGAAGAATGCAATAGACAAGGGAAAAAGTGTTACGGAGCGTTTGTTGGCATTTACTAAAAAGCCGATGGTTAAAGTGGTTAAATTCGATCCACTAAAAGACATACTTGATAACCAATACCTGTTTAGACAAGTGTTAGTCGCCAATATCGAGCTTGAAATTAATTTACCAGACACCCAAGCCTCCATAAACTTTCCGCAAGGGGAGTTCATTAACATTCTGCTTAACCTCGTGATTAACGCACAAGATGCGATTAAGGAACAGGAAAAAGCACTCGCGCAGAATGAAGGTGGGAAAATTCAGTTAACCGCATACTGCAATGCCAAAGGCAGTTTAGAAATACATGTCAAAGATAGCGGCATTGGCATTGTCTCTGAAAACCTTACTAAAATATTTGATCCGTTTTATTCGAGTAAGTCAGTCAGTAAAGGTCATGGTATTGGCTTGGCGAATGTTTATAGCACTATGTATAAACACAATGCGCAAATAAGAGTCTATGGCAAATCAGAACTCGGTGGTGCACATTTTGTGCTTGAGTTTCCGTGTAATTGTGTTGAAAAAGCTAGTGTTGATGTATCTGGTGAAAAAGCCCTTGATTCATCAAGCAGTCACTTTGGTGGTGTTAGTCGCCAACGTATTTTAATTCTGGATGATGAAACGAGTATTGCTGAATTTGTTGCTTTGTTTTTAGAGAGCATTGGTGCAGAAACCGTACATGTCAGCAATAAAGCAGACTTGCTAGAAGCTATTGACCTTAAAGGGCCCTTTGATGTTTTTATGACAGATATGATCTTGCCAGACACTTCCGGACGTGAAGCCACAGCATTGGTACAGCAACGTTATCCGAGGGCGAAAATTTGTTCAATGAGTGGCTATATAGATAACGATGATAAGAGTTGGCCATATCCAGTACTGCGCAAGCCATTCAATTCCGCTGAGCTATCTCAATTTTTTAGCAATTTGAATAACTCCATGTAAAATTTAAAGATAAGCTCAAAGGAAGTAACGAGATGATAACAAACAATGGGAAAACACTCAGGCAGCGAAAGTTTTGGCGATCGCTAAAGTTCAAAGTACCGTTGATCAGTTTTGTTATTGCCTTATTTGTTGCTACCGTAATGAGCTTAACATCATATTTTGAAAGCGGAAAAATCCTCAAACAACACGCAGAGCGAGATTTAGCGGAAAACGCAGAATTTGTTGCTGCTATGGTCAAACGCTATTTCAGCGTAAACTTTGAAGATGCCGTTGCAATCAGTGATGCTCATTTAGTTGAACAACTCGTTGATGACAACACTGCAGCAACCTATGGCATTAGTTTAGCCGATCAGCAGCGTCAGTTTAATGCTGCCTTTGCGTCTTTGCTATCTGCAAAACCAAAGTTTGTCACTATCTCGTTATTATCTAGTGAAGATCAGATGATAGCGGCTCAATATACCGTTGCCGAAAATGTGCAACGAAAAATCATCAAATATGCCATTAACCGCAACAGTACCGAAAGGACAACAAAAGATACCTACTTTCAGCAAATTGAAATAGCTGGCGCAAAGCAGTCGTTGATGGTCTCGGTTAACCCCATGTACCAGGGAGGGCAGCATGTAGCGAGTCTAATTATTGCCTTTAATCTGGCATCACTTGATGAACTATTAACAACGTTTCATAAAGCCGGGGAACATATATATATTGCTGATAGTGAGGCGAATCTCGTCTACCAAAGTGAGCAAAAAACTGATAGCGGAGTCTTAGATAACAAGTGGCAAGAGCACCTGAAATCGCTCGCAATAGACAATGCCGCTGCCGATAGCATACCTCAAAGCCCTGCCTCAATTAGCATTGCTGAACAAGTTGAAGAGCTGGAACCTATGCAACTAAGTACAACAAAGCAAATTGTATTTAATGAGTACGACCAGCCTCTTAAGCTTAACCTGCTTTTTTATCATGACGGTCATCGACTTTCCGCTGAATTTGGCAAATTAGAAGAGCGCGTATTTTTGCTGGGTGTGCTACTAGCTCTGATAGCTTTTGCTTTATCAGTGCTTGGTTCTAGACGGATTATTGAACCGCTGACAAATATGATCACCAGTATAGGCCAATATGAAAGTAAAGGGGAAGTCTTACCTTTGCCTACCACTAAACGAGACGAAACAGGGCGATTGGCGCGTAGTTTTGATCGCTTGCTTCGACACGTAGAGCAGCAAAAAGAGTCGATGAATGATACCTTAGCTGAATCCCAAGAAACGTCCGCCAAGCTCCAGTCTATCCTTAACTCGATAACTGATGCTGTGGTGAACTTCGATGAAAACGCCAATATCGTTGCCTTTAACCGCTCTGCTGAGCGAATGTTTGGTTATCGCGCAACAGATATGATTGGTAAACACCTTACTGAATTATTACCGCACGATACGGCTACGGAATTTGATCAAATTGCCGCTGAATTTAGTGATGTGAGCTCAAGTTGCCGCTCTATGGCTGGCAAAGAACTGCCCGCGATGCGCATAGATGGCGAAGTTTTCCCTGTGCTTTTAGTTGTTTCGCAAGTAGCGATCGACCAAGGCGTTATGTATACCGGCTTAATCCGCGACAATACTTATTACAAATTACTTGAATCAGAGCGTAAATCGGCGTTACGTGATGCTAATGAGCTTGCTTGGCGGCTCGATTTTGCCTTGTCAGCGCCACAAATCGGTGTTTGGGAATATAATCGCCTGACGGGCCGTGTATCGTGGGATAAGCGTATGTATCGCTTATATGGCTATAACCAAAGTGATGGTGTTTTACCGGAACAAATATGGCTAAAAGCGGTGCACCCCAAAGACCGTCAAATTGTTGATAATGCAATAGAACAATCACTATCAACTGGGCAAGACTTTAATGTGACATTTCGCATTAATATGCCGAATGGGCAAGTAAATTATATTGAGTCGCATGCCAAAGCAATCATTGAGCAAACTGCAGAAACCGTCCGTTTGGTGGGCACTAACCGCAACGTAACTGAGCAACGCTTATTACACGACTTGAAGCAACAAGCGCTTGATATGGCGCAAGAGTCATTGCGTTCAAAATCTGAATTTCTTGCCAGTATGAGCCATGAAATTCGAACGCCAATGAATGGTGTAATGGGCATGCTCGGCTTATTAGAGCAAAGCGACTTGTCGGCAAAGCAACGCCATTATGTGCAACTTGCCAATTCTAGTGCTTTCTCTTTACTGAATTTGATCAATGACATTCTAGACTTTTCGAAAGTCGAAGCAGGCAAGCTAGAACTTGAGATTCTAGACTTTGATTTACGCTCACATCTTGGTGATATTGCTGAATCTATGGCGTTAAAGGCACAAGACAAAGGCGTTGAAATTATCTTAGACGTTAGCCAAATAAGCTTGTCTATGGTTAAGGGTGACCCAACTCGCTTGATGCAAATAATCACGAACTTAGTCGGTAATGCAATCAAATTTACCGAACGAGGTGAAGTGGTTATCCGAGCGAAACTGTCGCCGGCACTAGTTGATGAGCAAGAAGTACTCAAATTTGAATGCCAGGTTATTGATACTGGAATTGGCATTGCAGAGGATAAATTAGAAAAACTATTCGACTCTTTTACACAGGTTGATGCGAGTACGACACGCCGTTATGGTGGCACGGGCCTTGGTTTGGCAATCGTCAAGAAATTGTGTCTGCTAATGCAAGGTAGTGTGAGTGTAGAGAGCTCGTTAGGTGTTGGTAGTAAGTTTACCTTTGATTTAATTATGCAACGCAGTGAGCAAACGCCAGTGGCGATTCCCGATATTAGCTTCTCGGGTCATCACGTCTTAGTGATTGATGAAAATGCGACCAATCGAAGTGTGCTTGCCGAGCAGTTATCTGTTTGGGGCGCATCAGTTGTCACTGCCGACAGCGGAGAATCAGCGTTAGAGACCATTGCTAAGCGGCCTTCTGGTTATTTTGAAGTGGCAATTTTAGATCGACAGCTATCCGATATTGACGGCGTGACGCTTGGACAGCGCATAAAATCAGCTGCAAACGCTAAGCACATAAAATTGATAATGATGACGTCGATGAGTGAGCGAGGCGATGCTAATTATTTTGCTGAGCTCGGCTATAGTGCATACTTTCCTAAACCAGCAACCACCAGCGATTTACGTAACGCTATGGCGGTTGTGCTGAGTAAAGGGGCGGATAGCGACTCCGATGGTTCGCCCATCCTAACACATTACAATGTTCACCCCAGCGCCTCGCCTTCTGCACAAGATATGTCGTTTAAATCGATGCGTATTTTGCTCGTAGAAGACAATCGAATTAATCAGGCAGTTGTTCAAGGTATTCTTGGCAATGGCGGTGGGCGAGCGGATATCGCTAACCATGGTAGGGAAGCACTGGAGCAAATGGCTCAATCCCCCTCAAATGCTGCTTACGATATTATCTTGATGGATTGCCAGATGCCTGAAATGGACGGCTACCAAACGACTCAAGCTATTCGACAAGGAAAAGTGGGCAACTTTTATAAAGATATACCGATCATTGCGATGACAGCCAACGCGATGAAAGGGGACAGGGAAAAGTGCTTGGCCGCTGGTATGAACGATTATCTCTCAAAGCCTGTGGATGCAGAAAAGCTCGGTGAAACACTGTGTCACTGGGTTAAAAAGTCAAACAACTATAACCAGAAGGTTGAATTAGTAGCGAATGTAGAGCAAGCGAGCATAATAGATGAAGAGCCAAGCGAATTGAAATTAGCACCTCTTTGGGATAAGCAAGCCTTATTTAAGCGCGTGAGAAATAATGAACAGTTAGTGCGTAATTTAGTAGAGTTGTATATAAATGAAGTGCCAGAACTTTTTGAGCAGCTAATTGAAGCGCTCGCGCAAAGTAACATGACTGAAATTTTGGCTTTTGCCCATAAGCTTAAAGGCTCTTCAAATAACTTAGGTGGCATACAACTAGCTGATATTGCGCTCAAAATAGAGCTTGCAGCGAAAGCCGAAGATATTGAACAGTTAAAAGAGCTCACGCAGGCATTAGATAAAACTTATGTTGAGTTTATCGAGCATCTTAGATCGTTTTTATCGCAGCCAATTGAGGCATGAAAACGCATAATTTTATGACTAAGTAGAGCGGTAAAGTACTTTTTACTCGCCTATTTGCTAAACTTATCTATGATTTTTAATGTGTTAAGTTAAGTTTAGGTCTTATACGAATATACTTTATTCGCTATTATTAGCAGCGAATGGCATTGATTAAGGACTAATTATGTACACAATTTTGGCAGCAGATGATGCCAAAGACACGCTAATGCTACTGGAATTTGACCTACAAGCTGAAGGCTATCAAGTGTTGAAAGCTGAAGATGGCGAAAGCGCATTAGCGACAATTAAGAACAATAACGTTGATATTCTACTGCTTGATTTGTATATGCCAGGCATGTCAGGCATTGAGACGTTGAAAAAGCTCAAAGCCACTCCTGAACAGTCCAACATACCGGTTATTATGTTGTCTGCGTCTGATGATGAAGACAAAATCGTTGAAGCGCTTGAACTAGGTGCTCACGATTATGTGACCAAGCCATATATTGCTAAAGTATTGCTCGCACGAATTCGCAATGCGATAAGACTACGTGAAAAAACACTAACACTAGAAAATTTAGCGAAAACAGACTTTCTTACCAAACTCAATAACAAAGGAAGCTTTGAACAACTGAGCTTAAAAGCCATCAATCAGGGCTCCCGTGCAATGAATAACATGGCAATAGCCATGATAGACATCGATCATTTCAAAGCCGTTAACGACAATTATGGTCATGAAGCGGGCGATATCGTATTAAAACAGTTTGCTCATTTACTTGCTCAAACCTTCAGAGATTACGACATTATTGGCCGTGTAGGTGGTGAAGAATTCGCGGTTTGTATGCCCGAGGTTAATCAGCGCGACGCTGTTAATGCCTGTGAACGTTTTCGAAAAGCAGTAGAGCAAACGCCAATGGAGCTTGGAAACGAACAAATTTTTGTCACGACCAGTATTGGTGTCGCTTGTGCTCAACATATTGAAGTAGGGTATGACTTTAATCAAATGATGCAGACTGCCGACAAATTTCTTTACGACGCCAAACAACTTTCTCGAAATGTGACGTTAAGCCATCCACCTGAGGGGCAAGAAGAAACTGTTCAGCAAACACCTGCGCAAACAATCGCAGTTAATGAAAGCGGCGAGCAGGGCTTTGTTGGCATAGATTATCAAGTTGGCTTAAGTAATGTGCTTGGTGATGATGACTTATTCAAAGAAATACTGAAAATGTTCTTCGATGATCATCATCAAGATGGGGTTAAAATTCAGCAGGCAATAGATACAGATGACCAGGCGAGTATGAAACACTTAGTACACACCCTTAAAGGGGTTGCCTGTTCAGTTGGCGCAATGCAGTTATTTGAACGAGCTAAGCAATTAGATTTTGCTGTTAACGATGGCGATAAGGAAAGTTATCAAGGCTTGTTTGACAATGTTTCGTTTGAATTAGATCGGGTAATTACAGGTATTAAAACAGAGCTAAATATTAGTTAAACGGATACGTCGCAACAACAAACAGTTGCTATGATATACGATAAAAAAAACCAGCTCACCGCTGGTTTTTTTATGCTTGCTGTCATATCAATCTATGGTTAGCTCAATATCGCTAGTGGGCACACAACAGCACGGAAGAATTTCCCCTTCACTAACAAAAGCCAGTGGCTCCCCTTGCGGGTATCGAATTTGCCCTTTATCAAGTTTGACACGGCAAGCACCACAGAATCCATCTCGACAATGGTAATGCACTTCGATGTTAGCTTCTTCTAAACACACCAGCAAATCTGGCTGTTTATCTGTGAATATAACCTCTTGGCCATTGGCGATTACCTTGTGTGGACTATCGTTAGTATCGCTTTCACTCATTTTATAAAACGATAGCCCTATAGCTTTTCAATATCATCGATTTTATTGAAGATCTAAAGGTCAAACTCTTCGAAATCGTCTTCCGCGACAGCAGCATCTACTTGACCAACTAAGTAGCTGGAAATTTCAGACTCTTGCGGTGCTACTTGTACGTTATCACTCACCAAGTATGCGTTCATCCATGGTAGTGGGTTGCTTTTCACGTTAAATGGCGATTCTAGGCCGATAGCGTTCATACGCTGATGACTAATGTATTCAATGTACTGGTTTAGTATTTGAGCGTTTAAGCCGATCATTGAGCCATCTTTAAATAGGTACTCTGCCCATTCTTTTTCTTGCTCAACGACATCAAGGAAAATTTGACGGCCTTCTTCTTTAAGCTCATCAGCGATTTCTTTCATTTCTGGGCAATCTTTACCAGACATCCAGTTGTTAAGAATATGCTGAGTGCCGGTTAAGTGTAATGCTTCATCACGGGCAATCAGTTTGATGATTTTTGCATTACCTTCGAGTAACTCACGTTCTGCAAAGGCAAAAGAACAGGCAAAACTGACATAAAAACGAATGGCTTCTAATGCATTGACCGAGCAAATAGCAAGGAACAAGCGCTCTTTCAATTTACGCGTGCTCACTTCAACCATTTCCCCTTCAACTTCATATGTGCCTTCGCCTTGTGATTGAAGTAATTGCGTTGTCAAAATCACGTCATCAAAGTACTTAGCGATACTGGTTGCACGATTTAAAATCGCTGGATTGACCACAATATCGTCAAATACTTCACCAGGCTCAGTAAATAGATTACGCAGAATATGGGTGTATGAGCGAGAGTGGATGGTCTCACTAAATGCCCAAGTTTCAATCCAAGTTTCTAACTCTGGCAATGAAACTAGTGGCAATAGAACAGCGTTAACTGAACGCGCTGCCATACTATCTAGCAAGGTTTGATACTTTAAATTCGAAATGAAAATATGCTTTTCAGATGGCGTTAAGCCTTGCCAATCAGCGCGGTCTTTTGAAACGTCAACTTCCTCTGGACGCCAGAAGAAGGAAAGTTGCTTTTCGATTAGCTTTTCAAAAGCCATGTATTTTTGTTGGTCGTAACGAGCAACGTTAACACTATTACCCAAAAACATCGGTTCAAGCAGGGCGTTTGTTGGGGTTTGATTAAAAGTTGTATAAGTCATTAATAACTCCAAATGTCGTACTTAGCTGACATTTTTGAATGTGCATCTTGATTGCTATTGTTCTAATTTACTGTTTTTATCTTGCGTATTCGCATGTTTAAAACTGACGCTTCAACACACGAACAAGCCGCATGTCATATTATGCAGCTAGCAACTAGGCTATTTGCATTGACCATGCGGCTTTGTATTACGGAACGTGTAAAGTTAAATCTTACACGCGCCGCCTTCACAGCCGTCATCTTGCTGGCTGTCGTCTGCACCATCACGAGTATTGTGGTAGTACAAGGTTTTAACACCGAGTTTGTATGCCGTAAGTAAATCTTTGATGATCTGCTTAACAGGTACTTTGCCGCCTTCGTAACGCGATGGATCGTAATTCGTGTTGGCGGAAATCGTTTGGTCGATAAACTTCTGCATAATACCAACAAGCTCTAAATAGCCATCGTTGCTCGGAATGTTCCAAAGCAACTCGTAGCTATCTTTTAAACGTTTGTACTCAGGTACAACTTGTTTTAACACGCCGTCTTTACTTGCTTTAATACTGATTAAGCCACGTGGTGGTTCAATACCATTAGTCGCATTTGAGATTTGCGATGAAGTTTCAGACGGCATCAAAGCTGATACTGTTGAGTTACGAACGCCGTGTTCTTTGATGCTTTCGCGTAACCATTCCCAATCAAGGTGAAGCTGTTCGCCAGTAACTTTATCGATATCTTTTTTGTACGTATCGATAGGTAGAATGCCTTTACTTAATTTTGTTTCATTAAATAACGGACATGCACCTTGTTCTTTCGCCAATAAGTTAGACGCTTTTAGCAAATAATACTGAATGGCTTCGAAAGTGCGGTGCGTTAGGTTATTAGCGCTACCGTTTGAATAGAAAACACCGTTTTTCGCTAAGTAGTAGGCGTAGTTAATAACACCTATACCCAAGGTACGACGACCCATAGTTGCACTGTGTGCAGCAGGAACTGGGTAGTCTTGATAGTCTAACAGGCTATCAAGTGCACGAACGGCTAAATCTGCAAGGCCTTCTAATTCGTCTAAGCTTTCAATGGCTCCTAGGTTAAATGCCGATAGGGTACAAAGTGCAATTTCACCATTAGGGTCATTTACATCTGCCATTGGCTTAGTTGGTAAAGCAATTTCTAAACATAAATTACTTTGGCGAATAGGCGCTTGTGCAGGGTCGAATGGACTGTGTGTATTACAGTGGTCAACATTCTGCAGATAGATACGACCTGTGCTCGCGCGCTCTTGTGCAAACAAACCAAACAGTTCTATCGCTTTAATACGTTTCTTACGAATTGACTCGTCTTGCTCGTATTTTACGTAAAGCTCTTCAAATTTGTCTTGGTCTTCAAAGAACGCGTCGTATAAGCCTGGTACGTCACTTGGGCTAAATAGCGTGATTGATTCACCTTTGATCAAACGCTGGTACATCAGCTTGTTGAACTGTACACCGTAGTCTAAGTGGCGAACTCGGTTCTCTTCTACACCGCGGTTGTTTTTAAGCACTAATAAGCTTTCTACTTCGAGATGCCATAGCGGGTAGAATAGGGTCGCTGCGCCACCACGTACACCACCTTGAGAACAGCTTTTTACTGCCGTTTGAAAGTGTTTGTAAAAAGGAATACAACCAGTATGGAAGGCTTCACCACTTCGAATTTCGCTACCTAGTGCACGAATTCTACCGGCGTTAATGCCAATACCAGCGCGTTGCGATACATATTTTACAATTGCGCTAGACGTTGCGTTAATTGAGTCTAAGCTGTCGTCACACTCAATCAATACACATGATGAGAATTGACGTGTTGGCGTACGTACACCAGCCATAATTGGTGTAGGTAATGAAATTTTAAAGGTCGAAATAGCGTCGTAGAAGCCTTCGATGTAACGCAAGCGGCTATCAGCTGGATACTTAGCGAATAGGCAAGCAGCTACTAAAATATAGAGGAACTGAGCACTTTCATAAATTTCACCCGTCACGCGGTTTTGAACCAGGTACTTACCTTCAAGTTGCTTTACGGCAGCGTAGCTGAAATTAAGATCACGACGGTGGTCGATGTAGCTTTCCATTTGCTCAAATTCAGCTTGCGTATAATCAGCCAATAAATGCTGGTCATACTTACCACTTTCAACCATGTTAACAACATGATCGTATAGTTTTGGTGGTTCAAATTGACCATAAGCCTTTTTACGCAAGTGGAAAATTGCTAATCGTGCTGCAAGATACTGGTAGTCAGGTGATTCTTCAGAGATCAAATCCGCAGCTGCTTTGATGATAGTCTCATGAATGTCAGATGTTTTAATTCCATCATAAAACTGAATGTGAGACTTTAATTCAACTTGCGAGACAGAAACGTCATCAAGGCCTTCTGCAGCCCAAGCAATTACTTTGTGAATTTTTTCCAGATCAATGGCTTCTTTATTACCATTTCGTTTAGTTACAAAAAGATTACTATTCATGAAAGACCTTGAGTGTGTTTTATTCTTCTTATTTTTTGAGCAGATACTGTTGCGTAATTACTCAAATCTAGTAAACCACTAGGACTAGTGGTTATTTGAATAATCAATACACAATATATTGGGTTATTTAAAAAATATGATCACAAGATAATGAGGTTTGACGGTTATTGCAAGGGCAAAAAATTAGAGTGATTATTTAATAATCTAGCCTAAAATTGACTGGTTAGTAATGACTAACGTAGTAGTACGTTTTAATTTTGCTTTAATAAAAACGCAATGGTTTTTTTGCACTTTTTTGCCGTCATAGAATGATTTATTACATTAAATTCCGCTTTTTATTTCTAATTTGAATATATGTTTTGATCTCTATATATATCAATGGCTTAGCCATTTGGTGATTTTGTGAACAGAAATTCCATCTTGTTAATTTCACTTGGATGAGCACAGTGAATATCTGCCTGCCATGTCGTTAGGTCAGTATCGCTAGCGATGTATCCCCAGCCAGCAATAATGGTGCACATATTAGCTGCGTTACCTGCTTCGATATCGCGTGGCGCATCGCCAACATATAAACACTCATTTGGTGTTACTCGAATCTCATTGGCAGCTTGTAGTAGTGGTGCAGGGTGAGGTTTACGCTGTGCTAATGAATCTCCACCAAGCACAGAGGCGGCTGACTTTAGTTCAGGGAAATGAGGCAAAAGCACATGCGTTAGGCCAATGGGTTTATTGGTGACAATTCCCCAAGGGATTTGGTGTTGCTCAAGCTTTTCAATAAGCGCTGCTACTCCAGGGTATAGGCAGGTATGCTCGGCAATGTGATTCTCGTAGTAATCGAGAAATTCAATACGCAATTGTTCATAATCAAAGTTTTTTAATCCAGCACCAAAGCCCAGCTCTATCAAGCCTTTTGCACCATCTGAAGCAACCGGTCGATAACGCTCGCGTGGAACTTTGGGTAAACCGTGACTGGTTAGCACCGCATTTAATGCCTCGCCAAGGTCATTTGCGGTATCGAGTAGTGTGCCGTCTAAATCAAACAAAACACCTTTGTAATGTGGTACGCCATTTAATGTTGATGACATCGTCATTAGCCAACCTTTTGACAGCAGATAATATAGTTAACGTCTAAACTGCCACCCAGTTTATGATTCTCTGTGATCGGGTTGTAGTGAATGCCAGTAGCGTCAATACATTTCAATCCGCTACTTTCAGCCCAGCCTATTAGTTGCGATGGTCTAATGAATTTGTCGTGATCATGGGTGCCATCAGGCACAATCTTTAAGACCTTTTCAGCTGCTAAGATTGCGAGTAGGTATGATTTAACTGTTTTATTTAATGTAGAAAAGAAAACATAACCGTTTGGTTTTACCATGTCTGTACAAGCTTGGATGATAGAGGCTGGATCGGGCACATGCTCTAGCATTTCCATACAAGTCACCACATCGAAGTGCTCAGGGCATTGCAGCGCTTTTTGCTCCGCTGGAATTTTTTCGTAGTTAACATCTACACCAGATTCCAGTGCATGCAACTTAGCAACATTTAGTGGCTCTTCGCCTAAATCAATGCCAGTAACCTTAGCGCCTAATTTAGCGAGGCTTTCTGACAAGATACCGCCACCACAGCCAACATCAAGTACTTGCTTTTCAAACACTGACTCAACATGCTGCAAAATAAATTGACGTCTGAGTGGGTTAACTTGGTGAAGCGGTTTAAAGTCGCCCGTTAAGTCCCACCATTGGCTAGCAACTTGTTCGAATTTAGCGATTTCTTGAGGGTTTACATTGATTGAGTCTGACATAGGAGGGTTTCTAATTGCTTGAGTCTCTATATTATTTAATTGGGATTTTAAACTAAGCGTTTAGCGAAACCTAGCGCTGAGAAAACAAAAAACTAATAAAGTTGCTCACATCAGTTCAAGTACTAATTCAGGCGACAGTTTGAGTGAAAAAACTGAATATCGTTCAGGCTCGATAGTGACTAAATCTCGCTAAGATTGATTTTTAATCACTAACTACTTAGATTGAAGAAGAGAAAGCTATCGATATTAAATCGAACAATAATTAAAAAATAACAACAATAAACAGCATTAACAGAGCAAAATTATTATGAAGAGCGTTATAGAACAATTAGCCAATTATAAAAGTGTTCATTTAAACAAGAACAATATCAAAAGCCATATTGTTGGCGTCCCGATGATCATATGGTCGATAGCCTTATTGTTAAATACGTTGAGTTTTGAGGTCACAATTTTCGGGCATGAAATAGTTATAGGCTTAGCTATCGTCGCCGCACTTGTTGTATTGCTATACTATTTTGCATTGCATGTGCCGCTAGCCTTGATGATTGCATTGCTCTTTGGACCTTTAGTGATTAGTACACAGTTAGTGGTCGATATGGGGCAACCAGTGCTTATTGCATTGGGCGTCTTTTTCATTGGTTGGGTGATTCAATTTATTGGCCACGCCTATGAGCGAGCTAAACCTGCTTTTATAGACGACATTAATCAGCTGCTGATCGGTCCATTATTTTTAATTGCCGAATTGTATTTTGCGCTTGGCCTAAATAAGGAAATGGCGGATGAAGTTCATCAAAAGGCCGTTGAGAAGCGTAAGTTGTTTGAGCAAGCCAAAGCGGTTTGATTAAAAAGCTGCTTGATCATGTAGCATAATTTGAAAGATGACAGGCAAGCACGATTAGTGGCTTGCCGTCATCTCATGGATTGTGCTGTTATCATTTGATGTGAAGTTCTCGCTGCCAATACGATCACCTAGTCCACTTAATACGGTAACCATACCTTTACACACCGCAAGAATTTGTTTGTTTTGTTTAAAATCGTTGGGTAATACAACTCGCCCATTGTCACGGCGAGGGTAACGACCATAATGATGCTTAAGTTGAACGTCATTATTGTCTAAATACAATACGGTCACTAGCTGCTTATTGTCAGACACGGAATCAGTCATCACTTCTCCTGATTAAAAACTAATCTCATATTACACCCGTTCATCGGTGTGTGTCTTTTTCAGACTGTACTAATTTGTAATCGAAATGTAGTAGGTATAGATGGAGCAGAGAATGTCAGTCCTTGCTAGAAGAAAAACCAGAGGGTTATAACACCTTGTTGCTTAATTTGATTTTGCATCTATTAAATCGATTAATTGTAGAGTTTGATTAATAACTGAGCGATTAATGACGAAGTTAGTATTTTAGTCAATATTAAGTCTTAACTTGGCTTCTAGATAATTTAATTTATCGCTTAGTTATCAATTGCTTATTGGCTCATGTTTGACATGCTCGGCAAAGCTTGAAATTGCTGGCTTTAATATGCAAAACTAACCGCTACAAAGCGTTATGGCATCCCCTTTTTTTGTGGTAGTATGCTGGCCTTAAATTAAAATAATAATTTCGAAAATTTCTGTATTAAATAGGGATACCATCGATTTATGTCCGATCTGGCAAAAGAAATTCTCCCAGTCAATATTGAAGACGAGCTGAAAAGCTCTTACCTCGATTACGCGATGAGTGTAATCGTGGGCCGTGCGTTACCTGATGTACGCGACGGTCTAAAGCCTGTGCACAGACGCGTACTATACGCCATGAACGTACTGGGTAATGATTGGAACAAACCTTACAAAAAATCAGCACGTGTTGTTGGTGATGTAATCGGTAAATACCACCCACACGGTGACACTGCGGTATACGACACAATCGTTCGTTTGGCGCAAGACTTCTCAATGCGCTACATGCTAGTAGACGGCCAAGGTAACTTTGGTTCAGTTGATGGTGATTCAGCGGCGGCAATGCGTTACACCGAAATTCGCATGAATAAAATCTCGCATTCTATTCTTGCTGACTTAGAGAAAGAAACCGTTGATTTTGTGCCTAACTACGATGGCACTGAGCAAATTCCAGAAGTCATGCCAACCCGCATTCCTAACTTGTTAGTGAATGGTACCTCAGGTATTGCCGTTGGTATGGCGACGAATATTCCGCCGCACAACTTAACTGAAGTCATTAACGGTTGTTTAGCCTTAATTGATAACAGTGAGCTAACGATTGATGACTTGCTTGAATACATCCCTGGCCCTGATTTCCCAACCGCGGGCATTATCAGTGGTAAAGCGGGTATTATTGAAGCGTACAAAACCGGTCGCGGTAAAATAAAGATCCGCGCTCGCGCTGAAATTGAAGTTGACGATAAGTCAGGTAAAGAAACTATTGTAGTTCACGAATTACCTTACCAAGTTAACAAAGCGCGTTTGATTGAAAAAATGGCCGAGCTGGTTAAAGAAAAACGCTTGGAAGGTATTTCAGCACTGCGTGATGAGTCTGATAAAGACGGTATGCGTATGGTCATCGAAGTTAAGCGTGGTGACGTGGGTGAGGTTGTTCTAAACAATTTGTACAAGCTAACCCAAATGCAAGTGTCTTTTGGTTTAAATATGGTGGCGTTAACTGACGGCCAGCCGAAACTATTTAACCTAAAAGAAATGCTTGAAGCATTCTTACTTCATCGCCGTGAAGTAGTTACTCGCCGTACGATTTTCGAATTACGCAAAGCACGTGATAGAGCCCATATTTTAGAAGGCTTATCAATTGCACTTGCTAACATCGACCCAGTCATTGAGTTGGTGAAAAGCTCAGCTAACCGCAGAGAAGCTGAAGAAAAACTAGTTTCGCAAGGCTGGGCATTAGGTAATGTTGCTGGCATGCTTGAAGCAGCTGGCTCAGATGCAGCTCGCCCTGAGTGGTTAGAGCCGCAATACGGTATTCGCGATGGTCTTTACTACCTAACACCAGAGCAGGCGAAAGCAATTGTAGATTTACAGTTGTACAAGCTTTCTGGTATGGAACACGAAAAGATTCTAAACGAGTACAAAGAGTTATTAGACTTAATTGCTGAACTACTGCACATTCTTAACTCGCCAGCGCGTTTGATGGAAGTGATCAAAGAAGAGCTAGAAGCGATTCGCGATGAGTTTGGTGATGAGCGCCGCACAGAAATTACCAGTGCTTCTCATGATATTTCACTTGAAGACTTGATTAACGAAGAAGACGTTGTTGTAACGCTTTCTCACGAAGGCTATGTGAAGTATCAAGCACTGACAGATTACGAAGCACAGCGCCGTGGCGGTAAAGGTAAAGCGGCTACTAAGATGAAAGAAGAAGATTTCATCGAGCGCTTATTAGTGGCTAATACCCACGATACTATTTTGTGTTTCTCAAACCGCGGTAAACTTTACTGGTTGAAGGTTTATCAATTGCCACTGGCGAGTCGTACGGCTCGTGGTCGTCCAATTGTTAACTTATTGCCACTTGAGAGCGACGAGCGTATCACGGCTATTTTACCGGTACGTGAATACGAAGAAGATAAATACATTATTATGGCGACTGCGTCTGGTACGGTGAAGAAAACGCCATTAACGGCATACTCTAACCAACGTGCTAACGGTATTATTGCCTTGAACCTACGTGATGATGATACGCTGATTGGTGTTGATATCACTGATGGTTCAAACGATATCATGTTGTTCTCTGACGAAGGTAAAGTAGTTCGCTTTAACGAGAAACAGCGCGATAGCGAAACTGGTGAAGTTAAACGCGATCCAGAAACTGGTGAAGAGCTGTTAGCGCTTCGTCCTATGGGTCGTACCGCGACGGGTGTTCGTGGTATTAACCTTGAAGATGGTCAAAAAGTGGTATCACTTATCGTGCCGAAAAATGGTGGCGCGGTCTTAACCGTTACTGAAAATGGTTACGGTAAGCGTACAGAGCTAGCTGAATACCCGGCGAAGAGCCGTGCAACCAAAGGTGTTGTATCAATCAAAGTGAGTGAGCGTAACGGTAAAGTGGTTGGCGCCGTTCAAGTTGAAGATAACGATGAAATCATGATGATCACTGACAGCGGCACACTAGTACGTACACGCGTTAATGAAGTGAGTGTGATTGGCCGTAACACACAAGGTGTTCGATTAATTCGTACTGCAGAAGATGAGCACGTAGTGGCACTTCAGCGTATAGATGAAATCGAAACCGAAGAGTTAGTTGACGGCGACATTGTTGAAGGTGAAGTGGTTGTAAGCGACGGTGAAACATCGCCTTCGTCTGATGCTTCTGCAGCTGAAAACCTCGATGGCGAGTCGTATAGCGATCCCGACGCCTAACGCCCAAGGTATAAGATAAAGGAAAAATGGGCGGTTTATCCGCCCATTTTTTTTCGCTAAATAAAATGATAGTTAAAACAGTTAGAAGGAAGTGTTGAGATGTCTGCAACCTATAATTTTTGTGCAGGACCAGCGATGTTACCAACGCCAGTTATGGCAAAGGCACAAGCTGAATTTATCAATTGGCAAGACAATGGTTGCTCGGTGATGGAGCTCAGCCATCGTAGTAAAGTTTTTATGCAGCTTGCTGCCAAGGCTGAAGCTGACCTCAGATCACTAATGAACATTCCTACTAACTATAAAGTGCTATTTATGCATGGTGGTGGTCGTGGTCAATTTTCTGCGGTGCCACATAATTTACTACCTGAGGGCGGAAAAGCGGATTACGTGATTTCAGGCTCTTGGTCAAAAGCTGCAGCCAAAGAAGCCGCTAATTACGGTGAAATTAATACCATTGAAGTTGTCACTAAGACAGAAGACAGTCAAACGGTGCTAGCGCCAGCTGATTGGGTATTGTCTAAAGACGCAGCTTACGTGCATTACTGCCCGAACGAAACGGTTGATGGCATTGAAATCTTCGATATTCCAGAAACAGGAGATATTCCGTTGATCGCCGATATGTCGTCAACAATCATGTCGCGCGAAATCGATGTTAGTCGCTTTGGTTTGATTTACGCTGGTGCGCAAAAAAATATTGGCCCGTCCGGTCTAACTATTGTTATTGTGCGTGAAGACCTATTAGGTAACGCCAGATTAACCACGCCATCTGTGTTTAATTACGAATTCGCTGCTAACAATGATTCAATGTATAACACACCACCAACCTTTGCCTGGTATTTAGCAGGCTTGGTATTTGAGTGGCTAACTGAGCTTGGCGGTGTTGCAGCTATCGAGCAAGTAAATAAAGAAAAAGCTGCTTTACTTTACGACTATATTGATAGCAACGACTTTTATGTTAATAACATTGATAGCCAGTATCGCTCGTTAATGAATGTGCCATTTTGGTTAGCAGATGAATCGCTAAATGATGCTTTCCTAGCAGAGGCTGAGCAAGCGGGTTTATTGGCACTAAAGGGCCATCGCAGTGTTGGCGGTATGCGCGCCAGTATTTATAACGCCATGCCATTGGCAGGCGCAAAAGCATTAGTAGACTTTATGGCGGATTTCGCTGACCGTAATAAATTGAAGTAAATAGAGTCACTAAATCAAAGTGATTAAAGAGATTGAAGGAAGTTCTATAGTGGAACAATTAACACTACAACCGATCAACAAAATTGACGGTGAAGTATTTTTACCGGGCTCTAAGAGTCTTTCAAACCGTGCCTTATTGATTGCCGCTTTGGCCAAAGGCACGACGAAGATTACTAACTTATTAGTGAGTGAAGATATTGAGCATATGCTCAATGCACTCACGAGCTTAGGCATTGAATACCAATTAAGCGATTGCGGCACTGAATGCATCGTGGCTGGTAACGGTGGCTTTTTCAAAGCGGAAGCGCCACTTGAGCTATACCTAGGTAACGCGGGCACGGCGATGCGTCCACTATGTGCAGCATTAGCGGCGAGTGAAGGTGAATTCGTATTAACGGGTGAGCCGCGCATGAAAGAGCGCCCAATTGGCCACTTAGTTGATTCACTCAACCAATTAAATGCCGATATTGAATATCTAGAAAACACAAATTACCCGCCATTAAAAATCAAAGGTAAAACCCTAGGTGGCGATCGTGTAACCATTGACGGTTCAATTTCAAGTCAGTTCTTAACGGCAATTCTGATGATTGCACCGTTATTACCAACTGATACAAATATCGAAATTGAAGGTGAGTTAGTGTCTAAACCTTACATTGATATCACGCTTGATATTATGGCCAAATTCGGTGTTGACGTTGAAAATCAAAACTATCAATCATTCATTGTCAAAGGTCAGCAAAGCTATCAAGCACGTGAACGCTACATGGTCGAAGGTGACGCATCGTCTGCTTCTTATTTTTTAGCGGCGGGTGCGATTAAAGGCGGAGAAATTACCGTACATGGTGTAGGCACCTCAAGTGTTCAAGGTGACAAGCACTTTGCTGATGTGCTCGAAAAAATGGGTGCTGAAGTGATTTGGCAGGAAGAGTCCATCACGGTTAAAGGCAAACCGTTAATGGCAGTTGATATGGACATGAACCACATTCCAGATGCGGCAATGACAATCGCAACAGCTGCTTTATTTGCCAAAGGTACGACGAGTATTCGCAATATCTATAACTGGCGAGTCAAAGAAACCGATCGTTTATCGGCAATGGCGACTGAGCTACGTAAAGTAGGCGCAGTAGTAGAAGAGGGTGAAGATTACATCTCAGTCACGCCGCCGGAGTCGCTAACACACGCTGCTATTGATACCTACAACGATCACCGCGTCGCGATGTGTTTCTCGCTGGTGGCGCTAAGTGACACCCCAGTGACAATTAACGATCCTAAGTGTACGGCGAAAACCTTCCCTGATTACTTTGATAAGTTAGCGCAAGTTTCCAGCTAACCATTTCAGTTCACTTGTTGCCTTTGACGTAGATCAACTTTAGCAGGTTAAGCAAAATAAAAGTTGAACTAGTCAGGCAACAAGCCTTCTAAGTAAAGCTAAAAAATAAATCCGCGCATTAGCGTTATCCAAGAAATATTAAAAAACAAATTTTTGAACGATTTTCGCTATTAATTCCCGTATAATGCGCCCGATTTGCGACATTAGGAGATAAAATGTATGCAAGAAAGCATTCCCGTAATCACGATTGATGGCCCAAGCGGTGCTGGTAAAGGCACTGTTTCACGATTAGTAGCAAACCAATTGGGCTGGCAACTTTTAGACAGTGGCGCGATTTACCGCGTGTTAGCTGTGGCTTTGCTGCATCACAACATTGAAGTTGAAGAAGAAGAGCCGCTAATTCCTATTGCGGCACATTTAGATGTGCAATTTGAAATTACCGAAGATGGCGAAAGCAAAGTCATTCTCGAAGGTGAAGATGTCTCTAATAGCATTCGCACCGAAGAAGTTGGCGCGTTAGCGTCAAAAGTGGCGGCATTTCCACGTATTCGCGAAGCCTTACTACGACGTCAACGTGCATTTCGCGTTGAGCCGGGTTTAGTGGCTGATGGTCGCGATATGGGTACAGTGGTATTTACTGATGCACCAGTAAAAGTATTCCTGACGGCAAGTGCGGAAGAACGTGCCGAGCGACGATTTAAGCAGTTGAAGGAAAAGGGCTTTGATGTTAAAATCGGGCGCCTTTTGGATGACATACGTCAACGTGACGAGCGAGATCAGAACCGTGCGGTCGCTCCGCTTGTTCCAGCAGAAGGTGCGTTAATTATTGATTCTACTGAACTTTCTATTGATGAAGTGGTCAGCAAAATCCTTTCATTTACCAATGAAAAATTAACGCAAACGGAAACCATTTAAACTTTGGGTACGGATACACAAAGTATTTTTAACAACCCCATGAAACACTGATGTTGATTGGATTATTTATACGAGTTCATATACAGGTATGACTGAAAATTTTGCACAACTTTTTGAAGAAAGTTTAAAAGAGATCGAAACGCGCCCTGGTTCAATTATCAAGGGTACTGTTGTAAAAATCGAAAAAGACAACGTTATTGTTGACGCTGGTCTTAAGTCTGAGTCAGTAATTTCTATCGACCAATTCAAAAACTCTGCTGGTGAAGTAGAAATTGAAGTAGGTTCAGAAGTTGACGTTGCTTTAGATGCGACAGATGACGGTTTCGGTGAAACTGTACTTTCTCGTGAAAAAGCAAAACGCCACGAAGCATGGCAAGTGCTTGAAAAAGCTTACGAAGAAAAAGAAACTGTTATCGGTGTTATCAACGGTAAAGTTAAAGGTGGTTTCACTGTTGAAGTAAGCAACATTCGTGCATTCTTACCAGGTTCTCTAGTTGACGTTCGCCCAGTTCGCGATACAGCTCACCTAGAAGGTAAAGACCTAGAATTTAAAGTTATTAAGCTTGATCAGAAGCGTAATAACGTTGTTGTTTCTCGTCGTGCTGTTATCGAATCAGAAAGCAGCGTAGAACGTGACGAGTTACTAGAATCACTACAAGAAGGTCAAGAAGTTAAAGGTATCGTTAAGAACCTTACAGACTACGGTGCATTCGTAGACTTAGGCGGTATCGACGGTCTTCTTCACATCACTGACATGGCTTGGAAGCGTGTTAAGCACCCAAGCGAAATCGTTAACGTTGGTGACGAGATTCAAGTTAAAGTTCTTAAGTTCGACCGTGAGCGTACACGTGTATCTCTAGGTATGAAGCAGTTAGGCGAAGATCCATGGGTAGCAATTGCTAACCGTTACCCAGAAGGTTCTAAGCTTTCTGGCCGCGTAACTAACTTAACTGACTACGGTTGTTTCGTTGAAATCCAAGAAGGCGTTGAAGGTCTTGTTCACGTTTCTGAAATGGATTGGACAAACAAAAACATCCACCCATCTAAAGTTGTTAACTTAGGTGACACAGTTGAAGTACTAGTATTAGAAATTGACGAAGAACGTCGTCGTATTTCTCTAGGTCTTAAGCAATGTGTACCAAACCCTTGGGAAGAGTTCGCTAAGAACTTCAACAAAGGTGACAAAGTTACTGGTAAGATCAAGTCAATCACTGACTTCGGTATCTTCATCGGTCTTGACGGTGGCATCGACGGTCTTGTTCACTTATCTGACATTTCATGGAACGGCGGTGAAGAAGCTGTTCGCGAATACAAGAAAGGTGACGAAATCACTGCTGTTGTACTTCAGGTTGACCCAGAGCGTGAGCGTATCTCTCTAGGTGTTAAGCAAGCTGAAGACGATCCGTTCAATATGTATCTGACAGATAACAAAAAAGGTGCTATTGTAACTGGTAAAGTAGTTGAAGTTGACGCTAAAGGCGCTAAGATTGAATTAGCTGAAGGTGTTGAAGGCTACCTACGTGTTTCTGACATTTCTCGTGACCGCATCGAAGATGCAACAACTGAATTATCAGTAGGCGACGAAGTTGAAACTAAGTTCATGGGTGTTGATCGTAAGAACCGCACAATTAGCTTATCTATCAAAGCGAAAGATCAAGCTGAAGAGCGTCAAGCGATGGACAACTTGAACCAAGCAGACGATGCTGGTTTCACTAACGCTATGGCAGAAGCATTCAAAAACGCTAAAGGTTAATTGCTTTAGCGCTTAAGGTGAGGAGGTGTTGCTATTTACTAGCCACCTCCTTGATTGTTAACTGCATTAGCGTGATGCTGAATGACAACTGGGAGGTCTAATGACCAAGTCAGAACTCATTGAAAAATTAGCGGAAAGTTTAACTCACATTCCAGCTAAAGATGTTGAATCTGCTATCAAAGAAATTCTGGAATTGATGGCGCAATCTTTATCGAAAGGAGAGCGTATTGAGATTCGAGGGTTTGGTAGTTTTTCTCTACACTATCGTGCACCACGTACTGGTCGTAACCCTAAGACTGGTGAAGCAGTAGAGCTTTCCGGTAAATATGTACCGCACTTTAAGCCGGGTAAAGAATTACGTGAACGCGTAAATGCTTCCTTTGCTTAGTTGCGAAAAATTATAAAAAACGGCATGCTTTGGCATGCCGTTTTTTTTGTCTTTGATTTTTAAATATTTCCCAATTCTGATTGATTTAATGGTATTTTCATTACGTTGAATTGGACAATAATCATTGGATGTTAGTTTGAAGTTATATTTCACCATTTTTGTACTGGTTGTATTGCTGCTAGTCGCTTTCGCTTTTGGTAGTCAAAATGATCAGCTAATCACGTTAAACTATTTCATTGCTAAGGCAACGATGCCGGTCGCAATGGCGGTAAGTATATTTGCTGGCTTAGGGTTTCTTTTTGGCTTGGTATTTATGTTTCTTATTAATTTGCTTAAGCCACTCAAGCGTAAACAAAATAAAGGCTAAGAAAACCTATGCTTGAGTTGTTGTTTCTATTGTTGCCTGTTGCCATGGGATATGGATGGTTTATGGGGCGCAATAGCATTAAGCAAAAAGATCAAAATGCTAAGCAAGATTTATCCATTAAATACTCAACAGGTTTGAATTACCTATTATCGAATCAGCAAGATAAAGCTATCGATTATTTGATTGAAGCGCTCAAAGTAGAAGACGATACCGTTGAAGCGCATTTTGCGATGGCAAACCTTTTTCGCAAGCGCGGCGAGCTCGACCGAGCACTTAAAGTACACGAACATCTAGTACGTAATGGCAATTTGCCAACCAAAGCAAAACAGCAAGCCATATTTGAACTAGCGAAAGATTTTTTAACAGCAGGTTTGTACGACCGTGCTGAGCATATGTTTCATAAGTTGCTCAAGGCAAAACCCTATCAGTTAAAGTCTTTAGGTTATTTAATGCAAATTTACCAATCTACTAAGGATTGGCAGCAGGGCATTGCGCTTAAAAAAACTATTTTTAAACTCAAAGACAAACAACTGCTTCATAACCTAGCTAACTTCTATTGCGAACAAGCACTTGAGGCACAAAAACAAGGTGAGTTTATCGCGGTTATTGAGTTATTAGAGCAGGCATTGGTGTGCGATGCTAAATCATGTCGTGCTAATTGGCATTTAGCCGGTGTTTATGAAGAGCATAAGCAATACGAGCAAGCTGCTAAGTGTTATCGTGCTATTTATAAGCAAGACAAAGACTTTTTCCCTGAAGTTATCGAAAAAATGCATAGCTGCTATCAAGCATTGGATGATGAAGAAGCTTTCTACAGCTTTATTAAGCAAGTGTACGATGAAACTGGCACGACGAGCACATTGATTAAATACCTAGAGTTTCTGTCAACGAAATATGGCGCGGATAAAGCCGTGGAGTTTTTATTGGCTGGCTTAAAGCGCAGACCTACCATTCGAGGTTTTAAGCATTTCGTTAAGTTACAACTTGCCAATGAACCGTCTGAAAATCAAAGTGAAAGTTTGGATGTGATCAAGGAGCTTGTCTCCGCCTACTTAAAGATGCGTCCAAGATACAGTTGTCGCTCTTGTGGCTTTAACAGCAGCACACACTATTGGTCGTGTCCATCATGCCATGATTGGGAGCAACTGAAGCCTGTTAGAGGCCTAGAAGGCGAGTAGTTGATGTCCAATTTTATTCGTGAACATCAGCTTATCTTGAAGCAGCCTTTGTTCAAGCTTTTTTATCTATAATCGATTTTCGTTCTTTTTTATATTCTTGGTAAGGCTTTTTTGCCTGATGACAAGCCTGATATTCATCGCCTGATTGGGCGTTATTAATGCACTCACTTTTTTGGTAACCTTGGCCAAGCTCATAAAGCTGTTTATTACTACAACCAAGGGTTAGAAGCGTTAACATTAAGGTAATAGTGATTTTCGACATAGTTATCCTAAGATGCGATGTTAAAAATATTTTGGTTAGTAACTTTTCTTTGCTATTAGGACTGCTCAGTTATGAATTAGTTCGTCGCTTATCTGGAGTAATACTGTAAGCGACGAAGGTATAGATAACTTTATAATAAGCGGTGATTTATTGCTTTTGACTAGTCCTAAATCCATATAACCGCAGTTACCAAGCAATCAACAGTTTACCTTATTCATATTTAATCTCTAGCGACCAAGTGTTCAATATACCTTGATCTTCAGACCATAAATCACGTACTTGTAATATCCAATCGCCTTTAATTTCGCTACCTATTAGGTTGTTAAGTGTTGGCGTTGACTCTGGAGTATAGATAAACTTGACATTGGATCGAGCGTCACTTTCGACATTTTTCAATACGACAATCTCACCAGATGGCGCAACAAGCTGGATCATCAGATCGCCACGATAGCTATGGTTGATATCGACAGCAACAGAAACGCCTGCAATCTCGCCCTGAGCGTCAATACTAATGACATCTTGAATTCCTACACGGCTATTATCTGGTATTGCCAGATTCGGTTTATTTTCTACCTTGATGGTTTGCTCTGTCGGTTTATATGCTATTTCCAATGTCCAGTCATCGAGCCGCCCTTGATCGTCTGCCAGTAAATCCCGAACAGTGAGTTGCCATTGCCCTTGAACTGCTTCTTGCTTAAAAACTGCCAGTGGCGAGTTGCTATCGTTAGAGTTAAGTAAAAGGTTTAGGTTATCTAATTGACCACCTTGACCGCTGTGTAGCATGACAGATGTACCCGCAGGAGATTTCAGCTCTACTTCTAAATCACCACGATAGGTATGAGAAATATTAATGCTGAGCTGTACAGAAATAAGTTTTCCTCGCTTAGGGACGGTGATAGCGTCGATAATACCAGCTTTGTTATTATCTGGTATTAGCAAGTCAGGGTTCGACTTGTGCTTAAACATTACCGTTTCACCAGTCGGAATAATTTGAGCGCCAGTTCGGATTTTTATTTCTCTCGCTAACAGTTGAATATCGGAGATTACTAGCCCAGATTCAGTGCCATCCCATTGCAGCGTTGAAGGATTGGTTTTGGCCGACAGAAACTCACCATCCATATTGGTATCGTAAAGATCGTCGGCATCACCTGCATCTTCATTACGTTCTAGATCACGTCGCCCATCCGCTTGCAATAAAGCGCATTGATAATGGCGACTTTCGGTGCCGTCTTGCCATTCATTTGAGCCATTGCGATCACAGTGGTAAACCGCTAAGCCTTTGGAAGGTAGATGGCGATCTAGGTCTAAGTTTTGGCGGTTTTCCACCAAGAAAAACTCGTTATCGTGCTCAGTATGATAAATATACGCTTTGTTATATTCGCCATGGCTAATTTGGTATTCACCCGGTGAGGCAAGATCTATTTCAGTATCTATCCAACCGGTTAAATAACGTAAGTAGGCGCAAATTGGCGCTGGAACTTTACCGCGACCAAGGTGGTTGCCTGAGCTCATCATGCAATAGCGACCTAAACCACTGCTGTTACGATTGTCACCATCTCGGCTGCCATAGTCATATAAATCGGGAAATCGACATAGCATATGGCCGCTTTCATGGGCAAATGTGCCTATGCTTAAATCGACGGCGCGTCGTCCTAAACTTTGAATCGTATAGAAGTGCGTACGGGTATTATCTTGTTGTAAGTGGATGACCGAATTATGAGGCCATAACCAATTCCGGTATTCTGTGCGGCCAGCATACATAAAACTTAGCGCGTCGACGATGCCATCGCCACGAGAATCATAGTTTGATAAATCTACGCCATGATCCATAATCGCCAAATTCAATGCTTCTTGTACTAACAGATTATTGACATAAAAAGATTTGTTTTTACTGAGCTTGATTGGGCCGATGACATCGTTAGTGTAATCAAGCTTATTAGAAGACATTAGCTGATAATATCGACGTACTGAGCAGAAGTTACCATGCGCAGAGAAGTTAAGGTCATTTAACATCGCATCGACTTGATCACCTGTTATTTGAGTCGTTTCATCCTTAAATTCAACTAATATAGTTAACCCTCGAACATTGCCCGTATTTACCTGACGGCCTGTTAATAGCCCTTGCTTAGGGCCAAAAGTTTGGAATGTTAGATCATTTTCGATAGGTCGTATTTGAGTTAACCTGACATTGTGTTTTTCTTGTTGAACCTCTGCAGCTTCATGTAACTGCCGTTGCATATTTTCTAACGGTTGCTTTCTTATCGGTCGACGGGATGAGGTAAACGTACCTTGATGGACTTGCGCATAGCAAAACAGGCCGAGCTGTTCGTCATAAACGGTTGTGTAACCGTCGAGGGTGGTATAGCGTGCATAAAATTCGTCGCCGTTAACAATAAGCGACACATCTGAATCATTGCGTTGAGGAAAAACTAAAACTTCACCTTTAATTAGACTCATAACAATCTCCCTGAAAGTGTCATCTAATAAATAGTGGCAAACTTAGATTTTGTTAAATATGGACTCTCCAACGACTGTTATTTTCTAGAGTAATAAATCAATATATGACATTAGGGTTTGCCGAGTTGCACAGCACATTTACCATTGTAGTCGTATAACCGATGTTTAACATTTTTTAGATTGAGGGCGCGTTAGTAAACCTGAGCATAAACCTAAGCATAGGCTGCTATTCGCACGGGTAGCGCTGCTCCATCATTCGGATAGATTTTCTGATAATGGTTTTGAGTACATCGGGGTCAATGTCTGCCAGCTTATTGATATATAAACAAGACTTGCCCAGTTTATGTTTACCTAGGCGTGCAAGTTCTTCTGAAAACTCATCAAAGCCCGGCATTATATAAACACTGAGTGCTGTTTTACGTGGCGAAAAGCCAGTTATCGGCCATGTTCCGCCGGCACTGGTATTTTGATAGGTATATTTGCCAAAGCCGACAATACTATTGCCCCACATTTTGGCAGGCTTGCCCGTCAGCATTGTCATCAATTCAAGTAGCGCTAAGCCGTCGGTAACTTTTTGAGGGTGTCCAACACTTTCTATAAAGGTTTTAACATCCGCATCATTTTCTTGCGTTTTTAATGTCATTTATCGTTACCTGTTATGTCTAATATTGCTGCCTGTATTGTTGCCATCATTGTTTCCTTTATTGCTGCAAGTAACTGCTATAAATTTTCCTGTTTGGCGCCGGGGCCGAGTGGCTGGCCATAACTAAACTCAACAAAATTGCCATCAGGGTCTTTTATGCCGCAATAGTAGCCAACAGGGTAGGGCTCTTGTTTGCACGGCCACACTAGAATGCCTTCTTCGCTGGCTTGCTCGGCAATGCTATCGACTTCTGCTTTGCTGGCTAGGGCAAAACCTAAGTGAGAAAAATCGTTTTCCTGTTGGGCTTTTTCCGGTCCACCGGGCAGCACCACAATAATAAACTCATTGGCCTTGCTTGGTTCTGCTAACCAAACAATGCGCTTGCCGTCTGGCCCATGTGGTCGACGATCACGCACTATGCTAAGTCCAGCGTAACGCTGATAAAAATCAATACAGGCTTCTAAGTTTGCCACATGCAAGGCGATATGGGTTAGACTGGCGTTCATAGCAGCTCCGAAACCATAATTAACGGCACTAATTTAGTGTATTTCAATTGATATTAAGTATAGAAACGAATGCCTGATAACCTGAACTATACCTTTAAAATACTTGCTCGAGACTGGCATAAAAGGCGCGCTCCCAATCTGAAAACGGTTGAACCAGTGACGGTTGATATTCCCAATTTTAAGCAAGAGCACAATCATATGTGCACTATGATTGTTACCTACAGTGATAATTCCACCAAAGAGCTAATCGCACGAGTGATACATAATCAACTGGCCAAGCGGTGGACGGTTGATGGTATGGAGCTAGCAGTCGAAGTGGTTATCAATGAAGTGTAAATCACACTGAAAAAATAATGACTAATTGCTATCTAAGCGCAAAGCTATCTACAATAGCAAACTGATTGATTATCAAACTGTTAAGGACGACTGTGTTGAATTTGTTAAACTGTGATTTTAAAAGCCGTTTAAACTACTATATTTCTGCTTCTTCTGCCCGCTCCATTATCAACTTTCGCTTTGGCAATTTAAAACCAGTGTTATTCGCCTTATGGGTTAGCAGTTATTGTAATACCTCATTGGCAACAGAATTTGTTGAGTCAGAAGATGGCGTAAATTTAAGTGATAATAACTTCCCTTGGCACTTAGTAATGGATCGCGGCAAAATTCTCGGCTGCATTTATGATAATAAATACTACTCACTTGGCTCCATTTTAGTACTTGAATCCTTGCCTAGAAAGTGTGGGCAAGCCTCCGATCGCAATGGTGTTTGGCAACAGTTGTCCGAATCTGAACTAGCACTGTTTAAGCAGAATATAGAGACTCAACAACAACTTGAGCGTGAATCCACCTATATTGGCGCAGAGCCAATTAATCGTGAAGAAGCGCGTTTAATTCGTTATTTGCGAAGAGTTAAAGAGTTTGCTGAAAAGTCGCAAGAGTAGTTACGCACTATTAATTATTCGACTTGCTACTGGGGCGCTTTAGGACAGCGACAACGTTTGACTTTGCTGTTCAAGCCACTTAGCTAAGCTTTTAGCGTTTAAAATATTTACGATTTGGTAACCAGGTTGAACAAATCCTAGCTCGGTTAAATGCTTAAGACTTTTGGAAACAGATATTCGACTAACACCCAGTTGTGCGGCAATTTGCTCTTGCGATATCGCAACGGCATTAGTGTTATTGGTTTCGCTGGCCACAATCAGTAATAACTTAGCCAGCCTTGCTGCTAGCGGCAGGCGTTTAAGGTCATCAATTGCTTCTAAGCTTTGATGCAGTCGCGTAGACAGAGACACCAGCAAATCGTAGGCAATGGTGGGGGATTGCTGCAGAGCCTTATTAAGCTTTTCCGAGGAAATGTAACCCAGCTCTGTTTCGCCTACAGCCTCTGCCGTATGGGTTCGAGGAAGATTCGCAAAAACGACAAACTCGCCAAAGCTTTCCCCAGGAAACAGTAGTTTGCTAAGAAAATATCGGCCATCTCGACCATAGTTACCCATTTTAACTGCACCAGAAAGTATAATGCTCAGTCCACTTCCGCTTTCACCACGTTGATGAATCACTTCACCATCACTAAAGCATTGTCGCAATTGCACTGACGCAAGCTGATTTAAGGTGCGCTCAGGCAGGGAGCCCATCATGAGCTGCTCATCAGGCCTGTTTCTAGCTTTAAGGTTCGCCATTTGATCACGTTATATAAATGTAAACTAGTTAACATTTATAAGTCAGTATGCCTGCTATAACAAGTCACATATCTTGGATTACCTGCAAAATTTACTAGGAATAAGCATGATAAAGCGAAAGGCAATTGAATTTATCCCAAATTGGCGAACTGTTGAGGCAATGCCTTCAATGCGTAAGAGATTATTTCCTGCGGCATTCTTTCCTATCGCACTGTTACTTGCGTCACTAGCGAGTGGCTGCGATAGCTCTGGCACTGACGAGCAAGCTGCAAGCTCGTATACCCAAAAGCATAACGAAGCAGTACTTGAAAGTTTACCTTTTGACGATGTGACTGATTTTAAGCAAGCAGAACGTGGTTTAATTGCCCGAGATCCGCAGTTAATAATCAAAAGCGACAGTGGTGAAGTACTTTGGCAAGCAAGCGACTATGATTTTGTGAATGGGGAAGCGCCAGATTCAGTTAATCCTAGTTTATGGCGGCAGGCCAAACTCAACGGTATGCACGGGCTTTACCGAGTCACTGAAGGGATTTACCAAATTCGCGGCTATGATATTGCCAATATGTCGCTGATCAAAGGGCATACTGGTTGGATTATTGTCGACCCGCTAACCGCCTTTGAGTCTGCACAAGCGGCGATGACAATGGCGCAAAAACACCTTGGTGAGATAAAAGTCACGGGCTTAATTCTTACCCATAGCCATATTGATCACTTTGGCGGAGCACTGGCAATTATCAATCCGGAACAAGAGCCAAACGTTCCTGTGATCGCGCCTAAACATTTTATGGCGGAAGCGACATCAGAGAATATTCTTGCTGGTGTTACCATGGCGCGTCGTGCGGGTTATATGTATGGTCGTAACTTAGCGAAAAGTGCAACGGGTAAAGTCGATTCTGGCCTAGGTAAAGGCTCTGTATTTGGGCGCATGGGCGTGGTTCCGCCGAATCAGTTAATCGACCAAACTGGGCAAACAATAACGATTGATGGGGTTGAATTTCAATTTCAATACACGCCAAACTCGGAAGCGCCCGCAGAGCTTACTTTCTATTTACCTCAACACAAAGCGTTTGCAGGCGCAGAATTAGTCTCTCGTCAAATGCACAACCTGTATACATTGCGCGGTGCGAAAGTGAGAGATGCGCTTTCTTGGAGTAATCATATTGAAGATGCGCGCAGGTTGTTTGGTCATGCGGAAGTGTATTTTGGCAGCCATCATTGGCCCATTTGGGGTAGTGAGGCAATCGACCAATTTTTGCGTGGTCAGCGAGATATTTACAAGTTTATTCACGATCAAACGCTGCGCTTAAGCTATAAGGGTTACACCCCAAGTGAAATTGCTGAAGAATTAGCTTTGCCACCATCGCTTGCGCAATCATTTTCTAATCGAGGCTACTATGGCACGGTTAGCCATAACGCCAAGGCTGTCTATCAGGCTTATTACGGATGGTACGATGGCAACCCAGCCAACCTAAATCCGCTGCCACCCAAAGCAAATGCACAAAAATATATTGCGGCGATGGGGGGCGAGGAAGCAGTACTCAAATTAAGCCAAACAGCGATAGACAATGGCGAATATCGCTGGGCTGCAGAGTTGCTTAATCACTTGGTGTTCGATCAAGGCAGTGCTGAGGCAAAAACAATGTTGGCACAAGCTTATCGTCAGCTGGCATATCAAGCAGAATCAGCACCTTGGCGAGACTCGTATTTAAGTGCTGCACAGGAACTTACCCAAGGTAAAAGCACAAATGTTATCAGTTTATCCATGATGCGAGACTTGCTTGAACATGCACCTGTGCCCAGATTTTTTGATGCGATGGCAGCGACATTAAATGCTGAAGATGCACAAGGTGAAGAACTAAGCTTTGTTTTCGAACTTACCGATCGCAACGAAAAGCATGTGCTGTGGCTTGAAAACTCGGTATTGCATCATCGCCCTTATGATGGGCAAGAGGCGCTAGAATTCGAGGTAAACACGCAAATTAGCATTAGTCATTCGCTGTTTATGGACATTGTCTTGGGCGAAGCTAGCTTGTTAGATTTAGCGGGGTCAGACGACTTGGCAATTAAAGGCAGTACCATAGATTTAGTGGGCTTTTTAGCTATGCTCGACAAGCAAAAAGACGCCTTTGATATTGTTGAACCATAACGGTTCTAGGTTGCCAGTTCTAGGCTGCTGGTTCTAGATTAAAGGTGAAACCTTTATTTAACCATTAACCCAACATTTCAATAACATTTGGTTAGTTAATGCTTATAAATTAGAGTTGATAATTTCAGCTCTAATTTTTTAGTTAGCCAAAGCATTTTTAATACATACCCCTTTCAATACAGATGCCTTCCCACCTCAGGTTACTTGTCGCTTTTACAACTTATCTCTGTATTTTTTATATGGAAATAAGTATGTTATCGCGTCATTTGGCTTCAAGCTGTTTGCCCCTAAAAAATAGCGCGTATAAACTTGGTAAAGCGCAATTTCGGTCAAGAATTACTTGCCAGCGAGATTTAGTATGTCAGCGTTAAAGAGAGAAAAGTACTATGTCTAACCATCAACATCGTTTTATTGAAGTCGTGCGCTATATCGAAGCAAATCTTGATACCGATATCAATATCGATAAGCTTTGCCATTTGGTACATTTGTCGAAATTTCACTTTCATCGACAGTGTTCTGCATATTTTGGCATGTCGGTGATATCGCTTGCTCGGCTATTACGATTAAAACGAGCCGCTTATCAATTGGCTTATCGCGATGATAAGAATGTGTTAGATGTTGCGTTGGCGAATGGCTATGAGAGTCATGAAGCATTTTCTCGGGCGTTCAAAAAGCACTTTGATATGCGCCCGTCCCAGTTTAGGAAAGCGCCTAGTTGGGATCTTTGGCAAACTCAATATGAACCTATATTAACGCTAAGGAATAAAATTGTGAAAAATCAACAAGCATTTCAAGTAGATATTGTCGATTTCCCCAAAACTAAGATTGCTGCAATAGAGCATCGTGGTTCGCCAAATTTATTGGGGGCAACTATTCAGCGCTTTATCGAATGGCGAAAGCTTAATAGACTGCCGCCAAGCAAGAGTAAAACTTTTAATTTAGTTTATGACGACTCACGAATTACGCCTCCCGAAGCTTATAGATTTGATGTTTGCTGCCAAGTAGACACTGACATTCAAGCCAATGAACAAGGCGTGGTCGGCAAGGAAATACCTGCTGGGAAATGTGCGAAAATACGGCATGTAGGATCTGAAGATACGTTAGGAACCGCCATTGATTATTTATACGCTAATTGGTTTGAAGCATCTGAATATGAACTGCGTGATTTCCCTATTTTTCTTGAGAGAGTGAGTTTTTTTCCAGAAGTTGCTGAGCATGAAATGACGACGGATGTTTATTTGCCGATTCTCTAGCGTAATGCTTAGCGTGTTTTCTCGTATATCACGAAGTAACTGCGCGGTTCGCCAAGCGAGAGATAGCTAATTTTGTTAAAAAAGCTCAAAAATATCTTTCTGTCTTTTTTGTCGTTTAATATTGTTGAGCCTTAAATTACTTTGTTTTAATTAGCCTCAATTTACTTTAGGTCAATCATCTCATGGCCAACTAAGAGCCACTTGATAAAGTGGTTCTTAGTTTTTTATGTGCGTTACCAAGTGGAATTACTTTATATAACACAGCTTGGCGGCATGATTATTAAGGGGACTTGTCAGCAGGGGCGCCTTGTTCAAGCTTATTAATATGCAGATCGTCTCGATCGAACACTTGTCCTCTGAGAATAATCTTATCGATATCGTCGTAGGCGTTAATAGTTTTTAGCGGATTACTGTTTAACAGCAATAGGTTTGCACGTTTGCCTTTTTCAACGGTGCCATAATCCTGCGACAAATTATAAAGGTTGGCATTATTGATCGTCGCAGCCGCCAAAATACCTTTTAACTCAACACCTGCCTTGTGCATATCGGCCAATTCCCAATTGGTTGCTAGCCCTGGTTGAGAGGCAAAAGTCGGTGCCGGCGGTGTATCAGACCCCAGCAAAATAGTAGCGTCATGGTCATATAAATACTTGAGGACTCTCTGGCCATTAATTTGCTTTGCACTGAATCGCTCGATGATCAGTTCGACAGGTGGCTTGCCCCAGTCTTTGTGCATTTCAACATTAAACCATTGGCCTGCGTTTGATTGATACCAAGCTATTTGCCACAGAGGTAATACGGTTTTGTATTCACTTCGGTCGATATGGTCTTCAACCATTAGATCGGTTAAAGATCGGATAACATTTAACGTCGGCTGATAGGCGATATCGTGGTTAAGAATTTTGGTAAGAACACCGCTAACTTTAGGGGGAAGCGCTGCTTCAGTTGATAACTTTTGCTCTTCTAACCAATTCCATAGTCCATGTCCCATCACTGAAATCTCGGCGTTTGCCGCAATATCCTGCATATCGGTTGCATTGGCATGTGCCATGGTTGGTAAGTTGAGCGATTTTGCGTACTGTGTAAGCTCATTTAATGTCGCTTCACTTACCATTGGTATGTTGTTAGCCAAATCAAAGCCGTTTTCAATATACACTTTTGCACACACAGCACCGTCGTTTTTTAATCTTAACAAGCTTTGTTTGGCTTGATGCGCATGAGTTATCGCTTCGGTCGTTTTAGGATCTGTGTCTTGGGCTAGGTAGTAAGGACGTTCATGATGCAGATGTTTATGAGGAATGCCTTGAGCGTTATAGCCATTAAACACAGGCATAGCACCACAGAAAAACGCATCGGGTGTTAAACCACTTTCATGAAACCGCTTAATACCGTCTTTAGTATTTGACGGGTCGATAACTTGCGTAACGCCATAATACAAATAATTAGTACCTTGTCTGGCAAGAAAAGCGGACTGCATATGCGCAGCATTGGCATCCAAAAAATCTATCCCCGGCATGGTTTTTAAGTGCACATGGCTATCGGTTAACCCCGGGATAAGGTATTGATCACTACCATCAATCACTAATTTTGCTTTTGGCGGCTTTGTTAAACTACCTATTTGGCTAATGCGATTTCCTTCAATTGCAACCCAATGATTGGGTTTGACACTTATTTGATGCTTATCAATAGGTGAAACTATTGTTGTACCTTCAATTACCAAATCAACGTCAGCCAAACTGGCTGAGCTCATATGAGTTGAAGCAGCGCTAACTGAGCTAGAAAAAGCTGAGCAATAAAAACACGCTAATACCGCATAACCTAAAACTTGTTTTTTCATGAAATTCTCCTGTTAAAGGTATGACCTTAATAAAGGAGAGAATTCTGTATCTAAGTTATCTATAATAATTGTCTAAAATTTTTCTAAAATAATTAAAAAACAATACTATTCAGTTGTTTAAGTGGTCATCAATGGAATCGTTTCAGCTTGGGAATTGGCGTGTTTCACCACGGTTAAATCAACTAACGCTCGAGAATACCGAGCAAAAACTCTCCATTACGCCCAAGTTAATGCAACTTCTGCTGGTGCTTGTTGAACACAAATATCAACCTATTGGGTTAGAAGAATTAATTGAAGAAGTATGGCCGCAGCGTGTAGTCGCAGATAGTTCGGTTTACCAAGGTATTGCTCAGTTACGTAAAGTGCTTAGCGCGGACGACCAGCACCAACAATACATTGAGCGTATTTCAGGGCAGGGCTATCGAATTGCGCCGGATATCGCGATTGAAGTCTATGCCGATGAGTCAGGCACGTTAGGCTTAACCCCTGATTCAGAGAACACTTCTCAACATAAAAAGTACTGGTTGCTCGGCATCTGCTCATTGTTGGTGGTAACTGCATTGTTTATCGCCGTCAATATTCAGAGCTATAGCCCCAAAAGAGAGGCTGGCGCATCGCAATATTTTGAGCAGTTTACGTTAGCTAACCATTTACTCTCTCAGCAAGATGTCGCACAACTAGACCAAGCGAAACAAATTTATTTAGAGGTCATTGAGCAAGACAGTAAGAATGCCGAAGCGCTTAACGGGTTGTGTAATAGTTATAGAATGTTAGCGATATATGGTGATGTTACCGAGATTGAACGAGACACCTTGTGCCAACCTTTGTTAGAAAAAGCATTTGCTCATGCCCCCAATAATGCACAAGTTTTGGCTTCTGTGGCTCGCCAGCATTTTGAGCAAGGCCACACCAGCCAAGCCCAAGCCTTGTTCGAACAGTCTTTGGCAATAAACCGAGATGACGCCATGACATGGCATTGGTATGGTCGCCTGAAACGCAATCAAAATCAGGTGGCTGACGCGCTTGCGGCTCATAAACGCGCATTTAAGCTTGCACCGAATGATCCCATTGTGCTGCGTGGGCTAGCATATGCTTATTTAAACAACAGAGATTTAACTAATGCGCGAAAGTACTTTGAACGCAGCGTTGTAATTTCCCCTAACTTTAAACACAAAGCACTGTATGAACTAGATTTTTACCCATTGAATCAATCGCGAGCAGCACATTATTTGAATTGGTACAGACAACATCAAGAAAGTTACGTAAAAAAATATCCTGCACACAAACTTAGCCACATTTTGTTCTTGTTAAGCGTAAATCAAGGGGCGTTAGCACAAGAGATTTTTGATCAGTTTGATGCCGTTAATAGTGTGCCGCAGCACTTCTTACTTTATGTAAAGGCATCACTGGCTTGGTATTATCAAAAACCAAACGAGGCGCTTGCTTATTTGCAGCAGCGCTATCAACTAGCGCCTGAGCAAAATCATTTTGTGATGCCTTATTTATTCGCATTAGTTCAGCTTAATCATGCTGAAAAAGCATTAACGTTATTTAAAAAGCACTTCCCGGAAATAGTCACACTCAAGCAGGTGACACACGAAAATAGAGGGCAATATTTATTGCTTGCTAGGCTGTATAAAGCGACCGAAAAAAGTCTTTTGTACCAAGATGCTTACGAGCGGCTACTAGCGTCTATGCAAGAATCTACGTTTAGTATTGAGCACCAGCTACTTTGGAATGCGTTAAATGACGATGATGCTAACAATGTCGATTTGCTCAACAAGTTACTGAATAACGGCTGGTTGCCTGATTTTAACGACAATATGTTCTCAATTGACCGCTATTCAACACTTGCTGGCTCGAATAACAGTGAAAAAATCTGGTTAGTTAAGCTAAGTAATATTCAACGATGTATTTGGCAACATACGCAGTGTGAAACAAATTGATGTCTGCGTGCGACGGTAAGACGGGTTTATAAATTTACAATTGAACCAATTGTATTTACTAGAAAATTTACGAATACAAGTTCGAGTTAGGGCAATCACATTGCAAATATATGACAGAAATATTTCAAATTCAGCTTTGTGTCTCTAAAGTTTTGTTGTATCATGCCCGCCCAATCGAATAGCAGCAATGCTGTGCACTTCAATTAACTCATTTTATTTATTTCTCGCCCATCTGCTTATGCAGTCGGCGGTTTTGCGCGCGCATAATTTTTATGAGCTGAAATTATAAAGTGGAGTTGATGAATTGAGTTGCTGCATTCATCAAGGTTGGTACTCAACAGGAAGAGTTAAAACCTCACGAAAAAACACAACAATTTTTTTATTGAGGACAAACATGAACACCACTAAGTCGCCATTAAATCTGCGTCGTACTTTAAACCCTATTTCAGCCGCAATTACATTAGCCGTAGCCGGATTTGCTGCTACTCCTGTACTAGCGGAAGAAGCTGACACCGATTCAAACATTGAATCAATTACCGTGACAGCGACCAAACGCTCTCAGGTTATTTATGAAGTACCAATTGCCATCAGTGCTTTCTCTGGCGATGCATTAGCCTCTCAAGGTATTAGCGACATCACCGATGTTGGTAAATTTGTTCCAAACCTAAACATTACTGGCTTCTCTGCAGGTCATAACTCATCTGCTAACCCGTTTATTCGTGGTATCGGCTTGCAAGATCACTTGATCACCACAGACCCAGGTGTAAGTGTTTACGTTGATGGTGTTTACTTAGGTCGCCAAGTTGGTCAAAACTGGAACCTTCAAAACATCGAACGTATCGAAGTATTACGTGGTCCTCAAGGTACTTTATACGGTCGTAACTCCATTGGTGGTGCAATTAACATCATCACTAAGCAGCCAGACGAAGAAGCAATCACCAAATTTAGCTCAGAAGTTGGCACACGTGGTCGTGTTAAAGCAAGCGTATTTACCAACCAAGCAATTACCGACAATTTAGCGATTAACTTTAACCTTGGTTACAACCGTCGCGGTGGCTTAGGTGAGTTCATCAACCTACCTGATGCTAAGTATGATGTTGGTGAAAATCGTGAATACTACGGTCGTTTCTCTGCAAAATACACAGTAAATGAAGATTTATCATTCACATTGACTGCTGATATGAATGACGGTGAAGGTGGTACTCGTCCTTACACTACATTAATTGATGAACTACCAAACGGCCGTTACTACCAAAGTGGTCTGCGTAACTCTGATGTAGCCGCTGATCGTTACGACAACGCAACTGGCACTATTGAAACGTCAGAAGTGAGCAATGAAGCTGATGGTTTCTCATTAACTGCTGATTACAACATTTCTGACGAGTTAGGCTCTAAACTAATTTTCAGTAAGCGTTCTTCTGAGTACAAAGCAGGTCTTGATGATGACGGTACCATTGTCGCACTAGATCACTTCCCTGAGCGCGGTGAAGCAGACCAAACGTCTGTTGAATTACAATTCAACGGCTATGTTGGCGATGTTGATTTCGTGACCGGTTTATACTGGTTCGAAGAAGAAGGTAGCAACCGTCAAGATGCTTCAGAAGCAAGCTTTAACGGTGGCCCAACCAAACTTGAGTTAGACCAAAAAACAACAAGTAAAGCAGTATTCTTGAACGTTGGTTACGACTGGACAGATGAATTACGCGTTACTGGTGGTATCCGTTACACAGAAGACGAAAAAGAAGCGTCTGCAAACGTATTCGACCCTGTGGGCACTGTGTTCTCTGAGCGCGATTGGGATGAATTCTCTTGGGAATTAGCTGCGAACTACACGTTTGACAATGGTTTAAACTGGTACGGTACCATCCAAACAGGTTACCAATCAGGCCAGTACCCAGCGCGTCCATATTTCTTAATTGGTCAGTTCTTTGCTGAAGGCGGTTTCGACAACCTTGACCAAGCAGCGGCAGCAGTTCAAGCGAACAACGACTTCTTAGCAAGTGACAACATCAGCGCGATTAACTACGAAACGGGTTTCAAAGGCCAACTAACACCTGATTTCAGCATGAGCGTTGCATTCTTCAATACTGAGTATGAAGATTTACCATACCAAGTAAACACAGCAACAGACTCAGGCTTTGACACTAACAACTTGATTGTTGAACAAACCTCTCGCGGTATTGAATTTGAAAGTACTTACTCTGTAACTGATAACTTCACACTACACACGAGCTTTGGTTTTATGGATGTTGATGTAGATGAGCAAAACGGCATTAAGCCAGTTGCGCCATTAACACCAGACTTAACGGCATCAATTAGCCCGTCTTACGAGTTTACGCTTGAAAACGGTGCGCTAATTACTTCGCGCATGGACATTTCATACCGTGACGAAATGTACGGTGAGCCAACTTCAGATGCACGTCGTATGACCGAAATTGAAAGTCGTACAACGGTTAACTTTGACATTAAGTACGCGCCAGCAGGTGCTGACTGGGATATCTCACTTTACGGTCGCAACATTTTTGATGAGCGCTACGAAGATGCACGCTTAAACACTGGTGATTACATTCTAGTGATCATGAGTAACGATGCGAGCGAGTTCGGCTTACGCTACTCATCAACATTCTAAGCTCACGCTTAAGAGCTTAAAACAGCGAGAACAATCTGAAATTAGCTCTCAAAAAAGTAAAGCCAGTTAGCGGTAACGTTAACTGGCTTTTTTAATGGGTAGCAGTAAAAATAGCCGCTATAACCACATTAGTTATTCAGAGCTGAGGTTATTTAGGCTAGCTAAGGCTTATTGACTCGGGCGATAGCACCTTGCACTAAGCGTTCTGTTTTAACAATGGCTCTGGTATGCGTTCCGCTACCAGCGATCCCTCCTTTATCATGCAGCTCTACTTCAAACTGATAAAGTTTTCCTACCATGCCGATGTAGGTTGCGACAGCTTTGACTTCTTGATTATTAGGCGTTGCGGCAAGGTGATTAACGTTAACATTAACGCCAACAGATAGTTCGTCACTTTGCAGAATAGGTTTCATTAGGCGAGCAGCTGCTAATTCCATTAATGCAATCATTCTTGAGGTTGCGAACACTTCAGGAAAATTATCATCTTCATCAATTGGTAGGTCGCTGGCGAGATCTTTCGATTGAACAGTGTAAGTTAATGCTAGGCTATCCTTAATTTCCATGGCTAATTTCCTATTGTAGAAGTGACCTTGAGTCGAATGTGTTGAGCATATAAATTTAACTTAGCTTACTTAATTAATTTCAGCATAGTTAATCTCAGTACAGCTAACTAGGAGCTGAGCTCACTCAATGACGAAATCACACGAACGCCATTGGGTGCAAGCTCAGACGAATTTCTTCTGAACCAAATCGGAAGAATGCCAGCATTCAGCGCGGGCATTACGTCTTTGGTTAAACTATCTCCCACCATATAAGTGGATGATTTATCTGCGCTAATTTTAGCTAGTATTGCAGGAAGAAATTCAGGTTCGCCTTTAGCAATGCCAAGGTTAGCTTGGCAAAAGTAACCAGTGATAAATTGACTCAAGCCGACTCGCGCAAACGCTTGTTCGATTTCTGGTGCTGAAGATTCCGCTGCACCAGTCGCAATATAAATTTCAGCATGACAGGCAAGCTGTGAGAGTAGTTCATACGCACCATCTATCGCTTGAACGGTTTCCCATTCACACATTTTGCCTTGCGCAGTGGGAAAATCCACCATTAGGGTATCTCCCCAATCAAACAGATATACTGGTTTCATATTGCTCCCAAATGAGTGCGTATAGGTTTATTTTCAGATACTTGTTGCTAAATAGTACTTATCAATTTTGTTATCGTTGCAATTGAAACATAGGGTTGTAAATGACTCCCAAGGGGTTTCCGAATGGGTCTTGGACGACGCCAAGTTTGATACCACCACCAACATCAGTGATTGGGTTAAGTTGCTTGGCACCTAAATCGAGTAGTTTTTGGTAAGTGGCTTCAACGTTGTTCACCCCCCAATAAGCGACAACATTTGAGCCTTTTTGCTTCTCGCCAGTCGGCATTAAACCAAGTTCGAAGCCTCCTATATTAAAGCCAACATAGTAGGGCTCGTCAAAATATGGGTCAGTGCCGAATGCTTTAGCATACCAGTGCTTGGCTTTTGTAATGTCATTCACCATATAAACGCTTGTTCTTAGCCCCAGAATTTGAACATCTTTTGAATCAGCTTTTAAGCTCTCCAAGTTGGGTTGACTATTGGCAGAGAAAGATAAGTAAGGAAATAGCAGTAGAATACAGATTAAATACTTCATTAGTTTTTATTCTTGTTGATAAATTGTAATGGTTTTTTCACGTTAAGGCTGGAGTGCCTAAGCCATAAAATCTACCTTTAACTGTTGAATTGATGCAAGCATTGAAGTGAGTTAAAGCAAATAATTCGATCAAGTAGTAAGTGCGTTAGGGTATATGAACTAGACACTTCGTTAGCTTTAAGAGTCAATTCGCTAGATATTTGAACAATTTACAAACGCAGTGCACAAGTTTATCGTAATAAAACAAAAACAATTAAAAAGGTAAGGATAAAGTATGTGGAAATGGATAGGAGTTGTTGTCGCGATTGTTATTGCAGGTGTTACAGGGTATTGGTTTAGCCTTGATAAAAACATCCGTTATTTGATGTTGAATCAGCCGGAAAGTACCAATGTTTTATTTTGGACAACTGCACAGCGCGATGCCGGTTTTCAAACACTCGAACAACTAAACGTTATTCCTTTTAATATCATTGAAAAAGGCGAACGCCCTCACACGCTGTCGATAACAGAGCCGCTAGAAGTTTCTGATAGCGCAATCGATAAGTTTTTTAACGAACAGCGTATTGCCGCCTTGGTGGTGTTGCAAAATGGACAGCTTCGCTATGAAAAATATGGTTTAGGGTTAACTAGCAGTGATAAGTGGACGAGTTTTTCAGTGGCAAAATCGTTCACCTCAACGTTAGTTGGTGCTGCAATTAAAGATGGGTACATCAAAAGTCTGCAAGATAGAATCACGGACTATATTCCTGATTTACAGGGCAGTGTTTATGACCAAGTTACCATAGAGCAAGTGTTAACTATGATATCGGGGGTAGCTTGGGATGAAGATTATTACGACCCTAGTTCAGATGTGTCGAAATTCAATTTTCATACGCCAGAGCCTGGTTTGGATGCCACAGTCAGTTATATGCGTCATCTTGGCCGTGCGAACCCCGCAGGCACAACATTTGTGTATAGCACGGGCGAAACCGGTTTAATTGGTTTGCTGGTGAGCCAAGCAACAGGGAAAACATTGTCGAATTATTTATCAGAAAAAGTATGGTCACATATAGCCGTGCAAAAGGACGCTTCTTGGCTACTAGGACCAACAAATCATGAAATTAGTGGCTGCTGTATTCAAGCAACGGCTAGAGATTTTGCCTTGTTTGGTGACTTTGTCTTGAATGGTGCGCAAGTTAATGGCACATCTATTGTCCCCGACAATTGGTTTGCTAAAGCGGCATCTAATCAAGTTGAACTGGGCGAAGGTGCAGGGTACGGTTTTCAGTGGTGGACGTCAGCAAAAGGCCATTTTGAAGGAAAAGGTATTTATGGCCAAGGGCTATATATCGACCCTGAGCACCAACTGGTGATTGCTGTTAATGCTAATTGGGAAGGGGCGATGACGCCTGCGAGCTACCAATCAAGAAAAGCCATGTATCAGTATTTTTCTGAGCTTTTTGCCAACAATAGCGCTAATAAAGTGGCGAGTAACTAACTGATTTATTGCAGCTTTTATATGAGTTGTAAAAATCGAAAATAAGCGCTGACAGCAGTTATCTGTCGGCGCTTGTTCTTTTTTGGCACGCTCTACTTAGCGGGAATTTCTGTTGCTTGCCATGCCACTACTTGCCAGATGCCGTCGCGTTTTAGCAAAGTTCCAGTATTAAAGTAGGTTTGCTTAATCGCTTTAGCCTTGGCATTTTCTTTGTGCATTAGTTTAAATGCGACAATGGCTGTATCACCGTAGACGCGAATATCAGTATCTTCTGCCCAGTATAAAGGCGGTAAAGTATCGCTACTTTCACTAGCTGCTTTGTCTGCTTTTATCCCCTGAATAATATAGCTTTTATCAAAGCGCGTACCAGACGAGCTAGTGTAAATAAGATCCTCAGCCCAAAACCTTTGATGATTAACTAAATCGTCATTAACTGAATTGGCCAAAAAATCATTTAGTAGTTGGCTGATAACAGCCTTTTCGTTGGCTTTGGGTTTTATTTCTTGATTCACTACTAGACTAGTCGTCGCCGCGGCAAAATCGATGCTGCTAAATTGGCTGCAGGCGATAATTAGAAATGCAATGCTAAGTTTTTTCATTGGTAACCTTATTCTTTTTATTTGTTATTACTAGCTTGTTATTCTTTTGCTAATCAATATGTTGAATGTTTTTCTTGTATCGTATTTATGATAAATTAGCGCTTAATAGGTTGTTTATTCACCATCTGATGGTGGTTTTTCTTCCATGATGCCAATCAAATTCTCGTCAGGATCACGAATAAAACCAATCCATAAATCGTGATCAGGCATCTTAGCTGCAAACGCTGGTGGGCGTTCAATGGCAACACCTTTGACATTTAACTGCTCAAAATACTGCTCTATATTAGTGGTTTGGTAGTAGATCACTGATGTGTGATGATCTTGCTCACTTCCTTGCAGCGTTGTTAGCATTAAACGAATATCGCCTAGCTCAAGAAATGCTAGATTGGGTGGCACTTCAAAAGCCAGTGGGATATTGAGCACCTTGTGGTAAAAATTAAGGGCTTTGGGTAAGTCACTAATCGCGATAGCAATTTGTTTGATTGATAGATCACTCGTTGACAGCTGAGTGGCGTCTTGTTGTGTTGGTTCCATCGCCGATATTTCCTAAAGCACTTATACTTGATGACAGCATAGTAAATATTGTTAAAAGTATAAACGCTTAGTATAAATGTCAGAGTAGGTATTTATCTGCTAGCAGCTTATTCAGGCACTATCATCTCTAGTGTGTAGCTCGACTGCTCGGTTCCCACTAATTTTTTCAGCTGTGGTAGGGCGGTTTCCAGCTCACTTGCTAGCTGCCATGGTGGGTTAACAATAAATAAGCCAGTACCTGTCATACCATATTGCTCAGAATCAGGTGTTAAACATAGCTCAACCTTCATTACGTTTTTTAGCTGGCTATTGGTGATGCTTGCTTCCATGGTATCGATAAAGTGACGATGCACCACAGGGTACCAAATCATATAAGTACCCGTGGCAAATTTTTTCTGAGCCTTGATGACCGCATCAACGGCTTTTTGATAGTCACTCTTAATTTCAAATGGCGGGTCGATCAGTACCACAGCGCGGCGTGTTGGCGGTGGCAGTTGCCTTACTAACCCTGCGTAACCGTCTTTTTGAAAAACATTGGCTTGCTTCCAACCCTGACAAAATTGCTCTAGCAGGGCAATATCCGTATTGTGTAATTCGAACAAACGGGCGCTATCTTGCTTTCTGGTATGGTATTCGGCAACTGCTGGCGAACCAGGGTAAAGGCTTAAACCTTGCTGGTTAAAGCTTTTGATCAGTTCTACATAGTTGGCGAGGAGTGGCGCTAGGTTAGGCGTACTGTACAGCTTGCCAATACCTTGTTTGTATTCGCCAGTTTTCTGTGCGTATTCATCTTGCAGCTTGTACATGCCAGCGCCAGAGTGAGTGTCGATATAACTGAACCCTTTTTCTTTTTCAGTCATATAGTTAAGCACATAGTGCAACACACTGTGTTTTAATACATCGGCGAAATTGCCGGCGTGAAAGGCGTGGCGATAACTTAGCAAAAGAATTCCTTACTGAATGGTATGTGGTAATTGGTAATGGGCAAGGTAGGCTCTGGCGATATCTTTACGGTGCTTAATCGCATATTTGAACTTGGTAGATTCTGTATGAGCGGCGAAATAATAGTACTTACCATCTTTTTCAACCACGCCAACAAACCAGCCTTGTGCCATTGTCGGGCTAAAGGTTCCTGCCCCAGTTTTACCGTAAATTTTATAATCAGGTGTGTCGTGATTAAGCATTAAGGGCTTAAGCAATTCATAGGTACTGGCTTTTAGCGGTAGTTGTTTAGTGTACAGTCGCTGTAAAAATTGCACTTGTTCGATAGGGGAAATTTGTAAGCTCACACCCAGCCAGAACAAATCGAGACCAGCACTAATATCATGGTTTCCGTAATCGAATGCATTTAGGTAATCTTGCATGCGCTCACTACCTACTTGTGTCGCAATAGCGCGATAGATAGGTACATTGGAAACTTGATATGCCGAGCGCAGGTTATGCTCGCCTGCCGTCCAACTGCTCGGCCACCATTTTTCTGGTGGGTAAGTGTTGGTGTCAGCGCGCATGCTCTGCTCAAGATCGCGAACAATACCTAAATCTAAGGCGATCAACGAATTCGGAATTTTAAAGGTCGAAAATGGGCTAAAGCGCGTATTAGCCCATTGTTCGTTATGAACTATTAACTTGTCTTCAGCGGTAAGCAGAACAAAAGTACATTTGCTGTCTGCTTGTTCACAAGGCAGGCTCGCTGGCGTGTTTGCATTTTCAGGTGCAGCTACAGTCGCATTGACACCAGTTAAATAAACAATCGTGCTTAATGCAACGTTTGAAAGTGCCTTGCGAAATTTTTCCATTTTTATAGTCATTGTCTTCCTTAAATTGGTTGCTGCTTTTGTTAAATGATTAATATGTTTAGCTTTTTCATTAAATCAGATTAGTGAAGTGCCGCACGAAATGGCAGTTTTTCACAAATAGCCGCTTCAGCAATTAATATTTCTTCCAAGCGCACATCTACCTCAGCTTTGTCGAAGTACTCGTACGCCAGTTCAACAAATAAGTTTTTGTGTTTTTCTTCCGATTTAGCAATGGCAACGTAAAAATCTTTATCTTTACCTGCTGGCAATGCCTCGGCTACTAGCGCAAAACGCTCATGACCGCGAGCTTCAATAACACCTGCGACTAACAAACGATCCATTAAAAATTCATCGCGACCACGGCGAAATAGAGCGCGAATTTCTTTAATGTAATTGTCTTTTTTATCGTCAGCTAACTGAACGTCACGGGCGATTAATAGCTTTAATACTTGTTTAAAATGAATTAATTCTTCAAGCGCTAAGTCAGTCATTGCTTTCACTAACCTTAGGCGATCAGGGTAGTGAGACAGCATTGACATGGCCATACCTGACGCTTTCTTTTCTGCAGCTGCATGATCTTGCAAAAAGGCATCAAAATCAGCCATTACAGCTTCGGTCCATTCGAATGGGGTGTGGTACTTCAATTCAAACATAGCGATATCGTCTTCTCGAGCGTGAATTACAAAGCGCTAGCGAGTCATTTTACTAGCACTATAAAAGGCGGCGATTTTACCAGTGTTAGCGCTTTTGGCAAAGCATTAACAGGGCTGCTTGCGTGCTTTTAAATGGATAAATGAGCGAGTTGGCTATCAATGCGGCCATTGCGGGTTGATGCTATTTTTAGCGGATGATTAATTTTGTTCCACGCAGTGACTTTGCCTTTCATATTAATCAGCGGAAATTCCCCTTGCGTGTCGCAGGGTAAGCCTAAAAACGCAATGAGCTTGGCAAAGCTATCAGGCGCTGCAATATCTAGGGTTAATAAGTCTTGTGGGCGATTGGCAAAATATTGAGTGACACCTTGTTGGTGGTTAGCGTAACAATCAGTTAAAAATTCATCACTGTCGATATTTTCTCGTGTGAGCGGTGCAAACACTTGATTAAAACAGCGCTTTAAATGAGGGTTAAAACCGCCATCTTCACGTTGCAAATTTTGATACATACGGCTTAGCAATTGGCGAATTGACGGCAACCACTTATCTAAGTCACGGGTCAAATAAATAAACTTGCTGTTAGGGTAGTGTTTATCTAGTGCTTGGTAATCGCAAAATACGGGCGTATCAGCAATCACTTGGGCTTCCTCAAGACAGCTTTGCAAATAGGCAGTATGGGCAGTTTTGTAACCCAGTGCCAACATGGTGACACATATGCTAGTCGTTGCAGTGCGCGGTAAGCCAATGATCCAGATTTTCGGTGCTGCTGATAAATCTTGAGCAAGAGTAGGAGAATGTAGTGTTGATAGCGGGTTGGTCATAAACAGCGAGAATCGATCAGAGTGAACAGCGAATAAGATGATAAAACCGAGAGATTATAGCAAATCATCTCAGGCTAGCTAAAGTGGGTTATCAAATTTGGGCCCTTAAAAGAAGATTTTTCCAAAAGCACTTTATCGAAAGGCGAAGCAACAAAAAGCAGTCGCTCGTCTTGCCAATTGAGTCTATATCCAGCGACGCACTTGTGTGCAGTAGTCGTGGTAAGGTTCACCAAACAGTTGGTTGAGCATTCGCTCTTCTGGTTTAATTTGAAATTGCGTCATATAGCCAACAAATACGCCACACCAAATGAGGGTGAGGGGATGCTGTAAATATACTGCATAAGCTATGAGCATCAATAAAAATCCTAAGTACATGGGATTACGTGTAATACGGTAAATGCCCGTGTTAACAAGGCTTGAAGCATCACTTGGTGTCATCGGGTTAACTGTCGTTTGGGCTTTTCTAAACGCATAAACGCCAGCAAAAATAACGAAAGCACCAAGCAGTAACAAAGCGCCAGCAAGCTGAACGGCATAGTCTTTTGTTAAGGTAAAGGCAAAGTGCGACAATAGTTGTTGAGTTAACCACATCAGAAGCAACGATATTACTACCAACAACACTGGTGGTATTTTAAGTTCGAGTGTTTGCATAGTCCCTGTACTCCTCTTGTTTTATTCCTTTTATTTCATTTGATAAGCAGATCAACAAGGCCTAGCCGTTGCCAATAAATATGTACACGGTTCAAGTCTTGTTTTGTCGCCAAACTCACATGGCAAAACTAGCGCGTATTAATCGCTTAGGTATATACTGCCAGTCCCGAATATTCTAATAAATATTATTTTCATGAAAAAATTATCTTCTGTAATGTTAGCCAGTGCAGCTTTGCTGTCGGTTGCTGGCTGTAATGATAAACCTGTAACTGAAGCAGAAAGCGCCACTAAAGCCGAAATGGCTGCAAAAGCTGCGATGACCAATTCAGCTGAAGTGTTTAATCAAAGCTATAACAGCATCAATGGTGAACAGTTAGCAGAGCATGTAAAAGTGCTTGCGTCAGATAAATTCGCGGGTCGAGCGCCATCAAGCATTGGTGAAACGCTGACACTAGAGTACTTAACTGAACAGTTTAAAGCCTTAGGCCTAGAGCCGGGTAATGGCGATAGCTTTTTACAACAAGTGCCTTTAGTGTCAATTGAAGCATCGACTGATATGGCGTTATCAATCGGCGGTAAAGACTACAAATTTAAAGAAGATATGGTAATGAGCTCAAGCCGCATTACTGAGCTGTCTGAGCTAAAAGATTCTGAGTTAGTCTTTGTAGGCTACGGTGTAAATGCACCTGAATATAACTGGAACGATTACGAAGGGTTAGACGTTAAAGGTAAAACCGTGGTTATGCTCGTTAATGATCCGGGTTTTGCCACCAAGAACCCTGAGTTATTCACTGGCGAAGCCATGACGTACTACGGCCGCTGGACATACAAATACGAAGAAGCAAGCCGCCAAGGCGCAGAAGGTGCAATTATTATTCACGAAACGGCACCAGCATCTTATGGTTGGAACGTGGTGAAAAACTCATGGACTGGTGCGCAATTTGGCTTCCAACGTGATGATAACAACATGGGGCGCGTTGCCGTTGAAGGTTGGATCACCAGTGAGGTTGCCACCGAGCTGTTTAACAAAGCGGGTTTAGACTTTGCTGAAGCGAAAATGAATGCGGCAAAAGGCAGTTATCATGTTGATATGGGTGATTTAACGGCTTCTGTAACCGTGAAAAACACCATCAAAAAATCAGTGTCTAATAACTTTATCGCGACCTTGCCAGGTACGAAAAAATCAGATGAGCACATTATTTACAGTGCCCATTGGGATCATTTAGGCACAGATACCGCACTTGATGGCGACCAAATCTATAACGGTGCAGTCGATAACGCGACGGGTACGGCAGCACTGATTGAAGTGGCAGAAGCGTTCACTAAATTAGACGTAAAACCAGAGCGTTCAATTACTTTCTTGGCGGTAACTGCTGAAGAACAAGGCTTGTTAGGCTCAAAATTCTATGCTGCGAATCCTGTTATTCCAGCCAACAAAACCGTTGCCAACATCAATATGGACGCACTGGGTGTTAATGGTAAAAGCGCTGATGTTGCGGTGTATGGTTTAGGTCAATCTGAGCTAGATAACTACTTAACGAAAGCGGCGGAAAAACAAGGCCGAGTCATTTCAGGTGATCCTCGCCCAGCGGCGGGTATTTACTACCGCTCAGATCACTTTGCCTTTGCTAACATCGGTATTCCAGCGTTATATGCGAAAAGCGGTGCTCAACCTGCTGATGAAGCAACAGCGAAGTTACGTGAAATGTTAGACCCGAAACTGAAGAAGTGTTACCACAACCTATGTGATGAATATTCTGATGAGTGGGATTTATCTGGCGCAGTGCAAGATATGCAGGCATTTTTTGAAATTGGCTATGAGTTATCTAGCGAAAATGTATGGCCAAAATGGAGCGAGAGCTCTGAGTTTAAAAGACAGTAACCACAGTCTTTTAATGATTTAAACGCCGCGCTTACACAATGAAAGCACGCGATTAGCTAGGCGTTTAGAACAAGCGATTAACAGGGAGCCATAGTGCTCCCTTTTTTTGATTCTTTTCGTAAACTATGAGTGAGCATTATTGGTTAGCCGTTCGTTATATTCAATCTCATCTGAATGCACACTGGTCAAGCCTAGGTTCGCATAGTAAACTTTTATTGAAAAGTTAGGGAATACAAGGAGTTATTTTGATTGCCGTAGACAATTTAAGCTTTAGTCGTTACCAAGGTGGTCGTGAGTTTCCAATTTTGCGAGAGTTAAGCTTGTCGCTTAGCAAAGGCGAGCAGCTTGCTTTACTAGGCGATAGTGGCTCAGGTAAAACAACATTACTTCATATTCTCGCGGGCTTATTACCTGCTGACAAAGGCTCGGTGTCTATTGACGAGCTCGAACTTACCAAAATGGGGGATACGGAGCTTGCTTTATATCGTCGTCAATTGGGGCTTATTTTCCAACATTATCAATTGCTTGATTGCCTAACGGTTAAGCAAAATATTCTTTTTCAGTTTCAACTAAATTTTCCAAAACAAGCCGCACACGAGTTTGACGCACTCGTTGAAGCACTTGGCTTAGCGCACAAGCTAGATGCTATGCCGCATGAGTTATCAGGTGGTGAACAGCAGCGCGTTGGTATTGCTCGAGCATTACTCAATCAGCCGAAATTAGTACTTGCCGATGAACCCACAGGCAACTTAGACCAAACCCGCTCTCATCAAGTGGTTCAGCTACTAACTAAGCTTTGCCGAGAGCGCAACATTAACTTGGTAATGGTAACTCACAGTCAGCAGCTTACTGACTATTTTGATCGCGTTGAAATTTTAAGAGACGGTCAATTTGCTTAGCGCAAATAAAATGCATGCGATTGATTTGAGTGCCATTTGGCGAATTCTCGTCACGCATATTGCTTTTTATCGCCAACGCCCGTGGTTAATGGCGTTATTCGTATTGGGCTTTAGTTTAGGTAGCGCGCTACTCACGGCAATTACAGGGCTGAATCAAGAAGCTAAAACCCGATATAGCTACTCTTCTGCGCTTATTGAAAACCCAGTTACGCATATTATTCAGCCGCTAATTGGCCAAGAATATCTTCCTGGTGAGCTATGGCTGAAACTCCGAAAACACGGATTTACGAATGCGCAGCCCATTTTGCGCGGCAGATTAACGACAACAACAGGGCAAACGCTTAATATTCAGGGGATAAATTCACTGCTCTGGCTGCAAGCAGGAACCAGCAGCCAGCAACAAGAGCTGGTTAGTCGTTTATTTGATTCAACTAGTTCCAGCAATTCAGATGGCGCAGATAACGCTCACACAAGCATTGATAATAATGCCACGTCACCAAGCATTTACTCTCCGCTTACAACCTTGTTTGTTGATAGCCAATTCAAGCAAAGACTAGCGACCCAAGCAGCAAACGGCGAAGTGGCAGTAAACACAGAAGAGGCAAAATTGGCACCTGTGTTTACGCTCAATTCGCAACAGGCTCAGCCATTAGTCAAATTTGTTGATGGTATCGGGCTATGGGCAATTACCGACTTAGCCCTTACTGATCATTTGCTCGGTACACAAGGTCAGTTGAGTTTTATCGAGCTTAGCGAGTTAACACGCGATCAAGTTGGCAATATCGAAGCATTAATTGCTGGTCAAGCCAGGTTAGTTCAAGCAGATCAACAAAATTTTGATGTACTCTCAGGTGCGTTTTTTTTCAATTTAACGGCACTGGCACTTTTGGGGTATGTCGTTGCGGCGTTTTTGAGCTATAACGCGATTAAACTCACGCTGTCGGCGCGCAAGAAATTACTCAATCAACTGTATTTGCTCGGCTGCTCTAAAAAAAGCATTCAAGTGAGTTTACTCATTGAGCTTGTCGCCGTGAGTGTGATCACCGCCTTGATTGGCGCTTGGGGTGGCTACCTCATTGCCAATACGTTAGTGCTCGATGTAAATCGCACATTAATGGGACTTTATCAGCTAGAAAAAGCCTTAGTGGTTAACTGGCAATGGACTAATGTTGCTATTGGCTTCGTACTAAATGTTAGTGCGTTAGCCTTTATGTTGATTAGCCAAATTAAGGGCTTAAAACAATATCGCCAAACACTATTTATTGCCTTGCTCTTGTTGACGAGCGTTAGCTTTTTGTGGCTTTTCAACTTTGCCGACACTAAGTTTCAAGCCTTGCTACTGTGTTTTACTATTTTGGTGTTATTTATTTTATTGGTACCAAGACTGCTTAATGGTTTATCAAGTATTCGCGTAAGCGCTGGCAAAACAGGCATGCAACACCCGTTAATTCAGTGGCTACATGGTGATACTAAACAACATATTAGCGATCTCACCATCGCCATTGTGGCGATCTTAGTCGCGTTGGGCAGTGCGATTGGCATGCAGGTTATGGTGACAAGTTTTAGCAAAACACTGAATGCCCATTTGGAAAAGCAACTAAGCGCTGATATTTATTTACGCACAGATAAGGTAACTGCGGAATTTCGAGCGATGCTGAGTGCCCAGCCAGAGGTTAAGCAGGTGAGCGTTTATTTCCAAAGTGATGGTGAAGTGCAAACGCTACCCGCCAAACTCGCTAGTTTTGGCGATAGTCACTTAGATTACCAGCATATTTCACTAACCAGTGGTGAGCCGGTTAAGATGAGTCACTTTGCTGAAAATGGCTGTTTGGCGAATGAACAAGCAAGCATTAGATTTGGCATCAAACTCGGCGATATAGCGCACTTCAAACAGAACGCGATAGACTTTCCGTGTCGTATTTCGGGCTTTTTCTACGATTATGGTAACCCACTAATATCATTTTTCACGCTTGAAGCTCGCCATCAGTTAGCAAAGCTGAGTGGCCGTCATTATGGTTACTCGATTCGATTGGCTCATGAAGATACATCGGTTGAGCTTTTTAGCGAACGCTTAATCAACGAATTTAATCAAGACAGCAGCAAAATCTTACCCAATAAGCGCTTTAAACAATTTGCCAATGCACTGTTTGAAGACACCTTTGTTGTTACCAAAGCCCTCAACGCCTTTATTTTAGCGATTGCACTGCTCAGCCTTTGCACCAGTTTGCTGAGTTTAGGCGCTAACCAACGCAAACAGCTGGTGATATTGAATCATCTGGGGGTAACGCAGCGTCAGCTATTGATAATGAAGCTTTTGCAAACCAGTATTATTGTGGTGTTTACTGTGTTGTTTGCTTTACCGTTAGGGCTGGCACTTGGCATTGCATTGCTAAAATTTGTGATGCCGATTGCATTTGGCTGGACGATTCATTTCCATTTGGATATTCCGGCAATTATACAAACATGCTTGCTGCTAATGGTTGCCGCTATGGTCTGTGCCTATCTTCCCCTGCGGCGATTGGCTTATCGCCATGCAATTCGTCGTTCACCTAGCCATTCACCTGGCCGTTCACCCAAGCAGCAAAAGAGCTAGTCAAAAATCATGGATAGAATCACCGTGAAATCTCAATCCCTAAGCATGTTAATGATACTGGCTACGTTATTCATACTTGGCTGCCAACCAATGAATAATACGAATGATAAAGCAGATGAAAGCTCAGCATGGCAAACAGCAAGTGGTGAACCGGTCAAAAAGGGGGAAACCTTGGTGTTTCCTCAAGATCATGGGGCTCACCCAAATCAAGGTATTGAGTGGTGGTATTTAACCGCCAATTTAACCGCAACCACAGGTGAAACCTTTGGTGTTCAGTGGACGTTATTTCGCACCCTGATGCCTATGGTTAATATGCCTACGGATAAGACCGGTGAAAAATTAACGGAACCTTCAAACAAAGATAATTCAACTGAAACACAACTCAACTGGTGGGACAACAATCTATATTTTGCTCACTTTGCTTTGCAACACCAACAGCAGCACGTTGCCTTTGAACGCTTTGCACGGGCAGGGCAAGCAAGTGTGCATCACTCACCATTTGTTGCTGAAATTGATAATTGGCAGTTAGCAAGTCAAGGCAGTTCATTTCTGCCGCTGACACTCAATGCCGCTGATGGTGACTATCAGCTCAATATCGCATTAGGCGAAAGCCCACGCGTATTGCATGGCGAAGAAGGGTATAGCCAAAAAACAGGCGCAGGGCACGCATCATATTATTACAGTTACCCATTTTTAGCGGTGAATGGTGAACTTACCTTTGCAGGCAAAAAATACCAAGTATCGGGCAACGCGTGGTATGACCGAGAATGGTCTGCGAGTTTATTGAGTAAAGAACAGCTGGGTTGGGACTGGTTTAGCTTAGTGCAAGATGAAGCCAGCCAAAATGCACATGAAAACATGAGCGCTAAGGTTCGCAACAAGGAAAGTGCTGACAATGTAAAGGGGTTAATGGTTTTTTGTATTCGAGGGGCAACACAAACCTATGACTATTGCAGCGGTAGTAAAATTAACAAACGCGGCGAGGTAAGCCAAATCAACCAAGGAGATGTTGATATTAACGTCGTCGATACCGTTACTTTGGGTGGCCGTAAATACCCTCGCAAGTGGCAAGTCAAAGTGCCTGATATGCCTGCTATATCAATAGAATCGATCACGCGAGATTCACGCAATCAATTAACGTTTCCTTATTGGGAAGGACGAGTAAAGGCCAGTGGTGGTTTTAATGGGTTAGGTTATGCAGAGCTAACCGGCTATTAATTTGCTTCGTATAACATGATAAAAACAACATGATTTTATTGTTATTTTATTCAAATCGGGTGCTAAAATCTAAAGCATATACAACAGGATAATTAATAAAAGGAGGCTGTACTATGTACTTAGTACGCTTGATTTATGCGAGTCGCAAACCAAGAGATATTGTCGATGACAGCATTAATGATATTCTAGTCTCAGCTCGAAAACACAACAGTGCTAATAGTATTACGGGCTTGCTGTGTTTTAACCGCAAATACTTTTTACAGTGCATTGAAGGCTCTCGTAAGAAAGTAAACGAAACCTACCAGCGAATATTAAAAGACGAGCGCCATGAAGATATTATCATGCTCGATTATTGTGAAATCATAAAACGTGAATTTACTGACTGGAGTATGGGTTATATTCCCGATTCGTCATTAACTCACGATATTAATTTAAAATTCTCTGGTAGCTCTGAATTTGATCCATTCGAAATGTCAGGCGAAAGTGCACATCAGATGATGTTGGAGTTAAAAGAACAAGTGCCTGTGGTTGACTAGCCATCACGTTCAATGACAGTGCAATAAAGCTTAATAAAGTATAATCGGCCGATGGTTTTTATCGGCCTTTAACATTAGCCCTTAGCGTAAGCCTAGGCATATGTTGTTCACAATTTTATACCCAAGCGTTTAATTCGAGTTGGCTGAGCCAAATGAATTTCTGCTAACAAATAACAAGGCAATGTTGAAAGCGATGGTCGATTAGCTGTCTCATCTCCAATGACCATTGGAGTAAGCCATTGTTAGCCCAGTTCTAACATGAAAAAATAACAGCCAAATACTATAAGAATAAACAAATAAGAGAGCATGGCTAGTCGTTCGGGAATCGCATGTAAAATTAGCTGAGGCATTATTTTTATTGAAGTTAAAGTGGGAATAAAGAAATTCGAATACTGTTCAAATTTTACAACCACACTGTACGGTTTATTCACGAGTAACTTAACCCCACTCCAATAGGCAAGGGTAAAAGTTGAAGCGCCTAATACTTCGATTGTTGCCATAAGTTCCATGCCAATCATTATCTCTGGCCCCGCAATGAATAGTGCAATGACTACGGCTATACCTTTCCAACCTGCGTTCACTATTTTATGCTTTAATTGTTCAAACATACTTTCCCTTTCTGTTTAATAGTCTAATCATTTAGCTGTGCTTTTATTCCACCAGCGTTCGTCCTACCCATTCCCAATCGGGTGATTGAAAACTACTGAGATCGACAGGATATATATCTAGGTTTACCGTGCCTATAATGTGCGTTGATATACTGGCAGGTGGATTTTTAACAAATATCAATACAGAACTCTTTCCTTTGGTGTCAACGATATGCTTGTATTCTTCATCAGTATTTAATGGATCAAATGTGATCGGAATAGTCAGGTATTGATAGCGATGAGGTGCCCTCCAGCCTCTAGTAATACGATAGATGTAATCAGGTTTAATGAATTGAAAGCTGTGTTTTATGTCTTCAGGAACATCGTTAAACGGAATAATTTCCGCAAGCATAATGGTTTCTGCCTCACTCTGGCGAGATGCAATATAGTCTTGCAGCGCTTGCTCATTCTCTTTCGCCAGCTCACCTTGAGTAAGCAAAGGTTGTGTGATTGGTTCGTAAAGTTCTAGATTAAACTTAGCGATGTCGTAAGCATCGTAAATGTTTGATAAAAAATCAGTTATTTCAATTTGCTCGCAATTAACTTTATTCAACTGCTCGTACAGTGCCCCATTTAGTGCTTCGTTTTCTTCAATCCATACTTCTAGTTTTTCTAGGGTAATCTTAAGTTTGGCTTTAACTAAAATGCTCAACTCTTCTCTTGGCGCTAGTTCTGCGTACTCGTAATAATCACATTGTTTAGAAACTGCATGCAAAAATTGCAGCCACTGGAGGCTTTCAACACCTGCTTTAACAGTACGTTGTTCTATGTTGAGAAACTGCGCTGTTACTTGAAAAGAAAGGATAATCACAAGGACAGAGGCGAACAGAAATCTCATTGTTGCACCTCAATTGAGCCAGAACGTTTGGAGTTGTCGAGTCGGGTTAACGGTACAAATACCATTGTAAATCAAGTCCTTTTGACGCGGATTGCAAGTACCAGCGTAATAGAATAGCCATGTTAATTCAATGGCTTATATGTACTCATAAATCTGTAGTTTCCGCCTTATCTATTATTAAAATCAGCCTTTGCGTTAAAAACCGTATTGTTGCACTTCATTTCCAGTTACCAGTATTCCATGTAACTGATACAGTTTATTACTGTTTTTATTTGTATCTTGGTTTAGCTAATATCCATCTCTTACGATTGCCAGTAAGCCGTTTAGGGCTTGCTGCGAGCACTGACATTCATCTGCAAAACACAGGTATTTATGAAACTGACGTCTTTTGACCCTAGTAATCAACAAGCTTTAGGTGAGGTAGAAGTAGCTACCAGTGAGCAAATTCACGAGTGCATTCAAGGTGCAAAAGCCTATCAAAAACAGTGGCGACAATTGCCATTGGCTGAGCGCGTTGAAATCGTATACAAGGCATTTATGTCAATATCGCCTTATAGTGATGAGCTTGCAGTATTGCTGTCAAAAGAAATGGGTAAAGATATTGATCGCAGTACTAGCGAAGTACGCGGCGCTATTTTTGCGGGTAGTCATTATGCCAAAGAGGCGGGCGCGGCATTATCACCAAGAAATGATGGCAGTAATATAAGCTATCGAGCGTTGGGCGTATGTGCGGTTATATCACCGTGGAATTATCCGTTGGCAATGGCAGTTAACTTAATAGTACCCGCACTAGTTGCAGGCAACACTGTGGTGTTCAAACCGTCAGAGCAAACGCCATTAATTGCCGAGCAGTTCATCGCGCACCTAAATCAGCTCTTACCTAAAAATTTAATAACCATCGTTCATGGTGATGGCTCGGTGGGTGAAGCGCTAGCTAGGCATCAAGATATTGCTTTAGTTGCGTTTACAGGCTCGCAAGCGGTGGGCAAAAAGATTATGAAGTCAGCTGCATCAAGTTTAAAGCGCTTAGTAATGGAACTTGGTGGTAACGATCCAATGATTGTTTTAAAGGATGCGGATTTAGATGCCGCTGCACGTTTTGCCGTTGCTAGCAGCTTCGAAAATGCTGGGCAAATGTGTACATCAACTGAGCGCATATACGTTGAAAAAGCCGTTGCTCAAAGTTTTATAGACCGAGTTGTAACGATTGCCAGCTATTACCAAACAGGTGCCTGGGATGAGCCAAACGCCGATATCGGTCCAATTGTGAGTAAAAAGCAACTGGCTAAAATTACTGAACATATGGAAGATGCGCGAGAAAAGGGCGCAAATGTGCTACTTGGTGGTGATGTTAAACATGACAACTTCTTTAACCCAACTGTGTTAACGAATTTGTCGCCAAACATGTTGATGGAGCAAGAGGAAACGTTCGGGCCAGTTGTCGCTATTGCTGAGGTAGATTCCGTTGCTGAAGCTATTTATCGCGCGAACGACTCTGATTACGGCTTAGGAGCTGTAGTATTTGGTCGCGAACAAGTCGCAGAGGTCGCCAACCAATTAGAAGCCGGCATGATTGGTATTAACAAAGGTGCTGGTGGCGGTGGCGCTAGCCCTTGGGTAGGGGCTAAACAAAGTGGTTTTGGCTTTCACGGCGGTTTTGATGGTCATCGTCAGTTCGCGCAAGTCACCGTAATTAGTTAGTGCCCTCACGTAGTTTGAGTAAAGCTATTTAAATTAAAGCTAGTTAGAGTAAGGTTATCATTATATGTTAGGTGAAGGTTTTTACGTTGTTGAGCGCGAGCAGGGAGCCGAGAGCGATAATATTCCGCTGTGGGGTAACAAAGAAGAAAACCCTGCACAGCTCAGCGTTAATGCTTTAAATCAAGTAAACTTGGTGCCTGTACCTGAAGTGCCGGGCGCATTTCAATTGCTCAATGTATTATCGCATGAGGAATGTAACCGATTGATTGATATTGCTGAAACACTAGGCTTTAACCAAGATGCAGCGGTTTCACTTCCTAGGCATATTCGGCATAACGACAGCTTAACTTGGCTTACTGACGACACCACAGAGTCGCTTATTTGGCAGCGCTGCCAAGCGGCAATGTCGGCGGGTATTGAAGTGATTGGTGGTATGGCGCCGCTTGGCATTAATCAACGCTTTCGTTTCTACAAATATGGCGAAGGTGATTTTTTCAAACCACATACCGATGGTTCATGGCCAGGTAGTAAATTGATTGACGGTGTACACGTGCAAAACGCGTTTGACGATCGCTATAGTCAAATGACCTTTTTAATACTGCTTTCGGAAGACTTTGAAGGTGGCGATACTCAATTTTGGGTTAATGATGCCGAGCCTAACAGACCTGCGCAACGCGGTCAGCCAGCTAGGCAAGTGAATGTGAGAACACCAGCTGGCAGTGTATTGTGTTTTCCTCATGGTATGCATCCATTGCACTGTGTGCATAGCTCAGAGCCAATCACGCGTGGAACGAAATACATTATTCGCACTGATTTACTGTTTCCACTCGATTAATCGCATGGTGTAACCGCTTCGATAGCGCTGAGGTTTAACCAAAAATTTACGCTAGCGCTCAACGTTGTATTCTCTTTAATGAAAACAGCAATGCGGGTTACTTGCGGACTTCGATAATTCGCGTTAGCTGCTGCTCTAAATCTTTTGTTTGGCAAAACCCTAAAGCCAGCGGGTAAGCCTGATTCTCTTCAACAAAAAACAAAGCAGGGAAGCCCTGAACCTGCAATTGCTGACTAATGGTAAGGTGCTGTTGTAACTTTTGTTCGATCTCTGGCGATAACAGCACTTGCAAAAATAACTGGCGTTCTAACCCTATCGCTGCAGCACAATCAGCCAGTGTATCGACTAACGCTGGATTTTTTGCTTGCTGGTAGTAGGCGGTTTGAATGGCTTCTACCATTAAAGGGGCGCTGCCTTGCTGAATATGTTCAGCGCTGAGTACAGCGCGACAAGCTGGGTAAGTTGAACGATAGGGCGTATTAAGCCGCCAAAAGTCGTGATTAAATTTTGCCTGTGATCTTGCTTCGATTTGATGCCAATATTGAGCAATGGTTTGTTGAAGCTCAGCGGGCATTGGCGTTGTGCTATCGGGAGCTAACCCACCCATGATCCATTCAACCTCTGCCTCTGGATGATTCGCCAGAAACGATTTTAATTCAGGAGCAAATCCGTAACACCATCCACACATAGGGTCCATCACGTAGACTAGTCGCACAAGTACCTCTTTTTATATCGGATTATTTGGGAGTACATTTTATTTTTAAACACTTACTTTTTAATACACACACAATTGCAAGCTAGCAACGATGCTCTGCCATATATTCTATGGGATCAAGCGCGTTTGCGGGTTTACTGTAAGTGGAACAGCATGATTTGCTTTGATGACTTCTGCCCCTTGTTCACTTCGAACAAAACGTAGAAAACTTTTTACTCTTTCCTTTGGTTTATCCGACGTTATTAAATACAAATTTCGGGTTAGCCCATATGTGTTGTTAAGCACATTATCCGTTGTTGGAAAAATACCATTAATGCCGATTGGCGCTATTTTGTTATCGCATTGCGACACTCTCACTAGTGTCGTCATCCCTATCGCGCCACGCTTATTTGCAATTGCTCGCGCCATTTGCCCAGATTTTTTCTTAATTTGAATGTTTTTCGCAAGCGTTAACTGAGCAAAGCAGGGCACTTTGGCCAAGAATACTTCAGTATCCACTTCATTCGCGGGCCTAATAAACGGTGTTATTGCAATGTCTGCGCCTCCAAGTTGTTGCCAATTAGTCACCGAGCCACTGTATATTGCACATAACTGTTGCTCCGAAATTGAATCAACCTTTACGGTGTGGTTTACTCCCATTACAACCGCAACTTTAGCAAGGGGATGCACGCGCAAATTTAGTTGAGCTAGATGGCTCTGGTCAAATCCATGGCTAGCCATTGCGATATCAATTGTATTGCTCGTCAACGCCGCTATACGTTTTTTAGGGCTTAAGCCTTTACCTATTTGAATGTTAGCTGCATTAGCACTTCTTATATATTGCTGTACTAATGCTTCAACAAGCGGCTTCACGCCCGTCGAACCATCAATCACCAAAGCTTCATTATTTTTTGAATGGGCTGCGAAGCTGGCAAAAGCAAGAAAAAATAGACATAGCGCTAACTTATACAATTGGAAATCTCTGATGTGATTGACGTTTATCGTAATTAGACTGTCTATTTTAAAAACGAAAAAGTCAATTGCTTGGTGTAATTGATACTAGCGTGCTTCGCATCGTAAAATGAAGACAACAGACATGCACTAAAACGAGAGGAGCTGAAGAGTTCGCTATATTTTCTTCTTAACGGCTTTTTTGCGCAACAACATATAAATGTTTATTTGGCCAATCATCGTTTTCTAGATGTCGGCAGATACAGTTATTGGTATTTAGCAGCTCTAAAATAGCAGGTATTCCGATGGCGGCGTGATACAGTTCTTGCCCAAGAAAAGGGTTGCTGCCTTCTCCCGCACTATCTACGGCACCACTGGTAAAAATGATTACCCCACCAGCACTAAGAGAGTTTAGTAATTTATCTAGAACGGCACTTTGCGCCTCTAATGGCACATGCCAAATGCTGTCCCATGCTGAAATGAAGTCGTACTTATGTGGCGGCTGCCACTCACAAATATCTGCGTGATGAAAAGTTAAATCAGGGTGTCGGCGCTCTGCTAATTTCAGCATCTCCTCAGAGTAATCTAGCCCTTCAACTTCAAAACCCTTATCAAGTAGCAGCTCAATAATGCGGCCACTGCTTCCACAACCAATATCTATGGCTTTGCCATTACAATTTGAGAAATTAATCGCTCTTTTGTGTTGTTCAATTCCATTATGACGATTGAAATTTGAGCCATTCCAATGTTCAGCTATTTTGTCGTAATTTGACGCTTGTTGTTTGGTGTCCATGTTGTTTTTTGGTTCCTTTAAAGTGATCTCACTATAGTTACTGAAAATGTGCAGCGAACTAAAACTGAAAAAGCGTTATCAATACGATCGACCAGCTTACTATATTTTGTTACGGCACTTGATCTAATCCCTTGCTTTACTCATCAGCCATTTGGACGTAAAGCCTGCACTACCAAATAGAAAAACGACTCCCGCTAACCAAGGTAATCCTCCTGCCCAGCCATTCCATTGAATTTTGGCAAACCCAAACACAAAAATATATGCAACAAGTGCCCAAACTAAAACTACGCTAATTAAATTTCCTATATGTGAAGGCATGTTTTTCTCTTTCATAGGTTTTTAACCTACACCAAGCTGAATAATTAAAAGATCGATGTCGGAGTCTGAATCATTAATTAGACCGTGTTCTCCAAAAGGCCTATTTTTGATCATATCGCCTTTTTTAACCTTAACTTCCTGATTATCAATGGTCATTGTTCCAGAGCCTTCAAGAATTATATACATTTCTTCGTTGTTACCATGTTTATGGTAACCAACAGTTGATTGGGGAGGGATAATTTGTCTGTCGATAAAGTCGCAGTTACTAACGAAGTCAGATTTAGCCCATATTTCATACAATTCAACAGAGCCTATTCCTCCATGTGCAGAATGTTGTATTTGTTTTTGTGTTTCTAAAAAGTTGCGAATCATCTGTGAACTTCTCTAAGTGTATAACGTCCTGTTTATTCCTTGCTTTGCCCTGTGCTTTTAACAGGAAACTTACCTTTGATAGCAAACCAAAGACCAGGAAAACCAAACGCGAAAAAGAATAAAATGGCATTAATAACTGACGGTTCAGATCTATTCCCTGATACTAAGTCACCGTTACCTAATTGACCTAAAAAATACCAGATAGATAAAACAAAAGCAGTTAAGCCAATTAAACGACCTAAGTAATTACGTATCTTTCCTGTTGTAATGCACATTACAAAAATGACTAAGCAAAATGTGCCAAACATATAAATACCGATTGGCTTACTCATATCAGGTGCAATTAAGAACATTACTAAACCAAATAGTCCAGTAATACTACCTAGTAATAATCTTGAAAAAGGACTTAACCCTTGGTTAAGTACCTGTTGACCAGATTTGTACATACTTTCCTTGTAACCGTAACGCTTAAATAAGTGGCTGAAAATGCTTGGCTATACTTTGTAGCGGAGGGGAACCGAGCCAAGCGTTAGCAGTTCCAACTTTATTGGCTTGTTGTGTATAAGTTTAAACAAGCCTTGATTAATTTTTTAACTGAGTAATTGTTGCAATACCTATGAGGCCCATAATTAATGTAGAAACAAATAATAAAGGCTCAAAATTCTCGCCTATTAAAGGCAAACTTAAGGTATAAATAGAACCAAGAATTCCAAAGCACAAAATGCTACTGGTAATATAAGCGACAAACTTACTCGGCTTTCCACCTTTATTGTACAGTGCCATTGTTGTCACAATATAAGCGAGAGCTACTATTAATGCACTTACAGGTGCCTTACCTAGCAATACAGTAGCAATTCCAACGGCTGAAAAAATAGAAAATATTGCGGTTAAAATAATTCGAATTTTACGCATATTATCCTTACACATAGCGCCACGTTAAGCGGTAAATAACTGTTGGCTATAATGTGAAGCGAAACCGAGCCAACAGTTATTTGTTCGTTTCAACGCCTTGTTATACCTTACCACTGCGGCTAAAATGACTTAATAAAAGACCACTTAAAGGTGCCATTAAATGACTACAAGAATTTTAGCTGATGTTGCAGCAAGCATCACTGAATTAAAAGCTAATCCGATGAAAGTTGCAAGCAGTGCTTACGGTGAGCCTGTTGCTGTGCTTAACCGAAATGAGCCTGCATTCTATTGTGTGCCTGCCGAAGCTTACGAAATGATGATGGATAAGCTAGAAGATATTGAATTGCTTGCCATGGCAAAAGACCGTGAATCTGAAGAGAGTGTTTCGGTAAACATTGATGACTTATAGTCTAGACTTTAAAAAGAGCGCATTCAAAGAATGGAAAAAGCTAGGTTCAACTTTACAGGATCAATTTAAGAAAAAGCTGAAAGAACGACTGGAGAATCCGCATGTTCCTGCTGCCAAACTATCGGGTGCTGATAACATTTACAAAATTAAGTTACGCCAGTCAGGATACAGATTAGTTTATAAGGTCGAAGATGACGTGATCATCGTCACTGTTTTAGCAATTGGGAAACGTGAACGCAGTGAAGTTTATCGTAAAGCACTAACTCGGCTTGATAACTGAATAGGGTACAACGCCGCAATAAGCGGCAAGTGAAGCTTGGCTAAAATCGGCGAGGAACGAGCACGAGCCAAGCGTTACGCGTCCGATTAATTGCCTTGTTATAACTCTTTCACCAAGCAATATGTTGTATGGCCTTTGGGGTAATCTGCCAACTCGCCAAACACCCTAAAACCCAGTTTTTCATAAAATGGACGCGCTTGAAAGCTTAATGTCTCCGTACGCATATACTTGAATCCTTTTTCTAAAGCATATTTCTCGGCGGCTGCTATTAGTTTAGCCCCTACCCCTAATCCACGAGCATTAGGAGAAAGCCAAAGCAACTCAATGATGCAATAATTCCAGAACGCAGTAGCCCTCATCCCACCTTGGATTTCTCCGCTAGCATTTTTAGCAAATACAGCAAATTTTGTGTCTTCTTCGAAAACAATGTCATCTGAAATATGCTGTTGATTAAAACTTTGGATCCCTTTACTGATTGTTTTTAGATTTTCTTCCGAGGGAAATGATGTTACTTCGATGATCATTCTGATTTCCTGAATGGGGACTACTTATCGAGTTATAACGCTTGAATAAACGGCTAAAAATGCTTGGCTATACTTTGTGAGCGCAGCGAACTAAGCCAAGCGTTTTTAGTCCGATTGATTTTCTTGTTAACTGGCTTCTGCTAATAAATGAACTTCATCGCCGTAAAGCCATACTCTATGAAACTCGCCTAGGCTGTCTTTTAATAACGATTCAATTCGAGAAATAATAACTTCATCAGGTAGTGCTGTTCTGCCCGCTGTATACAAAACTAGCTCAATAGGATCAGATACGTTATAGGTTTTAGTCAGTTTACCCGCTATAGTCTGTTCTGACACATCATCCCCCCAGACAACCTGGGGTTCTCCGGTTTTTAGAGCCTTTGTAATTGCCGCGCAAAACTCATGAGAACATGCTTCTGTTAATTCAAAATATACTGGGCTGCCATTTAATTCACAATATATGTCTGGCTGTCTAGCGTCAGCACAGCCCTTCCTAATTGTTTCAGAATTAACATTAAGACTTGCTTTATCAACAAAGCCTAAAAATATATTTAACTCAACTTTTGCTTTATCGCTTTCAGTTCTCACCTATCTATCCTTAGACAGTTAACGCCGCAATAAGCGGCAAGTGAAGCTTGGCTAAAATCGGCGAGGAACGAGCACGAGCCAAGCGTAACGTGTGATCTTGCCCCGATAAAATGGACACGCTCCATGTTTAATTTAGTGCTGACTCAAATTCAGCAGGTGTTTGATATCCTAAACTCGAATGTAATCGCTG
>NZ_JBQRUO010000010.1:0-81408 GCF_053485855.1 Thalassotalea montiporae
TTAATTTTGGCAAACCGAAGTTTGCTTATTTGTAAAATCAACATCATGTGAATGCTCACACAAATTGCATGATAACTAATTGTTAAAGAACTGAATCTTTCGATTCAAACAAAACATCGCACTCGTGTTTTGTGGCTGCTCTCTCGTTGAGAGCGGATGCGCATTTTACGCTTCCTAGTTTTGATGTCAACAACTTTTTGAAAAAATCTTTAATTCATTTTTCTAAGTTATCTGACCCGTTTACTCAGCAAACTTGCTCACTAAACTTATCAAAACACTTCGTTGGGCTGCCCCGTTGAAGATGTGGCGCATTTTAGACACTTTGAGAAAAGGATCAAGCACTATTTTCAATTATTTTACCGTTCGCACACTTATTGTACAAAACCCGTGTTTTATTGGGTTTTAAAAAGGATCCTGCCCCTAAAACGCTGCTTTTATAATCTTTAGGGATTAAAAAGTAGATCCTTAATTCGACCATTAAAAATAAAACTTTTATTCCAAGGAATGTTTATAAATAACGAGTTACGCTGTCTTTCGCTTCTAAACACTTAATAATTACTAGAAAACAGGGTTGCACAAGCATTCCTCTGGGCAAAGAGATCGGTAGGCTTAATAACTTAAAGTTGCACTATCGATAAAGCTGGGTAACATAGCTTTGTATTTATACAATTTTTACAATAATAATTTCAGGTATAACTTATGAAGTCTTCTCAAGTCATTACAGCATTTGCTTTAGCTATTGTTATGGGGGTTATTGCTTTTCTGGTTGCCAACACACTCGGTAAGGACGCACCTACTATTGCAGTAAGTGCAGCATTAGGTGCGTTGGTTGCAAATATTATCTCGTCATTACTCAATAAACAGAGTGCTAGCCAAAGCGCTGACGAGCAGGTTAACAATAATTCTGCTTCTGGTATTAATGGGGATATCAAAACGCTTTATGTTGGTAATTTACCTTACCGGGCAAATGAAGCAGCGGTCAGAACATTGTTCTCCGCGCATGGCGCAGTTCATTCTGTGCGTTTAATGAAAGATAAGCATACTGGTAAACGCAGAGGTTTTGGATTTGTTGAAATGGCTGCCGCAGATACAGCAGGTGCGATTTCGGCGTTAAATGATTCAGAGTTTCAACAACGCACACTGAAAGTCAGAGAAGCGAAAGAGCGACCGGAAAGAACAGAAAGCAGCGTTCAATAATACCTAAGCTTCTCTAGCCTAGCGACACAAACCAATAAAGACAAAAAGCCCGGTATGAATAACCGGGCTTTTTATTGTTACATCTCTTTGTGCTTACTTAGTCTTGCTCTCTCGCGATTGCACGATATCCAATATCGGTTCTAAATTCGACATTATCCCAGCTTATTTGGTGTAACAGTTCATACGCCGCCTTTTGCGCTGTTGTAACATCTTCACCTAATGCAGTTGCACATAACACCCGTCCGCCTGCAGTTACTACCTGTTCGTCTTTCAACGCAGTGCCAGCATGAAACGTTTTACGATCGTTTGCTGTGTTGATTTCCAAGCCTGAAATTACATCACCTTTGTTATAACTACCTGGGTAACCACCAGCGGCCAAAACCACCCCTACTGCAGCGCGAGGATCAAAGTTGATCTCTTTACCCGCTAATTCGCCCTGACATGCAGCTGTACATAATTCAACAAGGTCTGATTGCAAACGCATCATGATAGGTTGAGTTTCTGGATCACCAAAACGGCAGTTATATTCAATTACTTTTGGCGTGCCATCCTCTGCGATCATTAAGCCTGCGTATAGAAAGCCAGTGTATGGTGCATCTTCTTTTGCCATGCCTTCTACTGTTGGCATGATCACTTCTTTCATAATGCGATCATGAATTGCCGGTGTTACCACAGGTGCTGGAGAGTATGCGCCCATACCACCTGTGTTTGGGCCTTTGTCTTCGTTATATGCACGCTTATGATCTTGACTTGTAGCAAATGGCAATACGTTTTTACCGTCAACCATGACAATAAAGCTTGCTTCTTCACCTGTTAAGAATTCTTCGATAACTACGCGATGGCCAGCATCGCCAAAAGCGTTACCTGCCAGCATATCTTTAATCGCATCTTCCGCTTCTTCAAGTGTCATCGCAACGATTACACCTTTACCTGCCGCTAAGCCGTCAGCTTTAACCACAATAGGTGCACCTTGCTCACGAACATAAGCTAATGCTGGCTCAATTTCCGTGAAATTAGCATAGGCTGCAGTTGGAATGTTGTGGCGCGCTAAGAAGTCTTTGGTGAATGCCTTTGAACCTTCCAATTGCGCCGCTTTAGCTGACGGACCAAAAATAGTTAAACCTTCGGCCTGAAATGCATCAACTACACCATCAACTAATGGTTGCTCTGGGCCAACAATGGTTAGCGCAATTTTATTTTGTTTAGCAAAAGTCACTAATGCTAGAATATCGCCAACTGAGATTGCAACATTTTCCAGTTTATCTTCTGTACTGGTACCCGCATTACCCGGTGCGACAAATACTTTTTCGACTTTAGTAGATTGCGCCGCCTTCCATGCAAGGGCATGTTCACGACCACCACTGCCAATCACTAATACATTCATTGATAACTTTTCCTAACTAAAATAATAAAGAAGAGTAGTGAGTGTTTTGTTAAATGCTTTAAAACTCAATACTCTTCTTAAAGGGTTAATCTTTACCAATATAAAGATCTACATTGTAAAGATTTACATTTTTACAAACTTCAGCGTCATACGGTCACTTTCACCGATCGCCAAGTACTTTTCTTTATCCTGCTCTTTTAAACGTAATACAGGTGGCAACGTCCAAACGCCTTTCGGGTGATCAGCAGTATCTTTCGGGTTAGCATTAACTTCGCTTTTCGCCGCTAATTTGAAACCTGCCTTTTCTGCTAAATCAATCGTCATTTGTTCAGGGAAGTAACCACTGCGTTTGTTTTCTTCCCATTTTTGACTGGTTGGCATTCTGTGCTCAACAACACCTAGTACACCACCGCTTTTAAGTGCTTTATGTGCATCTTTAAACACTTGCAGCACACCTTCTTCACCCCAGTTGTGTAGGTTACGGAATGTTAAAACAAGGTCAGCTGTTCCTGCCGGAGCAATTTCTGAGGCAACTCGTGGCGTGAAGTTAGTTAGCTCTACTTTGCTAAATACTTCATCACTCGCCATTTTTTGCTCTAAACGGCGACGAGATTTGCTGAAATAGTTATCTTCACCGGTATCTGGGTAGTGAGCACCGTAAAACTTACCGTTGGCTTTTAGCGCAGGAGCAAGAATTTCAGTGTACCAACCACCACCAGGTGCCATTTCTACTACGGTCATGTCTGGCTTAAAACCAAAGAAAGCTAATGTTTCTTTTGGATTACGGTAAACATCACGCGCTTTGTTTTTGGCACTACGGTGATCGCCGTTAATTGCTTTCATTAGCTCAAAGCTAGTTGCGGCTTGTTTACCGTGAGATTCATGGGTATGTGCCATTGCAGGCAATGACGCCATAGTCAGTGAAATAAGTGAAGCGCTGAGTACTGTTTTTATTGTGTTCATAGTTCTTCCATAACAAGGGTTGTAAGTGATAATAACTAGACCCGTAAAGTTATAGCAGAATTCGTTAAAAGATTCAGTGAAGCTGGTTGCCACTTGTCGTTGGAAACCAGCACTTTAACTATTTCAGTTAGTTAGCTAACCAACTGAAATAGTTTGCCGCCTTGAATTAAAGACGGATATGGCATTAATGACGGAAATGACGCATACCAGTAAATACCATCGCCATACCGTGCTCATCAGCCGCTGCGATAACTTCTTCATCACGCATTGAGCCACCCGGTTGAATAACGGCAGTAATGCCTGCTTCTGCTGCCGCATCAATGCCATCACGGAATGGGAAGAAAGCATCAGACGCCATAACTGACCCCGCCACTTCCAAATTTTCATCCGCAGCTTTAATGCCGGCCACTTTCGCTGAATAAACACGGCTCATTTGACCAGCGCCAACACCAATCGTCATTGAGTTTTTCACGTAAACAATGGCGTTTGATTTTACGTACTTAGCCACTTTCCAGCAGAATTTTAAATCGCGTAATTCTTCTGCTGACGGTTGACGCTTAGTGACAACTTTCAGCTCATCATCAGTAACACGGCCTTGGTCGCGATCTTGTACTAATAATCCACCGTTAACACGTTTGTAATCTAACCCTGTGGTTTGTGACTGCCACTGACCACATTCAAGAACACGAACATTAGGCTTTGCGGCAACAATTTGCGCTGCAGCTTCTGATACTTTCGGTGCAATGATCACTTCAACAAACTGTCGTGAAATAATCGCTTCCGTGGTGTCAGCATCTAACTCGCGGTTAAAGGCAATAATGCCACCAAATGCTGAGGTTGGATCGGTTGTATAGGCACTTTCGTAGGCAGCTAAAATATTATCGCCAATTGCAACACCACACGGGTTAGCATGCTTGACGATAACACACGCTGGCTCGTCGAATTCTTTCACACACTCTAACGCTGCATCTGTATCAGCGATGTTATTGTATGACAGTGCCTTACCTTGAATTTGTTTCGCGGTAGCAACTGATGCTTCTTCTGGCTGTGCTTCAACATAAAACGCCGCGTCTTGATGAGAGTTTTCGCCGTAACGCAAATCTTGCGCTTTGACGAATTGGCTATTGATGGTGCGTGGGAATTTATTCTTGTTGTCAAAGCCAACTTCGCTCTCAGCAGTGTTGTCACGCTTTTCACAGTTTTTAGCGTACGCTGGCAACATTTGGCCAAAGTAGTTAGCGATCATGCCATCATAACTTGCCGTGTGCTCGTAAGCCGCAATCGCTAAATCAAAACGGGTCTTGTAGGTAAGCGAGTCACTATTGGCACCCATTTCTGCTAATACGCGATTGTAGTCATGGGCGTTAACAATAATCGTCACGTCTTTGTGGTTCTTAGCCGCAGCACGTACCATGGTTGGGCCACCGATATCGATGTTCTCAATGGCATCTTCTAGTGAACAATCATCGTTAGCGACGGTATTAGCAAATGGGTATAGGTTTACCACCACCATATCAATGGCATCGATGTTGTTCTCTGCCATCACAGCTTCATCTGTGCCACGACGCGCTAAAATACCGCCATGCACTTTTGGGTGAAGCGTTTTAACACGGCCATCCATTATTTCAGGGTGACCGGTGTAATCAGACACTTCAGTGACGTTAATACCATTATCGGCAAGTAATTTTGCCGTGCCGCCAGTAGAGAGTAGTTCAACACCTTTTTGCGCAAGTGCTTGCGCAAACTCTACAATACCAGTTTTATCAGAAACACTTAGTAGTGCACGTTTGATTGGGCGTGGGGTATCCATTGCTATTTCTATTACCTGTATCTTTAGTGATGTAGTCTGGCCTGTGACATATATCCGTGGCAAAACCGATAATTGTTTATCTTGTCTCGTGATAAACAACTAGTGGCTGTCGCTCCTGCGATTTAAATTCTACTTCTATTTCTTCTTACTTTCTTGCGCTCAGTGCGTTCACGTTTTGCGCTTTTAGTCTAGCAGTTCAAATGCTGACTGATTGGTTCACTTTTCCAAGTGCCAAAAACAAAGAAAGCACCCTAAGGTGCTTTCTGATAATGCGATATTAGTTCATACCGTATTTTTTCAATTTCTTGCGAAGTGTACCGCGGTTGATACCTAGCAAGTTTGCTGCGCGGGTTTGGTTGCCGCGAGTGTAAGTCATTACTTCTTCTAGCATTGGCGCTTCGATTTCAGATAGTACTAATTCGTACATATCGTCAACATCATTACCGTTCAATTGTGATAAGTAGTTTTTGATAGCGATTTTCGCTTGAGTGCGTAGTGGTGACGCCTTCGTAGTTTGCTGCTGAATATCAGTTACATTGGTAATGAAAGGAGAAGAAATATTTTGTTCAAACATAAAGTTCAGACTCTTATCTAGTTAAGTTATCAAAATACATGTTTAACGCTTCGAGCTGTTCGCTAGTTGACTCGAGGCCATTAAAACTTGATCGAAAATTTTTACCCTGGTCGTGCGTTTGCATATACCAAGACACATGTTTACGAGCGATTCTCACGCCCATGAAGTCACCATAAAACTGGTGTAAATCACCTACATGTCCCAATAATATTGAGCGCACTTCCTCCATTGAAGGCTCAGGTAGTACCTCACCTGTGTCGAGATAATGGTTAATCTCGCGAAAAATCCACGGTCTACCTTGGGCAGCGCGACCAATCATGATCGCATCTGCATTGGTGAATTCGAGTACTTCTGCGGCTTTTTGCGCAGAAGTAATATCACCATTTGCAACAACAGGAATCGAAATTGCTTTTTTAATTGCCTTAATCGTTTGGTACTCGGCATTACCTTTATAAAAGTCACAACGAGTTCGACCATGAACAGCTAACGATTGAATACCGTTGTGTTCAGCAATTTTGGCAATTTCAATACCATTGCGCGTGTTTTCACACCAACCCGTTCGTATTTTCAGCGTTACTGGCACATCCACCGCTTCGACTACAGCCTGAACAATTTGTTCTACTTGATCTGGGGCTTTAAGCAACGCCGAACCGGCGAGTTTTTTATTTACTTTCTTGGCTGGGCACCCCATATTGATGTCAATAATTTGGGCACCGTTTTGCACATTAACCTGAGCTGCAAACGCCATCTCCTGAGGGTCAGAACCAGCAATCTGAACAGAACGAATACCCGCTTCCGCGCTATGTACCATTCGTAACTTAGATTTTTCTGTATTCCAGACCTTAGGGTTCGCCGACACCATTTCAGATACCGCCAAACCAGCGCCCATCTGACAACATAATTGTCTAAACGGTTTATCGGTAATGCCCGCCATTGGCGCAAGCATTGCCTTACTTTTTAGCTGGTAGCTGCCTATCTTCACTGCTGCTTTTTTGAGCTCTTGGTCAAAAGGGCGCACAGTTTACGTGTTTTTTTTAGGATTGAAAAGGATATAAATTGAACAAATTTTGTTTTTTTTTGATTTTTTAATATTGACTTTTGAGTTAATTTTTAAACGTGCAGAAAATGCACAAAAGTTATCAACTTTGCACAATTTTCTGCTTGACTTTTTTTCTGAAGTATCTGCTCTATTTTTAGCTACAAACCCCAGAAAGCCTGACCCACTCGTCTTGCACCTGAATTGGATCCATGGTGCACCACTGCCCGTAAATCGTTTGTAATTCCGGCGCCTGATTTTCCAATACGCCAGAAAGTGCCAGTAAACCCTTGTCACCAACAAACTCGATTATCGTTGGCGCTAACTCTTTTAATGGGCCAGCCAGAATGTTGGCAACAACTACATCAGCTTTCAGGCTGGGTTGGTCTTTAGGTAAATAAAGCTCAAGTCGGTCTTCACAACCATTGCGTTTAGCATTTTCAAGACTGGCTTGCAGCGCTTGTGGGTCAATATCAATACCAATCACTTTTTTCGCGCCAAGTTTAAGCGCAGCCAGTGATAAAATGCCTGAGCCACAACCAAAGTCGACGACCGTTTTATCGGTGAGGTCTAAACCATCTAGCCAAGTTAAACACAATGCAGTTGTCGGGTGCGTACCCGTACCAAAGGCAAGGCCAGGGTCAAGCATCACGTTTACGGCTTCAGGATCCGGCACTTCGCGCCAGCTAGGGCAAATCCATAAACGTTCACCAAACTTCATGGGATGGAAGTTATCCATCCACTCTCGTTCCCAGTCTTTGTCTTCTAATTGCTCTAGCTTATACGCCATTTCGGCTTTTTCTGGGTGAATAGATTTAAGGTAACTAATGACCTTTTCCATATCGTGTGCAGCATCAAACAAGCCCATGACTACAGTATTAGCCCAGTAAATCACTTCATCGCCCGGTAAGGGTTCGTAAATTGGCGTATCTTGCGCGTCAATAAAGGTAACGGCTTGTGCGCCAGCAGCGCTTAACCAGTCACTGTATTTTTCAGCCGTTTCTTCATTGGCTTGTAACCTTAATTGTATCCAAGGCATTGGGTATCTCTGTCAGAACATTTATACTAAAGTTTATCATTCATCGCCTGTAGAAAGTAATACTCTCTACTATCCCTTAACGATAATAGCCGTATATATAAGTAGGATATGATGGACAAATCAAAGCAAGGTTGGCCAATCGCCCTGATAGTTGCAGCAGCGTTTGCTTGCTTTTCTAGTTTAAGCTTTAGCCAGCAACTTAAAGTGCAGATTGTTACTGAGCACTTAGCACCATTGCAGATAAATGTGCCGAACCAACCTCCCAGCGGGGCGATGGTAGAAATTGTTGAGCGCCTTCTTAACGACAGTGAAATTGAAGGGGAAATCAAATTTTACCCTTGGGCTCGCGCTTATCAAATCGCACAACAGCAAGCAAATACACTAATTTTCTCTATTGTTCGCACCCCCAGCAGAGAAGGGAGATTTCACTGGCTGTTCCCCTTGGTAAACGATAGTGTGCATTTGGTGCGTTTAAAGTCGCGACCGGAACTCACTATTTCGACATTAGAACAAGCCAAACAGTACCGCATTGGCGTTCATCGCTCAGATATTATTCATCAGTATTTGCAAGCTAAGGGGTTTACTGATGACCATAACATCTTGCTGAATTCTTCTTACGCCAGTGCGTGGCTGGCGCTCTTAGAAAGAAAAGTTGATTACATCACAGCAAATAAATTTATGTGGCAAGCGCAGCAACAAACAAGCCACGAGGCATTTCAAGCGGTAGAGTCAGCTTTGATTTTAGATGACCTTCAACAAGGGCATTACCTTGCTGCCAGTTTGAATACCTCCCCTATCATCATTAAAAAATTGCAAAAAGCACTGGAAAAGTTAAAACAAAGCGGACAATATCTGGCGATATTACAGAAGTGGCAATTGGCTGATTGATGAAATATTTTCCCGTTTTTTTAGATGCACGTTTTATCCGCGCATTGGTCATTGGGGGTGGCGAAGTTGCCGCCCGTAAAATTGAATTGCTATTAAAGTCGACCACAAACATCACGGTAATGAGCAGCAAGCTCAATCCAACCGTGCAACGTTTAATTAAGGAACACGATTTAACATGGCTTGCACACGCCTACGAGCCGGGTCATATGAACGACTTGTCAATGGTTATCGCCGCAACAGACGACCCACATGTCAATGCTGAAGTACAAGAAGAAGCAAGCAGCCTTGGCTTGTTAGTGAATGTCGTTGATCAACCAGACCTATGCTCATATATCACGCCAGCCATCATTGACCGTGATCCGATGATAGTGGCTATCTCAAGCTCAGGAAGCGCACCAATTCTAGTTAGAATGCTGCGCGAACAAATAGAACGCATTATGCCCGCCGCTTACGGCAAACTGGCAGATTTCTCATTCAAGTTTCGAGATCATGTCAAAGCACGTGTCAAGGGCTTGTCTAATCGCCGCCAATTTTGGGAAAACACATTGCGAGGCAGTATCGGTGAGAATATTTTATCGGGGCGAGTAACCGAAGCAGAGCAACAACTATTCACTAGCTTAAAAAGCGAAATACCACCACAGCAAGGCAGTATTACCTTTGTTCATACCATGACAGGTAACCCAGACAACATGACGTTAGCGATTCACAAAGCTTGTCAATTTGCGGACGCGGTGTTTTATGATGAGCAAGTTAATTTAGAATTACTGGAATATGTGCGTCGTGATGCGGAAAAGTACCCGCAATCGATTGCTTCTAGTATTAGTGTGAATTATCAGCACGCAATTGAACTAGCAGAACGGGGCAATCGCGTTATCTACTTTTTAGACGGCTATGAGCCGCTGCCTGCCAACAAAGCATTGCAGGAAAGCACCATACTCAAGCAAACGTTCGTGTGCGGCAGCTAACTCTTCTTACCTGTATTTCTCTACACTACACCTTAGCTACACATATCTTGATTTAAGCGTCTTAAACAGGCGCTTAGCCCTCGTTCAAATAAAAGTCAATACACTGGCTTGCGAAAATGTAATTTATTGTTAACATAAGTTGCTTATACCAATTGAATTAATGAGTTGGATATTGATACCCAACTTAAATGATCGAACCGTCATTGAAATTGGTAGTAGTGATGAAAGCAACGTATCTCTTTTTGCTGACACGATAACAATAACGATAAAGCTGGAGCCGCCACGGCACGCAGCAAACTCAACAATTGATATAGACAAGCTAACAAGCTAGCAACATGGATCTGTATTAGTAATGGACATCATACAGGGTTGAACAAATGAGTATTACTGTAGTTACTATTGCGGCGATTTTAGCCGTACTGACTATTTATTTTCTAATAAATAGCTATGCGCCACTGACCAACAAGATAAACAGCGCAATTGGTATCTCAAGTCGTTCTCGAGCACTTACGTATCTTATTGTTGGCCTTCTAGGCTATGTGCCACTTTATTACTACAACGACTTTGACAACAAGCTCAAGCTAGCAAACCAATATGGTTATGATAACTATCAAAGCTACCAGCAAGAATTGCAACGAGCAACCAGGCATGAGCTTGAGTTAACCAAGTACCAAGCCATTATGGTTAATGCTAAGCAAGCTGGATTCGATGATTACCTAGCGTATCAGCAACATCTTGAAGCGCAGTCTTACGACTATCCAGATTATCAAAGCTATAAACGTGATTTACAGCTAGCTAAAAGTTATGGCTTTCCACTGGAGGTTTATCGCGTTGCTAAAGAAGATGCCAGTGCCCAAAATTTTGAATACTTTGATGACTACTTGATCGCCCGTGAAAAAAACTCGCTGAAAAAGAAACTTACTTTGGTACCGAGTTCAGATGGTGATTTTACGATAGACAATGTGCCCTTAGGGGCAAAAAAGAACGAGTTATTATCGCTTATTGAAAACTGTAAAATTAGCCAAATGCCCGACTATAGTTTTCCGATCACCAAAACGCTGGCACCGCGAAAAGAAGCCTTGGTTGATCACTTCTTTCCAGAAACCTCTACTAACAGTAACTTTGGTTTAACCAACTACAATATGAACTTTTCGGTGATGCCGGGTTTAGATCTCAAAGCCATTACCAAGTATGAAATGAAATGTGATGAAGGCCGATATGATCTTTGGTTCCTGAACTCAGATAACACCTTAGTCTTCTATGAAAAAACCCTAAAAATGCCAAACGTCTACCAATTTGATAGAACGCTTGAGCGTCTTGAACGAATTTTTTGGGCAAAGTGCGACGACGAATTTGAAATTGGCTTGGAAACTAGTTTTGAAGAGCATGGTACAAGAGCCGTGAAAAATATGTACTGCAAGAATTTCCAAGACTACATTATTGCCACCATAGTTGACGGCCCAATTATTACTGGGGTAAGACAGGAGCCAGATATCCATATTGGTTACCTCAGCCAGCGTCAATGGAAGAAATACATTAACAATCTACACTCGGTTAAAGGCAAACGCGGTATTACGCAGTTTTCACAAAACGATGGCAAGAACAAAACCAGAACGTTTGAAAGCCGTATCTAGCTTCAAGTAACTTTAAGTTTTTTACTCAACAAGAAACCACTGACAAAACAAAAGGCTGCACTAATGGCAGCCTTTCTTGTTAAAACTAAAAACTACTTCCAGCGCAGCGGCATAAGCAAAGGTTCAGCGGGTGCTTGCATGCCACACATCTCATCGTAAGCGCTCTGGTGCTCCAGCCAAACTTGTTCAAAGCTGTGATCGCTAAAGTGTTCGCGAACACTGGTGATACTTTGAAAACGCAGCGGCCTGTTATGTTTATCCAATACTAGGTGACTACTACTGCCATCTCGCTGTTCAGCAAGATACGTATTACCTTCAAGCGACTTGATCAGTAAATCCATCTCAGTTTCCTCACTAGGTTTTGATAGGTTTTGAATAGGTCATTACGCCGTTTAATAATAAAAAGCCCAATGTGCCCATGATATTACTTGAATAGAATTTTCAAGACTTAATCCCTATGGTAGACTGGCCAACAAGCAACAACGCTAATCAACATTGCCAACAGTTTCACTAACATTATGAATTTAGAAGATTTAATCTCCCAAGCACAACAAGTATGTGAAAAACGCGGTGCTCGTTTAACGCGTGCACGTGCGGAAGTACTGAAACTATTGGCGCAGCACGACGGTGCCGTCGGTGCGTATGACTTATTAGCGCAACTACAAAAAACCGATCAAAGTGCTAAGCCAGCCACTATTTACCGTGCGTTGGACTTCCTAAGTAAGCAAGGATTTGTCCATAAAATCGAGTCGATTAATGCCTTTGTTATGTGTCACCACATCAGCGATTGTAACCATCCAGTTCAGCTGCTTATTTGTGATGAGTGTGGCCACGTTGAAGAAATTCAGTCAAATAACCTAGATCTCGCATTACGTGCAATGGCAGATGCCAGCGGTTTTGATATTAGCCATCAAATTGTTGAAGCACATGGCCGCTGCCAACGCTGTCATTAAACCCAACGATTTAATAACCCCCCACATATTTTATCGTTACACTATAACAATTAGCCATTCATCCTAATTCTTGTACGAATAGCCGCAATTACTAAATATTGCTATTCGTAAACGAATGTTTCTGTGATATAACCTCCCGCGTTCAAAATTCTTGTAAATCCATATTCACAACCAACGCTGGAAGTTCTATGAAACAATTAGTGCAAAGCACCATTGTGTGCTTAACCGTTGTATTTTCCGGTGCAGCCATTGCCAAAGGCGCGCCATTCGACGATAAATTCCGTCAATTAGACGAATTGTTACCAACACCTAATACCTATCGCACAGCATCAGGTGCTCCTGGTCATCAATACTGGCAACAAGAAGTTGATTACGAAATCAATATTACTCTAGATGATGCAACCCAGCGTTTAATGGGTTCTGAAACGTTAGACTACACCAACAACTCGCCAGACACGTTGCGCTATATTTGGATTCAGCTTGATCAAAACCGCATGAAACGCGGTGCTGACTACAAGCTAGCCAATGTCGCGCCAAAGAAAAAAGTGACCTACAAAGGTCTGCGCAACATTATTGAAACAGATGCTTTTGATGGTGGTTATGAAATCACAAAAGTCGCTGACAGCAATAACAAACCGCTTAAGCATGTGATCAATGGCACTATGATGCGTATTGACTTACCCAAGCCTTTAAAGCCAGGTAAAACTGTTGAGCTAAATATCGACTGGAACTACCAACTACACGAACAAAAAGTCTTAGGTGGCCGTTCAGGTTGGGAATACTTCAAAAAAGACGACAACTACTTGTACGAGCTAGCTCAATGGTTCCCACGTGCAGCGGCTTACTACGACGTGATGGGTTGGCAAAACAAGCAATTCTTGGGCAATGGTGAGTTTACCCTAGAGTTTGGTGACTACGATGTAAAAATTACCGTACCTGCTGATCACGTTGTTGCCGCAACCGGTGTCCTTCAAAACCCTAAGCAGGTGCTAACCAAAACACAACGTGAGCGCCTAGAGCAGGCAGAAACGGCTAAAAAGCCGGTACTTGTTATTACGCCTGAAGAAGCGTTGGCAAATGAAAAGTCACGTTCAGACAAAACGAAAACTTGGCACTTTAAAGCGGAGAACGTACGTGACTTTGCTTGGGCATCAAGTCGTAAGTTTATCTGGGATGCACAAGGCTATAAAAAAGGTGGCACCGACACCATGGCAATGTCGTTCTACCCGAACGAAGGTAACCCATTGTGGGAGCGCTATTCAACGGAAGCCATCATCCACACGATGGAGCAGTACAACAAGTACACCTTTGATTACCCATACCCAGTCTCAATCTCAGTCAATGGCCCAGTGGGTGGTATGGAATACCCAATGATCACCTTTAATGGCCCACGCCCGACGTTGAACGAGGAAACCGGTGAGAAAACCTATTCTCGTCGCACTAAGTACGGTTTGATTGGCGTTATCATTCACGAGGTTGGTCACAACTACTTCCCGATGATTGTTAACTCTGACGAACGTCAATGGACATGGATGGATGAAGGCTTAAATACTTTCCTTCAATTTGTTGCTGAGCAAGCATGGGAAGAAAACTACCCATCTCGCCGTGGCCATGCAGCAGGCATGATCAGCTACATGAAAAGTACTAACCAAGTACCCATTATGACCAACTCAGAGTCAATTTTGCAGTTCGGTAACAATGCCTATGGTAAGCCAGCGGTTGCGTTGAACATATTACGCGAAAGCATTATGGGTCGTGAACTATTCGATTTCGCTTTCCGTGAATACGCTCAACGTTGGAAATTCAAACGTCCAACACCAGCTGATTTCTTCCGTACCATGGAAGATGCCTCAGGTATTGACCTTGACTGGTTCTGGCGCGGTTGGTTCTACACCACTGACCATGTAGACATCGCGATTGAAAATGTTTACCTGTACCGCCCCAACAGCCAAAATCCAGATATTGAAGAGGCTTGGGAACGTGCTCGTTACAATGAGCAACCAACCTTTATCAGCGACATGCTAAACGAAGGCAACTGGCGTCGTACTCACGACAAGCCTGAATTGTTAGACTTCTACAACGAACACGATAAATTCACTGCAACTAACGCCGCGCGCAATAAGTACAACAAGACGCACAGTAAATTAGAGCAGTGGGAAAAAGACCTATTAGCAAACGACAGTAAGTTCTACATTATCGACTTCGCTAACAAAGGCGGCTTGGTAATGCCCATTATCTTGGATATTACCTATGCTGACGACAGCACAGAGCAAGTTCGCATTCCTGCTGAAATTTGGCGTAGAACCCCTGAAAAGGTATCGAAGCTATTAATTCGCGACAAAGAAATTAAAGCGATTGCGCTTGATCCGAACTGGGAAACTGCCGATGTTGATGTGAACAACAACTATTGGCCAGCACGTCCAATTCAATCGCGCTTTGATTTATTCAAACGCAAGAAAAAAGACATGATGCGCGACTACAATGAAGAGTTAAAACCAGTAGACGAAAAATCAGACAGCAATGAAGAAAAGCAAGATGACAACACAGCCAACTAAATCGTTTGGTCGTCAAATTGTCTTGTGGCTAACCGCCACTTTGATGATGGGAGTTGCAGCTTCGGCTGCAGCTCACAAATACTTTTTCGCGATCACTGATATTAACCACAATCGCAGCGCAAACAGTTTTGAGATTATTCATCAGCTAACCGCACACGACATTGAAAACACCATTGCCGAACAACGCAATATCCATTTCAGCCCAGAGCTTGCTGACTACGAAGCTTTCATTCAAGAATATGTTGAAAACCACTTTCATCTATTGATGAACGATGCGCAAATTAAAACAAACTGGGTTGGTTTAGAAATAGTTCGCGATAAAATCGTCATTTATCAAGAAGCAAGTGCCAATAAGTTTTTCGCGCCTTTGGTGGTAAAAAATCAACTACTCGTTGATACTTATCCCAAGCAAATCAATACGGTGAACTTTATTAGTGGCAAAGCAAAATTCAGCCTGACATTCAATAATTCACAGCGTATTGCTACAATTAACAACAATAACTAGTGCCCTATGTTAAATTTATGCTAAATTAGCAGCCAGATTATGCACTTGAGCCAACTTTAAGACCCGGTAATTTCCATGAATGTAGAGTTTATAAATCCTTTCTTATCTTCGATGTTAAACGTAATGTCTACGATGGCAATGATGGAGCTAACACCGGAAAAGCCTAAGCTAAAGCAAGGCGAAGTCGCTAAAGGTGACGTTTCGGGTTTAATTGGCATGGTAAGTGACCAAGCTAAAGGCTCACTATCGATAACTTTTGAAGCATCATTAGCCATTGCGACGATGAAAAATATGGTTGGTGAGGGCCCTGATGTAGTTAATGAAGAAATTACTGACTTAGTCGGTGAAATCACCAACATGGTCACTGGCGGCGCTAAGCGTATGCTAAGCGAAAAAGGTTTTGAGTTTGATATGGCGACACCTATGGTTGTATCAGGTAAAGACCACACCATCAACCACAAAGCAGAAGGCCCAATTGTTATTATTCCGTTGACCTCTGCACACGGTAAAGCGTTTATCGAATTTAGCTTTGACTAAGTATCAACATAGCGTTACTAACGCCTAAGACGACGAAAGCTCCTGATGATAGGAGCTTTTTTTATACCTTAGCAAAAGCAACCACCTAATCATTTTATTTGAGAGCCGCATCACGCTCTAAAATAATCGCTCCTTCGCCTTCGCTGGCTAACGTATCTTCTGGGTTGTAAATCGGGCAGGAATTCAATGATAAACATCCGCAGCCTATGCAACCTGAGAGCGAATCTCGCAGCGTTTCTAAATAATGAATACGGGCGTTAAGCTGTGCTTGCCAGCTAGCAGCTAGCTCGTTCCAGTCTTCTTTGGTTGGCGTGCGATTATTTGGCAAACTGGCAAACGCGGCTTTAATATCGGCCAACGAGATACCCATTTTTTGCGCCGCTTTGATAACAGAGATGCGCCTTAATACATCCGCCTTATATCGACGCTGGTTACCATCGTTACGCCAACTTCTAATAAGCCCCTGACGCTCGTAATAGTGGAGTGTCGACACCTTCACACCGCAACGTTTAGCAACTCTGCCAACCGTCCAGTTCGCTTCTTCTAGCATATCAGTCCCTCAACACAATCTAGATACTCTGCAAAAAAGTTTCAAAAAGTACTTTACCTAAACCTAACTTGAGGTTTTAGCATGCTCATAACTTAATCACAAGGAGTAGCGAAATGACCTCTATTACACTGGCTAGTCAATCAATAGTGAATTGTGCCAATAGCGACAGTATTGATGTGCAAAATACTGATAGCGAAAGTAAAGCTGAGAGTAACAAGCCAACGGAATGCCAAACGCACAAACAACGTAAATTCATTCACGCATTAGCAGAGCTGCTAAGCAAAACAATGCAATACAAATAAGCCAAACTGAACCCAAACTTATACCAAATTAAAGCCGAACTTAAGCCAAAACAAGGAGCTAACATGCAGTTAGAACATGTCAATTTAGTCGTCAAAAACATTACAGCCAGCCTGAAGTTCTATCAAGCTGCTTTCCCTCACTGGCGTGTTCGCAGCGAAGGGAGCGGCGAGTGGTATGGTAAAGCGCGAAACTGGTTGCATTTTGGCGACGATTATCAATATTTGTCGTTTAGTGATCACGGTGAAGGAGAGCTTAGAGAGAATACAGGTCATCTCGTTGGTCTTGCTCATTTCGGCTATCAGGTAACAAACCTAGACGCTGTTATAGAGCGACTTACCGCCGCAGGCTTTGCCGCTGATAAAGTTGGCGCATCAAACCCGTTTCGCAAAAACGTGTACTTTATCGATCCAACAGGCTACGAGGTGGAGTTTATAGAATATCTCTCGGATATCCCTATCGAACGCAATAACAACCTGAGCTAACAAAAGCTTTTTGAGCGCCCAGCCGCTAGTCATCTATTTTGTTTAACAAGGTGGCTAATCGGCTAGTCGCTTGAAGGTATAGCTGTACTGGTAACACCTAAACCGAATTCCTACCCGAATATCCTCCCCAAATAAAGCTAGCGCTAACTAAAAACAGTTATAGACGTCTAGACATTCAGATGCTTATAATAAATTTGCTTCGCCAATCGGCCAAGTAAATTTTGATACGCAATTTTCGGGAATGCTATATGATAGAGCTCAAGCATTTGCGCACCATCCGCGCAATTGATCAGCAAGGCAGCTTAACCAAAGCTGCAGAGCAGTTGGCAACAAGCCAATCGGCATTGTCGCACCAACTCAAAGAACTAGAACACAAGCTAGCAACTAAATTAGTCACACGTGATAAACGTAAGCTCGACTTAACCACGCAAGGCAAATCAATTAAGTCACTGGCTGATGAAGTCTTACCAAAAATCGATGCCCTTGTTGCAACCCTAACTGAAAGGCCGCGAGCGCAGAGCTTATCATTAGGTTTTGCTTGTCATGCTTGCTTTCAATGGTTGATGCCCATTTGTCGGAATTTACAACAAGATTATCCGAGCCTAAGTTGGGATATACGGGATGATGTCTTCGAACAAGAGTGTGATTTAGATATTTTGTTTACCGACGAAGCGAGCACCGACAATCAAGTGATAGAAATTAAATTGGGGCAATTTGAGCAAGTGGCTGTAGTTAGTGAGCTTAATCTTTTGTCCTCAAAAGACCTGCTAATTGCCGAAGACTTTGCCAATCAAGTGCTGCTCACTTACCCAGTGGAGATTAGCCGTCTTGATATCTTTAACCAATTGTTGACACCTGCCAATGTTGTACCTGCCAAAACGAGAAAGGTGGCGAATTCTCACTCTATATTACAAATGATCCACGGCAATATTGGTGTAGCCGTTCTTCCCGATTGGTTAGTCAATGCCTACCAATACCAAACAGGCATACGAACAATACCTTTAGCACCAGCAATTACAAAGTCACTGTATATTCGCTTAAAGCAAGATATTGCTGAGCTAAGCAGCGTAAAACAACTGGTGATTGCATCACGCGATAAATTCGCTACGCTTATGCAACCATTTCAATAACCGAATGAGCTAAGCCTATGTGGCAACAAGTTGAATTTTCTCTCTCTGCGAAAGCACGTGGCTTTCATTTGATCACAAACGAAGTAGAACGACAATTACCAGCACTAGGTGGTATTCAGTGTGGCCTTTTACACTTATTTGTAAAACATACTTCAGCTTCACTAACCATCAACGAGAACGCAGATCCAACCGTACGCTCTGATATGGAAGCGCATTTTAATCACTTTGTGCCCGAAAATGCCCGCTACTATCAACACACCTATGAGGGTGCTGACGATATGCCAGCCCATATTAAAGCCAGCACGTTAGGCACTAGCGTTAGTATTCCGATCAGTAACGGGCGATTAAATCTGGGCACTTGGCAAGGTATTTATTTAGGTGAGCATCGAGATTATGGTGGCAGCCGGACACTCGTGGCGACTATCCAAGGTGAATAAGATTATTTGCTAGGAGGATACCGTCATGTTCACTCGGCGAGTGATATTACACAGTAGCTCGTAAGGAATGGTAGTTGCCCATTGAGCGATTTCTTCAATGCCTAAGCCTGCGCCCCACAAAGTGGCAATATCGCCGATGTTATCAGCACATTCGCCCTCAGCTGCGCCGCCTAAATCGACATTGATCATATCCATTGAGACGCGACCCACTAGCGGCACGCGTCGGCCATTAAGCAATACCGGTGTACCGTTGGGCGCATGGCGGGGATAACCATCACCATAGCCTATGGCAATCACACCGATATAAGTGTCTTTTTCTGCGCTCCATGCTGCGCCATAACCAACCGACTCGCCTTTTTTAATAAAGCGCTTAGCGATTAGGCTAGACTTTAACGTCATTACCGGCTGAATATTAAGCTCGGCTGCAACTTTATCCTGCATAGGGCTCACGCCGTAAAGCATTAAGCCCGGTCTGACCCAGTCAAAGTGGGTATCAGGCCAAGCACAAATGGCGGCGGAATTTGCCAGTGTTTTTTGCCCTGCTAATACATCAGTTAGCGAATTAAACAAACTAAGCTGTGTTGGCGTATGCATACTTTCAACATCATCCGCACAGCTTAAATGGCTCATCAGCACAATATCATCTTGCACGTTAGGCGATTTTTTTAACGCCTGATAAAAATCGTGAAACTGCTCAGGTTCAACACCAAGGCGATGCATGCCCGTATCAACTTTTAACCACACTTTTACTGGTGTTTGCAAATCAGCTGTCAACAATGCATCTAGTTGCTCTTGGTTATGAATCACCGTATGAAGGTTATTCACATCCAGTACAGGTAGCTCTTGCGGGCTAAAAAAGCCTTCCATCAAGACTATCGGCTTAACCACGCCACAGGCTCTAAGCGCCAGCGCTTCATCTAAACGCGCAACACCGAATGCTCCTACGTCCTGCTCGGCTAGTGCTTCGGCAATGCGCTCTAAGCCATGGCCATAAGCATTGGCTTTGAGCACTGCCAAAATTTGCGAGTTCGAGGCAAGTTTTTTGATTTGGGTGACATTATGGGTGAGCGCCTGCAAATCAATTGCAGCCGTTGCAGTGCGAACCGACATCGAGCTTAATCTTCTTCTAGTACGTGTGGGCCAGCGTAATTGTCAAAGCGTGACCATTGACCGTTAAAGGTTAGTGGCACACGACCGATTGGGCCATTACGCTGCTTACCAATAATGATTTCCGCCATGCCTTTAAACTCAGAATCATCGTGATACACCTCATCACGATAGATAAACATGATCAAGTCGGCATCTTGCTCGATTGAACCAGATTCACGTAAATCAGAGTTAACCGGGCGTTTGTCAGAGCGTTGCTCCAAACTACGGTTTAGCTGAGATAGCGCCACCACTGGAATTTCTAGCTCTTTCGCCAAGGCTTTAAGTGAGCGAGAGATTTCGGCAATTTCTAAGGTACGATTATCAGCAAACTGCGGCGCGCGCATCAATTGCAGGTAATCGATCATAATCATGCTTAAGCCGCCGTGATCTCGGGCTATACGGCGAGCACGTGAGCGCACTTCCGTAGGTGTTAAGCCTGCTTGATCGTCAATATACATTTTACCGCTTTCGATCATGGTACCCATGGTGGTTGATAAGCGCGCCCAATCTTCATCATCTAGCTGACCAGTACGTATTTTAGTTTGGTCAATGCGGCCTAGTGAGGCTAGCATCCTCATCATGATTTGCTCTGACGGCATCTCAAGGCTGAAAATTAACGCTGGCTTGTCTTCATGCATAGCCGCATGCTCGGCCAAGTTCATCGCAAAGGTGGTTTTACCCATCGACGGACGGGCAGCAACAATAATTAAGTCAGAGGCTTGCAGGCCTGCAGTCATTTTATCCAGATCAGCAAAGCCAGTTGAAACCCCAGTTACACCGTCGTTGCCTAAGCCACTAGCCTTTTCAATTTTATCAACGGTTTTTTCTAAGATTGGATGCAGCGCTTCTGGGCCTTCATTTTTATTAGCACGCGCTTCGGCAATGGCAAAAACTTTAGTTTCGGCAAAGTCCAGTAGCTCGGCACTGTCGCGCCCTTGAGTATCAAAGCCTGCTTCAGAGATTTCATGGGCAACGCTGATCAGCTCGCGTGTTACCGCACGTTCACGCACAATATCCGCATAAGCCGTGATGTTGGCTGCACTTGGCGTATTGCGGATCATTTCCGCGATATAAACAAAGCCGCCGGCATCATCAAGCTGTTGATCGTTTTCCAGCGACTCAGTTACCGTCACCAAATCAGCTGGTTCACCGCGCTCAACCAATACACTGATGGTTTCAAATATCAGGCGATGGCCACGGCTATAAAAATCTTGCGCTACTACGTGTTCACCGACGCGGTCGAAAGTTTCATTATCCAATAACAAGCCACCCAGCACTGATTGCTCAGCCTCGAGTGAGTGTGGCGGCATTTTCAGGTCTTCAACCTGTTGATCACGCTTAGCTTTTGAGCCTTGCGCACCACCTTTGGGGAATTGACTTGTTTTGGCTTCGGCCATGGTTACTACCTGCACATATGAAAAAGCAGCGACGAGCGCTACTTTAAAAAGTCTCAATACGGGACAAGTATGCTATCAAAAAGAGTAATGAAAATCAGCTTTAAACATTAGTAAGGTTTGCTGAAAATTACTTACTTCTCACCTTAATTTCACCGCTAACCACATTACCACGTACTGTGCCTGTGCCATTACCGACGGTAAATGAAAGCTTAGAACTTGGGCCGTATTTTGCGCGCGTCGCTTTGTCGTTAGTAATACGATTTACAATGTCGCCACCTGCGCTGGCATGCAGTCTAAAATCAGCATTAACATCGTTCTCAAACGCTAATTCGATATCTGAGCTGACACCGGAGACTTTTACATCACCGTGATTGAGCAAGGTCAGTGAGCCGCTAGCATCGCCGCTAACACTGGCAATGGCTAGTTCTTCTACTTCCCCTAGTTCAAACTCAATATCACCAGAGACAACGCTGAGTGACACTTGCTGTGCAGTTGAGCGTGTTTCTACATCACCACTCACCGCTTTTAAGCGTAAGCGACCAGAAGAGTCGCGATCATCAATTTTACCGCTAATGGTCGATAAGCGAATTTTGCCCGCTAAATCGCGGCTGTCGATATCACCACTCACCGAGCTTAGCTCAATATTATCTTTCAGTTTCTTAGCAACAATATCACCACTGACGGTTTTCACTTCAATATGGCTGTCGAGATCTAACACTTCTACGTCACTCGATACCCCTTCAAAATTCATACTTAGCGATTTCGGCATGCTGACAGTAAAACGAGAGCCGCTACTATTGTTGCTATGACGCGTTGAGCGATATACCACCTTAACCCGCAACATATTTCCGCTTTTTTCGAAAATAAAGCGATCAACTTTTTCGCCCAGTTCACCGCTAACACTGACTTCGTCATCATCGTGACCAATAATTTTTACCGAGCCGCGCATATTCTCAATATTAACCACCGACAGGCCATCTGCCGATAGCGATTCATCAATGCGCTCGCCAGCATAGGCGTTAAAAGCAGTTGCGATACCTAGCACTAGGCCAACGGGTAGGCCAAGGCGTGAAAATGCTGATGATAATAAGGTTGTACCTTTCATAACTACCTCTAAATTCTTTACTCTACTCTTTGCTAGTCTTTACGCTTGCAGGCGTAAGGCTACTCGACCTAACTCGTCTGTCGCTATATAGTCTGCCGTTATATGGTTTGCCATTGGGGCGTATACAAACGTTTTAATAAATCCAGTTCTTGCTGCTGTGTCCATTGCAGTAAATTCAATAAATCCGTGTTGTTCTCATCGTTTTCCAGTGCGGCGGCAATGCTTTTTCGAGCCTGCGCCAGCTTAGCCAATTCCACTTGCATCTCAGGTGATAACTGGGTTAAATCTGGCTCACCAAAACTGGTAAGCATCAGCTGTTTTTGCTGGTCAAACTCTTGATTGAGTGACGCCACTAAACCCAGTTCAGCATTGCTTGCCCCTTGCGGCACGACATTGACCCAAGTGAGCAATACCGCAGCGACAATACTGGCCGCCCATGCAAACGGCACAACTTTGCTACGCTGTTCATTGCCTCGCCCGCGCTGTGCTGTCATCTGCTGCGCCGCCAAGGCATTCTCTATACCCGGCCACAAGTCCCGTTGTGGCGCGACTTCTTTATTTAAGCCATCAATTCTTTGCTGTAACTCTTGGTCTGACATACTCATTATCATTCCTCCAGCCATTCTTTTAATAAGGTTTTTGCTCTGTGGTACTGGGCTTTGCTGCTACCGACCGCCATATTTAACATGTTCCCGATTTCCTCATGGCGATAGCCTTCAACGGCAAACAACACAAATACCAGGCGGGCACGTTCAGGTAAACGCATAATATGCTTGTCTAACTCTGATATTTCCGCCATTTCTTCACCCACTTCTTCAACCACTTGGTCTTCAATACTAAACACCCGTTGCAACCAGTTTTTATGCTTACGCAGGTGGCTTAGTACGATGTTAGAGGCCACGCTGTGCAACCAAGTACTAAATTTACTATTGCCTTGGAAGTTGCCAATTTTTTGCCAGACCTGCACAAACACTTCCTGACAGACATCTTCGGCACTGTCTTTATCTGCCAGCATCCGCCAGCACAAGCCGTACACCTTTTTATGATGCATTTCATACAGCTGATAGAACGCCTGCTGATCGCCGCCCTTTGATAGCGTGATAAGCTTTGCTTCTTCATCTTGTGTGAAGCGCTTACTGGCTTCAATAACTTGATGACTATCCAATGAAAACTTCCGTTTATTCGCGATTGTTTGTTTAGGTTTTAGTAAGTTAGATGCAGTATGCCGCAAAAGGGTTTAAAAGGCAGGAATTAATTTTTGATCCAAAAATCTAAAGGCTTGATGTAATTCGTTTTTGGCCTTTATATTTAGCGGTGATTAGATATTTCAGGCACAAAAAAAGCGCCCTATTAGGCGCTTTCTTTTGCAAGAGTAAGTAAAACTTACTTCTTACCAAGCATACCGAAACGCTTGTTGAATTTGTCAACACGACCACCAGTTTCAGCAGCTTTTTGCTTACCAGTGTAGAATGGGTGACATTCTGAACATACGTCTAGGTGTAAATCTTTAGCTACTGTTGAACGAGTAGTGATAACGTTACCGCAAGAACAAGTTGCCTTGATCTCTACGTAATTAGGGTGAATACCTTCTTTCATGGGAAACCTCTATATTAGGCCGTATCGCCACTTAGTCAGTTTTATTACCGCTAAGCACCATACGAGTTAGTTAAAAATAACGGTCGCGAATTGTAGGGGATCGTTGCGTTAACTGCAACCAAATTCACGCAAAATCGCTAATTTTTTAAACAATTTTAGCGCAATGAGCGAGTAGTGTGATATTTGTTTTGTTTATTAGCGCTTGGCTAAGCAAAAAGCTAAGCAAAAAATAAAGCGATTAAAGGCACTTGGCAGTTCGCCTACATCTGGTCACAATAGAGAAATTATTGCCAACGCTAACCAAAAATCTTGTCTGAAAAGCACGTAAAAAAGAACGCTAAGCTGCCACTAACGAATCCGTTAGCCAAGCCAACGGCAGCAACTTGCTATATTGAAATTGCCCTGCCCGTACCTACTAGGCAGCTTTATACCTATGAATTGCCGTCAGCACTCAATTCGCCAGCAATTCAAATCGGTGAACGTGTGGTGGTGCCCTTTGCTGGCCGCCAATTAGTGGGTATTGTGCTGGCAACCAATACCAGCACAACGCTAAGCGCAGACAAGATCAAAGCCGTTACTAGCCGCGTATCTGAGCAATATCCACTGCCGCCAGAATTAGTGACTTTTTTAACGACATTAAGCCAATACTACCACCACGCTATTGGTGATATTTTCCAGCAGGCATTGCCAGTATTGCTGCGCCAGATTGAAGCGCCCGATTTAAGCTACCAAACCCGCTGGTTTGCCACTGAATCAAGTGAAGAAGAAGCGCTCAGTGCCATAGGTACAAAAGCGAAAAAGCAACTAGAGCTTTATCAAGTTATCCGCCATAACCAAACGGGCACTAGCTGGCCTGAGTTAAGAACCTTAGGTTTTGTTAAACAGCAATTAACCGCGCTGCAAAACAAAGCCTTGATTGAAGAAAAAGAGATAGTGCCAGCACCATTTCACTGGCACGAGAGCGACTTAAATCAAGAAAGCCGCCTAAAGCTCTCATCCGAGCAGGCTATTGTTGTTTCTGCCCTTAACCAAAGTCATCAAGCGTTTAGTTGTCATTTGCTCGACGGCATTACTGGCAGTGGTAAAACGGAAGTGTACTTGCAGGCAATGGAGAAAACCTTAGCCAGCAATCAGCAAGTGCTGGTGATCGTGCCGGAAATTGGCCTAACCCCGCAAACCTTGTCGCGCTTTGAGCATAGATTTAACGTGCCGATATATTTGCACCACTCAGCACTTAACGACAAAGAGCGGTTAGATACCTGGCGGGCAGCTTATCGTGGTCATGCGGCCATCATTATCGGTACGCGTTCAGCCATTTTCACCCCAGCTAATAAACTTGGTTTGATCATCGTTGATGAAGAGCATGATGCCTCATTAAAACAGCAAGACAGCTTTCGCTACAACGGCAGAGACGCCGCAATTTTACGAGCACGTCAGCTCAATATTCCGATACTACTGGGCAGTGCCACGCCGAGCTTAGAAAGCTTGCAAAATGCCCTGTCGCACAAGTTTCATTATCACCAGTTAAATAAGCGTGCGGGCAATAGCGTGCAAGCCAGTATGCGCTTAGTGGATGTTAACCATGAGCATTTAACCGCAGGGGTTGGCGAAACGGTTAAACAAGCGATTGCCGATACGCTAAAACGCCGCGAACAAGTGCTGGTGTTTTTAAATCGCCGTGGTTATGCGCCAGCGATTAATTGCCAAGAATGTCATTGGGTCGCTGACTGTCAGCGCTGCAATAAACCATTCACCTTGCATCAAAAAGATCAGCTTTTAGTCTGTCATCACTGCGGCAATCAAAAGCGTATTGTTCATCAATGCCAGCAATGTGGTAGCACACGTTTAGCCCCCGTTGGTCAAGGTACCGAACAACTTGAACAACACTTAACCGACTGGTTTCCCTACAGTAGCGTAGTGCGCATTGACCGCGACTCGACAAGGCGCAAAGGCGAACTAACCAAATTGCTGCAAGCCATTCACAATAAAGAGCACGATATTTTGGTGGGCACACAAATGCTTGCCAAAGGTCATCATTTTCCAGATGTGACCTTAGTGGTGATATTGAACGTTGATGGCGCCCTGTTCAGTTTCGATTTTCGCGCCGCTGAGCATATGGCGCAGCTTTTAGTGCAAGTAGCAGGTCGTGCAGGCCGTGCCAGTAAACCCGGTAAGGTGCTAATTCAAAGCCAATATCCTCAGCACCCGCTGCTGCAAGATTTAGTTAACAATGGTTATCGCCATTTTGCCCAGCAAACCTTGGCTGAGCGAAACTTTGCCCGATTGCCCCCATTTGGCTATCAAGTACTTATTCGCGCCGAAGCGAAATATCCATCTTACCCCTCCAAGTTTTTAATGGCGGTCAGCCAACTAAGCCTTGACCATTGTCAATTAGTTGGCCCAATTCCCGCGACCATGGAGAAAAAAGCCGGTTACTATCGCTACCATTTAATAGTGCAAAGCGAGCAGCGTAAAACACTGCATCAAGCGATGCTGCAAGTTATTTCGTTTTTGGAAAGCCATGAATTAACCAATAAAGTGCGCTGGTCAGTAGATGTTGATCCCTTAGATTTTAGTTGGTAAGCCTTGTTTTTACTTGATTAGGACTTGCTTGTAGGCTTTTTTTTTCCGCTTATTTCGCTACAATAGCGGCTCTTGTTTACCGCAGTTTTATGATTTTTTATGGCACCACAGGATTACGTTTCCCGCTCGAACAATAAAAAGAAAAGCCCCTACAAAAAGCAACAGCCAGAGGCGACGGGAATGCCATTAAAAGTGAAGCTGATCACTTTATTCACTGTCTTAGCAGTTGCCGGTGCCGGTTACTTTTTGTGGTTTTTAAAAGACGTTAAACCGATCGCCACACCTACGCCTAAAGCACCCGCGGTAAAAGCCACCAAAAAACTACCTGAGCCGCCGGCTGAAAAGTGGGAATATATCGACAAGCTTAAACAAGGCACGCAAATCGAAGGCGGCCACTATGAAGTGGAAGAAAAAGGCCCGTATAAAATGCAGTGTGGCTCATTTAGAAAGCGCAGCCAAGCAGAAGCGATGAAAGCACAAATTGCCTTTAGCGGCCTAGTGGCGAAAGTGTCGGAAAGCTCAGGTAAAAATGGTATTTGGTACAAGGTTGCCCTTGGCCCATACCCACGCAAGCGTATGGCAGAAGCCGACAAGCACAAGCTTAAGCGCAATAATATTACCACCTGCCAAATTTGGCTGTGGAACTAGCCTCTTCAGTTAATTTCCCTGACATAACTTGAAAATCCGCTAAACACACCCATCTTATCAAACATGTTTATCGCGCTGCTGGTAACCAGCAGCCAAAGGTTTGAGGTGTAGTGTGACTACAATTGTATCAGTTAGACGTAACGGTAAAGTTGCGATCGGTGGCGACGGCCAAGTTTCTTTAGGCAATACAGTAATGAAAGGCAACGCAAAAAAAGTGCGTCGCCTTTATCACGACAAAGTACTCGCTGGTTTTGCTGGCGGTACTGCCGATGCATTTACCTTATTCGAACGCTTTGAAAGCAAGCTGGAAATGCACCAAGGTCATTTAACCAAATCAGCGGTTGAACTGGCCAAAGACTGGCGCAGCGATCGTGCCCTACGCAAATTAGAAGCTATGCTAGTTGTTGCTGATGAAACCGCTTCTTTAATCATTACTGGTAACGGTGATGTGGTGCAGCCAGAGCATGACTTAATTGCTATTGGCAGTGGTGGCAACTATGCGCAAGCTGCAGCACTAGCACTGTTACAAAATACCGAATTATCTGCCCGCGACATCGTTGATAAGTCGCTCACTATTGCTGGTGATATTTGCGTGTTCACCAACCAGCATCACACCATTGACGAACTTGGCGCAGAAGAGAAGTAAGGAATTATCATGTCGAATATGACCCCACGTGAAATTGTTCATGAACTAGATAGCCATATTGTTGGCCAAGCCGACGCTAAGCGCGCTGTTGCCATTGCTCTGCGTAACCGCTGGCGTCGTATGCAGCTTAATGAAGAGCTGCGCACTGAAGTAACGCCAAAAAACATTTTGATGATCGGTCCAACGGGTGTTGGTAAAACCGAAATTGCCCGCCGTTTAGCTAAACTTGCTAACGCACCTTTTATCAAAGTGGAAGCGACTAAGTTCACTGAAGTCGGTTATGTTGGTAAAGAAGTGGAAACCATTATCCGCGACTTAACTGATATGGCAGTTAAGATGACCAAAGAGCAGGAAATGGAGCGCGTTAAGCACCTTGCCGAAGAAGCGGCAGAAGAGCGTGTACTTGATGTACTTATTCCAAACCCTCGCGATACCTTTGGCAACGAAGAAACCAGTGACAACAGCAGCACCCGTCAAGTATTCCGTAAGAAATTACGTGAAGGCAAGCTCGACGACAAAGAAATCGAGATTGATATCGCAGCACAGCCTATGGGCGTGGAGATCATGGCGCCTCCGGGCATGGAAGACATGACCTCGCAATTGCAAAGCATGTTCCAAAATATGTCAGGCGATAAAACCAAAAAACGCAAGCTGAAAATCAAAGATGCGTTTAAAGCCTTGCAGGAAGAAGAAGCCGCGAAAATTGTTAATCAAGACGATATCAAAACCAAAGCGCTCGAAGCGGTAGAGCAAAACGGTATTGTGTTTGTAGATGAGATCGACAAAATCTGTAAGCGTGGCGACAGCTCAGGTCCAGACGTTTCGCGCGAAGGTGTACAACGTGACTTACTGCCACTAGTTGAAGGTTCAACGGTGAGCACTAAGCACGGTATGGTGAAAACCGATCATATTCTGTTTATCGCCTCGGGTGCTTTCCAAATGGCAAAACCGTCTGACTTAATTCCAGAGCTACAAGGTCGCTTGCCAATTCGCGTTGAATTAAAAGCCCTAACCACTGAAGATTTCGTACGCATTTTAACTGAGCCAAATGCCTCATTAACCGAACAATATATTGCGTTAATGAAAACAGAAGGTGTTGATGTGGAGTTCACTGAAGACGGTATTTCAGCGATCGCTAACGCGGCATGGCAAGTAAATGAAACCACTGAAAACATCGGTGCGCGTCGCTTACATACTATGATGGAGCGCCTGATGGAGGAAATCTCATACAGCGCTAACGATCGCTCTGGTGAGAAAGTCGTGATTGATACTGCTTATGTTGAAAAAACGCTAAACGACGTAGTACAAAACGAAGACTTAAGCCGCTTTATTCTTTAAGCGGCTCACTAGTACTAAGGTTTGATTAACACAACATTCGATTATGTTAAGCATTGTAAAATTTCAGCTAAACCATACGCACAAGCAGCTAACGGTTGCGCTTGCACCTCAAGCAGGCGAACAAGCGCTGACGGAAAGCTGGCAGTTTAGCTATGAATTTTTAAGGGTGCTTGAAAGCAGCCAAGCCACCAGTGCTTTTGCGGCTAATGCCTCTGGCAACCGGAAAGGCAAAGCACCTGCGCTGGCGACGCATAAAAAAGACGTTGTGCTAACGCGCATTGAAGTAGTCGGTAAACACGGTTACCGACTGCTTTTTGATGATAGCTATCAAGTGATTTATTCTGAAGCTCAGCTTGCCCTATTTCACCAGCAATCCGGCTTGTTATGGCAAACCTATTTACAGCAACTTAGCATCAGCGGCCACAGCCGTGATGCTATGATCGACATCAAGCAGCTTTAGCTGCTCTTCTAGACAGTAAAGCGATTAACCTCTAATTGCAGTTTATGGGCTTGCTCTGATAGCTCATGGCTCATTTGTTCATTTTGCTGTGCCATTTGTCCTGACTGCTCAGCAACATCACGGATTAATACGACATGCTTATTTACTTCTGTCGCCACCGCACTTTGCTCTTTAATGGCCATGGCAATTGCCGTGTTCATTTCCATAATAGTTGAAACATCTTGAGTGATCTCGACCAGCATTTGCCCTGCCGAATCTGCCTTTGTTGAGCTTTCATCACCTTGTACACGACAATCGGCCATGTGCTCAACAATTTGACGTGTGCGTTGTTGCAGTGAGGAAATAATCCCTTCAATCTCTTGCGTAGAATCTTGAGTACGGCTAGCAAGGGTTCTCACTTCATCGGCTACGACCGCAAAACCTCGTCCTTGTTCGCCAGCACGCGCAGCTTCAATCGCCGCGTTTAATGCTAATAAGTTGGTTTGCTCTGCAATACCACGAATAACATCAAGTACCGAACCTATAGTTTCACTGTCTTTTGCTAGCTCCTGCACTATCTGCTCAGAGTCTGCTAAGTTTTCTGATAATGCGCTAATTTGGCCTTTCGTATGATCAACACCTTGCTTACCCTGCGATGCATTTTCATTGGTAAGCTCCGCCTTATGCGCTGCTTCTTGCGTGTTGTTGGCTATTTCATCCACGGTTGCGACCATTTCAGTAACGGCTGTTGCTACCATATCCGTTTCTTGAATTTGTGACGCGACACCTTGGTTAGTAACACTAATATTGTTTGCTACCTGCTGTGTCGCATCATTAAGCGTAGTCACAGACTGGTTTACTTCAACAATCAAGTTGCGAAAGTTTTGTACCATGGTTTCAAACACTTTTGCCATCTCAGACAACTCATCATTGCCACTGGCATCAATCTCTATGGTTAAGTCGTTAGACTGTGAAATGGCCAACATCGATGTTTGTAAACGGCGGATAGAAGTGAGAACGCTCTTAGCGATATAGCTAGCGAAACCAATTGCCACAACGAGTATGATGAAAAACGCTATAAAAGCGAGGCGTTCAACAAAGCTTGTGTACTGGGCAACTTCGTCAGAGCTAATCGTTAATAAACGCTCTAAGATCTCGTCCACTCGATGGATACTCGCCCGCATTTCACCTTGAATACCTTGGTCAGGGGTTAAACCTAATTTACGCTGCTCATTGACTAGATTTACGAATGCGGTTTGATATGAATTTAGCAGCGTAACAATATTCGATTTCCGCTCCTGTTCGAAGGCACTTGCGCGCACCGCCTCAACTAACTTCGCGGTGTTGTTTTGTAAACGCGTTACGTACTTCTCGTCCAAACGCAGCATAAAATCTTTTTCGTTGCGACGTAGCTGTAACATGCCACTTAATAACTGGTAGTCATCTTTACCAATTAGGGTTTCAACGTCATGCACAGCACTACGCAGTGAGCCATATAAACCATCTTTGGGGTGCAAACCAATAACCTGTTGCGTATCGGCAAGCTCAGTAAATGCCTGTTCATAACTTGCCAACACACTTTGCATCGCGGTTGTTTCAGTACTTTCCAAGCCAAGTTCTTTAAATTCTCTTGCTAAAGAATCTACTTCGGCTTTGAGCTGTTGTGCACTGCTTTGGTACTTGTCTACATAAGCCATATCTTTGCGCGCAATAAAATCTTTTTCATGCCTGCGAAGCTGCAGCACATGACTTTCAATTTTGCCTATATGACGCGCAACTTGAATATTGTTTTCTAAGGACGAAATCGTAAAAGTTAGCAGCCAAAGCATAAATAACATGGCTACAACCGATATCGTTGTATTGAGCATTAATTTTCGTTTAATTAGCATCAACTATCCCCTGATACGACAAAATGGTAATAACTTTGTGAACTGAAAAGACACTGACAAGCCTAGTTTTCTTTCTTAATAATTGGACAAAATCATGCACTAAGCCAGAAATTGGTATTCAACTAGCTGAATTCTAATAAGAATAGTAGACAAACTTCTGTTAACAGTAATGCTAACTCGTGTTCACCTTGGGTACACAAGTTCAATAAGGTGTCAGCATATAATGATGCTACTGAAGCAAGAAAGAAGGGTATTGATTTACATCAGATAGCACTCGAAAAGTTTAGATATTATTTTACTGTTGACTTTAATTGGTTCTCGCGGCTTGCTAACGCTTAAAGTATTTAACTAAATCAGCTTCACAAATCGGCTTGCTAATAAAATAGCCTTGCACTGCATCGCAATTAAGCGTGCGCAGAATATCGAGCTGAGTTTGCGTTTCTACGCCCTCTGCCAATACGCGTTTGCCTAACCCATGCGATAAACGCACCATAGATTTAACAATGGTTAAGTCTGAATCATTCTCAGCCATTTCATTAACGAAACTGCGATCAATTTTAATTTTATCTATCGGCAAATTACGTAAATACGCCAGTGATGAATAGCCAGTACCGAAATCATCAATCGATACTTTTATCCCCATGGTTTGCAGCTCAACAATGGTATCCATTGCTGACTGTAAATCCGTCATTACCACATTTTCCGTAATCTCTAATTCAAGATAGTTTGGCGGAAGGTCATACCTAAGTAACAAAGTTTGAATTTTAGAAACGAATTTAGGGTCTTGGAACTCAACCGCAGTAATGTTCACCGCGACCGTTATCCAGCGATGATAGGCTTGATGCCAACGTGCAATAGCACGACAGGCTTTGTCCAACACATAGTTATCAAAGACACTATTAAGTGCCAATGCGTCAATATCGGGCAAGAAGCGATCAGGCGAAAGCAGACCATCCGTTGGATGATTCCAGCGAATTAATGCCTCTACCCCTTCAAGTTTATTAGTCAATAAGTTGAGCTGAGGTTGGAAATAGAGTTCAAATTCATCACGCTCCATTGCCAGCTTAATGGCTTTTTCCATGGCTAATAGATGACGACCTTGCACCTGCATATCATCACTGTACTGCTTGCTCGCTTCATTGCGTGATTCCGCATGGAAAAGTGCTAAGTTTGACAACTGCAATAGAGTTTCTGCGTTATCTGAATGCTCTGGATAAAAGCTGTAGCCAATGCTGCATTGCAACATTATGTCTTGCCCATCGTATTGATACGGGCGGGCAATTAATTCATGCAAATGGCTTAGGGCACGAGGAATTTGCTGGCGCTGCTCAAACTCGAATACATAAACAAATGAATCACCGCTTAAACGGCCAACAATTTGCGGCTGGAATAGGCTATCACGCAAGCGGCGAGCAATTTCACCCAAAATAAAATCGCCAGTTTTTAAGCCATAAGTATCATTAACAAACTTAAAGCGTTTAATATCCAGTAAAAAGATACTCAACTTTTTACCGTTTAAGCCAGCCGTACGCATTAGCTCTGGCATTTTCTCCATCACTTGCTCACGGTTTAACGAGCCGGTCAGTGAATCGTGTCGACCAAGATACTGTGCCTTATTCGTAGCTGATTTCGCTGTTGCTCGTTCAGCTCCTTGCATCCAAATTAACATGCTAAAACCAATCACCGCATGTGAGCCAATATCAAAGAAATTGAAGAAGCGAATAACGTGACTAAACCATACCTCAGCTATCATTACGGTTGATAACATCGAAAATACAAAATAGCGCAGCCCATAAATTACAAACGAGATTTGCATAATACGGCTTGAAACGTGGGCTGGCGGTGTGCGATAGCTAAAAAATGCCATGCCAATGTAGGCAATACCAAACAGAAATTGAGGCACTGTCTCCCGCATAAAGAAGCGATCATAAACATGCCCATCGGCAAAGGCGTAAATTAACGTTATCAGCCAAGCAAATAAAAAGCTTGCCCCTGTTATTGCAATAATATGCTTGCGAGCTAGGCTTTTCTGGGTTTGGGCGATATACAAGCCGATCAAAAACAAACTGACAAAAACAAAATAACTACTCTGATAAAGACCTTCTAGCAGTACTTGGCTAAAACTTGTAGGGGGTGACAAAGCAGTAAATGCTTTAACACACATAGTTAATTGGTTAGTAGTTAGCGCTTGTAAACTAAACTGCCAAAGCCTGACATGTTTACTACCGAATCCGCGATAGAATTGCCACAGTAAAAAGGAGAGAACGCCAAAGACAATTGCATTTGTCAGGTATAAAAATGTATTAGCAACTAACTGCTCGTTCATGAGCGCCTTGGCAAGAAAAACTACTTAGTTACTCATTTAATAGTGTTTTTTCTTTGATTTCAAGCAACAATCTTATTATAAACAAGACATTAACAATTGAGACTAGACGCGTTAACTCGCTATACTAAACTAACAATCAATAAGGCTACTCGCCATTCCACCCAGTTGAGAGACCATTATGGAATATAACACTTCAGAGTTATGTAATATTTACGCCGATCTTATCGATGTGTTAGAACCAATTTTTAGTAACTATGGTGGCCGTAACTCATTTGGTGGCCAAGTAGTTACCCTTAAATGTTTTGAAAATAACGGGTTAATTCACGAAGTACTGAGCCAAAACGGTGAAGGTAAAGTGCTTGTTATCGATGGTGGTGGCTCTACTCGCCGCGCGCTTATTGACATTGAAATTGCGGAATTAGCCGTTGAAAATAATTGGGAAGGCATTGTCTGTTATGGCAGTGTCCGCGATGTCGATGCCATTGAAGAGTTAGATTTAGGCATTCAAGGCCTAGTGTCAATTCCTGTTGGCGCGACCGATAGCGACGTAGGTGAAAGCGATTTGGCCATTAATTTTGCAGGTGTCACCTTCTTACCTGATGATCACATTTATGCCGACAATACCGGCGTGATTCTATCACCTGATCCGCTAGATATAGAATAGAGGCCAATCGAACAAGTACTGACCAAAATGACAACGAGGGCAGAAAAACAGCCCTCAAACAGTCGCCTCATCATCCATTCTCGCTCACAACTTAGTTGAGCTCATAACTTACTTGGGCTCATAAGAATAAGTGTTAAATATTCAAGGAGCTATTTCGAGTATGGGCTGACGGGTAGCGTTTAAACCAAGTTTCCGTCCAAGTCGCGATATCAGCTAATTGAATAGGTGGGCTCATCGCGTCGCCTTCAACCGCTTGTCCACCCATAGCTCGGTAATGCTCTAACCCTTGTTTACTGTTTACGTGGCTACCGACAAACGATAGTTTCATAGTTCTTGCCAAGCTCACCAATGAGTTGACAATCGCCTTTTCTGCACTGCCGGCTTCAGCCAAACATAACGGTTCGCAACTGATGTTTACTTGGTCGACAGACAATTTACGAATATAACGAAGCGACTCATAGCTGCCATCAAAATCGGCAATACAAATTTTCACTTCTAGCGCTTTTAGTTGATCGATCAAGTTTTTGGCTTGCTCACATGCCGCCTGCATAACTGGCTCACTCATTTGAATAACCAGATATTTAGCCGAAATATTGTAGGTCGCGATTTGTTGTTCAATGAATTCCGCTAAATCTGGTTCCAACAGCTTTTCGCTTAATACTGGAATGCCTATAGGTTGATAGATATTTAGCTTTTTCAATTCAAAGAGTGCTTTAAAGGCATGTACTATCATTTTCTTTGACAGCGTGAATATTTCGCCGCTTTGCTCGGCCACATCAATAAACGCCTCTAGTGGCAGGTTTTCACCATTGTAATACCATGTCGCAACTTGGCTAAAACCACGAATTTGGTGATTGCCAAGATCAATTTGCGGCAATAACTGGCACTGCACTTTGTCCTGCTGAATATCGAGTTTTAAGTGCTCCATTCGTTGCAATTGTTGATCGCTATGCAGCGCAACTTGTGCATCAAATTCTACCCATAGTGCATTGCGACGTTGGGCTTCCATCACAGCATCACCTGCATGCGCAATAACTTCAGCTAATGTTTGGCCATGCTCGTTGGTATAGGCAACACCGCAAGCTAGTTCAAAACGAAGGGAAAAGCTTTTAAAGCTCATCGCCGGCGGCACTGCGCCTGCTAACCTTCGACAAAGTTCATCAACAACAATTTCTTTACTATGGGTTATTTTGTTCAAATCCACTGCCAGCATAAAGTGTAAGCTCGGTAACCTTGCAAGCTTGGCATTAATATCTGAAAAGTCGAAGTTCATCAGATAATTGAGATCGGCAACTTCTCGTTTAAGGCAATATGCCAACTGGAGTAATAAGAGGTCTGAATTTTGATGACCTAACACACGGTTCACGTCGGTGAAGTTTTTTGGCTTAACCACAACCACAGCAAAATCGGTAAGCTGGTTTTGGAAGCTTAGCTGCTCGAAGCGTAAAATTGCTTGTTGATATGAAGGTAAATTCGTAGCGGGGTCATGCGTGAAGCTAAAAATTTGTTCATCAGTGAGTTGTTTAGCATTCACTTCTTTTTGCTCACTGATGAGCTGGTAAATACGTTGCACCAACTCCCAATTCGAATTGATTAGCGCCCCACAAAAACTTAATACAAAGCTAATAACTAACCATTCAAGCTCAACCTGAGCGTGTAAATAGAAGAAGATGACGCCGCAAAACATGCCCACCAGCAGCCATTGTCCAACAAGACGAATTACATGCTCAGGTGCTATTTTTGCCATCATGGCAATTTGCACTGCGCCGGTAAACAACACCAGCGCCACAAACGCTAGCCAACCAATGTATGCATCAATACTCGGGATTAACCAAATGGTGCCAATATAAATAACACTGGCGGCAATCAGTACCTTCTCACCCAGTTTAACGTGAGCAAAATATTCGCTTTCATGATCCACAAACAGCATGTTTGTACTTGCAAATGACCATAAATACACCAAGGCAATACTGGTGATAGCAAAGCTCAGCACCGCTGGCGCTTGATTGTCTGTTAAATAATTTAATGAATAGAGAAAGCCAAGTGCGCTAAGCATTAACGCGCTAAAGTACCACCATGGGTTAGGCACTAACCGACGCACCAGCAACACGACCAATAACATTGGCAGGCTAAGGCCCAGTACAAAGGCAATATTAAAATCAATAAACGTAAATGAATGGGATATAACGCTTGTGCCATCAACTTCGGTGGCTAAAAGAGGAGTACTAGCCGACGCAGAAAAGCTCAATAAACCCATAACGAAAAGCATTGACCACAGTTGGCAACAAAGTGAAACCAAAGAAGCAGGGGTAAGTTTTGCAACTAACCTTTGATAAACTGAACGACCACTTAACAAATCCATCTTCCATCAAACACTTAACTTAGCCTTGTCGATAAGTCTAGACTAATCAAATGCATTAAATTTGTACAGTGGTCATTCGGCGATGCCTTTTAGCTTTAGTTATTTTACTTTTTCACCATTAATAAATAACGCTGACAATGGGTTAACACCAAACTGATAGCAAAGTTCCGCTGGCTGGTTAATGTTCCACAGGGCGATATCGGCATCAAACCCTACTTTGAGCTGACCTTTGGAGTTAGCTAAGCCTAGCGCCTTGGCACCATGGCAAGTTACCCCAGCTAACGCTTCTGCAGGCGTTAAACGGAACAAAGTACACGCCATATTTAGCATTAAGGTTAGGGAAGAAAATGGTGATGTTCCTGGATTTACGTCTGTGGCGACAGCCATCGCAACCCCGTGTTTTCTGAGCAATTCAATGGGCGGTAATTGTGTTTCACGAAGAAAATAAAAGGCACCAGGTAATAGCACTGCCGTCATGCCAGCATGTGCCATCGCTTTAATGCCTGCTTCGTCCAGAAACTCAATATGATCAGACGACAGCGCGCCATAACTTGCTGCTAATTCACTTGCCCCTAAATTAGATAATTGCTCTGCATGTACTTTAGTTGCTAAGTTATGCTGTTTGGCTGCATCAAAGACTTGTTTTGTTTGCGCTAACGTAAAACCCACACTTTCACAGAATACGTCAACAGCGTCTGCTAAACCCTGCTGTGCAACTGCAGGCAACATTTCATTGCAAACCAGCTCAATATATTCATCTGCCCTGCCTTGAAATTCGACAGGCAAGGCATGCGCACCAAGGAAAGTTCGTTGAACATTAACCGGAAACTGCTCAGCTAACTCGCCCACAGCGCGCAGCATTTTGATTTCTGTTTGAGTATCTAAGCCATAGCCAGACTTAACTTCAACGGTTGACACACCTTGTTCGAAAAGCGCTGCTAACCTCGGTTTAGCTAGCTCGACTAATTCCGCTTGCGAAGCGCTGCGGGTGGCTGCGACTGTTGAGACAATACCGCCGCCAGCTTTGGCAATTTCTTCGTAACTTTTACCTTGTAAACGCATTTCAAATTCGTTGGCACGGCTTCCACCAAACACCAAATGCGTATGACAGTCTATCAGCCCAGGTGTCAACCATTTGCCCTGACCATCAATGACGGTTAGCTGCTTAGCATCATAGCTTGGTAGATCAGCCATTGCGCCCAACCAAGCTATTTTGCCATTCGCAATTGCTAATGCGCCGCCTTTAATCTCACCATAGCCGTTACCGCCTTCAGTCATAGTGGCGATGTTGACGTTTGTAATAAGTTGCTGCCAGTGACTTGCTGTCATTATCTTCATCTTCTCTTCATCAAAAGTTGCGGCTGTTTGCTCCAAAGCCCATATGCCAAGCATATCTGTAACAGCGCTATCATTTATTCGAACTATAGTTGAACAATAAAATCGACACAATACTTGTATATACAAGTATTGTTATTTTTTTGAAAACATGAGATTGTATATACAAGTTAAATTTATCGACTACAGTACGTATCGTTATGGCGACCAGCAAAGGGATGACAACCACTAAGTTTGGCATCATCAAACAGTTTATTTTAAATAAGATCGAATCTGGCCAATGGCCGCAGCATGCCAAAGTACCATCAGAAAATGAGCTTGCTGAACAGTTTACTGTTAGCCGTATGACGGCGCGTCGAGCCTTACAAGAATTGACCGAGCAAGGGGTGCTGGTGCGCTCGCAAGGGGCTGGCACCTTTGTTGCCACTTTTAAATCACAATCGTCGCTATTAGAAATCAAGAATATCGCGGAAGAAGTACAATCACGCGGACACGAATATCAAGCCAAACAACTGGTGCTGGCGTCGGTTAGCGTTGATGAAGAAATCGCAATTCTGCTGGCCTGCCAACCAGGCGACAAGGTGTTTTATTCTGAAGTACTGCACCTAGAAAATAACCAGCCTATTCAACTAGAGCAGCGCTATGTCAGCAGTGCCTTAGTGCCGAATTATTTGGCACAAGACTTTAATCAAATCACACCACACGAATTTTTATCATCGGTTGCGCCACTAACCGAAGCAACCCATGAAATTGAAGCTGTGTTGGCAAGCGAATCGGTTTGCCAACAATTAAATATTACTCACCACCAGCCTTGTTTAAGAGTTAGACGACGTACTTGGGCGCGCCAAGGGGTGGTGAGTGTCGCTATTTTAACGTCGCCGGGTGATAAATATCGCCTCGGCGGCCATATTGTTATTAACGATTAGCCAAGCGCTGGTGTTAATAGCCATTACACATTTATAGGAGCCGACCATGTCGAATGATCCTCGCCTAGACAAAAACCGCAAGATTAAAGCGGCAACAGGCAGCGAAATTACCGCAAAAAGCTGGTTAACCGAAGCAGCTAAGCGCATGCTAATGAACAACTTAGATGATGAAGTAGCTGAACACCCACAATCACTAGTAGTTTATGGTGGTATTGGCCGTGCCGCTCGCAACTGGGCATGCTACGACAAGATTGTCGAGACCTTAGATCGTTTAGAAGACGATGAAACCTTACTGGTGCAATCGGGCAAGCCAGTTGGTGTTTTTCGCACCCACAGCGATGCACCACGAGTATTAATTGCCAACTCTAACCTAGTACCAAACTGGGGCAATTGGGAGCACTTCAACGAGCTCGATAAGCAGGGCTTAATGATGTACGGCCAAATGACCGCGGGCTCTTGGGTTTACATTGGCTCACAAGGTATTGTTCAAGGAACTTACGAAACTTTTGTCGCCATGGCAAAACAACATTTTGGTGGTGACGCCAAAGGTAAGTGGGTACTTACTGGCGGCCTTGGTGGTATGGGTGGTGCACAGCCACTAGCTGCAACTATGGCCGGTTACAGCGCATTAGTGGTTGAGTGTGACGAATCACGCATCGATTTTCGCTTAAAAACTCGCTACGTCGATAAAAAAGCAACAAGCTTAGACGAAGCGTTAGACATCATTAACACCGCATGTGCTAAGGGTGAAGCTATCTCTGTTGGCTTACTGGGTAACGCCGCTGATGTTTTCCCTGAGCTAGTAAAACGTGGCATCACACCAGATGTAGTAACCGACCAAACCTCAGCACACGATCCACTAAACGGTTACCTACCGCAAGGTTGGAGCATGGAGCACGCGGCCGCAATGCGCCAGCAAGACGAAGCAGCAGTCGTCAAAGCAGCGAAGCAATCAATGGCAGTGCAAGTACAGGCGATGCTAGATTTACAAGCCGCCGGTGCTGCAACAACTGACTACGGTAACAATATTCGCCAAATGGCATTGGAAGAAGGCGTTACCAATGCCTTTGATTTCCCGGGTTTTGTACCTGCCTATGTGCGCCCATTATTCTGCGAAGGTATTGGCCCATTCCGTTGGGTTGCATTGTCAGGTGATCCAGAAGATATCTACAAAACCGACCAGAAAGTTAAAGAACTGATCCCAGATAACCCACACTTACACAACTGGTTAGATATGGCGAAAGAGCGTATTGCATTCCAAGGTTTGCCAGCACGTATTTGTTGGGTTGGCTTAAAAGATCGCGCTCGCTTAGCACTAGCCTTCAATGAAATGGTTAAAAATGGCGAGCTAAAAGCGCCAGTAGTGATTGGCCGAGATCACTTAGACTCTGGCTCAGTTGCCTCACCAAATCGCGAAACCGAAAGCATGTTAGACGGCTCTGATGCAGTTTCTGACTGGCCATTATTGAACGCCCTATTATCAACTTCTGGCGGTGCCACTTGGGTTAGCTTACATCACGGTGGTGGTGTTGGCATGGGCTTTAGCCAACATGCTGGTGTGGTGATTGTTGCAGATGGCACAGATGAAGCCGCCACGCGCTTAGGCCGTGTTTTATGGAACGATCCGGGCACTGGCGTGATGCGCCATGCCGATGCTGGTTACGATATCGCGATCAAATGCGCACAAGAGCAAGGCTTAGACTTGCCAATGATTGACGGTGCTAATGGCAAGCCACGCGCTTAACAATAAATTACTAGTAATCAGCACCTTTAAAAGCTGCTATATAAGCTTGTTATTGAGGCTGATGTAAAAAGTTATCTAGCTTGAGCAGCTCTGGCGGTCATCAATAAGATGTCGCCAGACTTGTTCATTTTTATCGCTACAGAATTAGAGGTAAGACAATGTCTGTCATTACTGAACTCAACATTATTCCCGGCCAACTGAGCTTGGCGCAATTACGTGCGGTTGCCAAATATGATGGCATCCACTACACCCTTGATGAATCTGCCTTTGACGCCATTAATCAAAGTGCCCAAGCGGTGCAAGAGGTGATTGAAAAAGACCAAGTGGTTTACGGCATCAACACTGGTTTTGGCTTACTGGCCAGCACTCGCATCAAGAAAGAAGAATTAGAACTGCTGCAAAAATCAATCGTGCTATCGCATTCATCAGGTTTTGGTGAATATATGGAAGATGCCACAGTACGCTTAATGATGGTGCTAAAAATTAACTCTTTAGCTCGCGGTTTTTCAGGCATCCGCTTGCCTGTGATTCAAGCATTAATCACTTTGCTTAACGCTGAAGTTTACCCGTGTGTTCCGAAAAAAGGCTCAGTTGGCGCTTCTGGCGATTTAGCACCGCTTTCACATATGGTATTGCCTTTATTGGGTGAAGGTGAAATGTCTTACCAAGACCAAGTGATTCCAGCTGCTGAAGGCTTAAAAATCGCGGGCCTTGAGCCAGTTACCTTAGCAGCGAAAGAAGGCTTAGCGCTACTAAACGGCACGCAAGCATCAACCGCATTTGCACTCGAAGGCTTATTTTACGCAGAAGATTTATTTGCTGCTGGTGTTGCTATTGGCGCTATGTCAGTGGAAGCGGCAATGGGCTCACGTGCACCGTTTGATGATCGCGTTCATCAAGTACGTGGTCAAAAAGGCCAAATTGATGCGGCTCGTGCCTACCGCGAAATCTTAGGGGACAGCTCTGAGATCGGCCAATCGCATATGGACTGTGAAAAAGTGCAAGATCCCTACTCACTGCGCTGTCAGCCGCAAGTGATGGGTGCGTGTTTAACACAAATTCGCCAAGCAGCGGAAGTGTTACATGTGGAAGCCAATGGCGTAACAGACAACCCGCTGGTATTTGCCAACGAAGGTGACTTTATCTCTGCTGGTAACTTCCACGCTGAGCCGGTTGCCATGGCGGCGGATAATTTAGCGCTGGCGATTGCGGAAATTGGCTCATTGTCAGAGCGCCGTATGGCTCTGCTAATCGATGCTCATCTCAGCAAATTACCGGCATTCTTAGTAGAAAATGGCGGCGTAAACTCAGGCTTTATGATCGCACAAGTGACCTCAGCGGCATTAGCATCAGAAAACAAAACCCTTGCCCACCCTGCCTCGGTCGATAGCTTACCAACGTCTGCCAACCAAGAAGATCATGTTTCCATGGCTGCGTTTGCGGGTCGACGCTTAGCGGATATGGCGGAAAATACCAACGGCGTATTAGCGGTTGAATTACTGGCTGCTGCACAAGGCTTAGACTTTAGAACCCCACTGAAAGGATCTGACAAAGTTGAAGCGGCAAAAGCCATTATTCGCGAATATGTCCCTTACTATGATAAAGACAGATACTTCGCACCTGACATCGCAGAAGCTTCAGGCTGTATTGCTGAAGGTGATTTTAACTACCTGATCCCTGCCGATATTTTGCCAAGCTTTTAGTAATTGGGATGCATTACAAAGCTAAGCTTTGTATTTAAAAGTGAAGCCGTTGGTAATGAATTACCAGCGGCTTTTTATACTTTCATTTTATACTCTTTTACCTAGTACCACCGCACTTAGAAAAACATAATAAAGCTCATAAGATAAGCTAGTTCGCTTCTACTCCTAAACCTTTAAGCTAAACCATTGAAGCTAAGTCATTGAACTAATGACTAAATCAATACGCTTGTCATAATGCTGTCGGCATTTTGTCGTACAGTATTGGTTTACTTTTTTAGCCTGAACAACAAAATTGATTAAAATCAGATTAATGCGCTAACTGGTTGCCAGCTAAGCCACTTTCCCCTTATATTAATCGCCTCCACCTTGAGTAGGCTTTACAAGGAAAACGGACGCAGTAGTTCATGGAAATTTCCGAGTTATTACATCAACAAGATGATCAGCCCTCTGGCTCACCGGCATGGATGGCGACTTTTGCCGATCTGATGTCATTATTGATGTGCTTTTTTGTCTTGCTCTTGTCCTATTCTGAAATGGATGTGCTTAAGTTCAAGCAAATTGCTGGTTCAATGAAAATGGCCTTTGGTGTACAAAATCAAATTGAGCTACAAGATATCCCCAAAGGTACCAGTATTATTGCGCAGGAATTTTCACCCGGCGAGCCAACTCCTTCACCCATTAATACCATTACCCAGCATACGATTGCTGCCACAGAGCAATCGTTAAAAGTAACACCGGGTGATCAAGACGCCTCAGGGCTTAAGCGAAAAGCTCAAGAAGAAGCGGCAAAGCGCGAGCAAGAGGCGCAGCTCAAACGCATTAATCAACAGCTCGCCCAATATATTGAAGACGGCGCACTGGAAACCGAAGCGCTAGGTCAGCAAATTATTATTCGGATTAAAGAAAATGGCGCTTTTGCCTCTGGCTCTCCTTATCTGCAAGCTAAGTTTAAGCCAGTGGTGATGAAAATAGCCGAGACCATTGAAGCTATTCCAGGTCATATCAGCATTTCGGGCCATACCGATAATTTAGGTGTTGCAAGTGATATGTATGCCAGCAATTTTGATCTATCCGCTCAGCGGGCATTAGCAGTGGCTCACCAAATGGCGAAATCAGATACCTTCGACTCTTCCCGTACCTCAGTCACTGGGCATGGCAGTAATCGGCCACTGGTACCGAACTCAACGAAAGTAAATCGACGCAAGAACCGTCGTGTAGAAATCGCCATTTTACAAGGTGAAACACTGACCACCGAGCGAATTAACTTACTCTCGGAAGCTCACTAGTGTTCGCTGATAAACGAGTTTGCTCGGCGTAGCAATTTTTTCAACTTAACGTTTATTCTCAGAATGACAAACAAGGAACTATTATGGATTTAGGTGCAGTTGGCGGCGTATTACTGATTATTGTCGCCATCTTTTCCGGATTGTTTTTAGCCAACGCGCCGATGGACACCTATGTGAATGCGCCATCGATATTTATCGTTTTTGTCGGTACCTTTGGCGCGGTATTGCTCAGCCATCGACCAAAAACCTTTTTTAGCTCACTACAGAATATTCGCCATGCGTTTTCACTGACTACCACCAATGTCATTGAAACCATTGAAAGCTGTATTGAACTGGCCGATAAAACCCGTAAGGGGGGCTTTTTAGCGTTAGAAGAAAGCGATGTTGACGATCCTTTCCTAGCTAAAGCGAAAACCATGTTAGTCGACGGTCACTCAGAAGAAGCGGTAAATCTTGCACTGACCAAAGAGATATACCTAACCAAAGAGCGCAACCAGCAATCTATTAAAGTACTGCGCTCGTTTTCAGATATTGCGCCAGCGATGGGCATGATAGGTACACTGATTGGCTTGGTGGATATGTTGATTGCCATGGAAGACCCTAAGTCAATTGGCCCAGCTATGGCGGTTGCCTTATTAACCACACTTTACGGTGCCTTAATTGCCAATGGTATTACTACACCACTTGCCAATAAGTTATCTGAGCGTAGTGACGAAATTTTGATGCATCAGTCATTGATCAAAGACGCGATATTAAAAATGATGGCAGGTGATAACCCGCGGGTGATGTTTGATTACCTGCAAACTTATATTGATGAGAAACTACGTCGGCCACAAGAAGCGGTTGCAGAAATTGTAAAAGAGGCGTAAAAGCAGGCGCAAGCTAGGCATTTTTTGAATTTTCGTCATTACTCGCAAGTTATTGTAAATTAAGCATTGTCATATCATTGTCGCTATAATGACGTAACGTATTTCTTTCTTTTCCTCAAGCTGAGCAGCAAGGTAGCAACTGGAAATTGATGTTGCAGCTTTGGAGTGTAAGTTATGCAAATTTCACCGGAAAAAATTAAATATTTCCGCAAAGAAAATGGCTGGTCACAAGATGTACTGGCAAAAGCGTCTGGCTTAAGTTTACGAACAATTCAACGACTGGAAAAAGACGGTAACGCTTCAAGCGAAACACTATTGTCGGTGGCCGCCGCCCTTAACAAACCACAAAACGAGCTACTTCATATTTCCGAACAAATTGAAACCTTATGGAAGTGGAGAAGTATTATGCAGAATGTTATTGCACTTATAGTGATTATTGGCGCTATCGGAATGTTGTTTGTGCTTGGCGGCGAACTTGGGATGTTTGCCGATCATTACAGCGCCTTGTTCTTAACGTTGTTTACTTATGCTTGTTCGGTCGTCGCATTTGGGCCACATGGTTTTATTAAATCGATTACGGGTTTGAAGTATTTGTTTTCTGAAAATGTTCCCGTCAGCAGTTATACCACTCACCTTGCTTATATCTATAAAAAACAACTGGTGTTTACCTATGCTGGCTCATTTATCGCCTTTATTACAGGGGCTATTGCAATTCTCTCCAACCAAGCAAGTATCGAGTCGTTAGCGGCATTTAATACCGCCTGGGCAGTATGTATTCTCATTGTGCTTTATGCCGCTATTGTCGCTGAAGGTGTATTTAGACCACTCATTGCTAAACTCGATGCAACGCAGTTGATGGCTGAAATAAAGCCAAACTAAAGCCTCAGGTCTGGATAAGACAAAACAAGAATAAGTAAAGGTTAGCTGTGTTCCTGTGCCTTGTTTCCCGAACTCAGCTCCCTCAGACCTTTATCTGGGAGCCAACACAGCTAATCTATTAACAAAAAACCAATCGAAAGAATCATTGAGATAGAGCATAAGATCAGCACAGGCTCACGAATTGCCATTTGCCCCTTGCGATAACAAGCAAGGCCTTGTTCAACTAGCGCATAAATCATTAGGCTTAATGCGGCAGTAATAACATGAGTAGCAATTGTTCGAAGCTCGACTGCTTGCTGCCAAAAAAACGTAATACCATGTTCATTCACGTAGAACAGGTTAAGTACGGATATATGAGCAAATATCACAAGAAAAAAGCAAGTGTAGCGAATTCGTTTAGTTTTCATCTGACGTTTAATTAGCGTTTGAGGTTAAACCGTCGAGCAAGGCCATTCGGTTAGTGTCGGTTTGCTTGAGCTAGCAATAGTTCAATAAAAGCAATTTGGTAATAAGCAGTGATTATATCAATTGCCTAGCATCACTGTGAATCAGAATCTAACCAAGCCAGTAAATCTGGCCACAGAAGTTGTTGACCTAGCTGCTGGTACTTTTCCCCTGAGACGATTCGCAACAATTGCTCTTGCTCTTCACTAAAATTTGGGGACGCTAACTTCTGCTGCTGACAGGCTGCTTGATAGAATATTTCACGACTTGGGTGATTTGAGCTGACCACGTTAAAAATGCCGTTAATTTGCTGATGGCTAATCATTGTAATTATCGCGTTTACCACATCGGCTTGATGCACTAAATTTACTGGTGTACGCGGGTTAGCTACCGCTTGTTTACCTGCCATAAAGCGGGCTGGGTGCCTTTTCGGGCCAACTAAACCCGCTAGTCGTAACACACACACATTGCTGATACCCGTCAACACCGCTTGCTCAGCTTGGTGCAACAATGCAACCTTTGGCGAACCAAGCATTAACGCACTTTGCTCATCAACCTGCCCCGCTAACCCTTGATAAATCCCCGTACTACTGAGCAGTATTACTCGTTCAATGTGATACTGCTTTGCCAAGTTCACAAGTTGCGTGACGTGATCTGGGTAGGCCATCGAACCTTGTTTAAACTGAGGCGTGATACAAATAACCATGGTGTCAATGTCTGCTAACCACTGATAATCGCTAATAGACTGATTGCTAGGTTCAGAGCTAGATTTAGAGCTAGGTTCAACGTTCGTTTCAGTATTCGTCTCGGTGCTGGAATCAAAGCACGCAAGCGGTAATTTTAGCAGCCTTGCTTGACAGCCAAGTGCTGTAAGCTCATCAATTTTGTCAGGATTAGTCGTTGTCGCTGTTACGCCAATATTCTTGGTGAGAAGTTTACGCGTCAACGCTTGTCCAACCCAGCCACAACCAATAATAGCAACCTGCTGCTTACTCATCATATTTCAACTCTCTAATTGCATCTAAGTGCAATTTAACTGCAATGGATAACAAACTTGCCGGTGAAAATCGCGGCGACTTTATCACCACTTAAGATATGCACCTCAACTTGCATCTTGGCTTTTTGTGCTGCCGCTAACGAAGTCAAATCACCACTAGCAAGTGAAGTGTGGGTATAGCCAACGCCAGCACCGGCGATAGGCGCTAAGTAACGAATATTGGCATCCGCTAATACAATATCGCCACTTAGCTCGCTCTCAGTCAGTTTCATATAAACCCAGCCCCACCCAGTTAAGGTGGCCAAGGTATAAATACTTCCCGCAAACATCGTATCGTGAAGGTTTTTATTGAAGGCGACATCGCAATGGGTAAATAGTTGCTCACTGTTGTAGAAGCTCACTTGCAAGTTCATTGCTTTACTCATTGGAATAGTTTGGTGCCAAATGTCGTTGAGTTGCACGCTAACATCAGTTGCATGACCGGCTGCTGGAGCCAAGGATTTTGTCATCAAATAATGCTGAATTTCGCCGTACAGCAAATGCCTTTTTTCAACGAGTTCATAGCCCAATTTACGATAGAAAGGGACGGCGTTTTCTCGTGCATTTAAGCTAATATGGGTAACGCCATGCTTACTTGCTTCGACCTCTAGCGAGTCAATAATTTTGCGCCCCAAGCCACTGCCTTGCTGATCGCTCGCAACCGCCATGTATCGAATTTGCGCTGTGGTTTGCGAGGTTTTGTGCAGCCTACCAACCGCAATTATCTCACCGGCGTTATTTTCAACAAAGCGATGAATACTCTGGCCTTCAAGCGCATCTTGCTCGCTACATTGAGGCTGCTGCCATGGAGCTCGAAGTTGTTGCCATCTAAATTGATAATAACGTTTAAACGCCGCTTTATTTTCAGGTGCTTTCACTAAATACATTGGTTATGCTTAATTTATTCCAATTTACGTGCGAAGGACTATGCCGCTTAGCCGTCACTTGCAACAAGGACAATTACTGTATTTTAAGCAGGCACCAGATGCAATCTCAGTCAGTGAAAATCGCCATTTTCGCTGGTTGTCATTCAATGACGTACTGCAAAGCGCGATGCGAAAACAAAGACCCCATTGGCTAACACTCCCTCATCAATGGGCGCTAATGTTGCCGTGGCAACATTATTCACCAAAACGTATTATTGAGTTCGGTTTAGGAGGAGGAAATCATTTGAGGTTTTGTCGCTGGCTTTCACCCCAATCAGATTACCAAGTTGTAGAGAGTAATCGCACCGTGATTGAATTAAGCCAGACCTTCTTTGCGCTAGACCAGAGCGCAGCAAACCAAAAAATAGTTTGCCAAACCGCTGAGCAATGGCTGACTAATCAATCGTTAATCGATATCGACTGGCTAATTTTCGATATTTATCAAGCGCCAAAAGTAGGAGTTAATGCAACGCATAACACGTTACAGGCATTGATAGAATATTTACCAGAACATACCCTGCTGTCGATAAACTTTACCGAGCCAACAAGCCAATCGCTGCGTTATTGGCAGCAGCTTTTCCGCAAAAAAAAGCAGCATCGAATGGCTGCGTATGAGGTGCCGCATTATCAGAATGTGGTGGTGCATTTACTGCCCAAACAAGCCCCTAACATGGTAGACAAAGAATGCTACCTTGCTCCTAGTTACCAAAAACGTTGGCTGCAATTCCATCAACAGTTTTATTTTGATTTAACCTAAAACAGTTTGCTCTTTTGAGTTTAAGATACGGGTATTTTTAGCTAAATAAACAAGTATCAAACGGAAGACATGAGATTTTCAATTTCACTGTAAAGCTTTTCACCCTTTACTGGTTTGGGCACATAGCCATTCATGCCAGAGTCAAAGCAGCGCTGAATATCATCATCCACGACACTGGCAGTCAGGGCAATGATTGGTGTTGCAGCCAGCCCTTGTTGCTGTTCGAATTGCCTGACTTCAACACTTGCAGCAAAGCCGTCTTTAACTGGCATCATAAGATCCATTAAGATGACATCAAAGTCTGGTGACTTTCGATAAAGCTCTAGTGCTTCTTCGCCATTGGCCGCCACTTGGTAATCATAGCCGGCTTTTTCTAACAGCAAAGAGGCGACTTTTTGGTTAATCGGATTGTCTTCAACCAATAGTACATTAACGCCTCGATGAACAATGCTCGCTACTTTTGAAGCCAGTGCGGGTTGCTCTTTTGATTTACGCTGAGCTTGCGACATTGCATGGTTAATGCGTTCGAACAAAATATCGCGCTTAAATGGTTTGGGTACAAAGTCATTCATGCCCGCGTCGTAACAACGTTCAATATCCTCTTCTAACACGCTTGCGGTTAAGGCAATAATCGGCGTTGCTGGCAACTCATTATTCTGCTCATATAGGCGGATTTCGCGAGTTGTAGAAAAGCCATCTTTCACGGGCATCATGCAGTCCATCAACACGACATCGTAATTTTTGCCTTTGGTAAATAGCGTGATAGCTTGCTCGCCATCGTCAGCAATATCGAACTGAAAACCAGCAGACGCGAGCTGTAAGCTCAACACTTTTTGATTTACGGGGTTGTCTTCAACTAATAAAACCGAACCGCTAGACAGTGTTTTTTTCTCGCTAGGTGCCTTAACGCCACCACTATTAATATACTGCTGACAGACCTCTAACGCTTTCACCAAACGATTACCCAGCAGCGGATAAGTCAACATTGCGGTAACTTGTTTGCCGTAATCGATTTCAGCTTTGGTTAATTGGCGAACCAGGCAAATTGCTGCATTAGCATTGGCTAGCAGAGTCATATCATCACGAATAGAATCAGTGTCGGCTCCTTCACTCACCACATAAACAACAATCAGCTGAGTACTATTGGCAGTAGCCAGCAGTTTATCTAACGACTCTACTTGATAGCGCAAATCAATCCCCATATACGCAAGTGAGTCTGACAATTGCTCTGTAATAGTCGCTTCTCGACAGACGACGGCAATATCAGCGAACGCTTGTTTGTTGTGGTACTGATAATCTTGTTCAATGCTTGCTAGCGCTAACGTAAAGTAAAATCGACTGCCCAGTCCTTTCGTTGAAACAAGCCCGAGCTCGCCGCCCATTAATTCAACTAATTGACGACTGATCGCTAAACCTAGACCGGTGCCTTGAAATTGTCGCGTTATTGAAGCATCTTCTTGCGCAAATGGTTCAAAAATATGGCGTTGCTGTTGCTCGTCAATTCCTATACCTGAATCTGCCACTGAAAAGGTAATCAGCGGGCTGTCATCTTTCTCACCCTGATAATTAATACTTACCGTGATATCGCCCTTATGGGTAAACTTAACGGCATTTGACAGCAAGTTCATCAATACTTGGCGAATGCGATGGTCATCGGCACTTACCCGCGCAGGAATGCGATCATCCAACTCAAGTTTCAGTGTTAATGGCTTTTCTTTAATTTTCGGCGCAACAATGGCAGCCAAGTCATAAATCGTCTCGCGCAGTGCTGTCGAATGTAAGCTTAAACACAGTTTGCCCGACTCAATTTTTGAGAAGTCTAAAATATCGTTGATCAGCGCAAGCAATAGATGCGATGACGTTTCTATGGTGTCTAGATAGTCTTTTTGAATAGCGCTTAATTGTGTAGTTGCTAGTACTTCTGACATGCCAATCACACCATTGAGAGGCGTGCGTATTTCGTGTGACATATTCGCTAAAAAGCTGCTTTTGGCTCTACTTGCTATTTCAGCCTCTTCTCGAGCAACTACCGCCTCATTTTTCGCGACCAGTAAACGCTGCTGACTTTCGTTGCGTTCAGCATTCAAGCGTTCAACTTCTTTCGCAAAACTGGCTAGTTCATCGCGACCGTCAATTTGCTCTGAAAGCTTAGTATCGGTTTTCCCTTCATTAGCCAAATAATCCAAAACTAAGGTAAGGTTGCGGATAATTCGCTGTCCTAAGCGAAGACCCACTGTTAGCGCAGCCATCACCAAAAGCGTAATAGCGATGACAACGAATAAACGCTGCTGCTCGAAGGCTGTAACATGGCGCTCTACTTCCTGTAAAAGCTGTCCTGAAATTGCACCAGCAACCTCTTGGAATAAGGCTAAACGCGTTGCCAACGCCTGCTGACCTGCCATCATTTGCTCAGGTGAAATAGGTACGGCGGGCTCGCTTAATACTAACTCACGAAATTGCTGACTTTCCGCAAAGGCGTGATTAGAAAAGGTGGTAAGCATTAGGTTAATTTGATCAGGCTCAGCGTTAATCACCACAAAGCGCCCCATAAATAGCTCTTGCTGCTGGATCAGTGCTCTTATTTGTACCTTAAGCTCATCTTCAGTGAAGCTTGACGCCTTAGTTAATGCACTAAGCTGTTGGATTTGCCAAGCCTCTTCCGCTGACCAAAATAGTAACCAATTTAGCTGTACTAATGCTTTCAAGTGATTATTAACACTAGCTGGCATCGCAACTAAGGTGCGCTCTTCCACCGATAACAGGAGCTCTTGATAAACTTCAACATGCCAAACTATATTGTCGATGCGGCTTTCACTATCTTCACTATCAACAATTGCTTCTATGGTTTCACGATATTGTTCAATCAGTGGGTGAATTTCGGAAAATTCGTGTTCTAAACCTAACTGTTCGTTCAATTTGCCTGTAATCGAAATAATAGCGTCTGATTTACCGTTACTATTATCTGAGCGTAATTGGTGGGAATTAGTATTAAGCTGCGCTAATGAGTTTAGCTGGCGCGCCATATTTTCAGCACGTTTTAGTTGACTAACTTGCTGATTAATATTGATTACTTGATGACCAGCCAACAACACAATGGCGAACGCTGGGATGACTACCAAGCCCCAAATTTTACGCTTGATAGTAAGTCGATTCCATAACTTCAATGCAGGTGTCCTGTTACCTCAACATACGGCTGTGCTTAGAGCTTAGCCTATTTTGGCTAATTTATCTCAAGCCTACCGCTGAATTATTGTTGCAAACCATGATTTTCATCAATATCCGCTATTAATTTGTTTAGGATCATACGCTTGCTAATTCACAAATATCAGCTACCTTAATAACTATCGCAAGGAAAGATTTTGGTTCAGGATGCACCACAGACGTTTCAAACCTACCATTACACCCCCATATAAAGTATCAATCAGGCCTAAGCAAATAATGTGCTTACTCGCTTGGTTATTCTGTACAGCGTTGATTATCCCGCAGACTCTACATGCCGCTGAAAACTACGCCATCATTACACTGAATAAAGACTTTAAAAAGCTCAGTAAAGGCAAAGCGAGAATGCTATATCGTGGCAAAGCTAAATCGCTGCAAGGTAAAAAAATAGAGCTTTCTGATTGGCCTAATAATAACCAAACAAGAAACGAATTCTATCAGCTCTTGTTGGGCAAAGACGCCGCACAAATGAGCGCCCATTGGGCTGGCTTGTCATTTTCCGGTAAAGCCAGACCGCCAAGAGAAATGAAAACTAGTTCACTGGATGAACTCCTGCAATGGCTTTCACAGAAGCCAACACGCATCGGCTATGCCCCATTGGAATCTTTACCTGAAAGTGTGACCGTACTGTATGTGGTTAAAAAGGATAAAAATCATGAATAACAAGTTAATCGCAGCATTATCAGCAGTGGCGATTAGCTTTGATGCTCTCGCCGCTATTGAAATTAATGACAACCTCAGCCTCAGTGGCTTTGGCTCAACGTCAATCACTAAAAGTGATAATGAAACGCCCCTTATTATCAATCGTAATATCCTTGATGAAACCTGCTGGGATTGCGACACCACCTTTGGTTTACAACTCGATTATTACCAAGAATCTTTCAAAGCATCAACGCAAGTCGTCAAGCGTCCACAAGACAAGTGGCTTAATCCAGAAGTAGAGTGGGCGTATTTGGGTTATTCATTCGACAACGTTGAAGCGCGAGTAGGTCGACTTCGTCTGCCCGTTTTTCTGGCTTCTGAATATTATTACGTTGGCCATGCCTACCAAAGTGCGAGGCCACCTGAAGAGGTTTACAACTCTATATTAGGCATCACTGCCTACAACGGCGCTAATGTGGTCTGGAATTTTGACCTTTATGATGAATATCAAGTATCAATCACGCCGTTCATCGCCTTCGATGATGACAATACCTTAGAAGTCACCAGCACATTTGACGTAGAAATTAACGTTAACGACATTCTCGGTGCCAATGCACAACTTGAAGGCGATTATTTCCGCTGGAACTTTACTTACTTTGATGCCGAATATGATCAAAAATTTATCATAAAAAACCCAGCCCCAGGCATTCCGCTTTTAGTGCTAGACCAGCCCGATCGTCGCTTTGAGTTGTATTCTCTTGGCGCGGAATACAACTTAGGTAATTGGACGCTAACTGCTGAGCGACAACTAGGCAATGTACGCTCTACTTGGTATGCCATGGCGTCATACCGAATTATGAAGCTATCGCCTTATGCGCTTTATGGTGAGACAAAAACCAAACGCACCGACATAACAGACTTCGACGGTAAATCTGGCAGTAGCTTCGTCGCTGGCGTTCGCTATGATCTGCGACATAACTTATCACTTAACCTTGAATGGCAACAGTTTAAGAACTTTGGCAACCAACGTGGCTCATTTACAACAACCCCGCAAGAGCCAGACGCACAAACCTACACCCTGATGTTTAATTTTGTGTTTTAAACAGAGCGTTGAACTTTAACTAGTAAAAAAGGAGCGCATGGCTCCTTTTTCTTATCCAAATCGGTGAGGAATCAACTATTCAATATTTTGGTTCTTTGGTTATATTGGGACCAAAACTTAAAAATTAGTCGCTTAGATTTTATATTTTCAAAATCAAGACGTTACCTAAGCACTTGCTAGCTTTAGCGACATAATCACCTCAATTACTCAATAATAGTGCATATGCTCGGATATGAGGCATTCAAAACAAACAAGAGAAGAAATGACGTACAACTGCTCATTACACCTCTATTGTTGAGATCATTGAAGTTTGAGAATTTAAATGTTGTGCTCTTGATACAATATTGTCTTTCAATTGACCTATGTATATTTGCTCTTCTACCGAAAAGTCATTGGTCTTGATTAGGTATTGAATAAAAGATTCTGCTGTTAAAGTGGACAGCACTTGTTTGGTTAAATTAGAAAGTAACCGTGCCAGTAATTTTTTATCTATTGCACAAACTTCGGCAAAATCAGCTAACTGATAGGCATTGATATCATTGGGATCAAACTCATCTCCCATTGCCATAGCTAACACATGCTTAAACTGAGAAAACATTGCAATATTGACAAGGTCATAAGCAGGAGTGAAGCTACTAATCTCCCTACCCCAAAACAGTGATACGTTTTTTCCATGACTATCATAATTGCTAATGATTAAGTTGAATAGCTGCCAGTTGATTAACCATTGTGCGCTATCAGCAGGGGAAGACATTGATTTACTAAACTCAAATAACTTAGGGAGGCTTGCGCCATCTCTTATATGCAATACATCTCTGTTGTCTCCCAAATTTCGTTCGTATTTATAATCCCTAGGCAAGTTCAATGCTTGGCATCCGTCAATGACGTGCCTCCTCAACACTTGTTTTTTCTCCGAGACATATTTTCTATCAAAGCGATGAACAATAAGCGCTGGGTGCTTTCCAAATCGAATAAACTCGACTTCAGCAGTAGGTAAACCAACTGCTGCGGATAACTTCATACAAAAGTATTCGTTTAGAACTAGATTTAGGCAACTTTTCTTTTCAAATTTTAAGATATGCGTAGAACATAGCGTTCCATCACCAAAGCCAATTTCGCCATTTTCATTTATGAAGACGTTGAGCTTATCCTGAACCCCAGCCACACTGAGCCTAGGCTTGTCATCCCATGTTAATAAACCTATGTCTTCTTTAGTATCGAGTCTCCTTTCAAGCTCATCTTCAGTGAGTAATCTGAAAGCAGGCTCTTCAGCTTCATTTACACTCTGTTCAATGCTGTCAGAAGTAAAGGTGACAGCCCCTGAAAGATCGCCGCCTATTTCACGTATTTGTGAGAAAACGTTTTTTTCTGATACTCCAGCCCTTTCTGCAAGGAGTAGTCGAGCTTCTCCTTCAGGTAAGGCATTATCAAGAAAGTTATATGCAACAGCGTTATCGTGATTATTATCAAGCGTTAGGTTTGGCGATATGGCGAAACCATTTTGTTGCCAATAATCATTGTATTCTAGTTTGGGCAAACCAGTTTCTTTGTTCAGTGATAGTTCACCGATAACCTTTTCTGCGAATCTTATATTTAGGCTGTAGGCATCTAATTTATTATTCATCAGTTAGACCCACTCTTTATCAGCTATAGTATTGACGTTCGGAGTTAGTAGCTCTTTTGTTGTTAGCTTTATCCCTAATCCTTGTAAAACCGAAAAGACAGCGGACAAAGTACAATTAGCATTGCCGTTTTCAATACGCGATAGCGTATTTATACCAACTCCACATAGCGCTGCGCAGTCTGCCAGTTTCATATTCAACTTTGTTCGTTTTGCTTTAATTAGCTTACCTAGTACTACTGCATCTTCTATGTGTGCAGAGCTAGGCATGTCTGAAACTTTAACTCGATTAGCCATATTGGTAACACCCAATAATTCACCATTATTAGTGATTATATTACTAGAAGTCACATTAGCAAGAAATATTCACCATTACTAGTGAATAGGTTAGGCAGTTGTCATAAAACGCTTTATATTCACCACTATTAGTGAATATAGGTTGTTATAGTAGTGGCTCAACAATAATTCACTAATAGTGATGAACTATTGTTAATTATCTACTACGCAATAATTGCAGAATTCGAGAAGTTGTAATAGTCGAATCAGTCAAAGCTTTTTCTAAAAGCTCTTTGACCTTTTTAGAAGGTACCTTCGATTCTAGTCGGTTATTGGCTAGTGCCTGCTTAAGAGCATTGGGATTAGTGATACGCATTATTTGAGTCTTTCTATTAAGAAAACATTACCATAATAGCAAAGAGCAATTATTAGATCTCGGCAGCATGAGCTTACGATCAGAAGTATGCTTTGAGTCGACATAATACCGAGTTTTTGATCGTAGGTATGCTTACTTACACTCGAAATATAAAACTCCGCTGAGCATTGCTCAGCAGAACTCTATAGTTTAGTTAACCAACTGTAGTAGCAATTAAGGGCTTATAATTAAGTAAGGGCGCAACATATTCACTGAGTTTGTTCAAAGCTTTTACTCGCTCAGGAAAAAAGCCATAACAATCATAGGTTTTCTCCATGCCTTTCAAACTATGGTTCATGCACTTTTCAGAAACTTCGCGGCTAACACCAAGTTTAGAAAGAAACGTGCGAAAAGTACGGCGTAAATCATGTAAAGTAAAATGCTCAACACCTGCTTCCTCCATGCGATTAGGTCCTCTATCCCGCTTTCCATATGAAATACCGAACAAACAAGCTACAGCATCATTCAAGGTATCGGGCCCAATATAAGGATATTGACTCGCTTTACGTTTAGGAAAGAGATATTCCGAGTGGCCACTCAAAACACGTAAATCCTGAAACAATGAAATTGCTAGATCAGGAATAGGAATGACAAGTGCAACATCGGTTTTAGTTGAGCTTGCAAATAATTTGAAGGTCTGCCGCTCAATATCAACTTGCGTCCATTTGGCAGATAACAGCTCCATTTTACGTGTACCCAGCATGAGTAAAAGTGATAACGCAATATAGGACGACTGTGTGATCTTCACGGGGTTTTCTCTAAAAACTCTAAACGCAGCTTCGATCTCATGCTCCTCTAAAAATCTCTGACGTTTCTTATCTGCTCCACCTGCATCTTCCGTTTGAGAAAATTCCTGAGCGATATTTGACACAATAACGCTGTATTTAATAGCGACTCGAAAGACACGTTTGATTAGCAACAAGGCTTGGTTCGCGACTGCTGGCCTACCCGTATCTAGGATACGTTGAATAACGTTATCAATGTCATAACTTTTAATTTGCTCCATCCGCACATAACCGAGGTGGGCATTGATCTCATTGTTGTAGATTCGTTCATAAACAAAAGCAGTGCGAATTTGCTCGCGCTTTTTAGCTAAATACTTCTGAACACAGTCGTCAAACGTTATGAGTTTAGAGCGGCTTTGCCGCTCCATTTCTAGTTTAGGGTCGATACCATCGTTTAACTTTTGACGACAATCAATAGCAACATTAACTGCATCAGGATAGTCCAATAGTTGCTCATGGTTTAGTCCATAGCTGCCAATTTTGAATTGACATCGGCCTTCCCCGAAGCTGGTAACGGAAAACCCAGTTGGCAACACCAACGGATCTTACATCGATATATAAATTTGGATAGACATTCTGAAAGGTAGGATCACCAGAATAAACTAGTGCTTCGATCTGTTTAGATTTATCGGTTTTACCCACAAATTTTATCCTCATATTCTCAACCAAAATGTGGTGAGTAAAATGAGGAGTTCAGTTGCTTCAAGTGGTGAGTAGTCACTGCCAAAGTCACCACCTTAAAGCAAGTTTTTATTAATTCCACTGAATATTTCGTGAATAAAACCTGAATAAGGCACTAAATTTGGCTATTTTCGTGAATATATATGAAAAAACTAATCATTCAATATTCTGGATCTGCTCACGCATTTGCTCAATTAAAACCTTTAATTCAACTGCTGAATTCGTAATATCGGAATTAATAGATTTTGAGCCTAGGGTATTCGCTTCGCGGTTAAACTCTTGCATCATAAAGTCTAAACGTCGGCCTTGCGGGCCGCCTTTTTTCAAAATGCCACGGGTTTCTTTAACGTGGCTGAATAGGCGGTCGATTTCTTCATCCACATCCATTTTTTGCGCCAGCAATACAAGTTCTTGTTCAACACGGCCAGATTCTGGCTCAATGCCCGCATCATTAAACTTCTCAACGATGCGATCTTTTTGCCATTGGATGATTTCAGGCATGTGTGCTTTAACTTTTTCCGCTTGCTCGGTAATGCCTTCTAAGCGCTGCTCAATAAGCGCTTTCATGTTTACACCCTCGCTAGCGCGAGCAGCGATAAAGTCTTTCAATGCTTGGTCAAAGCCGGCAAGGATATCTGCTTGAATCGCATCCATATCGGTTTCTTCAGCTTCCATTACACCTGGCCAGCGCATAATCTCGAATGGATTAACTTGGCTATTTAAGGTTTGCTCGTTTAACCAGTTTGCGTGCTCTAGTAGTTGTGCAGCGAGTTCCTTATTTAAGGCTAGCTTGCCTTTGGCGGCAGGATTAGCGCTAAAGCGCAGGCCACATTCTACCTTGCCGCGGTTTAGTGCTTTGCGAAAACGTTCACGTAGCACGGGCTCCATTGAACGAAATTGTTCTGGCAAACGGAAGTAAGTCTCTAAAAAACGTTGGTTAACTGAGCGGATTTCCCACACAGCGTTACCCCAGTCACCCTTCACTTCAACACGGGCGAAAGCGGTCATCGAATGAATTGTCATAATCTTTCCTATTAACAAATTTTATAAGAATGAAGCGTGGTGAATTATGCCTGAGCCCAATGACACTCACCAGCAAAATAACAAATCATAAAGCTGGGCTTAAAATTAAGTGTTCTCAGTTGTTTTTAGCTTGCGCTCATACTGCTCCAAAAAACAAACATCAGTAACTTTATTTCTCAAAAGCTTACACAAGCCAAATAAATTCAAATAGAAATTAGACATCGCAATTGATAATCATTATCATGCGCATCTAAAAATTATATCCCTAATAAAAGTACTCTCAATATGAAACACCATAAACTTAGTTTAGCCATTGCCAGTGCGATATTAACATCTGCAATGCCTATCGCTCAGGCGGCAACGCAAGATGTTGAAGTGATCGAGGTCACTGGTCGCGCACAACAATTTTACTTAGATACCAATACCAGTGTTGGTACCAAAGCACCGGCAGACATTATTGATTTACCAATGTCTGTTGATGTGATTACCAACCAGTTAATTGTTGACCAAGCTGCACGTAACATTACAGATTTATACCGCTCAATTGCAGGTGTCAGTGAATTTAGTTATTCCGGCGTAACCTTCCGTGGCTTTAGGGATGATGCCAACGTGTTTTACGACGGAGTGCGCGGCGACCCATACTCAGGCTTTAGTGTGCCCCAAGTATTTAACGTAGAACGTATTGAGGTATTGAAAGGCCCCGCAACTGCACTTTATGGCGGTGGTGAGCCAGGTGGTATGATCAACTATGTCACTAAAAAGCCAACCTTCACTGAAAAACGCGAGTTAAATTTCACTGTCGGTAATCGTTCATTAGCAGGTGCATCTGTCGATATGACGGGCGGTATCACCGACAAATTAGCGTTTCGTTTTGGCGCATTTTACGAAGAAGAAGACAGTTTCCGCGACAATGCTGACAGCGAGAATACCGAAATTGCTGGTGGTTTACTCTATGAATTTGATGCCGACACTAGCCTAACCGCCACCTTTGATTATGTTGAACAAAACCTTGGCGGTAACCGCTTACGTGGTGTACCTGTCGACGACAATGGCAACTTTATTGTCGATCGCGAATATAACGCCAATGAAAAATTCGACTATCAAGACTTAGAAGCGCTAACACTGCAAGCAACATTGAAACACAGCTTTACTGACAATTTAAATGTCAATGCAACTGTGCGCTACATGGATAACGAGCGTGAACAGGCTTACCACGAATCACGCAGCTGGGTTGATGTGAATGGTGATGGCGAAGCCAATATTGACGATGAGACCATTCGACGTGAGTACCGCGATCAATATCGTGCCAATGAAGAGCTAAGCCTAACCGTTGATTTTGTTTATGAACACGAATTGGCAGGCATGGCCAACCAATTATTGTTCGGTGGTGATTACCACGACGTTGATACTGAATATGACTACTTGCGCGCTCGGTACGAAGCTGACGGTGTCGGTAACCTAAATATTTTTAATCCAAACTATGGCGAAACTGACCCCTCAACATACAATCTGCGCGATTTAAACCGCGATGGCATTAAGCGTGAACGTAACAGCTTTTACGTGCAAGACAGGTTATCGCTGACCGAGCAATGGACAATTATGCTTGGCGCTCGATTCGATCAATTTGACGAAACCAATAAAGAAAGCGGCAATAGCTACGATGATAACGATGTTACATACCGCGCCGGTGTTACGTACAAGCCGATGGATGATTTCTCACTTTACGCCAGTTACTCTGAGAGCTTTAATCCAGTTAGCCCAAATGACTTTGAAGAAGGTGCTGGCGAATTAGACCCAACCACAGGTGATCAAATTGAAGTCGGTGCCAAGAAGTATTGGCTAGACGGCCGTATTTTTACCACCATTGCGATTTATCAAATTGATAAAGAAAATCTCGTCATCGGCAACCCAGACTTCGTTGATAACGACGAAACTCCGAATATTCCGGCGCTGATCAACTTTGGTTTAGTGGAAAGTGATGGTGTTGAACTGACGTTAGTCGGTGACTTAACCGACAACCTAAGTATAACTGCCAACTACGCGTACAACGACACGCGAGTAACGCGCGGTGATACCCGCAATATTTCAGGCTCAGGTAAATTTGTTAATGCGCCAATGCATCAAGCTGGTTTATGGACACGCTACGAGCTTGCTAGTATTGACTCTTCAATCGCCTTTGGTATTGATTATGTTGATGAGCAAATTAGCTTTGATAACCAAAAAGTGAAGTCATTTACCGTATTTGACGCAAGCTGGACAACTCGTTGGGATGATATCTTGCTAAGCATTAATGTGAATAACATTTTTGACAAAGAATATGCCGTCAGTGGCTTTAGTGAGCGCAATGGTCACTTCCCTGGTGAATCAAGAAAAGTAGTTGGTCAACTAACCTACAACTTCTAGTTGCGCAACAGCGTTAAGCGCTATTTAGTTAATAAAACGCAAAAGGCTCAACCATTTATAAAAATGGTTGAGCCTTATTTTTTCGTACGCTTAATAGCTAAGCTTTACTAACTTGCCATTGTTGTTTGATTTGCTCAGCAACACGGAATGCATTGGCGTAAATCGTGTAAGTGTATGGCACGCTGCCACCAGTTGGCATAAAGGAGCCATCGGTAACATATAAGTTATCCACTTCATGGGCACGACAGTTTTTATCAAGCACTGAGGTTTTGGGATCATCGCCAAAGCGACAACCGCCCGCCATCAAGTTCGTTGGTGGGTAGCTGCTAACCGATGAATAGACATTGTTGGCGCCTAGCTCTTTCAATACCGTTTCCGCTTTTTTCGCGATATATTCACCTACTTGCAAATCTTGCTGGTGATAACCAATTCGTACTTTCGCGACTGGATCGCCCCACTTGTCGGTGACTTCATCATCCAGTGAGACAAAACAGTCATCGTTTGGCATCCAGTCGTTAAATACTTCAAAGCGCAAGGTACGATAGGTGGTGAATTCCTGCTTAAGGTTGGCTTTTAACTGCTCACCCCACACCAGTTGATCGTCTTCATCGTATTGCGACCCCATGGCACGCGCGATTGGGTTTTGGTGGAAAAGAAAATCTATGGTGCCACCTTTTGCTTTACCGCCATTATTAGCGCCAGCAAAAGCGTCATCGTCAATCTCGTACCAGTCTTGCAGTGCGCGGTTTACAAATGGCCCTACTGTAGTCAATTGCGCTACCTGCTCGTCGGTGAGTTGGTCAAAATCGAAATCACCACGGCCAGTACCGCCCGCACTAAAGACTAAGTTTTTACCCACTTGCCCATTATTGTTGGCAAGACCATTCGGGAACTTAGCGCCTTTTGACGCTAACAATAAGCGTGACGTTTCCACGGCTTGGCAAGCGACGACATAAATACCCGCCTGTACTTTCTGTTTCTTGCCTTTGGCGTCGTAATACTCAACGCCAGTGATCTTGCCCTGCTCATCGCTAGCAATGTTAAACACTTTTGAATTAGGCTTGATAGTAAGATTACCTGTCGCCACAGCATGATTAAGCAATGCCGCTCTGCCACTGCCTTTTGCTCCCGACGAACAGCCATAGCTACTACAATACCCAGAATATTCACAACTGCGACGCCCCATCGCAGGTTGCGATAGTACCGCACGTGGCACAGGGATTGGGTGATAACCTAAGTCGCTGGCGGCTTTGTCAATCCAGCCAGAAACTGGATGTTCAGCAATTGGCGGATAAGGAAAATCCTTCGAGCGTGGTTCTTGGTGTGGATGTTTAACAACCTTTCCGGAAACACCTACTTGCTCGTCAACCATGGTATAAAACGGCTCAAGCTCTTCGTAGCTAATTGGCCAGTCAGCAACATTAGCGCCTTTAACGGCACCATAAGTAGACTTCAATTTAAAGTCGACCGGTTTTAAACGATGGAAGTAACCGCTCATAAAGTTTGATGAGCCACCAACCACATTGCCGTTCCAAAAGCTCCAGCCAGAGTTTTCAGTAGACTCACCTTGCCAATAAGTTGAGCCATCGTTGCGCTCGTACTCTTCTTCAATCACATGGCGCTCGTCAGCCAGCGACGGGTTATAAGCATCGCGTAAGCTGATCGCTAATTCATCTTTATAGAATTCTTTTTCGGTCAGCCAAGCGCCCTTTTCCAGCACTAACACTTTCGCGCCAGCTTTAGCCAGCGTATAAGCCACTGGCGATGCGCCTGCGCCACTACCAACAATACAAATATCGTACATCATGCTTTGCGTTTTTCCTCTGTTGATAGGTTTTTCACGGAAATGCGGTAGCGCCCTGGAATTTCATAAAAGCGCTTACCTTTTTCAGGTAGCGGGAAACCTGCTTGGTGATTAAGCCATTGCCAGCCAATACCATTAGGGTTACCACCGTATGCTGGTGGCGATAACATGGCCTCATAAAGGTAGTTAATCAGCGTATTGATCCAGTTGTGGCCAGCTTGCGAGCCACTGATTTTACGCAGAATGGTTTCTTTTTCTGACGTTTCCAATTCAACAAACGGCTTTTTCAGCTGACTTTGACTAAAGCCGTTAAGCCAACCAACACCTTTTTCAATAAAGGCCTTTTCTTCGCTGTCTATCGGCTGCTCGTCAACCACATTGTATAAATAGGCTAACGCTTGAATTTCTTTAGCACCTGGACCAGACGCTGAGCTTGGTAATAAATGACTTAATACCGCATCAAGCGTACGCCAAGGATCTTGTTTGATAAGCGTGTCCAAGGCTGAAGTTTGCGCCGCTAACACTGGTAGTGGCAATGCAGCTATCGCGGTGGCACCAGCTGCCGACTTTAACATCTGGCGACGCGACATATGCTTTGATAATTTGCGCTCTAGCCAGCGTGGTGTTTTGTATAGGGGATCAAAAAATGACATAAATTTAAGCTTCTTGTTTTATTCGCACCAGCCTAAGCTTTTGGCTCAATTTGTTCGGTTTTTGGTTTCCATTGTTCAATGAAGGATAACCAGTTTTCACGCGAATATTTACCATCTTCTTGCAGCTCAGCGGTATCTTTTGATAACACCATTTTACCTGCCGCAGTCGACACATACATATGAGGGTAACCCAGTACTGGCGGCAACCCTTTCATAAAGGCTTCGTTTTCATTACTGTCACTGACATTCACTTTCAAAATCACAAATTCTTGATGTAGTTTGTTGTAGATGTCAGGGTTCTTCTCTAAAAACGCATCCATTTTGTGACACCAAGTACACCAGTTACCACCAATTTCAATTAATACATTACGGTTCGACGCCTTAGCAAGATTGATAGCCGCCACCGCATCTTTAAACGGATCGCGCTTATCGTCATAAACCTTGCTATAAAGCGGTAAGTCACTTTTCTCTTGTGCTGCGACTGCGCCACTAAAACCTAAGATTGAAACCATTAACAAGGTGGCAATTACGTACTTCATTTATCTCTCTCACAACCAATATTCTGGTTAATAGACCAAAGCCTAAACCATGATCTTTCACACTACCTTAATAATAGTCGCTCAGTACCCTGTAGAGAAGCTGTTTTAAGCAGAAAACCTGGCCTTTATCTGCCGCTAAATAGGTAACTATTAGCGCTAACTATCCGCAGCAGCGTATCAACTTCTAAGCGCGATATGATTTGTAAAACATAATGAAATAGCCGTGTAAAATCGCGGCGATACGCTTATAATTGCGAGCAATTTTATTTGACAGGAACCTAACTATGCGACCAAGTGGCAGAACGCTGGGCCAGATTCGTCCAGTAACCATTACCCGCCAATTCACCGCCCATGCCGAAGGCTCAATTTTAATTGAATTTGGCGAGACTAAAGTGATTTGTACCGCAACCGTAGAAGAAGGTGTACCGCGCTTCTTGAAAGGCCAAGGTAAAGGTTGGGTAACTGCTGAATACGGTATGCTGCCGCGTTCAACACACACCCGTATGCGCCGTGAAGCTGCCGGTGGTAAGCAAGGTGGCCGCACCATGGAAATTCAACGTTTAATTGCGCGAGCATTGCGTGCAGCCGTTGATTTAAAAGCACTTGGCGAAAATACCATCACCATCGATTGTGATGTTATTCAAGCTGATGGTGGCACGCGTACTGCTTCAATTACTGGTGCTTGTGTTGCCTTAGTTGACGCACTTAACTATATGCGCGCCAAAGAAATCATCAAAACCAACCCGCTTAAGCACATGATCGCGGCGGTTTCAGTTGGTATTTACAAAGGCCAACCAATTGCTGATTTAGAGTATTTAGAAGATTCTGAAGCAGAAACCGATATGAACGTGGTAATGACTGAAACCGGTAAGCTAATTGAAGTGCAAGGCACTGCCGAAGAAGAGCCATTTAGCTTTGACGAAATGAACGAAATGATGCAGTTAGCAAAACACGGTATTAACGAGTTATTCGATATTCAAAAAGCGGCATTAAGCTAAACAGCAAGCACTGGTAATAGTAGGTAGAAAACCATGAAAGATTATCAACGTGAATTTATTGAATTTGCACTAAGCAAGCAAGTGCTTCGTTTTGGCGAATTCACTTTAAAGTCTGGCCGTACGAGCCCTTATTTCTTTAACGCAGGCTTGTTTAATACAGGTGGCGATTTGGCCCGCTTAGGTCGTTTTTATGCCGCTGCTTTAGCGGATAGCGGTATTGAGTTCGATTTGCTATTTGGCCCTGCCTACAAAGGTATTCCAATTGCCACAACAACAGCGGTTGCACTGGCAGATCATCACAATCAAGACGTGCCATACTGCTTTAACCGTAAAGAGGCGAAAACTCACGGTGAAGGTGGCAACCTTGTTGGTTCAGCACTGGAAGGTAAAGTGATGCTGGTTGATGACGTGATCACCGCAGGCACAGCCATTCGCGAATCTATGGAAATTATCCAAGCCAATGACGCTGAACTATCTGGCGTATTGATTGCCCTTGATCGCCAAGAAAAAGGCAAAGGTGAGCTATCAGCGATTCAAGAAGTTGAACGCGATTTTGGCACTAAAGTGATTTCAATTGTGACCTTAGGTGACTTAATTAGTTACTTAGAAGAGCAAGATGATATGGCTGACGCACTGGCAGCAATTAAACAATACCGCGAAGACTACGGCATTTAATTCTATCGGCTAATTTTCGACCGATATTTGTCGTTCAGACGAAGAATTGAAAAGTACTTGGCCTACCAGCCAAGTACTTTTTTTCTTTTTGGGCGGGGTTAATGCCAATTGAAGTAAATAGCTTAACCCGTCCAACTTCTTAACTTCAGCTTTGTATGGGTAATCGCGCTGTTAACCATTGAGCAATATCATTAATTTGCTGTGGTACAAGATTGTGCCCCATCTGATAACTTTGCCATTGCGTATGATAGTTAGCTTCTACTAATAATTGATGCGCTGTTTGCCCAGCTATATACGGCACAACGTCATCCTGTTCACCATGGTGTTGTAAAATATCCGTCGCCTTATTCGCCTCATGGCACTGCTCTGGCAGACTGTCACTGGTTGGTAAATAACATGATAAGGCTAAAATTCCAGCCAGCTTTTCTGGGTACCGTAAGCCAGTGAATAAGCTTAACACGCCACCTTGGCTGAATCCGGCCAACACAATGCGATTAGCAGGGATGCCCGCATCAATTTGCTCCTGAATTAGCTGTTTAACAAGTACTTCTGACTTAAGGACACCATCCATATCAGCACGATTGTGTAAATCCATACTTTTGATGTCGTACCATGAACGCATAACAAAACCTTGGTTTATCGTCACAGGCTGCATCGGTGCATGTGGAAAAACAAAGCGGATACCGTGGTTAGCAGGTAAGTTAAATGCTGGAACTATAGGGGCAAAGCCGTCACCTGAGTCGCCTAAACCATGCAACCAAATAACACAGGCCGTTACTGGTGCGTTTGGCTCGACAACAATCCGCTCTAACGCAGAATCAGACATAATGATTACCTTGAAATGTATCTAGAGAAAATCCGTCGATATTAGCAAGCTAATTTTTGAATGAACAGGTTGGCTATTTACTTAGAAAAAATTAAGCCGACAAAAAAGGCGCTACCAATCGGTTAGCGCCTTTTTATTTAAGCTTTTTTTGCCCTATCTATTTAGCATGATACGGCTTACTTAAGCGATGTACCGCTTCAATAAAGTGACCTGCATGCTCAGGGTTCACATCTGGGTGAATACCATGGCCTAAGTTAAACACATGGCCAGTGCCAGTGTCACCAAAACCTTTTAAGATAGTTGCGACTTCTTGCTCGATACGTTCTTTAGGTGCGTAAAGCATTGATGGATCCATATTGCCTTGCAACGCAACTTTATCACCAACACGCGCTTTCGCATCTTCAATATTAATAGTCCAGTCAAGGCCAAGCGCATCACAACCGGTTGCCGCAATACTTTCTAACCACATACCACCATTCTTCGTGAATAGCGTCACGGGTACTTTGCGACCTTCGTTATGACGGGTTAAGCCATCAACGATTTTATGCATGTATTGCAGTGAGAAGTCTTTATAGTCACGAGGTGATAACACGCCGCCCCAAGTATCAAATACCATCACTGACTGTGCGCCAGCTGCAATTTGTGCATTCAAGTAGCTGATCACTGAATCTGCTAACTTGTCTAATAACAAGTGCAAGGTTTGTGGCTCTGCGTACATCATTTTCTTAATTTTAGTGAACGCCTTTGAGCTACCACCTTCAACCATGTAGGTTGCTAGCGTCCAAGGGCTGCCAGAGAAACCAATTAACGGTACTTGGCCATCTAGTGCTTTACGAATCGAACGCACTGCATTCATCACGTATTGCAGCTCACCTTCTGGATCTGGTTGGCCGATTTTTTCGACATCAGCCTTACAGGTAATTGGACGTTCAAATTTAGGACCTTCACCCGTTTCAAAGTAAAGCCCTAAGCCCATGGCATCTGGAATCGTTAAAATATCGCTAAATAAAATGGCAGCATCTAGCGGGAAACGACGAAGTGGCTGAATAGTAACTTCAGTTGCCAGTTCCGTATTACGACACAGTGACATGAAGTCACCAGCGTCTTTGCGAGTTTCTTTGTACTCTGGCAAATAACGACCCGCTTGGCGCATCATCCAAACTGGGGTGTAATCTACAGGCTCGCGTAACAAGGCACGCAGGTAAGTATCGTTCTTTAATTCAGTCATGCTTCAGTCGTTCTAATCAAAATCTGCGCGCATTCTACCACTGCCTAGAATTGAGATCTATTAAGCCTCAGCATTCATCAGCGAAGCATTGATTTATATTAAGATTCTTAGTGACAACTTGGTTGATGGCACATTCTTTCCTGAGCAAACTTGTTAACATTTTAGTTACAAATGTCATCAACATGTCAACCAGTTCTAAGAAGATAGCAACATAAATTACCGTTATTTTCGTAGTAAAAATAATCAATTATTGTGTAAAAACAGTGTTGCAATCGAAAAATGACTTTGTTATAAAATGTAACGCGCTAGTTAAGAAAATAACTAATAAGAAGCTTGTTTTAACAAGACCACACAGCGAGCATTTCAGGCCTTACTTCGGTAAGGCTTTTTTATTGCTGAAATTTAGTGTGGGGGGCAGTAAGGTTTTAATTAAGGTTTTAATTGAGATTTAAACGGTGAGTTGGAAAGTCACCGGCCCATCGTTTAACAATGACACTTTCATATCAGCCCCAAAGATGCCTGTTGGAGCTTTAAATCCTTTTGCTCTTAGCTCACGTGTGAAAAACTGGTACAAACCTTTGCTCATTTCAGGAGAAGCAGCACTGGTGAAGCTGGGACGCATACCGCGCGTGGTATCAGCCGCTAAGGTAAACTGCGAAACCACCAAGATATCTCCGCCAGCCTGCTCAACGTTGAGATTCATTTTACCCTGTTCATCCTCAAATACCCGATAACCAGCAACACGTTCTGCAAGTCGCTTAGCTTTCTTTTCATCATCAGTAGGTTCAACGGCCAGCAGCACCAATAAGCCTTTACCAATTTCTCCAGTAGTTTCATCTTCAACCACAACATTGGCATGGCTGACGCGCTGAATTAATGCAATCATCTATTGTTGTTTTTGTTCATCTAGGAATGCCGCCATTGTATCGGTTGCTTTGCAAAAAGCATCTATTGTTTGCGACTCAAAGCCACTATGCCCAGCACAAGGGAGAATTTGTAGCTGCGCATTTTGCCATTGTTCAGCGAGCTGGTAGGCAACGTCAAGCTGACACACCATGTCGTATCGGCCATGTAATAAAATTGCAGGAAGGTGCTTAATTCGATCAATGTTGTCGAGTAAATATTGCCCCGGTAATTGGCTAAATTGAGCAAAAAAATGCGCTGAAATAATGGCCATACACAGCGCTTGATGCTGATCAGAAATATGGCTTTTGTCGATAGGATGGTGTTCAATCGACGACAACCTAAGCTCCCAGATATACCAAGCTTTGCTGGCAGCGGCTACCGCTAATTCGTTATCAGAAGCTAGCAGCTGTTGATAACCTGCGAGTGGATTTTCTCTTTGTTCTTCAGGCAGCAAGTCAACAAACTCTTGGTAATATTCTGGAAAGAACTTTGCCGCACCATTTGCTTGATATAACCAATCCAGTTCTGGCTGTGTCCCCAAGAATATTCCGCGTAAAATAAATGCTAGTACCTTTGAAGGATGTGCGATGCCGTAAGCAATCGCTAAAGTTGTTCCCCATGAACCGCCGCACAACAGCATTTTATCAATACCTAAGTGCTGTCGAATATGTTCAATATCGTTAACGAGGTGTGCTATGGAATTCTGTTCGATTGACGGCGACGGTTTGGAGCGGCCACAGCCACGTTGATCAAACAAAATAATGCGATACTTTTCAGGATCGAAGTAACGGCGATAGTTTTCACTGCAGCCAGCCCCTGGCCCACCGTGAAGATAGACAACGGGCGTACCATTAATATTACCCGATTGCTCAACATAGATCTGATGGTGAGCATCAACTGCTAACCACTCTTGGCTAAACGGCGATATTTTAGGAAATAGAATACGTGACATCGCGAACTAAACTCCGATATTCACCAATTAAGGCGATACTAGCTAATTGTAGTGGCTTTATACGACTTTGCGCTCTTGCGCCTGACTATCAGGCTTTTTTATCACGCTGCTAACAGGCTGTGTGGTCTCTTCACTGCACTCATCACTATGCTTACTATTTTGCTCAGCTACATCATGCTCCGTAGCGATGTTGTTAGTATTAGATTCAGCGATAAGCGCCGTTGTCGCACGCGGAAATGTTTCAATCGTTGCCGTAAATAGTGCGCCAAATAGCACCACTAGCCATGATAAATACACCCACAAAAATAGAATAGGAATACCGGCTAGCGCGCCATAAATGGCTTGATAAGAAGGTACTTGCGTAACGTATAAAGCGAAGCCTTTTTTGGCCACTTCAAATAACACAGCCGCGATAACTGCACCACTTAACGCATGTTTAGCCGCAACGGTTTTATTCGGAACGACCAAGTAAAGGATTAAGAATGCCAGCATAGAAATTAGCATGGGCAGCGCTTTTATCAGAATACTGCTGATGCCAAGAAAGTCATAGTCACCAAATGACGCTAGCGAGACGATATAAGAAGTCGCCGCAATACTGCCGCCGGTAAGCACTGGCCCAAGCGTTAACACCATCCAATACATCGAAAACGAGGTAATCACTCGACGCTTTGCTTTAACTCGCCAAATTTTATTTAAACTTTTATCGATGGCAGAAATCAGTAATAACGCGAATAGAAACAAGAAAATAATTGCAATCGCAGACATCTTCGACGCGTTTTCAACAAAGCCTGACAGGTAAACCTGCACCGTATCACCAGCAGCAGGCAGAAAGTTGCTATAAACAAAGTTTTCTATCGTGGAACGAATATCAGCAAAAATCGGAAACGCTGTCATAACCGACAGCATCACTAAGACCATCGGCACTAATGACATCAAGGTAACGTATGACAAATAACCTGCAACAACGTGAATTTGATCATCCGTAAAGCGTTTGGTGAGATGTTGAACAAAGGCCAGTATTTGGCGAGGCGCAGGTAAATGTGTCTGAAGCTTGTTGATGAACATATAAATTTACCGATTTATAGTTTAAACACTAGCGGCTTTATACTATGCTTAAACTGCAATGATTTTAAAGAAAATATAACATAATTAATAGGATATAACTATGTCAGGACAGGGTTCAGGTGGTAACGTTATCGCCGCGATTTGTAGCTTTTTTATTGCCGGCTTAGGCCAGTTAGTGCAAGGCCGAATTCTTGCTGCCATCGTGTTTTTTCTGCTTACTTGGGTGAATTACACACTCGCTGCAACGGGCATTTTATTCTTTATGGCACTCCCCGGTTTTATTTTCCACGTTTGGGCCATTATTGATGCAGCCCGCTATAAGGGCAGCAGCTAATTATGCGTATTATAAACCTGCTAAAAGTTGCGGCTTTAGTACTGTTGTTACAGGGCTGTCAATCAGCCTACTACTCCGCAATGGAAAGCTTCGGCAAGCACAAGCGAGATCTACTGGCTGACGAAGTTGAAAACGCACAAGAAGCTCAGCAAGAGGCTCAACAGCAGTTTGCCAGTGCACTAGAACAGCTGTCGACGCTTATCGCGTTCGATGGCGGTGACTTACAAGATCAATTTGAAGCCACAGAAGCACAATACGAAGCGAGTGTTGATGCTGCTGATGCAGTTTCAGAGCGCATTGATAATATTGAAAACGTTGCTGATGCACTTTTTGATGAATGGGCTGATGAAATAGAGCAGTACTCCAGTGCGAAACTGAAAAGGCAAAGTGAATCTCAGTTAAGAGACACTCAACGCCGTTACCAGCGTTTGCTCAGAGCGATGCAGCGTGCTGAAGGTAAAATGGCACCCGTATTAGCAGCTTTGAAAGACAACACTTTGTACCTCAAGCATAATTTAAATGCCAAGGCGATTGGTGCACTTGAAGGTGAGTATCAAGATATTAAAACAGATATTAATGCCTTGATTAGTGAAATGAATAAAGCCATTAAAGAGTCTGAGCAATTTCTTTCATCACTATCGTCTGAAAACTAGACATCAGTTGATTCCACCTCGAACGGTGTCTAACTGAACAGGTTATCTAAGCTGCAGATAATTAGCTACTTAACAATAAGTAAGTAAATGAGTCAGTAAAAAATAAGCCGCAATAACACTAGTGTTATGCGGCTTTCTTACATCGCTAAATGTAAACTTATAATCCGGTCACGCCAAATAGGTATAAACGCTAATCAATATCTAACTGACTATTGATCTCGCGATTGTTAGTTCTGCTACTGGTAAAGGTAGATTCTTGAGGGCTATTAAGTGCTGAGAGAATATCAATCAATTCTCTGATATCTTTATGCTTGGCTGTACCTTTGCCAAATACTTGGCTGAGTTCGCCTAGTTTCTTGATATGCTCTGGTGTCATCACTTAACTCCTTCTCTTCCTATCACGTCGAAATGCTAGCTAGCTTCAGTACCCTAAATGGCAACAAACGAGCTACGTCTTCAATGAGTCATTGCCCTCGCTCCAACAGTACAGATTCAACCAAGCACTTATGCAAGCTGAAGTCGACGTTTGGTATTAGACTTTATCGGCCTGACTTCTGCTCGACCTTCTTCAATAAATTCGTCATACAGTAGTTGTAGTTCGAATTGTTCATTTAGATTGGCTTGTTCAGAGACCATTTTTTCAAATAGCAGGCTAAGCCTAGATACTTTTTTTCCGTCCATGGATACTTACTCGTGAATAGTTTCTTGTTGTTACGATGTTGTTAACTTGAGGTAAAGTGTAGCTGCGATTTGCTCGAAAGCTAGTGAAGTGGACGGTCAGTAATTTTACATAAATGTAACAAAATCAAACGATATAATTTAACTATTAAAATTCAGTGAATTAGCACTATGTTCTACAGATTATTCAGACAACTCGTACTCAATCTCGCACAGAGAGTTAAGAGATCTCTCACATCAAGTTACGAAGGCGTACATATCAAGTAACGGATACAAAAAAGCCACCTCAAGTTGAGATGGCTTTCGATTAACAAACTTTGTTAAAAGTTACTTTTTAGAGCGGCTTTCGCGCTTGCGATCAGACTCTTTCAACCACTTCTTACGAATACGGATATTCTCTGGCGTTACTTCCACTAATTCATCGTCATCGATAAATTCAAGTGCTTGCTCTAACGTCATTTCAATCGGTGGTGTTAATACCTGGGCATCATCTGTACCTGATGCACGAACATTGGTTAACTGCTTACCTTTAAGCGCGTTAACCGTTAAGTCGTTATCACGGCTGTGAATACCAATCACCATACCTTCATAAACTTCAACACCGTGACCGATCATCAAGCGACCACGCTCTTGTAAGTTAAACAGTGCATTGGTAAGTGCCTTGCCTGTCGCATTTGCAATAAGCACACCATTGATACGCTGACCGATTTCGCCACCTTTGTGCGGACCATATTCAAAGAAAGTGTGGTAAATCAAACCAGAGCCAGACGTTAACGTCATAAACTCAGTTTGGAAACCAATTAAGCCACGGCTTGGCATGATGAAGTCCATACGGATACGGCCTTTACCGTCAGGCGCCATATCGGTTAGCTCTGCCTTGCGTAAGCCCATCTTCTCCATGATTGAACCTTGATGCTCTTCTTCAACATCAATCGTTACTGTTTCATATGGTTCTTGTAGCTCACCATCCACTTCGCGCATGATAACTTCTGGGCGTGATACTGCCAGCTCGTAACCTTCACGACGCATGTTTTCAATCAAGATACCTAAGTGCAATTCACCACGACCAGACACTTTGAATTTGTCTGGATCGTCAAGTTGCTCAACACGCAATGCTACGTTGTGTACCAATTCTTTCTCAAGGCGATCAAGAATATTACGTGAAGTAACATACTTACCTTCTTGGCCAGAAAACGGTGAGGTGTTTACTTGGAAAGTCATGGTTACTGTTGGCTCATCAACAGATAACGCTGGTAATGCTTCCACTTCTGTTGGGCAACAGATAGTGTCAGAAATTTTCAGCTCACCAAGACCGGTGATTGCGATAATGTCGCCCGCTTGCGCTTCGTCAACTTCGTTGCGTTCTAGGCCTAAGTAACCAAATACTTTACCCACTTTACCGTTGTGAATAGTACCGTTTGCACCATTTACCGTAACTTGTTGGTTCGGCTTAACAGAACCACGCGTTACACGGCCAACACCGATTACGCCTAAGTAAGAGCTGTAGTCCAATTGCGAGATTTGCATTTGGAATGGACCATCTAAGTCAGCATTTGGTGGTGGAACTTGGTCAACAATGGTTTGGAACAATGGTGTCATATCTTCACCTTGTTCACCTTCTTCGTGCGAAGCCCAACCATTAATCGCTGACGCGTAAACGACTTGGAAGTCTAATTGTTCGTCAGTCGCACCTAAGTTATCGAATAAATCGAATACTTGGTCCATTACCCAGTCAGGGCGAGCACCTGGCTTGTCAATTTTGTTAATAACAACAATTGGCTTCAAACCTTGAGCGAATGCTTTTTGCGTTACGAAACGCGTTTGTGGCATTGGGCCTTCTTGTGCATCAACGATAAGTAGTACAGAGTCAACCATTGACATAACACGCTCTACTTCACCACCGAAATCGGCGTGACCTGGAGTGTCTACGATGTTAACGCGGTAGTCGTTCCAAGTGATTGCAGTATTTTTCGCTAAAATCGTAATACCACGCTCTTTCTCGATATCGTTTGAGTCCATCACACGATCTTCTAACTCAGTACGCGCATCTAATGTTCCCGACTGTTCGAGAAGCTTGTCAACAAGCGTCGTTTTACCGTGGTCTACGTGGGCAATAATCGCCACATTTCTTAATTTATCTAACACAGGCTTTTGCTCATAGGGCTATAATTGGGCGCGAATTATACAGGACTAACCATGACAAATAAAATAAAACCCGCCTAACTCAATCACCTTTAGAGACAAATCAAGCAAGTGACATCCTGCACTGGTATAAGGCAAATTTATTCTCTACACTTTTTTTGCACCATAAAGATCTTTTGGCTGGATCATTTTGGTGCAATATAGTCGATGTAAATTACTGAGCTTAGCGTTTTTATTGGGCTATAGCATTGGCACGTAATTCGCTTGGCATCTGCCACACTGAATGCTGCGCATTTATATATATTAATAATTAGATAACTTCACTGGAGACGCTAATGTCACAAGCAGTTTTAGATTTAATCAAAGAAAACGACGTTAAGTTCGTTGACCTACGTTTCACTGATTCTAAAGGTAAAGAGCAACACGTTTCACTTCCTCACCACCAAGTTGATGAAGACTTCTTCGAAGAAGGTAAAATGTTCGATGGTTCTTCAATCGCTGGCTGGAAAGGCATTAACGAATCAGACATGATCTTGATGCCAGACGCATCAACTGCTGTATTAGACCCGTTCACAGAAGAAGTTACGTTAAACATTCGTTGTGACATCGTAGAACCTGCAACTATGCAAGGCTACAGCCGCGACCCACGCTCAGTTGCAAAACGCGCTGAAGAATACATGCGCTCTACAGGTATCGCTGACACTATTTTATTTGGTCCTGAACCAGAATTCTTCGTATTTGAAGACGTGAAATTCAAAGCTGATATGTCAGGCGCTTCATACTCTATCGATGATCCAGAAGCGGTTTGGAACTCAGATACAGACTACGAAGGCGGTAACAAAGGTCATCGCCCTGGCGTTAAAGGCGGTTACTTCCCAGTAGCACCAGTTGATTCTTCGCAAGACCTACGTTCTGCAATGTGTTTAGTGATGGAAGAGATGGGCTTAGTTGTTGAAGCACATCACCACGAAGTTGCTACAGCAGGTCAAAACGAAATTGCTTGTCGCTTTAATACCATGGTTAACAAAGCTGACGAAGTTCAAATCTACAAGTATGTTGTTCACAATGTTGCGCACGCATACGGTAAAACAGCGACTTTCATGCCTAAGCCATTAGTTGGCGATAACGGTACAGGTATGCACTGTCACCAATCATTAGCAAAAGACGGTGTTAACCTTTTCGCGGGTGACAAGTACGGCGGCTTATCTGAAACAGCACTTTACTACATTGGTGGTATCATCAAGCACGCTAAAGCGATTAATGCTTTCACTAACGCTTCAACTAACTCATACAAGCGCCTAGTACCGGGTTTCGAAGCGCCAGTAATGCTTGCTTACTCAGCACGTAACCGCTCTGCATCAATTCGTATCCCAGTAGTGCCTTCACCAAAAGCACGTCGTATCGAAGTGCGTTTCCCTGATCCAACAGCTAACCCATACTTAGCATTCACAGCAATGTTAATGGCGGGTCTTGACGGTATCAAGAACAAGATCCACCCTGGTGATGCAATGGACAAAGATTTATACGACTTACCAGCTGAAGAAGCAGCAGCAATTCCACAAGTTGCACCTTCATTCGAAGCAGCGCTTGATGCACTAGAAGCAGACAAAGAGTTCTTAACTGCTGGTGGCGTTATGGACGAAGATATGATTGACGCATACATCGGCCTTAAACGTGAAGAAGTTGAGAAGCTAAACATGACAACTCACCCAGTTGAGTTCCAAATGTACTACAGCGTTTAATCGTTAATTCTCTGTAATTAATCGCATTTTTGATAAAAAGCTCGCTTCGGCGAGCTTTTTTTGTGGCTTAGTGCCTATAATTTGTTTAGATTAAAGGTTAACCACTTTGCAGGAGCAACTTGATACGCACATGAAGCAATTTATCATTTTCATATTTATCGCTGTGATCGCGATACCTGCACAGGCTTATCAAGCTAAGGTATACGTTTGGCGTGATGAAAATGGCGTATTGGTTTTTTCTGATAGCCCAAGACCAGGCGCTGAAGAGGTTGAAGTTAAAGAAGAAAACACCGTACTACCGTCAATAGATACCTCGATTCTTGATATCAAGCCACAAATCATTGAAGACAAATATCAAGTGGTCATTACTCAACCCGAGCACAATGCAACCATCCGTGATAACAGCGGCTCTGTCTATGTTGCTGGGGGCATTAAACCAATATTCAAGCGCGGCTTTCGCGTTCAGTTATACCTCGACGGAACCCCCTACCAAGAACCTCAAAACCACTCCATGTTTGCGCTACGTAATATCGACCGTGGCGAACACCAAATTAAAATTGATTTAATCAATGAGAAAGGCAAGGTTATTGCATCTTCAAAGCCAGTAACCTTTTATATGCACCGCGCCTCTGTCAACTAGCGCTTTTGGGTGCAATTAAAACGGTTTAAACATATAGTTTCAGATATCATGCACATTTTTGGTGCACATGGAGTCATCTGTTGTTAAATCGTGCAGATCTAATCAAACATAAATCAACTTATCAGCAACAACTTGCTAGCCAGCTTGTTACTGCTGTAATGGTACTGGACGAAAAACTTACCATCCAATATCTAAACCCTGCGGCAGAAGCGCTATTGATCAAAAGCTTCAATAAACTGTTCAATGTTGCCTTCGAAGATGTATTTCCCAACAGCACGATAGATGCAGCCAGGTTGCAGCAAGTGATTGAAAGTGGACAAGAGTTTACCGATAGTGATGTGGTGATATATCTTGGCGATAGCTACAAATTTACTGCGGAGATAACCGCGTCCAGTACTGAATTTAATCAGTCTCCGCATATTTTGATTGAGCTAAAGCAAATTGATCAGCAAAAACAAATTAGCGCCGAGGCCTTTCAACAGCAACAATGGGAGTCGGCTCGAGACTTGATTCGAGGCCTAGCACATGAAATCAAAAATCCGCTGGGTGGCCTCCGCGGCGCAGCGCAGCTGTTAACGAAAGAACTAAATCAAGAGCAGCAAGAGTATACGGCGATGATCATCGAGCAGGCTGATCGCTTGCGCAACCTTGTTGATCGCTTGTTAGGGCCGAATCAACTCCCCAAAATGACGCAACAAAATATCCACTCCGTTTTAGAGAAAGTTAGCCAACTAATTAGCTTTGATAACGAAAAAGATATTATCTTGATAAGAGATTACGATCCTTCAATTCCAGAAATTGCTTTTGATGAAGACAAGCTGTTACAAGCCATATTAAACATCGTAAACAATGCGATTCAAGCGATCGAGCCGGCAAGCAGCATTACACTAAAAACGCGTATTGCCAGTAATCAAACAATCAACGGCAAGCGCGTTAAGTTATCAATATTGATTAGTATCATTGATTTTGGCCCAGGCATTCCAGAAGATATTCAAGACACCCTTTTTTACCCTATGGTTTCAGGACGCTCAAACGGTACTGGCCTTGGGCTTTCAATTTCCCAAACACTAATTAACCAACACAAAGGGAAACTCTCCTGTATCAGTCGCCCTGGCCGCACTGAGTTTATGATTTTATTACCCTTATCTGAAGGGAAGAGTGAAGAGATTTAAGTATGATTGCCGAACAAGTATGGATAGTAGACGACGACAGCTCAATTCGTTGGGTGCTGGAAAAGGCATTTAAAAGTGCAGAAATAAGCTGCGCCTCTTTTGAGAACGCCCAGAATTTATTAACGGCTTTAGATCATGGCCAACCAGAGGTAATAATCTCTGATATTCGCATGCCTAATATGGACGGTATGGCATTACTTAACCAGATCAGCCAACATTATCCAGATATTCCGGTTATTATCATGACCGCACACTCAGACCTTGATAGTGCGGTTAATGCCTACCAAGGCGGTGCTTTTGAGTATTTACCAAAACCTTTTGATATTGACGATGCGGTTGCACTTACTCGAAGAGCACTAGCACATGTTAAAGAGCAAAGTGCTAAAGCGAAAAAAGGCCAAGCGGCGCCAACAAGTGTTGGCATTATTGGTGAAGCACCTGCGATGCAAGAAGTCTTTCGTGCTATCGGTCGATTATCTCGTTCTAGCATCAGTGTGTTAATCAATGGTGAGTCGGGTACGGGTAAAGAGCTCGTTGCTCACGCATTGCATATGCACAGCCCACGCTCTAGCGAAACCTTTATTCCACTTAACATGGCGGCAATTCCTAGGGATTTGATCGAATCAGAATTATTCGGTCATGAAAAAGGTGCCTTTACCGGTGCTAACTCTGTGCGCCAAGGTCGATTCGAACAAGCCCATAACGGCACACTATTTTTGGACGAAATTGGCGATATGCCACTCGATGTACAAACACGTTTACTTCGCGTGCTTGCAGACGGTCAGTTTTATCGCGTTGGCGGTCATTCCCCTATTCGTGTAGATGTGCGCATTATCGCAGCCACCCACCAAAACCTAGAAGAAAAAGTCAGAAGCGGCGATTTTAGAGAAGACTTATTTCACCGCCTTAATGTAATCCGAATTCAATTACCAGCACTGAGAGAACGCAAAGAAGACATTGAGCAACTGGCAAATCACTTCTTGAAACTGGCAGCAGATGAACTTAGTGTCGAACCCAAGATTTTGCATAAAGATGCTGTTACTCAGCTGATGTTAAGCAACTGGCCGGGTAACGTTCGTCAACTAGAGAACATATGCCGCTTTTTAACCGTGATGGCTAGTGGTAAAGAAATATTGCCTGAAGATTTACCAGAAGAGTTGCATGACACTCCATTGCCACAGGCTGGCGAAGGGGAATCTTGGCAATCGCTATTAAGCCAATGGATGGATGAACAACTCGCTAAAGGACGTAGTGCGATTCTTGATGAAGCGACACCAGAATTTGAAAAGATTATGTTGCAACGCGCGCTGTCATTTACTGGCGGTCACAAACAAGAAGCAGCTAAGAAACTTGGCTGGGGACGGAATACGTTAACGAGAAAATTAAAAGATTTTGATATGTAGAAGAGTAATTGACGACTGCGCTTAAGAGGTGCAGTCGTGCTCTGTGCATTGCTTACAGCTATTGCATAGCTTCATATTAATAAAATGGGCAGCGACAATTAATACGGCACCGAAGATAACAAAAAACGGCTCATACGCTTCACCAAAGTCGTGTCGAAGCCAATAAACAGCAACGCCTAAGTACAACAGATAAAATGGATAAAGCTTACGATGATAACGTCTAAAGCCTGAAAACAAAGCAAATGTGCCTAACATTGCTGTGGCAATTAAGAATACAAATTCCCACGTATGATCTGCCAAAAAGCTTAGTCCTAACAGTGGTAATGCCGGTAATAAAATAGGCAGCAGAATGCAATGTAATGCACATAATGATGTTGCTGCTATACCAATTCTATCTAACACTTGTTTACCTCTATCATTGACCTTTTGATACTATATCACATTAGGTATAGTATCACACAGGATAATTGCTAAATTATGTAACTTTACACGCTCTTTTACTATGCGTTGCGGGTAGTGAACGTCATCACTTCTTTAATTGATTCCCTTTCTAGGGCTAACATCATTAATCGATCAATGCCCAACGCAACTCCTGAACAAGCAGGTAATCCATGAGACAAAGCCGAAATAAACTTTTGATCAATTGCTCTCGACTCTAACCCCATTAGCTCTCTCTGTTGGTTATCTTCCTCAAAACGCTGTAATTGTTGCGCTTGATCAGTTAACTCATGAAAGCCATTAACCAGCTCTATTCCCTTGAAGTAACATTCAAATCGATTCGCCACCCTAGTATCGGCATTATTTATCGTAGCTAATGATGCTTGACTACTTGGAAAGCTATGAACAAAACAAGGAACTTTCTGACCAATCTTAGGCTCAATCCACTCACAAAAAATAAACTGTAATAAGGTATCAACTGAAGTTGTTTGTTCAAGCCAAGGCTCTAGCTTACCTTGACGATTAATAAAGCTAAGACAATCTGCTCGTGACGTGTCTAAAGGGTTAATGGATGTATAGGTTAAAAAGACTTGTTCATAACTACATACCTCTGTCTCTTTGACAGCTAACACTTCCATTAACAGTTCGCTCACTTCGTTCATAAGCTCCTCCATTGAAAAGCCAACGCGATACCACTCCAACATCGTAAATTCTGGATTATGCAATCTTCCCTCAGCTTCATTTCTGAAGGCTTTAGCGATTTGATAGATAGATTGATACCCTGATGCTAGTAAACGCTTCATCGGATATTCAGGAGAAGTTTGCAAATAAAGTTGGCAAGCACCATCTTGATGCCAATCATAAGAAGTGGGGATGGGATCTAAATGTACATCAGTGATCGTGCCACTACACATTTGTGGTGTCTCAACTTCTACGACATTACGCTTATTGAAGAATGTTCTGATTACAGAGAGTAACTTTGCACGCTGCTGTGCAGTTTCCCAATCCATACTTGGTTGCCACGACATAGGCTGCTCTTAAAGATGAATGCTGTTTTAGAAAGAAAAAAGCCTAGCATTAGAGCTAGGCTTTATAAAGAGGTGCTGGTAATGTCCTACTCTCACATGGGAACTCCCACACTACCATCGGCGCAATTGCATTTCACTTCTGAGTTCGGCAAGGGATCAGGTGGTTCTACAATGCTATGGTCACCAGCAAAAAACTGTTATTGATTAGTATTTAAAATTTCTGAATTAATTACTAAGCAATAAGAGCGTTAATTAAAAAGCCCTTGTCTTAAGACAAGGGCTTTTCTTAATTAGATGCCTAGCGATGACCTACTCTCACATGGGACCTCCCACACTACCATCGGCGCAGTTGCATTTCACTTCTGAGTTCGGCATG
>NZ_JBQRUO010000011.1:0-52111 GCF_053485855.1 Thalassotalea montiporae
TCAACTGGGTAAAACCATGTTTTTCTGGGGTTGGTATATCTGGGCATAATAGCCTCCTCATTGAGATAAGGAGGTGTCCACTAAAACGGGGGAACTGCATTGTCCTTGTTAATGCGCTTGTTAGGTAAACTATATCTCCAAGCCTTCGTAAAGGTTAGCAAATTTGGAGTACAGGTCAGCTAGCTCGGTATTGCTAGCCAATTCACCTTCAATAAACAGATAATCAAAACGTAATCGTTGAGGGACAATTGGTGCATCAGATATAGCGTTGTCAACGAAAGGAATAATCTGCTCAAGTGACTCCGCAGATTCCGGAAACTGCATTCTTGCTGTCGAAATAAGCAACTTAAGTTCCGTTGCTATTTTCACAATTTTATCGTTTTTCACACTTCTATCCATGTGTACCTAACGCTTTAGTTAACCGGCTTGTAATGGTTGGCTTGTGTTTTTGCGCTATTTGCAAAAACTGAGACAAGCGTTACAAGTCCGATTGAACTACTTGTTAGGTGTTCAGCCCAACTCTCGCGGCTTCGCCGCCAAAACCTGAGCACTTGGAAAAACACCTAAGTTTAAATTTTTAACAATACTTAAAAGGTTAACTGGCTAATGGAAAGTAGGGCGTGGAGTCAATCCATTAAAGCTAAAGAAAATTCCCTTTAAGTATGCCTGTCTTTGATATTACAAATTGCCTGAAAGATTAACAACTTCAATGCAATACGAATGACACCTAACGCCCCAATCAGGGGCTTTTAAATAGTTGGCTAAAATAACGAACGCAGTGAGCGAGCCAACTTTTAAAAGTCCCTCTCTGCATTGGCTTGTTAGGTGTGCCTTTAAACTCTTTGTGTATTCTATGTTCTTTATACAAAAAGTATGGAACTGTTCCCTCGGCTAGACATCTGCGTGCAGAACTATATTCGCTAAAAGCTTCCAACCCATTTATGATGCCACGTTCTTGCCAGTAAACCTCATATTGACCGTTAGCTTCTATGAAATAAAGACCATCAAATGTCTCTTTTTTCCTTCTAACACCCGAGCTTATAGGTTGTTGAACTTCCCAGTTAATGTACTCTTCACGACTTATGGTGAAAACATCATAAAGTTCTTCCCAGCCAAATTTTTGCTGAAGTTCATAAACATTGAACTTTTCAAGTAAATCGAATTGTTCTTGTTTACTCAAATCCATCTGGTACACCTAACAATTTATTATCCGACAAAATGTCCAAGTTTCTGCCAACATTTTGTCCAATAACATTCTTAATGATTTTTAACCATACGCTAGGTTAATAATATTTCAAGGCTTTTTACCTTGGCTAATATAGCGGAGGATAAACTTGGACAAAGTGTCCACGATCCTGAATAGTGTTTAAATCTCCTGCTTATGAGTATAAACACAGTGTTTTTGTCTTGGGTTTAAAGCAAAAAATTTAAGAGTAATTTTTAGCGCAGGAAAAGAGATTTTTCAGGTTTTATATAGCTGAATACACTAGCGAGTTGATGGTGGGTTATTATTTACTTTAACAGCGTAACGCTGCCTATCTTGTTTACATAACATTTTGTAGTTTCTTAGCACGGAATTTAGTATTCAATTTATATTCATCATTGCAACGCAGTAAGTAAAACATTGGTGAAAATAGAGCAGCGGTAGTGCATAAACAAGATAAAGGAACACTAGATTCTTTACCTCTAATATTAATTGTTATGGTAGAAAAAAGCTTACTTAGCGAAGTTCACTAAGTAAGCTTTTATAACAATGGTTTTGAGTGATAAGTGTTAGTAACTAGTGGCTTTTTATTGTTATTGCTTTGCTAGCAGTTTTATTCACGCCAATATAGTCAGCCATTTGGCCATCTTCATCTAGGGTAAATGGCTTAACGTTTTGCTGGAACGCGGTATGCCATTCAACTAGTGCAAAGTTATCTAACAAAACATTTGCATCGCTGTTTTTCATATTCTCAAACTCAACGAGTACGCGGTAACTGCGATAGCGTATGCGCGGTGAGTCAAAGTCAACTTCAAGCGCTTGCCAATCATTACTTTGTGCAAGGTCAAACGATTTAATAAAATGTTTAGGGCTTTCGGCGTAAGCATCTAATAGCTTTTGTCCGCTTTTACGGCCCTGCCAATAAACATTCACCTTCACAGGCTTATCTGTTTTTGCTTGTAAGGTCATAGTCATTGGATTATCTGCTGCGTAAACGCGGCGAAAGTGCTTCATGCCGAATAAGCTTGTTGAGTTCTTATCTACGGTTAATTGCATCGCTTGTTTGCTTTGATAACCGCCTGTAACCAATTGCCATTGTTTAGGTAATTTGAAATTGCGCTCTGGCGCGTTAAACCAAATAAATTGTTCAAAGTCGCTGCCATTGACTAAGTTACTACCCAAACGGTATTGCAAATCATTGTTAGGTAAGTCAGTGTTTGGTAAGCCAGCGTTTGGTAATTCAACTTTTTGAACTTGCTCAGACCAAGCTTTGTACGGAATAGGCAATGTAGTCTTCTTGCTAACATCAAGGCGATATGCTTGAGCAAGCTTGCTCTTTTCACTTTGTTTTACAGTGTTTGCCGCAGAAATAACGCCATGTCCATGGTGGTTAGCAACATGGGTATTACGCTTTGCCGACAAGGTAGCGATACGAGTTAGTGCGCGATTGCGTTCGTCGTCCATTGCTGGTGTTGGTTTGTAGTCTTTTACATAAATTGGCACTAACTCTGCGCGACTAAATTCGCCGTCATCTAGCCAAACGTATAAAATGTAGCTGTGTTGTGTGGCACTAAAGTTTTGGTCGAAAATAAAGTTACCCATTGAATAGGCAATTAAATTGCCGTTATATAACTCAATACCTTGGGTGACATGTGGGTGATGTGCAACGACCAGTGCTGCGCCGTTATCTACCGCTGATTTTAAGCGCTGTTCGGTAACGCCGGTTGGCTCTTTAACGTACTCTAATCCGCCGTGATACTGCACGATAGGCAAGTTACCCTGTTGTTTGGCGCCGCTTACCGATTGTTTAATATTTTCCATATTGCCAAAGGCCGCACCACCTTGATGGGCATCTGCCGTTTGCGTGGGCTTTTTATCACCATGCCAGCCAACATAACCCAATAGTGCCAGTGGTTGGTTGTTGACAGTCATATTGTAGGGTTTGAGTGCTTCTGCTTCATTATAACCCGCACCAGAATAGGGGAGTTTGGCTTCGTTTAGAGCGTTTAGTGTTGATGTTAACCCTTCGTCCATGTAATCGAATGTATGGTTGTTGCCTAAAGTAACGTAATCAATGCCTGCCCATTGCAACGCGGTAACGGTTTCTGGCGCTGAATAAAAGGTCACCGACTTTTGCAGGCGCTGTGTTGGCTCGTCTGCCGCTAATTGAGTTTCAAGGTTAACGGCCGCGATATCGGCCAAGGCCATGTAGGGTTTTACATGCTCAACTAAGGCTTTACTGTCAGGCAAAATTGAATCAGGCTTGATAAGTACGGGATCGTCAAAGTAGGGTTTGTAGTAGCGTCTCCCCATCATCACGTCGCCGCCAAAGGCAAACATCACTCGACCGCTCTTTTTCTCAATCAATTGAAATGGTGCCTTGGTGTTAAGGTTTTTCAGCTCTTTATGACTAAAGGTATGAACGCGTTGGTAGTAGTCACCTTTGCTTAACGTTACTTGATAGTAATTTTGCTCTGGCAAATTAAGCGTGAACTCACCCTGTCGGTTCGACCGAACGTTTTGCCCGTTAATGCTGACGTCTACGCCAGCAATAGGCTGGTTGTTTTCATCTGCAACCTTTGCGCTAAACCTTGTGTCGGCATAACTAATAAATGAAGGAGACAATGAAAGGGCGAGAGTCGCCAAGCTCAATAATTTCGGCGAAAATAGTTTGCTCATGGGCTGCCTGCTGTGGTTATTTTTGTAATGATTTTAGCAGTATATCTTGGTGATAATAGTGATATCTATTCCATTGGGTGAAAAGGCTATAACTTGAAGGAATGTTTGCGCGTTAATGAAAGTTTGAGCTCGCTGGATGTGTGAAAAAGTCGCCGGACTAACCAGTTTTTTGAAAGAGCTGTGGCCTAGTGACTTATTTCGGTTGCAACGCGGAAGATAGTTAATACTTGTTTTAGCGACCCTAAATCATTAGCCTCGTTGCTGGAAAAGAAAATACCAATTGGCATTGATTGCATCGCACTGGCAAATTGTGCGGATGTCATGTTGATTCTTTCAAGGGTTAATCGATTTGCGGCAATTTCTTGTTCAATGCGATTGATAATAACGCCGAGCATATCTTCTTGCTCTTTGTCCATAAGCGCTTGGCAAAGGGAGTGACCCGCATGAACCAATTCAGTTCGAATGACTTGGCTTGATATATCGTCAAATACGCCTTGGCAGCGATTAACAAACAGGTTTTCTGTTTCTTGCCAAAAATCCCCATTCGCTTCGGCGTATTGGTTTAACGCAATATCATATTCAGCAAATTGGCGTTGTACCATGGCTTGGAACAAGGCTTCTTTTGAGCTGAAGTTTTTATAAATCGTTGCTCGTGAAATACCTGCATACCGCGCAATTAACGAGACATTACTGGCGTGATAGCCATGCTGAAAAAAGCATTCTCGTGCGGCACTTACAATTTTTCCAACTGATTTAGGCAAAACAATCAATCCAAGCGGGGGTTCATAGATGCGCTAATAATAATGTGTTGTCTATGCATAAACAATACAAATACGAAACAGGTTTACACATTATACAAATGTGTAAACCTGTGTTAGCATGCCTGTCATGATGTAAACCTAGTGTTTACACAAATTACTTTTGAGTATGGTTAAAACGGCGGGCTAGTTGCTATTAATTCAGCAAGCTATACCAAGCCCCAACAAGCGAAAAAAGGCTAACCCCAAATTGCTACCTTACTCAGCTTAAAAATTTCCATTGTTGGTATGTAACAAACTACTGGAGTTGATGTGTTTCGTATTTTAATCGTGATGATGGCGCTTACTTTACAAGCGTGTTCAGAGCAATCTGTAGAAGTGGCTGAAAAGCCACCATTAGTTGTGCAATTAACCGAAGTTAATGCAACAAATATTAATGAAGTTTATGAATTTCCTGCGATTGTTTCAGCAGTAAAAGACGTTGATGTTAAATTTGAAGTCTCTGGCCGCTTAATTGAAGAAAATCTTATCGAAGGTAGCCTAGTGAAAAAAGGTGAAGTGCTGGCGAGAATTGATCCTGCACCGTTTCGTCGTAAGGTTGAAGAAAGTCGCACTCGCCATCAAGATGCTGCTAGAGCGCTGCGCCGCATTGAAGAAGTTCATGCAAAGAACGTTGCCTCACAGCGCGAATTAGACGATGCGCAGTCACTATTTACACTCACCAAAATTGCCCTTGAAGATGCCGAGCAAGATTTAAGCTACTGCACAATTCGCGCACCTTTTGATGCCGTTATTGGCACACGCTCTATCGAAAATAACAGCTATATTCGTGCTGGTGATACCGTTGCAAATATCCAAGATCGTTCAGAGTTATATTTTTCATTTGAAGTACCCGAGCGCGTAATGACGGCCAATGCAGGTAATCGCGAAATTAAGGCGACGGCCTCGGTGATTGGTCATGAGCAGCAAGTATTTGATATTCATTATGTTGAGCATGAAACAACACCAGACCCGATTGCCCAAACCTACAAAATTACGTTTGCAATTGACGGCGAAGCGTCGGAGCTCTTTTACCCAGGTTCTCGTGCAACCGTTAAAGTAAGTGACGTTCACGAAAGCCAAGCAGCACTCGTGGTACCGTTAAATGCCCTAACTGGCAGTAAAGACAGCGGATTTTTTGTGTGGAAGTTCGATAAAAACACAAATACCGTGGCTAAGGCATCTGTTGAAATTGCTGCAATTAGCGGTGAATTTGCATTAATTGGCAAAGGCTTAAAAGCTGGTGACAAGGTTGTTTCAGCGGCTGTTCAGCAAATGCGCGAAGGGTTAAAAGTTAAAGAATATCAGGCGGATTTCTAATATGGATATCGCACGTTATTCACTTACTCGGCCGATTAATGTTTGGCTTATTACCCTGTGTTTCTTGGTTGGTGGTGTCATTGGCCTAAATGATATTGGCCGTTTGGAAGATCCTGCTTTTACCATCAAGCAAGCGGTGATCATGACCTATTATCCGGGCGCAAATGCGGAAAAGGTTGAAAAAGAAGTTACGGAGCAACTGGAAATCGCGCTGCAACAAATGTGGCAGTTAAAGCGGGTTGAGTCAGAGAGTAAACCGGGCTTTTCACGCATTACCATGGAAGTAAAATCGAACCTTGACGGACCACTGCTACCGCAAATTTGGGATGAATTGCGCAAACGTTTGCGTGATGTAAGAGCAGATTTACCGTTAGGAGCAAGCCAGCCGGTAGTGATTGATGATTTTGGTGATGTATTTGGTATTTACTACGCACTTACGGCACCAGATTTTTCTGCTTACCAAATGCGTGAATTCTCGCGCATTATTCGCCGTGAATTATTAACGGTAGATGGCGTCGCAAAAGTTGCTGTTAGCGGCATTCTAGAAGAGCAAATTGTTGCGGAAATTGACCTTTATCAAATTGCTGGTTTAGGGCTTTCATTTCCTGATATTGAACAAATTCTGGCGAGTAACTTAAAGCCATTTGCGGGCGGCCGTTTGCATGTTGGCGACAAGCAAATTCGTATTCCGGTATCTGCGGCAACTGACAAAATAGCTGAAATTGAGAATATTTCTTTCGTTTTACCTGGTCGCAATGCGTCGATCAAAATCAAAGATGTTGCGACGTTAAGTTTGCAGCCTGTTGATATTCCTTCTGATCTTAAGCGCTACAATGGCGAAAGTGCGATAACCCTAAGTATCTCGGCGCAAAACGATGTCAACATCGTGGAAGTTGGTGAGCGCATTGAAGCAAAACTTGCGAATGTACTCGCCGGTTTGCCTGCGGGTATCGATGTATCGCCTATCTACAACCAAGCTAAAATCGTTGATAAAGCGGTTGATGGTTTTATTTTAAACCTTGAAATGTCGGTTGCTGTGGTGACGATTGCGCTGTGTATTTTTATGGGCTGGCGCTCAGGTGTCGTAGTTGGTGGCACTTTGCTCGTCACAGTATTGGGCACAGTACTGATAATGTGGCTGTATGGCCTGCAACTAGAGCGTATTTCGCTTGGTGCTATGGTGATCGCGATGGGGATGCTGGTGGATAATGCCATTGTGGTTGCTGAAGGCATGATGTTGCGTATGGAAAAAGGCAAGTCCGCACTGGAATCTGCCAGTTTTATTGTAAAGCGCACTCAATGGCCGCTTTTAGGCGCGACCATTATTGGTATTGCGGCATTTAGTGGCATTGGCTTGTCTGATGACGCAACAGGTGAATTCTTATTCTCGTTGTTTGCGGTTGTGCTAATTTCATTGATGCTAAGTTGGGTACTTGCGGTGTCGTTAACGCCGTTACTAGGCAAATACTTCTACAAAGTAGCAGCAACTGAAACGGAACATGAGCAGCACTCTTTCTTTCATCGTGGTTATTTAGTCTTATTGCGCAATGCATTGCATTACCGTGGCTTGTCAGTACTTGTTTTGCTGGTGATCACTATTGGTGCTTATGCAAGTTTTGGTTTGATCAAACAAGGCTTTTTTCCACCATCTAACACTCCTAACTTCTTTGTCCATTATTGGGGGCCACAAGATAGCGACATTCGTGCAACAGAAAAGTACATGAAGGCTGGCGAATCACTCATTTTGGAAACTGAAGGTGTAAGCTCATTAACGACTTTTATTGGTCGTGGCGCGGAGCGTTTTACCTTAGTTTACGGGCCGCAAATGCCTAACGAAAGTTACGGCATGTATTTAGTGCGTGTTGACGATGCGAAAGATATTCCTCGCATTGCCAAGGACTTAGGCGAGCGATTACAAGCAATTAATCCGAACGCTAATTATTATCCAGAAGTTATGCAATTTGGCCCAAGTTCAGGAGCAAAGCTGCAAGTGCGCTTTTCAGGGCCAGACCCTGTGGTGCTAAGAGATTTAGCCGAGCAAGCAAAAACCTTGTATCAGCAAGACGGTAATATTCGAGACGTCCGCCATAATTGGCGAACTAAAGGCATGGTGTTAATGCCTGAATATGACATAAACGCAGCGGGTATGGCTGGAGTTTCGCGCAGTGACTTTAATCAAACTGTGCAGTTCTACACTAATGGGTTAACTGTAGGGCAGTTGCAAGAGGGCGATTATTTATACCCAATTGTGGCGAAAAATCGAGTGACTCAGGGGGAGTCGGGACCAGCGCAACTTAGCGAGCTAGAAAATGGTTTAGTGTGGAGTGCCAGTCAACGTACTTATATTCCATTTCGCCAGGTGAGTGGCAATACCAGTTTCGATAGTGAAGAAATGCTGATTAACCGCCGCGATCGCGTTAGAACCATAACTGTAATGGCGGAAGCAGGTTATAACGAAACGGCAGGAGCAGCGTTTAACCGTATGCGTCCACTGATAGAAGCTATTGAACTGCCTGACGGCTACCACTTAGAGTGGGGTGGAGAGTTTGAGTCTTCACGCGATGCACAAGCTGCATTGGGTAAAGGGTTACCGTTAGGTTTCTTGGTGATGTTTATTATTAGCGTGCTGCTATTTGGCCGCACTCGTCAGCCGTTGATCATCTGGCTTGTTGTGCCAATGGCGATTGTTGGTGTAGTCGCAGGTTTATTAATTGCTGATTTACCGTTTGGCTTTATGTCGTTGCTTGGTTTCTTGAGTTTATTTGGTATGTTAATTAAAAATGCCATTGTGTTACTGGAAGAAATTGATCTGCAAATTGAAGAAGGTAAAGCAAAAGGTCTGGCAATTGTTGATGCGAGCTTAAGTCGTTTACGCCCTGTATCGCTAGCTGCGATTACCACTATTTTAGGGGTGATGCCGTTGATTGCAGATCCTTTCTTTGCCGATATGTCAGTGACCATTATGGGCGGTTTAGCATTTGCAACGCTGTTAACCCTAGTCGCTGTGCCAGTGCTGTATAGTATTTTCTATCGCATTAAAGTAACTAAAGCATAAAGAAACTAAACCTAAAAGAGCTTAAGAGCTGGCTAAAAAGGCTTAGCCAGCTGACCATCTAACAAAAATGCTTCGCGGGAAAAGATGCTTGGTTGCTGACCCTGAGCAGAAAAAGCGACACTTTCGTTATTCGTTTGACAAAGCCAGAGCTGCATTTGCTCTGGCTTTTTTGATTTTATGGCGTCTGGCGTTGCAACCGCCAAGTTCACACCTCGTTCCATATCCCGATTTATATCATGTTTGTCTCGGGCTGAATAAAAGCGGATAACTTCTGTTCTTTGCTGCTGTGTTAGGTGTTTACCTATGGCTTGTGAGGTTTGGTAGCTGGTCGCCGAGCTAATGGCACTGAGGTAGTCTTGCTCGGCGAGTTTAGTTAAATCGCTGCAACGTGTTGTGCGTACTTTAACGCTAAAAATAGAGTGTTCAGATTGAATGGTACCTTCATACGGGGTTGCCATATCGTGCAAAAACACGAAACGATAATACGCACACTCTACCAATACCGTTGAGATTTGCTCAGCACCATAAAAATAGCTGGGCATTGTGATATCGCCAAAGCGTGAACCGTATTTAAGTGGTGGGTAGCGAAAAGGCGTGCTGATTAAATAGTGCAGCTCTTCAGTTGCTGGGCGATAGGCGGGTTTCACCTCATCTAATAACTGTTCAAGTAAATGTTGTTCACTTAAATCATCAACAATTTTAGTGGTTGCGGCGTATTCTTGCGTTTCAACAATGCGAAATACATGATTTGAATAGGCGGTATGCTTGGGGCAGGCAGCAATGATGTCGTTTATCATAGAAGCTCCATTTCTATGCGATTAAGGTTGCGTGTTGGCAATGTAACTAAACTAAGTAACAGTAACGAAGCTATATAACAGTACCGAAGCTATATAAAGTAACGAAATAGCGCTACCGGAGTTAGCGGACGTTAAATTTTGCCGCGCATTGCATCTAAATATTGATTGGTCCGATATAAACCTTCAATGGTCGGGCAAATTTCTGCTGGGATTCCATTTAAGGCGTTATTATGTGTGCGATACCAATGTTGCATAAAAGCTTCATCACCACCTGCTATCGCGAAAAGTGAGCGATACAAACGGATAAAGTGCAGCAAAATTTCACCTGTTTTAGATTTAGGCGAGAATCCTTTGTGTTGATTGCGTGAAAGCGTTGAGGCATTAACGCCAGAAATAGCGACTTTTTCTTGTGTTGATACATTGAGTGACTGACAGGCATTGTTAAACGCTTTGATGATCACGTGCGCTTCACTGCGTTGTTGATCGGTATTGTGATGATCATCAGCGCCAGAATATATCGCTTGGCTTGACGAATTTGTGTCAAATTTCGGAACAGCAGTCATTAGGCCTCCTAAATGCATATGCAAAGTTTGGTATAAAAAATGTGCAAATGCAAGTTTTGAGGTTGGCTGCTGTAGGAGCAAGTGAACCTTAAAGCCAGCTATAGGAACTTACTCAGAGCTGAGGTTATTTACTTTCTACGATTGAATTGCGCACTATAAGGCTAGGCTCAAAAACGCGTTCAATTGATAAGTCTTTACGCTTATAAATATCGGTTAGCACCATTTTAGCGGCCATGCGACCCATTTTTTCAACAGGGTTATCAATGGTGGTCAAAGTAGGGTAGAGGTAGTTGGCAAAAATAACATTATCGAACCCGATCACCGATAAATCGTTGGGCAGTGTATAGCCGTGCTCACGTGCATACTTCATGGCACCAGATGCCATTTCGTCATTCGCACAAACGACAGCGCTAAAACTCAATTGATTGTCGATAAAATGCTTTAATCCTTCACTGCCACCAGTTTCCTTGAAGTCGCCAATGAACAATAAGTCGCTATTAAATTCGATTCCATGTTCTTGCAGTGCGCGCTTATGACCTAGCAGTCGATTGCTGGCATCTGCTTTAAATTGTGGTCCTGCGATGTAAGCAATGTTGTTATGGCCGTGATCAATCAGCGCTTTTGTTGCCAAATAACCACCAACTTCATTGTCTAAGCTAATGCACTTTTCTTTAAGCTGCTCAACATAGCGGCTAAGTAGATAAATAGGCGTATTGCCTTGGCTAACCTCGACTAAGTAGTCATCTGTTACCGCTTCAACATGAATGATAATGGCGTCGCAATTACGGCCCATTAAAAATTCGATACCGTCTTTTTCTCGGTCTTCTTCTGAATGCCCAGTAGTGAAGATAACGTGTTTACCTGCGGCTCTTAGCTCTGATTCAATACCAGCCATCATTTGACCAAAGAAAGGACCATGTAGCTCAGACACCATAATACCCACCGAGTCACTACGGTTTGATGCTAGCGAACGGGCGCTTGCATTGGGTCTGTAACCAAGCTCATTCATGGCATCAAGCACTTTTTGCTTGGTTTTATCGCTAACACGCGCATTATTATTCATTACGCGAGAAACCGTTGCGAGTGATACACCAGCTAATTTTGATACTTCATAAATCGTTGCCATGAGCGCTACTAACTACCTTGCTGTTGTTCTTTGACCAAATGGCCGGCAATCATACCTAAGATAATCTTTGTTAACCAGAGGTTAATGCATTGTGTTTTAGCTTGCCTTGGATCGTTTCTAGTTTATTTGATGTTAAGGTGTAGCGGGTCATGATCGCCGCAACTAAAAATGAACCTAACGCCGGTAATACCGTAAACGATAACAAAATACCTTGCTGGGTTGCTTCGGTTTGGCCAACATCTGGTTGATATTGATAGTAAGCCAGCAACCAACCGGCAATTGCGCCACCAAGAGCTACCCCCATTTTGATGAAAAAGATAACACCAGAATAAACCAGCCCAGTAATACGAATGCCCGTTTTTTCATGACCGTAATCTATGGTGTCGGCCATTTTGGCCCACAGCAGTGGTGTTGCCATGTCGAGGAAGAACTTCCATAAAATAAAAGCGACAAAAGCGAGTACCAGTTGATCGGCACCAATAAAGAAACTTAATAAGCAAATGGTCGCGGCAATAAACTGAAGGCTAATATAGGCCTTAATTTTACATACCCGCTTAGCCAGTGGTTGTGCGAGCGCACAGCCTACCATACTGGCAACCACCCCTAGGGTCATAAATGAAGTGATCAAGTCTTCACGCCCTAGGTAATATTTGACGTAGTATACGGCTAAGGTAAATCGCAACACTTGCCCGGTGAGTAAAAATAGCGCGGCTAAACAGAGGATTCGCCATTGATCGTTTTGCCATAGTGATCGAGCGCTTTTTAATAAACTCACTTCTTGCTCTTTTGGCTGTTCGATACGCTCTTTAGTGCCGATAAAGCACAATAAAAACATAATCAGCCCCATGGTACTCATCGCAGCCATCGTGTACTGATAGCCCTTAGCGTTATCTCCTTGTCCGAAAAACTCCACTAACGGCATGGTGCAACCTGCGACAATAACGCCGCCGAGCATACCAAAGACAAAACGATACGATTGCACGGTGACGCGCTCTTTGGCATCAGCCGTTAATACGCCGCCAAGCGCACAATAAGGAATATTGATTGCCGTGTAGGCAATCATCAACAGCGTATAGGTAGTAAAGGCATAAACCAGTTTACTGGTACCTTGCAAGTCAGGAGTGGTAAATGCGAGCACACTGATAATGGCAAATGGCAGCGCTAGCCAGAGCAGGTAAGGGCGAAAGTGTCCCCATTTAGTGTGAGTGCGATCGGCTAGTGTTCCCATTAATGGGTCGGTAATCGCATCGACCACGCGCACAACTAAAAACATGGTACCAACTACCGCTGGCGATAAACCAACAACATCAGTGTAGTAAAGCATTAAAAACATCATGACCGTTTGGAAAATAATGTTACTCGCGGTATCGCCAAGGCCATAGGCGATTTTTTCACGTACACTAACGCTGCTGTTTGCTGTCATTTGTATTACCTAAGTTTTATACCTAATTATTATTTTTATCGGTGCTTTTTTTAAGGTCGGCTTAAAATCAAATCACGATAGGCGAGGCCACTTTGCTTTATCGTACGTTGTTGCGTGTCATAATCAACATGAACAATACCAAAGCGTTTTAGATAGCCCTCAGCCCATTCAAAATTATCCATTAAGCTCCAAGCAAAATAGCCTTGAACATTAACGCCTTGCTCAATTGCATTGTTCACCGCAACTAAATGCTGCTGGTAATAGTTTAGGCGATCTAGGTCGTTAACTTGTCCATCAACGAAGGTATCAGCCATTGCCGCGCCGTTTTCGGTAATGTAAATCGGCGGCAGTTGGTAACGGGTGTTTAAATCCGTAAGTAACTTAGTAAACGATGAAGGGTAAATCTCCCAGCCGATGGCGGTTATTGGTGCTGGTGGTGGTAGTTGTTCAAAAATTTCTTCATCATGCGAGGTATAAATTGCACGTGTATAGAAGTTAATACCAAGGAAATCTAGCGGCTGACTAATAATCTCAAAGTCACCATCAAATACTTCAGGCTGTTGCGACTTTGGCAAGTCGTCAATAATTTCTGGATAAGCTTTATCAAGTATCGGCTTGATATACCACTGGTTAAAATAATCATCCGCGTAATTCGCTGCTGCTTGATCTGCAGAGGTTTCTGGATAACAAGGAGTGAAATTCAGCACAATGCCGTTCATAGTATTTGGGCTGTTTTTTTGTAGCACTTTCATTCCTAAACCGTGCGCTAACAGCAAATGGTGAGCAGCTTTCTTGCCAAACTCTTTACCTACTTTGCCCGGCGCATGAATACCCACTTCATAACCAAGGTAGGCACTACAGAAAGGTTCGTTTAGCGTTGCGTAAGAATGAACACGATCGCCAAATGCTTTGGTTACTAGCTCGACGTATTCTTGGAATTTGTAGGCAGTGTCTCGGTTTAACCAGCCACCATTGTCTTCAAGGTGCTGTGGTAGATCCCAGTGGTAAAGGGTGACAAAAGGCTTAATATTGCGTGCAATTAACGCATCTAAAATAGCAATGTAAAAGTCCAAGCCTTGTTGGTTAGCAGAGCCATCTTGGTTCATGACTCTAGGCCATGAAATTGACAAGCGATAGGCGTCTACCCCCAATGAATCAATAAGCTCGATATCGTCTTGCCATTTTTCGTAATGGTTGCAGGCGATAGCGCCATTAGAGCTGTCGGCAATTTTGCCTTCGGTGGCACAAAAAGTGTCCCAAATACAAGCTAACCTGTCGTCAATACCGCCTTCAATCTGAAATGAAGCCGTTGCAACACCATAAACAAAATCCTTATTTAACATGGTTGAGTTAGCGGGTAGCTCTAGTTTATTCATTCACTTTTACCTATTTAATTGGGCACATTATCTGCGACCATTTTGAATTACGTTATACTGAGTTCAAGAAAGATTGAAAGCGCTTACAAATGTATTGAAAAACAACCCTTGTTGGTTTTTAATAATGGGGAGTGAAAGCGCTTACATTGATTAGAGTAGTAGTTATCAACTCTAACGTCAATAAATTGCGTGAAAACGCAGGGCGCGTAGCGACGTATTTCATGTTACTGCATATCGTGCGCTAGTGTCGCAAGTTGCTTTCTCTACTATTACAAAAATTCATAATTAAGGGGGCTGTATGGCAGGTGCATCTGCGGTACCAGAGACGAATAACACTAAGGTAAGTGCAAGCGGTGAAAACTACCGATTTGCGCTTACATCATTGACTTCACTGTTTTTTATGTGGGGTTTTATCACTTGCCTTAATGATATATTGATCCCGCATTTAAAAGCGGTGTTTGATCTAACCTACACACAAGCCATGTTGATTCAATTCTGCTTCTTCGGGGCTTACTTTATTGTGTCAATTCCATCGGGTGTATTGGTTAAAAAGCTCGGTTTTCAAAAGGGTATAGTGATTGGCTTAGTGATCGCTGCTGTTGGTTGCTTAGGTTTTTATCCCGCAGCCTCTTTGCAAAGCTACCCAGTGTTTTTAATAGCACTCTTTGTGTTAGCAAGTGGTATTACTTTATTGCAAGTTTCTGCCAATCCTTATGTCAGTATCCTTGGTAAGCCTGAAACTGCTTCTTCTCGATTAACGATGACACAAGCGTTCAATTCATTAGGTACGACAGTGGCGCCTTTCTTCGGTGCATTCTTGATTTTAGAGCAAGCGGCAACAGAGGTCGGTAATGCGGCGGCAGGTGCAGAAGCAGTGCAGATGCCTTACGTTTTGTTAGCTTCTATGTTGCTGTTATTGGCAGCAATTTTTGCATACTTAAAATTACCTGTTGTAGAACAAGTAGAGACAGATGAAGACAAAGCGGTTTCTGGCAGTGCTTGGCAATACAGCCACTTAGTGCTAGGTGCTATCGGTATATTTGTTTACGTGGGCGGTGAAGTCGCAATTGGCAGTTTTCTTGTTAGCTTTTTAAATCAACCGGATATTGCGGGTCTAGAAGAAGCGGATGCAGCCACTTACATTGCCTACTACTGGGGCGGCGCTATGGTGGGTCGTTTTATCGGCGCTGCGGTGATGCAAAAAATCGCTGCGGGTAAGGTATTAGCGTTTAACGCTGCATTTGCTGTGTTGTTTGTCCTTGTGGCTATTTTCACTAAAGGCGACTTGGCGATGTGGGCAATCTTGGCGGTTGGCCTATGTAACTCGATAATGTTCCCAACGATTTTCAGTTTAGCTATTACCGGTCTTGGTAAACATACCTCACAAGGTTCGGGGATTTTATGTTTGGCTATTGTTGGTGGTGCAATTATCCCAGTATTCCAAGGTATGTTGGCCGATTCTATGGGCGTTCAGCTGTCGTTCTTCTTACCTATTTTCTGCTACCTCTATATTGCTTACTACGGCTTAATTGGTCACAAGCCAAAGCAGGCAGTTAAACAAGTATAAAAGCAGATATAGCAAGGTTTAAACAAGGAAGCCCGTCATCATGAATGCAAATTAACTGCAATTCTTTGATACGGGTTAGACAACAAACACAAAAAAGTTAACGAACATTATGTTTAAGAAAAATAAAATTGCTTACTTACTGCCGTTGGCGCTTATGGCCACGGCATGTATTCAAGAAAAAGCACCAAGCGACAGTGTAGAGCAAACGGCAGCTATCCAGGCATCTGTAACTACCAGTGCAGAAAAGCACAATTTAGCGATTTGGCCAACACTTGATATCGCCGTTAAAAAAGACGCGCAGGTAGAAGCGAAAGTTGAGCACTTGTTAAGCGGTATGACGCTAGCGCAAAAAGTGGCGCAAATGATCCAGCCTGAAATTCGTGATATCACCGTAGAAGATATGCGCAAATACGGCTTTGGCTCTTACCTCAATGGTGGCGGCGCGTTTCCGAATAACAATAAACATGCGACACCACAAGATTGGATCGCATTAGCTGAAAAGCTTTATCAAGCATCAATTGATGATTCACTAGATGGCTCCAGCATACCAACCATGTGGGGAACAGACGCCGTGCATGGCCATAACAATGTGATTGGCGCCACTTTGTTTCCACACAATATTGGTTTAGGGGCAGCAAATAACCCCGCGTTAATTGAAAAAATTGCTGAAATTACCGCCAAAGAAGTGATGGTCACGGGGATTGATTGGGTGTTTGCGCCTACTGTTGCTGTTGTTCGTGATGACCGTTGGGGACGCACTTACGAGGGCTACTCGGAAGATCCAGAAATCGTTCGTGAATACTCAGCTGCGATTGTAAAAGGTCTGCAAGGACATGCTGATGGAGATTTCTTGAGCGATCAACGGGTTATTTCAACCGTTAAACACTTCTTAGGGGATGGTGGTACAGTTGCTGGCGACGACCAAGGCGATAATGTCGCCTCAGAACAAGAGCTGTTTGATATTCACGCACAAGGTTATGTTGGTGGCTTAAGTGCTGGCTCGCAGTCGGTGATGGCATCATTTAATAGTTGGCATGGCAAGAAAAATCATGGCAACAAATACCTGATGACCGACGTGTTGAAAGACAAAATGGGCTTTGATGGTTTTGTTGTTGGCGACTGGAATGGCCATGGTCAAGTTAAAGGCTGTACGAATGAAAGTTGCCCGCAAGCGGTGAATGCTGGCCTAGATATTTTCATGGTGCCAACCGCGGCGTGGAAGCCTTTATATGAAAATACCATCGCGCAGGTTAACAACGGTGAGATTGCAATGGCGCGCATTGATGACGCTGTACGCCGCATCTTACGAGTAAAAATTCGCGCTGGATTATTTGAAAAACCAAGCCCTGCTAATCGTCCGTTTTCAGGTAAAACAGAGCTAATTGGCGCAGCTGAGCACCGAGCCGTTGCCAGACAAGCCGTGCGCGAATCTTTAGTTCTATTAAAAAACAATGAGAATTTATTGCCATTATCGCCAACTGCTAATGTATTGGTTGCTGGCGACGGTGCGGACAATATTGGTAAACAGTCTGGCGGCTGGACAATTACTTGGCAAGGCACAGGCAATAATAACAAGGACTTCCCAGGCGGCAGTTCAACCTACGATGGAATTGCAGAGCAAGTTGCTAAAGCAGGCGGCAAAGCGACCTTAAGTACCGATGGTAGCTTCAGTGAAAAACCTGATGTAGCGATTGTTGTATTCGGTGAAGATCCCTACGCGGAAGGCCATGGCGACCGTGATAATTTAGCTTTTCAGCGTGGCGACAAGCGCGACTTGGCGTTACTTAAAAGCCTTAAAGCGCAAAGTATACCAGTAGTATCGGTATTTATCAGTGGTCGCCCTATGTGGGTTAATCCTGAACTTAATGCATCTGATGCATTTGTTGCCGCTTGGTTACCTGGCTCTGAAGGTAATGGAGTAGCTGATGTTTTATTTACGGATGGACAAGGGAAAGTACAGCATGACTTTGTCGGTAAGCTGTCATTTTCTTGGCCAGCAAGCCCAACGCAAGCCGTTGTAAACCGCGGCGACAAAGACTATGCCCCATTACTGCCATACGGTTTTGGGTTAACCTATGATAAAAATACCAGTGATGAAAATGTACTAGCGAAGTTGTTAGACGAAACGGTAGAGGTTTCAGCGACAGACGCTCAGCAAGAAATTTTCTTCGACGGCAAAATGCATAAGCCTTGGCTGATGTGGCTAAATGCTGGCGATACACGTTTAGAGCCTAATGCGAATACACACGTTTTGGAAGGGTTAGCGTATCGTACCGTCGATAAAAAAGTACAAGAAGATGCCAGGCAGATTACCCTAGATGGCAGTGTTAAAGCCGGTTTATCATTGGTGAGTAAGAGCAATTTCCGAGAAGATCTACGCTCAGCGTTAGAAAACAAATCAGCCCTTCATTTTGCTGTTAGCGTGAATAGCAAACCGCAAGATAAAGTGATTGTGGCTACTCGTTGTCAAAAGGCGGAAAGCCCAACCGATAACTGTGGTGCCGAAATTGATATTACCGATGCACTTAACCAAATTGTTCATCACGGCTGGTCAGCAATTAGTATTGATTTACAGTGTTTTGCTAACAAAGGCACAAGCTTTGGCGACTTAGTTGTACCGTTTGAGATGTACTCACAAGGTGCTGTTGAGTTGCAACTTGCAGAAATCAGCTACCAACCTAATATGGCAGAAAGCGCGACAATATCTTGCCAATAAGCAAGCTGTCAGTAAATACATGCAGTTCTGCGCTAGGTTGACTGTCACTAATTATTGAAACTAATTAGATTAATGTAAAACGCTCATCTAGGTTAGTCACCTAATGAGCGTTTTTTTGTTTGGTTAAGTTATTAATGGCTATAGCTTTATTTACAGTATTAGCGTAAGTTTCATCGCACTATGTAGTTGCTAAAAAACTAATAGTCGTTTAACTAATGTAAATGCGTGAAATATGAAATCGGTTAACAAAGGGAAGTATTGGATGAAAAAGTTTATCTGTTCATTAATCTCGGCAATAAGCTTTAATTGCGTTGCCGTTGAACTCAACAGATTTGATATCGTTGCCGAGAAATATAAACAATCCTCGCTTGATCGTAAAACGATTGAAAATGCGAAAATGCAAGGAGAGTGTTTAGTTCAGATTAAAGATCTTACCTTCAAAAAGAAAGACAAGTTTGACCCTATTTCTGAGTGGGTAAATTATCGCTCAGTATCGTTATTGGAAAAATATTCACCGTGTGAAACGCTGATTATGTTGGAAGTTGCAAATAAGCAAATCCGAGCACAAAAAAGTCAATAACTTATCGAAACTCAATAAAAACATTTGCAGTTAGTCTGCCGTTTCTGGGTTAGCACTGATGTCATTAGTGTTATCGACTAACGTTGAATGCATTAAGTTACCTGGGTAAATCACTAATCGGTTGGCTTGTGTCTGAAAAAGCCTGTCCCGCCATGTGTAGCTTCGTTTAGATCGAGTATGATTATGTAGTTAACAATGTTGCTATTGATACCATTACCCATGCCAATGTAGTGTTGTTTAAATGCAAATTTTTACCATCAAGTTGAATTTCATTTCGCGATAAAAGTATGCCAACAATCAGGCTTTTGTAACTGTTTTCTATTGAAAGGCGGGTTAGTGTGGACTTGGAATAAAGGGCTTGGGAAATTTATTACGCGGGACTACACATTGCGTGATATAGCGTTGCCCCGCTAGTTTAGTTACGTTGATGACAAGCCTAGTTTGTCGATAATTCAACTTCTGAATCAGTAAATCTTAGCTTCTCAATACCGTTTAAGGTGTTAGTACCATCACGGTTATCAACTAGGTCGACTACTGTAACCTCCTTATCAACACTCGTGATTTGATACTCAGAAGATGCTCCTGAGAATATTACCGTATTCACCGCGCTGTTACCTGTAATTGAGTTATTAAGCTGGTTAACAATAACATTGCTTGGATTTTCGCCAGTCAGCGTAATATCTTTTAAGTACTGGGCGTGGTGTGTATAGGGCAGGCCTGCGTTAAATCTTAAACTGAAATCACCTTTAAAGCTTTCGTCGATCCGTGCGTTATATGCCAAGTAAGGTAAGAAAAAGCTATTGTCGAGTAAAGCGGCCCCTTGTGGATCTTCAGTAGTTATATCCGCGCGATGTTTGGGTTGATAAATTTCATACATACCGGTATCCGGAAACTCGGTGTTTGCTCCCCACAAGCCGTAATATACATCGATAAGTGCGGCTAAATATTCCTGTGATAAGCTATTTTCGTCGCTAAGCTCATCGAGCCAACTGGTTCGGTTAGCTCCCCAAATCCCTGAGTTTAGGGCATTAATTTGCGCAGCTCGAATATCTGCCTGAAAATCAGGTAATGCGCCATAAAATTCAGACTCTTGATCGACCCCTATGCCAAAGTCATGTACAAGGTGAAGGATTTCTTCAAATGAGGCATCGCGGTGTTGATAGTCTTGTTGGATGTACCACAGGCCGCCCTCTACTTGCATTTCACCGTAATAAAGTGGCTGCCCATCAAGCTCTGCGGCCTTGTTGCTGCCATCATCAACGCCATTAAGTAGCATGAGAACCGCGCCGTTATCTGACATTTTGTTAGCTACAGCGGATTTATCTTCGCCATACTTTGAACCAGGGTAAGGGGCAAGATAGCCTTCTAAGATATTTCGAGCACGTACCATTTGATTGTCGGTAATTTGATTTTGCGCCACGATATGAATAGCTTTGCCATTAGGGGTGGCGACCTTAGTGTAACGATCAAAATTTAGCGACTTCGAGTAAGTTTTGCTTAATGAACTAGGAATGGCTTCAATTCCCAGCGCCTTTGTGGCATCTGATAAGTTGTTGGCTGTGTTACCCGACCCCTGTGTATTGGGTGAAGACGTCGTGTTTGTCGACGAATCTGAGCCACAGCCAACTAATAACGTAGCTGCTGAAAGCAAAGCTAGAGAAGAAAGGTGTAAAAATTTCACTGCTATTTTACCCGCTTGAATTTAACAGAAAGGATGTGCAGCTATGTTAACCAAGGTAAGGCTGCTGTTGGGTAAGAGTGTGTAAGCGCTATGTAAGCGTTTGTAAGCGACATCGAACTTTTCAAGAATTTAAGTACAATGTAGGGCTTTGTTTAACTTGCCCGATTATTCACCGGGCTTTTACAGGGGCTTTTCTTAATGAATTTGCCTATAAGGTATGGTTGTTATGCACATTTTAATTATTGAAGACGATGCAGAAATTGCCCGCCTGACACAGCTTTTTCTAAAAAGTGAAGGCTACGATACTAGCCTCGTGAGTGACGGTAAAGACGCATTGGCAACCATCCAAAACCTTCAGCCCGATCTGGTCTTGCTTGATTTAATGTTGCCTACTGTGGATGGTTTTGAAATTTGCCAACAAGCTCGAACATTTTATGCTGGCCCTATTTTGGTGATGACTGCCCGCGAAGACGATATGAGTGAAGTGAGTTTGCTCAAGCTCGGCGCAGATGACTACTTACGTAAACCAGTTAAACCTCATATTATGCTGGCTCGCATTGAAGCGCTGTTGAGGCGAGCAAAATCGCAACAGGGTGCTATGTCAGTTGCGTTGGCTAGCCAATTAGTCATCCATCACCATAATCATACGGTTACACTTGGCGGGGCACGAGTCGATTTAACTTCTGCGGAATTTGACTTGTTGGCATTGCTTGCTAGTCACAAAGGAGAAACGGTTTCGAGAGCTGCATGTATTCAAGCGCTGCGCGGCATCAACTATGAGGTTTCAGATCGTTCAGTAGACATGCGTATTTCGGGATTGCGCAAGAAACTGGGCGACGAAGTGGCCCCTTATCAAATGATCAAAACAATCCGTAACAAAGGTTATATGCTAGTTAATGAATAAGCTGTTTTCTTCTTTTTTTGCTAGGTTATATGGCTATATCGTTATTGCTATGCTTGCAAGCATGTTACTGACGTTTGCTGTACTGGATAACTGGAATGAGCATAACAACACCGAGGATTTTGTTGACGATACACTATTTGTAGTGGCAGTTTTAGAGCGACAAAGGCATGAAAAGGCACAAACCGCTCAGGTGTTTTACCCTCTGCTTGATAGCCTTCTTTACCCCTTTGAAGTTAATTGGATTAACAATACCTCTATCGAAAGTGAGTGCGCAGACTGTGAGTTTATTGGCAGCTACAAAAATGTTGATGTTTATGAACGTTTAGATGGCTTATTAGTCGCTGTGCATCGCCTAACACAAGCAATGCCAGGCGTCCTGTTGTTACGAGATAAACAAACCTTACTGCCTGAACATCGTGATGAAAACCTCTTTTATGCATTTGATCTAGAGGCATATGCGGTTGAGGTTGTTTGCGTTTTTATTATTTTAGCATCGGGTGCTGCTTTGTATTTGCCATTAAGGCAATTGCAACAAAACATAATTCATTTAGATGATGTCAGTGAGAAAATAGGGGCAGGTGACTTTTCTGTGAGGGCTAACAAAGACTTACCTGTGCCACTAAACAAGCTTGCAGATCGTTTTAATACCATGGCAAAAGAGTTGAGTAGCAAATTCAATGAGAGCCAAATTTTTGCGCAAGCGGTACCTCACGAACTTCGTACACCGTTAAGTCGAATACAGCTTGCAGCAGGTATCTTAAGGCAACACATGCCAACTGAAGAACAACTCACATTGATTGACAACATCGATCAATATATCGATGACATCGACGGTCTTTGTACGCAAATTATTGCCTTCTCAAAACTCAATTTACAGTCTGAACAATCCTCGAAAAAACAGGTTACCTTAGTCAAATTTATTAATACTCGTGTTCAACAACTCGCATTAGATCCCGATATTGAAATCCGTGTTTATTGCGCAACTAGCATTGAGTTGTTTGTTAATGAAGTCAATTTGCGATTGGTGCTAGACAATCTTCTTAAAAATGCGGTTTTATATGCTCACCAACAGGTGACGGTGAGGATTGAGAGCAATGAAGCACAGGTTGTGTTGTATATCGAGGATGACGGCGATGGTATACCTGAACAAGACAGAGCAAATATTTTTATCCCTTTTGCCCGTCTTGATAAAAGTCGCAATCGGAATACTGGTGGGTTAGGGTTAGGGCTTGCAATAACCAGTGCAGCCACCAAAGCAATGCAAGGTTCAATAAAGGTCACCGACGCCGATCCTCACGGCGCGAAATTTATGGTAGCGATACCGATATAATTGATTCAACTCAGTCATAAAGTTGCTGGGCTTATACCAATTTAGTTCCGCTGATGCAGGCTCAAATTGATATCAATATCGTGAGTATGGTTATTGAAATTCGATAAAAATATTCGCGGTTAATCGGCCTGCTTTTGGGTTAGCACTAATGTCATTAGTGTTATCAACTAAGGTGGAATGCAGTAGGTTACCCGGATAAATCACTAGCCGATTGGCTTGGTAGGCAATGCTATCAATTAGTTCATACTGCTGATTTGTGCCCGTTTGATAAACTTGATGATAGCTATTCTGATCATTCTGGCCATCAAATTCTGTTTGCACTGACGTTAAATAACTATCGACTTTACTATCAATTATTCGCTCGTAATTGGTTGCTCTGTGTCTAAAAAATCCCGTTCCGCCGTGTGTTGCTTCATTTAGATAGAGTAAGGCAGCAAAGTAGTAGGGGCGTGAGGTGTCAAAATGCGGAATTGTTTGCATGGCAGAGAGTTGTTCCGGCTTTTTGGTAATGAGCGAAAAGTAGCTAGGGTGTGCGACAGCCTTGTGACTATCGGGTACCTTTAGCACTTTGTAAAAGCCGGATAACACAGGTTGAACAAGCCCAATGACAGTTTCAGTGGCTATCGGGCTTCGAATACCAGGGTAAAAACTTTGTTTATCCTCACCATAGTCTTGTTTGCTAGCCTGCTGCCTAAGTTCATTGATATTCGCTAAGTAATCATCAATGATTAAAACAGGTGTTTTTTCGAAGCCAATAGGCTTAACCCCAACGGTAAAGTTAGGGCTTATGTTAAGTTCAGTTGCGGCTTCAATGGCTGGCAAGCTTACGTTACCTTGCTTCGACTAAGCTTAACTTGCTTTGGCCGAGCTTACCTTGCTTCGACTTACTTTACTGCGGCAATAGTGATTAATAAAATCAATATGCGAAGGCCAGCTGGCAACTTTTTTACTGGTGTTCTGTTTGATTCGGTTAAGAAAGTTGGCAAGCTCCTGCTCAGACATTTGATCAACAATCGGGTGGTACTGATCTGGCAGTAACCCCTGTCCCATCATTACCTGTACCCAACTGGCTTCACCAAACAATTCTTCGGCTTTTTTAAATACTCGCCCTGATTCTTTAAACAGCGCCATGCGATGCTTTAGGCTATCTGGAATTGGCATGTTGGCACAATGTCGCCAAAACGGTGTGTCACTGCGCTCAGTTTGATAGTAGTGCAAGACAATAAAGTCGCGAATATTGTCCATTTCTTCTTGGGTTTGCTTGTTAAACTCAGCCACAATGGCGTCATCAATACCGGTATGTGGAAATAGTTGTAATAAGCGAACAATTGCCTTTTGGAACAGGTGAATACCTGTTGATTCAAGTGGCTCAACAAAACCGCCTGACAAACCAACCGCGATACAGTTTTTATTCCAATGTTTACGACGTGTACCTGTTGTGTACTTAATAACACGGGGATCGTTTAACGTTTTACCTTCTATATTACTGAGTAACGTATCAATAGCTTGCTCGTCACTGATGTATTTGTCACAAAATACTAATCCATTGCCTGTGCGGTTTTGCAGAGGAATTCGCCATTGCCAGCCCGCATCGCGGGCGATAGAGCGAGTATAAGGGACAGGTGAACCAACCGTTTCTGTTTGCACTGCAATGGCACTGTTACAAGGTAAATAGTGGCTCCAGTCATCAAAGCCTGTGTGCAGGGCTTGCTCAATTAACAAGCCTCTAAAGCCAGTACAATCAATAAATAAATCGCCACTGACTTGCTGGCCATTATCTAAGGTGAGTGCTGTGATAAAGCCGGTATGGTTATCTTGATGAACTTGGCTAATTTTACCTTCTACTCGCTCACAGCCGTGTTTAAAAGCAATTCCTTGTAGGAATTTTGCGTAAAGTCCTGCGTCTAGATGGTACGCATGATTGAGGTCTTGATTGGCCATCACAGCAAATCGACCTTCTCGACTAGCGAGGTGCTCTGGACAATAATCGCCAATTTCAGAAACCAGTCCTAAATCTAAGCCCTTGCGCCAAAAATGATGAAAGCCACAGGCCCAGCAGTCTTGCCCTAGGTAGCCAAAGGAGTGAATATAGTCTTGGTTTAGATCTTTCCAATTCTCAAAAGAAATTCCTAACTTAAAGGTGGCATTAGTCGCCGACATAAACTCAGCTTCATTAATCCCTAGCAGTTGATGAAGAATATGCAGTGTTGGAATCGTTGCTTCACCAACGCCGATAGTAGGAATTTGGTCGGACTCAACGAGTGTCACGTTAACCGCTTTGCCAAGCAGTTTACTTATCGCTGCAGCTGCCATCCAACCAGCGGTGCCACCGCCTGCAATCACGACTTTTTTTACCGGCATACTTACCTGCATATGAGCGGGCTTAGCTGTTTGCTTATTCATCGTTTAAGTTTCTCTAATAGTTCTGCGCGAATACGGCGAGCCGTTAGCTCATCCATTGGCGTTGCTAACATGCCTTTTGCGTGATCAGGTAAATACGCAAAATCAGCATCGTCGTGTTCAAAAATATAGTGATTAAATATGGCTTGCCATGCTTTACGTTGAGCTTTCGGTAGGTTACGCAAGCTAAGCATCGCGGTTAACAAGGCGTTATTGGGGCGACCCATATATGCAGGCGTATCGCGCCACCAATGGGTGAGTAGCACACTAAAACTGCTGAGCGCTTCAACATGGTGCCACCACATGCTTGGAATAAAAACCGCATCGCCGGCTTCAAGTTCTGCCACTTGTGCATGTTCGAGTGCTACTTTGAAGTTGGGAAACTGTTCAAAATCAGGGTTTGCAAAATCCACCATGGAAACATCTTGACCACCGGGGGCAAACTCCATAGGCCCAGGGTAAAGGTTAACGACTTGCTCTGGTGGAAACAGGGTGAAGCGACGCTTACCCACCATGGCACAGGCGATATTGTGTGGAAAGTCGTAATGAGCGGCAACTCGGCTCTTATTGCCAATCCACAAGCTGGTTAATGGTGAAAATGCATCAAGTGCCGATGCATGTGCTGTTTTAAAGCCAGGGAAATAGCTTTCAACCTCAGTTGAACCAACATACATGCCAGCAGGCTTTTCTTCCTGCGACGATAGTAAATAAGCGAGTACCTGTTGCAATGGAACGCGCGATGGCTGAAAGTTAAAACCATCGATGCGTTCGTTGTAAAATACTCGACCATTTTCTTCTGCCGGCAAGTGACAAGCATTAACCGGACGACCGTTGTAAAAAGACAGCAAGCATTCCGCTGCCTTTTGCTCAGAATCTGCCCCAGCTTGAACAAGTGGCCAGCTTTCACCAAAGTTTTTTAGGACAACAGGCTGTTCTTCGGCATATATCCAATCGGGAATGTTGTCAGCTCGTATATCATTAACTTGCTTAATGTTGTCTTGCTCCATGTGGTCTATGCTTATACTCACTTGCTTGTGGTTAGCTTGGCCAGTGTTAGTCATTAATTCGATTCAACTCAATTCAGCTCAATTCAATCCAACTGTTGTTACAGGTGTAAATAAACGCTTTAAAGGCTAAATTGTTAACCTGAAACTTGTGCGTTTTTCTTCGCTAACAGGTGATGAATATTGCCTTGTGAGGCGAGCATCATATAAATTGCTTGTAAATAACCTTTATTTTTAAGCTCAAGTACTTGCTCGTCCGTTAATGTATCCAAGATTTCTTCATTGATAGTATAAAAGCCAATCATTTGATACTTTTTGCCGTCTTTTAGCTGAATATCAAAGGTGCACGACTCGATGAGATCAAGGGCAGCTAAGGCTTTGCAAAATGCTTCGCCATCACTCATGCCCAAATGCATGGCTTCCATCATGCTTGCGGTTTGATCAAGAAATTCCGTGTTACCACCAAACTCTAAAAACAGTGGCTCACCTTGTTCTTTATTTACGCGCGGGTGTTCCATATCAATACACAGCATGCGATCTTGTATTTCTTTACCATCAACCATTCGGGTTTGATTGGCAATAAGGAATGGTTGGCGCTTAACGGAGACCGGAATATAGGCTGCGTGCCAACCAGCGTCATCGAGAAATAAATTTTCTCCTTCTTGGAAACCAAATAGCGCAACGGATAAAAATTGGCCAGTTTTCGGGTCTTTGTGCAGAAGAATAGGGTAGTGGGTTTGTACGCTACGAAATTCTCTAGGAAACGTTAGTGCATACCAAAGGTCATCGCCTAACTCAGCAGAACGTTTATTGATGATTTTGATATCTTTGTGGTCAATGTTATTCACTAGCGCATGCTGTGCCATATATCTCACCCTAATAATTGTTTTTAGACTTTACTTAATCCGTACTGCTTTATTTTATTAATCAGCTCGCGATTGCTTGGCAATGCGTGCATTAGTTTTGCTGTACGTTGTTTATTCTCATTAAAGATTTGTTGCGCATTAGCTGCAACATTTGCTCTTTTTTCTCTCGCAGGTAGCTGAGTCTCAAACCCCATGCCATACAAAATATATTGGAAGCTGGCAGCAGGGAATAACTCTTCAGTTTGATGCGTGTCATACTGATAAGGTGTTTGATATCGCCACAAACTGAGTAGCTCTTGCAGTTCTTCTGGAATCGTCTGCGCTCTGCGATTTGCTTGCCAATAATCACTTTCCCGTTTGGAAAGCACGTAATGTAATTTTAAAAACTCAATAATACGTTGCCAGCGATGGCTAAATTTGCGATTGAAGCGAGCAGCGGTAATCGCCATTACGTCACTGTTAGCAGGCAGTTGCTCTGCAACAAAGTTGGCTGATAACTCAATAAGTGCAATTGCTGAAGCTTCAAGCGGCTCAATAAAGCCCGCAGATAGGCCAATAGCAACACAGTTCTTATGCCAAAATTTCTCTCTGTAACCAGGATTAATCACCAATTTACGAACGTTAATATCGTCTTCTTTAATATCGCTTGTGCGGCTAATATAGCGACGTAAATCAATTTCAGCTTGCTCGTCACTAGTAAAATTGCTGGCGTAAACATGACCGACACCGCGTCGAGATTGCAAACCAATGTCCCAAATCCAGCCATTGTTTTGTGCGCTTGATATAGTATGTGAAGCAATGGGCGCATCGGCTTGCGAATAGGGTACTTGTGCGGCTAACGCGCGATCATTAAACAAAATATGGTCTTGAGGTTTTAGCGAAATACCATAGTGTTTGTCGATCAAAAGACCCGTAAAACCGGTGCAATCTATAAATAGATCACCTTCAATATCGCCGTATAGAGCGGTAGCTATGGATGCAATCGCACCATCATCACGCGTATTTACCGCGGTCACATTATCTTTAATATGTTTAACGGCTAGCTTTTGTGTGCAGTGTTTTGTGAGGAAGTTGCTAAACTTTCCAGCATCTAAGTGATAGCCATAGTTTTGCAAAAAAGAGTATTCAGGCGTGGCGATTTGTTTAGGGGCTTTGCCTTGCTCGCATAAATGGCTTTGACTAGAGGTGGCGTTTGCAAAGTTGATTTGTTCTCGATATTGCAACCATTGTTCAGCAATGTTTGCCTCAAAAAAGCCAGAGGGAATGGTGAAAGGGTGGTAGTAGCTGTCGCCACCGTTTTCTTCTTCATAAAGCCAGTTGTTAAATTTTGATGCTTGTTTAAAGCTCGCATCACAATGAAGAATAAACTCGGCTTCGCTAATGCCTAGCTTTTTAAGCGTTCCGCGCATTGACGGCCAAGTCCCTTCACCAACGCCAATGGTGGCGACATCAGGAGACTCAACCAAAGTGACGTTTATCGCGTTATCACCTTGTGTTTGATAGTGTGCCGCGATAATGCCAGCGGATAACCACCCAGCGGTACCACCACCTACGACAACAATTTGCGTTACGTCTTTTGTCATTCTTGCTACCAAAAATACTTAACAAAATATTTGTTTGTAATTTTACCTGTTGCTTTGCATGCGCTTAATTTGTCTTAGCTTATGCTTTTTAACTTAGCTGTTACATGCTCAAAACTAAAGTGTTTTGGCAAAGTACCTGTTAAGTGTGAGCATACTCCTTGCTGCAAGCGCTTCAGTTAATAAGTACAGTCAATCACTACGTTTACTTATTACTTAGTTAAGTATTTTCTTTGTTTTTCCTATATGGCTTAAAATTAAGCCTTTAATATAAATAAAGCAGAAAAAGTAAAGCCGCGTGAACAGGAGAGAGCATTCACACGGCTTACAACTTACAGTTTATTCATTCGTCATCAACATTAGAAGTTGTAACGAACACCTAAGCTATAACGCGCACCTTGTTGGGTTACGTTAAGTACTTGGTGAGAGTTGCGACCATGTTTACGGCGATATTCGTCCGTAATGTTAATACCTTCGAAGAATACCGATAACCCTTCAACCCATGGGGTGTCGTAGCTAATGTTAAAATCTAACTGGTCATAAGCTTCAACAAAAGTTGGATTAGAACCCGTATCGTCGCCTACTTTTTCTAGGTAATCATCACGCCAGTTGTACGCAAGGCGAGCTGAAACACCATAATTCTCATAGAAGAGCACTAAGTTTGCTGTATCAGAAATACCATTTTGTACATCATCGTTAGTGTCGCCTAAGATATCAGTATTGTCGTAAGGTGCGCCGGTAATAACTTGTGTGTTGTAATCGTCACCAGCGTCAACCATAGTGTAGTTGGCGAAGAAACCGAAACCCGAATCGCCGAATACATGTTGAATAGCGAACTCGAAACCGTCGAACGTATTTTCGATATCGTCGTTTACTGGCACATCAATTAAGAATTCAACTAAGTTATCTTCGTCAACACCTTCGATAATCAGCTTACCGTCTTGAATGTAAACTTCTGGACGATCGCCAAAGTTATCTAAAATCCATTGACGTTGCTGGCCTGCATCACCACCCACTGCTGCTACTGCAGCATCGTATTTCGGGCCGTCAATTGGGTTGCGGATGTTAAATAGGGTATCGCGGATTTGGCCGTTGGTAACCCAGTTTTCTACATCCTTCTTAAACCAACCGATAGCGGCATAGCTTGAATCGCTGTAGTACCATTCAAATGATAGGTCAAAGTTAGTTGACTCTAACGGCTCTAAATTCGGGTTACCTGAAGAACCAGAGCCACCACCACGATTGTACTGTGTGCCAACCGTTGTACCGCCTTGTAATTGGTCGTATGCTGCGCGGCCAATGGTTTCGCTGTATGCTGCACGAACAATAATGTCGTCAGTCACTTCTAAATTGAAGTTGATATTCGGTAGAGTATGGTCGTAGTCACCTGACTTACTCAGTGACTCACGCTCGCCGTTACCTGTCAGTACGATTTCGGTGTCACCTTCCCAACGCGCTCCGTTGTAAATTGGTACCACAGAGGTTGAGTCAATTTCCGTTTCTTCATAACGAACACCGATGTGCACGTCATAAGGCATATCGCCTATTTCACCTTCATAGTTCCATTGAATGTAGTAAGAGGTGACTTCTTCTTCAACGAAGCGATCAGTATCAGCTGCGTAGTCAGTCGATGCACAGAATTGGTTACCACAATCACCGACGATACCGGTTAATTCTGCTGGGGTATAGTTTGCTGCAGCAAATGAGCGCAGTGCTTCAAAATCCCAGTTGATAATACTATCAACAATTTCAAAACCGTCTGGCCCGTCAGGGTGATCTTCAAAATTACCACCGCTAACATCGTCAAACTTGTCTTGTACGCCACTAATTTCACCAGCGATATTGGTTAAATCACCTGCTGCACCGACACCGCCCCAATCGTTACGTTGTACTTGCACAGCACGGTTGTGTTTTTCCGCTTTAATCAAGCTAACACCAAAGTCGATGCTACCGTACTCGTCTAGCTCGTATGTACCTCTCAGTTGAGTTTGGTCGATTTCAGCGCGGTTATCTTCATTTCTAAAGAAAGAACCCGTCACTAGCATGTCGGCTTTGCTGACACCACTAGAGCCGCGAACCGCTAAAATAGGCAAGTCACCTGTAAAGTCAGTGGCGGCTGCGCGGCGCACAAAGCCCGCCGTTGACAGCGAATTTGAGCTACCGTAAGGGCTATTTGGTGTCTCTTCTGCTTCTGACGAGTGGTGATCAAACTCAAGGTTTAAGTTGTCATTCACCTGCCATTGTAAATTTAGCGCGATTGAATTTGATTCAGCTTTAGTTGATGAGTTTGAAACCGCCATTGATAAATCTTGGTTACCAATGCCATTTGCCTCGTAATCTTCGCTGTAAAATAGTGGGGCAGCGACTGGGCCATCAGTCCACACATTTTCAGATGGTGCAAACGTGTACCATGCAGAAATATCGTTAAACTGGACATCAATTTCATTACTCATGTGAGTAACGTCTAATGTTGCGGTGAAATTTTCGGTTGGCGCATATTGCAGCACTAGCTGACCATTAATGCGTTCACGTTGTTGTTCTTCAAAACGGTAGATGGTTGTTTGAGGAACTGAATAGATATCATCCGAACTAGGATCTGGTCGGTTAACTTGGTTTTCGTAAGGCACGCCGCCCCAGTCTGCATTACCGCCACTCCAGTCTTGGTTAACGCGAGCAGGAAAGGTACGCCAACCGGTGCCGACTTCAGCGCGTTGATTACCACTTTCACGCTCAGAGTAGCTACCTGCGATAGAGATACCAAAAGTATCATCAGCGAAGGTTTCAGAGTACATACCTGATAATTCTGGCGTAATATCACCATCTTCAGCCGAAGTATCATCTAATAATTTTCCGCTAATTGTCGCGGTGCGGCCAGGGCTGTTTAGTGGGCGATGGGTTTGGATGTTAATCGTGGCACCAATACCACCAGTTGCAATCGTTGCATCACTTGTTTTGTATACTTCAGCGCCCGAAATCATTTCTGAGGCGATATTGGCAAAGTCAAATGAACGGTCACCCGTTGATGTTGGCATTTGGCGGCCGTTAAGTAACACTAAGTTACGATCTGGACCAAAACCACGAACAGAGACACGGCTACCCTCACCATTGTCACGGTCAATGGCCACACCAGAAATACGTTGTAGTGATTCCGCTAAGTTTGAATCAGGAAACTTACCAATATCTTCCGCATTAATTGCTTCTACAACGCCTTTACTACTGCGTTTGATATCCATCGCTTTGACTAGCGAACTTCGGATACCACGTACCTCAATAACCTCAACATTTTCGGCATTTTGACTTTCAGCAGCTTGGGCGGGAGTGACGATAGAAGCACCTAAAATCAAAGATAGGCTGGTCGCCAACTTTGACTTATTGAACTTTTTGTTTGCCATTCGAATCCCCTCGATTTCTATTTTTTATCATCATTATTATACGTTAATGATTTGTTGTAAGCGCTTACATGTTGTTTTAAAAAAAATCACAAGCCATAAAGATTTGTGAAAACTGAAAGCGCTTACATTAATTTAGTTCATAATATAACTTTGATCAACTTGAAATCAAAAAAGTTGTTTAAGCTCTGACCAGCGAGGGTGCGCTTGATGAATTTATACTCGTTAAGTCAATAATACTCATTAAGATACATGAGCTTATCAAGCCTGACGTAAATGCTAGGTAGTATTCGTTTGCGGCTAACTGAATAGTTAATTTTACTTTCTAGGGCTATGAAACTAAGAAGCAAAGAATTGAAACAATTCATCGCTTGAATGCAATTGAATATTTGTATTAGTGCAATATTAAAGGACGAAGAAATGAACGCCATGTGGCTTGTTAATAGAATCATTACATCATGTTTTGTTGGCGGTATTGCCATGGCTACCACGGTATTCAGTGAAGTGATATACGCCAATAATTCGATACACGTTAAAAGATCTGTGCAAGCTATCGAAATTGACGGCATTGCTAATGAAACTGCTTGGCTAGAAGCAAGTTGGTTGCCGATTGATAAACAGATAATAGGTAGCTACCCAACACCTGATGATTTTTCTGCAAGTTATAAATTACTGTGGGATGAAGACTACTTATATGTGTTGGTAAAGCTATTCGACAACGTATTGTATGATGCACATCCCGATCCATTGATTCGTTATTGGGATGATGACTGTTTAGAGGTATTTATCGATGAAGACAACTCTAAAGGGGAGCATCTGGCTAATTTTAATGCGTTTGCCTACCACATTGCGCTCGACAATCAGGTCGTTGATATTGCCCCTTCGATAGAAGCGATTGGCAAACATAATAAATTAGTGAATCAACTAAATAGACAAGGTGAACCTAAACTGTTTAACCATCACATTGACAGTCAATGGCAGCGAAGCCTTGATGCAGGCAACCCGATTTATTGGGAACTGGCGGTTAAGCTTTACAATGATCGCTATGTTTATCAGGAATCTAATGCTGAACGTTATCGCGTGAGCAATGTAGAAGGTAAAAAAATCGGTTTTATGTTGGCCTATTGCGACAATGATGGCAGCGAGTACAGAGAGCACTTTATTGGTTCAACTGACATCTCCCCCGTAAATGGTGATAAAAATCTTGGTTATAAAACAGCAGATGTTTTTGATACCTTGATCTTAGTCGGCGACGATCATTTCAATAATACTAAGTCTGTTGATAGCAATTCTGAGAATCAAAATTGATGCAAAATGCTGATTGGCGGTTTGATTGCCATTTGTTAGTCATTTGTGAGAGCCGAATGTAAGCGCCATTTAATAAACTTTCGCACAATAGTTGAAGAGCTCATCAGTTAAATGAAAGTTAAAGAAAAGCCATCGCTAGTAAAATGCTAGCGATGGCTTTTCAAATTTAAACAAAGGGTCAGGTGCTTTTAATAACACATTTCCTGATAGATGCTTTAGTTTTGTCGGCTGCTGCTAAGCGTAAGTCAAAGTAGCCTTTAATCAAGAATCGCTGCAACTTGTTGATGCCAGCGATTCAAGTTTTCACATTCTGTCGGAATGCTTGCTTTTACCCAACTCGCAAATTGACAAATAGCGTATGCATCGATATCTGCTTGACTAAAACCACTTGCGGCAACAAATTCGCGTTCACTTAGGTGTTTATCAAGCATATTCCAGAATAGTCCAATACGGGTTTGGCCACGCTCAACTAATGCTGGTAATTGTTTTATTGGCGTTAAGCCGGGAAGGGCGCGATCAGCAAAAAATTCACTGCCATTACGCAACACCTCTGCAACTGCACTAAACCCCTCAACGTAAAGCTTGTGGCACCAGCCGATGACTTGCGCGTATTCTTCATCATTTTGCCCAAACAAAGGTTTTTCTGGGTGCTTGCGCTCTAGGTAAGCACAAATCGCGATGCTGTCAGTGAGCAGCGTGTTATCGTCTAACAATAGAGCTGGTACGGTGGCATTGGGGTTTACCGCGACATAATCGGCGTTAAACTGTTGTTTTTCTTTTAAATCGATAATTTCAGTTTCAATTTCTAGCCCTTTGTATTTTAAAAAATAGCTAACGCGCAAAGGGTTTGGTGCGGGCGGAAAGGTAAAGAGCTTCATATTTGGATCCTTGTTATTCTTTTGTCGTTAAAATTATGTGCTAAGTAAACCTTGTCATGGCTAGTGCTAAGATAGCCCCGCAAGCCAATAGATGCAATCTAGACTAGTGTGTTAGGAAGTTAAGAAGGAGAAGTGGCAAAGGGGAGGAGAATAGCTCTAAAAGTACGCTGTAACTTGTTGCTGACAGTCATTCGGTGTCATGTTTTTATTAAAACTTCTGATCACTTAAGGCTTTGTGTACACTACGGCTTCATGTCAGAGCAATAAAACAAACGTTATGCAAATTTCTTCTAACTTCGACAGCGGCAATATTCAAGTATTAGCAGCTAATGATCCAAGCGATATTCAACTAGCCATTAACAAAGATAACGGCTCAGAATTCTATCAATGGTTTCACTTTAAATTACACAACAATGAGCGTGTTGAGCATAACATTCGCATCGTCAACGCTGGGCAATCAGCCTATGTAGAAGGCTGGCACGATTATCAAGCGGTGGCTTCGTACGATCGCGAGCATTGGTTCCGCGTGCCTACCGAATTTGATGGCCAAGAGCTTAAAATCGCGTTTATGCCGGAATTTGATTCGGTTTATTTTGCTTACTTCCAGCCTTACAGCTATGAGCGCCATCAAGACCTATTGCATCAAGCGCAATTAGACATCGACTGTGAACTACAGGTATTAGGTCAAACCTTAGATGGTCGTGATATGTCATTGTTAAAAATAGGTGAAGAAGGGGCCGACAAAAAAGCCGTTTGGATCACTGCTCGCCAACACCCTGGTGAAACGATGGCGGAATGGTTTGTCGAAGGCTTTATTGACCGTTTATTAGATGAAGATGACGGTGTTGCACGAGCACTACTAAACAAAGCTGTATTCTACATTGTGCCGAACATGAACCCAGATGGCAGTGTTCGTGGCCACTTAAGAACTAATGCGATTGGTGTTAACTTAAACCGTGAATGGCAGTCGCCATCAATGGAACAAAGCCCGGAAGTTTTCCACGTCACAGAAAAAATGAAGCAGACAGGTGTTGATATGCACCTTGATATTCATGGTGATGAAGCGTTACCTTATAACTTCGTTGCTGGTTGTGAAGGCTGTCCTTCATACGACGAACGTCATAAAACGTTAGAAGACAAATTTAAACAAGTGCTTTTAGCGATTACGCCTGAATTCCAAGATGAAAAAGGCTACGACAAAGATGAGCCAGGCCAAGCTAACTTAACTGTAGGTAGCAACTGGGTTGGTGAAACCTTTAAGTGTTTAGCTTATACCATTGAAATGCCATTTAAAGACAATGCTTTATTGCCAGATTATAGCGTTGGCTGGTCAGGTGAACGAAGCAGCTTATTTGGTCGCGACGTCTTAACAGCGGTTTACCATGTGGTAGACGATCTGCGATAAAAATAACGATTTCAGGAAACATGACAATAAAAACAATAACAATATTGGAGTTAATTAGTGTTAGAACTAGTCAATACGCTTAACAGCGTGATATGGAGCCCTGCGCTTATTTACTTGTGCCTAGGCGCAGGTTTGTTTTTCTCAGTTATTACCCGTTTTGTGCAAGTTCGCCATTTTCGCGAAATGTGGCGCCTGCTGCTGTCAGGAAAAAGCTCTGAGCAGGGTATTTCTTCCTTTCAGGCATTAGCGGTTTCACTCTCTGGCCGCGTTGGTACGGGTAACATTGCAGGTGTTGCCGCGGCAATCGGTTTCGGTGGCCCTGGCGCGGTATTTTGGATGTGGGTTGTGGCGTTTTTTGGTGCTGCGACTGCTTATATCGAATCTACGAATGCACAAATATTCAAAGAAGAGCACGATGGTTTATACCGTGGTGGCCCAGCTTATTACATTGAAAAAGCAATGGGTCAAAAATGGTATGCATGGATATTTGCCATAGCAACCATTTTAGCCTGTGGTGTGTTGTTACCAACGGTGCAGTCAAACAGTATTGGTGAAGCGGTGACTATGGTCTTTGGTCAAGGGCATATTGTTGACACGGCCTTTGGCCCACTTGCTATCACTAAAGTGTATACTGCGGTTGCCATTGTGTTATTGCTTGGCTTTATCATCTTCGGTGGTGTTAAGCGTATAGCTAATTTCACTCAGGTTGTCGTGCCATTTATGGCATTGGCATACATCATTATTGCTTGTGTGATGATCGCGCTTAATATCGATAAATTGCCAGGCGTTTTCATGATGATTATCAACGATGCATTCTCACCAATGGCTGGTGTTGGTGCGGCTATTGGTTGGGGTGTTAAACGCGGTGTATATTCAAATGAAGCTGGTCAAGGTACTGGCCCTCATGCGGCAGCTGCTGCCGAGGTTAAGCATCCTGCTCAGCAAGGCCTAGTACAAGCTTTCTCTGTTTACATTGACACGCTATTTGTTTGTTCAGCAACAGCCTTTATGATTTTAATCACGGGTGCGTACAATGTTCACGGCGCTGGCGATGCCTTTATTATTCAAAATGTAGCCGCTGATGTTGCTGCTAACAGCCCAGCATTTACCCAAATTGCTGTGGAAGGCATGCTACCAGGCATTGGTAAACCATTTATTGCATTGGCCTTGTTCTTCTTTGCGTTTACCACTATTTTGGCTTACTACTTTATTGCGGAAAACAATGTTGCTTACATCAAGCGTACGTTCAAAATCCCTGCGTTAACCTTCTTGTTAAAAGTTGCAATTATGGTGGCGACTTTCTACGGTACGGTAAAAGCAGCAGATATTGCATGGGGCTTAGGTGATGTTGGCGTTGGCTTAATGGCCTGGTTAAACATTATTGGTATTTTAGTGATTTTCTTTATGGCTAAACCAGCGATTAAAGCACTGAAAGACTATGAACGTCAGCAGCAAGAAGGGGTTGAAGAGTATAGTTTTGACCCTGATAAGCTAGGCATAAAAAATGCCGACATTTGGCGCGATAAAAAATAATCGATAATCCAAGAAAAAACGCCCGCAAGGGCGTTTTTTTTGGTTAAAATACCGAGGTATTTAGAAAAACAGGAAGCTATATGGCTGTTATCAATTGCCCGTCTTGCCGTAAAAAAATATCTGATAAAAGTGAATCTTGTAGCCATTGTGGCGTTCCGCTTAAGGGCGTAGACCAAGAAAAACTCGCCAGTTTTGAGCGTGAAAAACGCATTAAGCAGCAACAATCGTTAATGACGCATTCCTTTATCGCCATGTTGCTATTTTGTGGCGGTTTCTTGTTTTTGTTTTGGCAAAACGCTCAGCCAGGTAGCTGGCAGTATGTTACCGCCATGAGTAGCACAGTGATCGGTTTCATTCTGTATATCGTTACTCGCGTTAGAATTTTATTAGTGAAAAGAAAATTAAAATAAATGGATATCATTCAAGTTGTAGATAATCTTTCTGAGGATATGTTTGAACGTTTCAAGTGTGCCGCAGAAACGGGAAAGTGGCCAGAAGGCACCAACGTCGATCAAGCACAGCGCGATACTGCTATGCAGATTGTAATGGCGTATCAGGCACGTGTACTTAAATCAAAAGAAATGCTCACTGTTGGTGAAAATGGTGAAATTGTCAGTAAAAGCAAACGTGAGTTGAAGGCTGAATTTAGTCATAACCAAGAGCAATCTTCAACAACCCTTGAACAGAACAATATTGCTAGGTTTACGGATCTATGATCTTTTCAAAGTTATTCGCTTCAAAAGCGAATTGGCAGCACCAAGACCCAAGCGTTCGGGTTAGCTGCATCGAGCAAGAATTACAATTAAACGAAGCACAAGATGAGCAAATTATTCGCCAGCTTGCCAGCGAAGACGAGAGTGCGCTTGTGCGACGTGCTGCGCTGTTAAAATTGAATGATTATACGCTTTGGCAACAGGCGCTAACTAACGACAGTGCCGGTTCAATTCGCCGAGTAGCTGAGCAAAAAATTGTTGAACACATCGCCAGTGACGACACCCAATTAAGCATTGAAAAGCGAATAGAGTTTGGTGAGCAGCTAAATAAAGCGTTAGCTGAACAGGTTTTAAACCAAACCAATTCGATTGACCTTATTTTGGCATTGTTTAGCAAGCTTGATAAGCCTCACTTGCTGGTGAGTATCGCGCAGCAAAAGAATCAACTAGCGTTATGGCAATATATTATTGATAACAATAGTGACATCGATTCGCTGGAAAAGCTTGCCAAGAAAGTTAACCTTGAGTCGGCATCAACGCTGTTAAATAATAAAATTACGGCGCTAAAAGAAGCTGAACAAGCACCGATAAAAATTACCAAAGATGCTCAATTGAACTTGTCTAAGCTATTAGCACTGAAAGATGTGACTGACTATGGTGTTGTTTTATCAAAGCGTGCTGAGTTAGAAAAAGAATGGCAAGTGCTATGCGAGCAATTTCAGCTACTCTCAGAAGAAAGCGCGCAAACGTTCAATGAAAAATACGTAACGATTAACGCTACATTAGATAAGGTTTTCATTGCTAAAGCAGAGCAGTACCAACAAGCACAAATAGCAGCCAAAGTTGCCCAGCAGCAACAAGACCAACAGCAAGGTTTTGAGCAATTTTTATCGTCAACAACACAAGCAATAAGTGAAGCTATTTTTGAAAATGCTAGTCTTGATGAGCAGCAATTGCTGAATGATATTGCAGAATTTGAACGTCAAGTAAAAGCGTCGGTGCTTAGTGAACAAGCGGTAAAATCGTTGTTGGTACACTCACAAGAGCTGACCAACAAGCTTTCCAAAGTGAATGAAATTGCCGCTTCTGTTGCTAATGCTACGCAGTTAATTGCCAGAATGTCGCAGCAAACGCCACCAGTAAGCCAATCAGAATTATCTGACAAGCAAGGTATCTTTAAATCTTGGCTTAGAGATTGGCAAGAAAATATGCGCCAAGCCAGTGGCGTATTGCCTGAATCAATTATTGCTGCGTACAAAGAAGTAAAAACAGCTTGGTTAGCAGCGTTAGCGCCGCTTGAAAAAGAGCAAGAGCAATTGCTGCGTCAAACCCAGCGTAAAGTGTCTGACTTGAAACGTTTGTTAGCGTCGGGCAAATACAATGCGGCATTTGGTGTATTTAACAAATTCAAACGCGCCTATAAAGAGTTGACGGAAGAGCTTCAACGTAAGCTACATCGTGATTTTGAGCATTTGTCAGAGAAAATGGCAGAGTTAAGTGACTGGGAACACTACATTGCCACGCCACGTAAGAAAGAGTTACTGCAAGAAATTAAAACGCTTGCTGAGACTCCACTCGATAATCCGAATGAGCAAGCTGACAAAGTTAAATGGTATAGAAAAACGTGGAATACATTAGGTCACGCCGATGAAGAAGTTGATCGTGAATTAAACCAAGCGTTTAACCAGGCTTGCGAGCAAGCCTTTGCTCCTTGTCGTTTGTTTTACGCGGAACAAGAAAAAATTCGCGATGCACATTTAGCTACACGTAAAGAACTGATTGAACATCTGAAGTTGCTTACTGAACAGCTATCTAGCAAGGATATTGATTTTAAGACGATAGAGTCGAGCTTTAACAAGTTAAATCAACAGTGGCGAAATGCCGGAGATGTCGATCGCAAAGTTTATCGCAATATCAACCAAGAATATCAAACGCTCTCTAAGCCTGTGCGTACAGCGATTAATCATTATCACGACGACAATGAAAAAGCCAAGCAGGCGTTAATTGATGAGGCACAATCACTCGCTTGTCATATGGACGATGAGCAAGCTGTTTTTGATGCGGTTAACCGTGTCAAACGACTGCAAGAACAATGGAAGACAGTTGGATACGCTGGTGCGAAAAAAGAAAACCGTTTATGGCAACAGTTTCGCGCCGTAAATGATCAAATATTTGGTCAGCGACAACAAGTGCAGTCAAAACACAAGCAAGAAAGTGCCGAGCAATTGTCTTCAGTAAAAGCTACGCTTGAAGCACTCAATGCTAAGCTAACAGCAGAAACCACAACGCCTAGTGACATAAAGGCCTTGCAAAACGAGGCTGAGCAGTTGAAACAGCAACTTCTTGGGGAGTCACACCCAAATAAAACGGCGCTAGGCCAAGTGAGTCAGTTTGTCAACGAATGCCAAAGCAAACTTGAGTTGTTGTTGGCACAAAGCAGTAAAAAGGACTGGCAACAGGTTTTTGCTTTATTTGAGCAAATTGCGCAAGAAAGTCTTACCCGTCAGGCTTGTAAAGATACAGCAGCGTATGACAGCTTGTCTAAAGCAAGCAAGCGTAAAGTGTTTGAGCATTTATCTGAGCAGAGCGCTGAAAATCGCTTAGCGCTAACCATTACGTTAGAGATTATTGCTGGCGTAGAGTCACCAGCACAAGACCAAGCGCAGCGCAGAACAATTCAAGTTGAGCTCATGCAACAAAAAATGAACTCTGGTGAATTAACGTCTGCTGAAGATAAGCTTTGGTCTTGGCTAAATGATGGACAATTAACGGCAGAAGACTTGCCGTTAATAGAGCGAGTAAAAAGAATTTTTTGCTAGTCGTTTAGGTTTAGGCTTGGGCTTATGCTTAAGTAAAAATAAGATGCGTTGGTGGCTATCACTATGAAAGTGATAGCTCTCCTCGCAGGTTTTCTTGCATAAGTTGACACAGTGTTTCATAAGGCAGGTTTTGACTTAACAAGAAGTGCAGCTTGGTTAAGGCAGCTTCCAATGTCATATCTGCGCCACTAATTAGGCCACATTGGCTTAAACTTGAGCCTGTTGCATAACCACCCATATTTACCTTGCCTTTGACACACTGGCTAAGGTTTAGAATTAAAATCCTTTTCTCTGTCGCTTGCTTAAGTACACTTAGTAGCTGTTCATCTTGTGGGGCATTACCCACACCATAACTTCTTAAAATTAAGGCTTTAACCGGCTGTTGTAATACGTTGCTAATTAGCTCATGACTAATTCCTGGATACAAATGAACTACGCCAACAGGTTGCGGTGTAATTGGCACGAGTTTAAGCGTTTGTCGCGCTTCTTTCGCTGTTGTATCGGCTAGCGTTGTTTCATCGGCAAGCCTTCCAGCCTTTATTTTAATATCTATACCGGCTTCAAGTAGTGGTTCCATGTTCGGTGAATCAAAGGCGTTAAAACCATCAGCATAGGCTTTAATACTTCGATTACCGCGAAATAGCTTGTTATTAAAATACAAACCCACTTCATTGATTGGATAGTTAGCGGCAATAAATAAAGAATTCAGTAAGTTCTCTTGTCCGTCGGAACGTAATTGACTAAAAGGGATCTGCGAACCCGTCACAATAATGGGCTTACTGAGGTGCTGAAACATAAATGATAGAGCAGAGGCGGTATACGCCATAGTGTCTGTGCCGTGCAGCACGACAAAGGCGTCAAAGTCGTCGTAATGTTGGTAGATATCATCAGCAATACGTTGCCAGTCTTTTGGGGTCATATTTGATGAGTCAATTAACGGCTCATATTCATTGATGACAAAGTCTGGCATTTCTGCGCGATGAAAATCAGGTGTACGATTGATAGCATCGGTTAAGTGACCTTTAACGGGAATGTACCCTTGATCACTTTGCTTCATGCCGATAGTACCGCCTGTGTAGGCGACATAAATGTTTTTCTTCATTGTAGGTAAAAAAAGCCCCGAGTAATCGGGGCATTAAGAATTAATTTACCTCACAAGTCAAACAAAATGAGTATATGCCTTGTGGGTCGTTAAATTGTTCGAGTTGTTTAACCTCGTCGATAACTTGCTGCACGATTTGGCGAGCTTGTCCCATATGGGCAATTGGTGAAGAAGATTGATATTCATAACCTATTTTTTCAGCAACGAATGCGCTGCTGTCCACTAGGTTTTGCCAGAACAAATCTTGAGGGCTCAATTCGCGCTCAATTAACACTTGTTCAAAGTCTTCAAGCTTAGCTAGATCTGCTGCAATATTAACAGCTTCGTCTAGCGAGCCTAGCTCGTCAACTAAGCCAAGCTCTTGCGCCTTAATGCCTGACCACACTCTACCTTGTGCAACTTTATCTACTTGCTGCTTGGTCATCGCTCGGTTTTCTGCCACTAGCGAAATGAAGTCTTCGTAACCGCGATTAATGCTTAATTGAAATAACTTCGACATACCTTCAGAAAGTGGGCGGGTTACACCAAAACCAGCAATATCAGTAGTACCAACGCCGTCGGTGTGAATACCAAGTTTGCCAAGCGTATTTTCTAACGTCATAAACATGCCAAAAATACCAATTGAACCTGTAATCGTGGTTGGTGACGCGACAATTTTATCTGCAGATGCTGAAATCCAGTAACCACCAGATGCCGCAACACTACCCATAGAGGCGACAACAGGCTTACCCGCCTGCTTTAACAGTTCTACTTCTTGGCGAATGATTTCTGATGCATAAGCACTGCCGCCTGGGCTATCAACACGCAGTACAACAGCCTTTACTTGCTTGTCAAAACGGGCGCGTTTTAATAGTTTAGCTGTGCTATCGCCACCAATGGTACCAGGTGCTTGGTTACCATTTAAAATCGTGCCTTTTGCAACGACAACAGCAACTTTATCACTACCGTTTGTATCTAACGGGAATGGAGGTTTAATCGCCTTAAGGTAAGACTTATAGTTGATGTGCTTAAAGTATTCACCACTGGCGTTTTTGCCAACACGAGACATTAAATCGTTAACCATTTCATCGCGAGTTTTTAGTGAATCTACCCACTGGTTTTGCTTCGCGTATTCAGCAAAACTGCCATTAGCCTCGCTAAATTTAGTTAACAAAGATTCAATGTTTTCGTCGAAATTAGTTGTTTCAAAACTGCGCTCTTTAGCAACATCTTTTTTATATTCTTGCCACAGGTCGTTTAACCATAATTGATTTGCTGCTTTCGCTTCCTCAGACATATCGTCGCGAATGTAAGGCTCAACCGCTGACTTGTAGGTGCCTACCCGGAAAATATGAGGGCTGATGGCGAGCTTTTCTAACGCTGATTTGAAATAAAGTTGATAGCGACCAAAACCATCGAGCAGTAAATAGCCTTTTGGATCTAACCATATCTCGTCGGCGTAGCTAGCGAGATAATATTGTCCTTGTGAATATGAATCGCCAAGAGCAATCACGTGTTTGTCGGCAGCTTTAAAGTCATTTAATGCTTGACCAATATCTTGTAACTTGCTCAAACCGCCGCGACCAAGTTGATCTAACTTAAGTACTAAAAGCTTGATGCGATCATCATTTTTTGCATGCTCAATTGCTGAAAGTACATTGCTCACTAACACTTCGGGTCTTTCTTCTTTTTGGCCTAAAGCTTCGTTAAATAATGCATCCATTGGATCGATAGCCACTTTTTGCTCTACCAAGTCACCACGCAAATTAAGCACGAGTGCTGAATTTTCTGGGACGGTGACTTGCGTATCGTCACTGCTAATAATGCCAATGATAGCGATAATGATCGCGAGAAAAATTAGGTTTACTACAAGTTTGCGACTTGTGTCGACAACACGCCAACTCGCTGAAAAAAATCGTCTAATAAGGCCAGGATTACTATTCATTCATATTTTCCACTACATCGGATTGAGAAGTTACCGTCATGGTACTAATGCTACATAATTTATTAACTTGCAGTAGTAAATTTTGTAAAATTTATTATCTTTAAATATAACAAATACGTAGGAGAATTATTTTGGGTTTTCTACGGTCTAGTCCAACTATATTATTTAACACAACAAAAGTGAACTTATGAACTTACCTTCTTTATATCAAAGTTTTACTCAACAGCTTTCAAAACTTGACGGTATTCCAGCGCTGTTAATTCGTTTATATCTTGCTCCTGTATTCATCATTGCTGGTTATTCTAAATTACAACTTGGCAACCCAGATGTTACCGGTTTAGCATCGCTGGCTGCGGATCCAAACATTGTCAATTGGTTTGGCAACACGGAATGGGGCTTAGGTTTACCATTCCCAACACTGTTGGCAAATTTAGCAGCATGGACTGAGTTTTTAGGTGGTTGGTTGTTGATTATCGGTTTATTCACGCGCTTAATCTCAATTCCGCTAATGTTCACTATGGTTGTTGCCGCAACAAGTGTGCACGCTGACAATGGTTGGTTCGCCATCACGCCGACAAACCCAGATACAAGCCCAGCAAAAATGGTTGCTTGGTTAGGCTTTGACAGTGCAAAAGCGAGCTTAGAAAATTCAGAAGAAACGTCAGTACGCTTAAATAAAATGCGCGATATTTTAGATGAGAATGGCAACACCAACTGGTTGTATGAAAATGGTAATATTGTTGTGCTAAACAATGGTATTGAGTTTGCTGTAACTTATTTCATCATGCTACTTGCGCTTTTCTTTATTGGTGCCGGTCGCTTTACGAGTGCCGATCACTTCGTTCGTGCACGATTTTTGTCTGCTGATTAATAATAAATAGTGGAGAAATTAGCTATTTTTATAAACCCGCACTAAGTGCGGGTTTTTATTATTTTTATATTCATTACAATGAAAGGACTACAACACAGATAAACATAGATAAAAGTACGCTAGTGATCGATTTTCTACTTCAACGCCAATCAAATCCAAACTTAACCTTACCTGCGCCAAGCGAACATGAGCTTGAACAAATGCTGCAAGCCGCAATGTCAGTGCCTGATCACGGTGGTTTAACGCCATTTAACATTATCGTTGTTAAAGAAGAAGCCCGCGCTTCACTGGCACAAGCGTTCAAACAATCAGCACAGGTCAACAGTGGTGATGAATTTAAAGTGACTAAAGCGGAAAAAATGCCATTTCGCTCGCCAATGATGATTGTTGTCGCGACTAATTACCAAGAACATCCGAAGGTACCCAAGGAAGAGCAGTTAATTACCGCAGGCTGCGCCGTTTACGCTATGCAAATGGCCGCGGTAGCATTGGGTTATCAAGCGATGTGGCGCACTGGCGATATGGCGCATTGTGAAATCGTAAAGCAGTCGCTAAACGTAGCAGCAGAGCAAGATATTGTTGGCTATTTATATGTTGGTACAGAGAGCAAAGTACTGCCAAGTAAGCCACGAAAATCGTTTGAAACAGTGACCCGTTATTTGGGTTAATACCCGTTGCTAGTTTTAGCGATGCTGGTCGACAAGAATGGGGTTGCCATCTGGGTCTAACACTACAAAACTTGCAGGTCCTTCGCTATTGCTATCAGCTTGCGTCACAAAATTCACGCCATCGGCTAATAACTGAGCTTGGATTTTTCGTACATCGTCAAAGTTTGTTAAAGGTTGTGCGCTTTGATCCCAGCCTGGATTAAAAGTGAGTGTGTTGTTATCTAACATTCCTTCGAACAAGCCAATAATATGCTTGTCTTCGTTTTGTAAAATTAACCACTTTTGTTCGATATCTCCGCCAAATTGAGTGAAGCCTAGTTTTTGATAAAACTCATAAGAGAGCTTAATGTCTTTAACATTTAAGCTGATTGAAAATGCGCCAAGTTTCATGTGTGTTCCTCTTTTGTGCGTTTCTCATTTATGTATAGCTCAGTTGGTTTTAAAGTCCTTTGGTTTAATAAAATGACACAATGCAAAGCTATTTCGCGTTAAATCTTGCCATGAAATAGGACCAATAGATGTTAGTTGCGCATAGCCAGCTGTCGGTATGTTGTCTATGTCGCTACCCGTTAAATAGTTGCACAGGTCAGTTAGAGCAGGGTTGTGGCCTATAACGACAAGGTTACTGATGTGAAGCTCTAAACTTTGTAAATAGGCCAACAGGGCAGATGCGTTGAACGTGTATAGCTGTGTTTTTGTGTGCCACTGCAATTGAATATTCGGAAGACTGTTTGCGATTCCTTCAATAGTTTGTTGTGCGCGTATCGCGTTGCTAACAATTACCTGCTGAAAGTCACAACCTAATTCAGCTATTTTGGGTGCTATTATCCGACAACTTTGCTTGCCTCTTTGATTGAGTGGCCGCTCAATATCCTCGAGCATAGGGTTATCCCAGCTCGATTTGGCATGCCTGATCAAATGTAAGGTTATTTTTTCCACCTTTCTAATGTAGCCAATCTTGGCAATTCCTGCTGGCAAATAATGGTTTGAAGAGGTTGGAAGAGCCAATTATTTAATTCGTGATATCAATCTCTTGGTTGTGATCACTAAGTTCTTTGTTGAAATAACCTTTACTCTCTTCTATTCGTTAATAGGGCGTTTGAAAAATGTTCAGAATAAAAGAGCGAAAAGATAATAAGGAGAACTTGTCGATGATGAAGAGGCAAAAACGTGATCGTCACGATAGAGCACACTCTAAAGGTTACCAAGCAGGCGTCGCAGGGCGCTCTAAAGAAATGTGTCCATATCAAAACAGTGAAGCAAAATCTGAGTGGCTAGGTGGTTGGCGAGAGGCCATTGCCGATAAACAGCAAGGTTTATTCAAGTAGAAAACAACATAATTGAAAATACAAATAGTAGAAAAGCAAAAGCCCGACTTGTCGTCGGGCTTTTGTGTTTTGTCTGTTCAAGTATTTAACATCAAGCTTTGAATTAAAAGCTTGATGTATCTGTAAATAAACCAACTTTTAGATCAGTTGCGGTATAAATCACTTTGCCATCCACAGAAACGGTACCGTCAGCAATACCCATAAACAGCTTACGCTTGATCACTCGTTTAAGCTGAATGTTATAAGTTACTTTTTTCGCTGTAGGTAATATTTGGCCCGTAAATTTAACTTCGCCAACACCTAATGCACGGCCACGTCCTGGACCGCCTGCCCATGCTAAGTAAAAGCCTACAAGTTGCCACATAGCATCTAGACCTAAACAGCCTGGCATTACCGGATCACCTTTGAAGTGGCAATCAAAAAACCAAAGGTCGGGATTAATATCAAGTTCGGCAATGATTTCACCCTTACCAAACTCACCACCTTCTTCGGTAATAAGATTGATACGGTCCATCATCAGCATGTTGTCAGCGGGCAATTTACTGTTACCTTCACCAAAAAAGTCGGTGGTACCGGCTAACACTAAGTCTTCTTTGCTGAATGCGTTTTTTTGTTCCATATTTTTTCTGTTCATTAATCATTGCTGTAATTTAGAGTAGCTACTTTAGCGAACACTTGTACACTAAACAACTCGGAGCAGTTATTTTGTTGCAATTTCGATGGTTATGCGTAACCATCAGTAGCGTATATTAATTGAGCTTAATGACAAGGAGATGACATGGCGTTAAGCAATGCAGAAAAACAGCGGCGTTATCGCGAACGTCAAAAAGAAAATGGTAAAAAGGAAATGCGCGGCTATCTATCGAAAGAAGCGTTGGAATGTTATGAGCTAATCCAAGAACAAACCAACTGGTCTGATTCTGTTATTTTAAGCAATGCGGTTAGGCTAACTTATGCGGCTTATAAAAATGGCCAAATAGGATTACTAAATAATTGGTTAACAAAGAATAAGCTTTAGTCAAAAGGTGTTTATACGCCTAATTTATAAGCGTTTTATGGAATTAATTAATTGTCATAATAGGTAATTCACTATATAGTTTTGATCTATCTCTGAATATGTTCGTAGAGCAAAATACTAACAACAATGCTTAGACGAATAATGCAATAGCAATGAAAAACATAATAAAAAACTCAGGGATAACAATGTATAACAAAACAAAGGTAGATGCTCTTGATTAACGTTCTTTTAGTTGACGATCATGAATTGGTCCGTACAGGGATACGCAAGATACTTGACGAAGTTAAAGGAATTAAAGTCATCAGCGAAGCTGAAACCGGTGAAGAGGCTGTGCAGTTCTGTCGTAAGGAACAGCAACCTGATGTTGTCTTGATGGACATGAACATGCCGGGCATTGGTGGTTTAGAAGCAACGAAGAAAATCATCCGCTATGCACCTGATGTTAAAGTTATTGTCTTAACTATCCATAGTGAAGACCCTTTCCCGACAAAAGTGATGCAAATAGGTGCCGCTGGCTATTTAACCAAGGGCGCAGGGCCAGATGAAATGGTCAATGCTATCCGCGCGGTTAACAGTGGGCAACGTTATATAACGCCTGAAATTGCGCAACAAATGGCGCTCAATCAATTCAAATCTACAGAAGAGAATCCATTTAACGCGCTATCAGAGCGTGAGTTACAGATTATGTGGATGATCACTCGAGGTGAGAAAGTGCCAGATATTTCTGAGCAACTGGTACTAAGTACTAAAACGATCAATAGTTATCGTTATCGGATGTTTGATAAGCTTAACGTGAGCAATGACGTTGAACTTACCCATTTGGCAATTCGCCACGGCATGTTAAAAACAGAAAAATTCTAGAGTCGCCTTGCCTGAACAAACAGAATCATCTGAACTTTCCACACAAAGTTCACCAACTGCACAAACTTTTGATCACCAGTCGTTTCTTAAAACGGTAACGGAAAAGGCTGGTGTTTATCGCATGTATAACCTTGAGCAAGAAGTTATTTATGTAGGTAAAGCCAAAAATCTTAAAAAACGCCTCGCCAGTTATTTTCGCAAAGACGTTGCCAGTGTCAAAACCAAAGCCTTAGTGCGGCAAATACTGGCGATTGACGTGACCATCACCCATACCGAGGGTGAAGCATTAATTCTTGAAAATAACTACATTAAAAAGTACCAGCCTAAATACAACATTCTGTTGCGTGATGATAAGTCGTATCCGTACTTACTGATCACTAGCCATAAACACCCCAAGCTTGGTATGCATCGCGGTGTAAAAAGGCAAAAGGGCGAGTACTTTGGCCCATTCCCAAGCCCCGGTGCTGTTTGGGAGTCACTGCGCTTAATGCAAAAGATTTTTCCCATTCGACAATGTGAAGACAGCTATTATCGCGCCAGAACACGCCCGTGTTTGCAGTATCAATTGGGCCGATGTTCCGCACCTTGCGTGGATAAAATTTCAGAGCCCGACTATCAGCAGCAAGTTAGCCTTGCCAAGTTATTTCTTCGCGGTAAAAGCTCACAGGTGATTGATACTCTCGTTGGCCGTATGGAAGAAGCGAGTATGGCACTTGAATTTGAGCAGGCGGCACGTTATCGCGATCAAATAGCGACGCTTCGCAAAGTTCAGCAACAGCAATTTGTTAGCGGTGTCGCTGCAGAAATGGATGTTATTGGTTTGTACCGTAAAGGGGCGCAAGTGTGTCTACATGTGTTATTTGTTCGCGATCATAAAATTCTCGGCAGTAAAAGCTACTATCCAACATTAATGGCAGAAGATACCGACGAAGAAATTATTGCTGCTTTTATTGGCCAACATTACTTAGTCAATGAAGCATTTCAAGGCGCAATTCCGAAAGAAATTGTGATCGACCATAAAATTGAAAGTGCCAGCGAATTGTCAGCCTTGTTGTCAGCGCAGTCGGAATACGAAGTTAAAATTTCGAGCAATGTGCGCCAAGAGCGAAAACAGTATTTAAAGCTTGCTGCAACGAATGCTGAACAAGCACTGATCACTCGCAATAGTGAAAAAGAATCAATGCATAAACGCTTTGAACAATTAAACGAAGTGTTTGAATTAGACCAGCAAATAGAGCGGTTAGAGTGTTTTGATATCAGCCATACCATGGGGCAACAAACGGTTGCGTCTTGTGTGGTGTTTAATACTGAAGGGCCGTTGAAAAGCGATTATCGCCGATACAATGTTAAAGGGATAACGCCGGGTGATGATTATGCCGCCATGGCATTCGCGCTAAACAAGCGCTATGGCAAAGTCACTGACGAAGATAAATTACCAGATATTGTTTTTATTGATGGTGGTAAAGGGCAGTTAGCTAAAGCGGAAGAGTTTTTCGCCTCATTATCGCTCACTAAAATACCGCTGTTAGTGGGGGTAGCAAAAGGGGAGTCGCGTAAGCCAGGCTTAGAAACGCTTATTCTCGCTGGTAGCCACCAACTTATTTCATTGCCAGCTACGTCTCCAGCATTGCATTTAGTACAACACATTCGCGATGAGTCGCACCGATTTGCGATAACGGGTCATCGTGCCAAACGACAAAAGCACGCGAAAACTTCCTCGCTTGAATCTATTCCAGGTATCGGCGCTAAGAAGCGTCAAGCTCTGCTTAAATACCTTGGTGGTATGCAGGAAGTAAAAAATGCCGATGTTAAAACCTTAGAGAAAGTGCCAGGCATCAGCCAAACCCTCGCGCAAAATATATATGATGCGCTGCATGACAATTAGTTTAATAACTGTGTAGAATAGCTTCACAAACTGCCGTTGCTATAGAGATGATGTTTGATTGTCTTCTATATAGTAGCGGTAGCAACGATAAGAATAGCTTTGTGAAGTATCTATGTGGACCATTCCTAACCAAATTACCTTATTTCGAATTGTATTAATTCCTGTATTTATCATTGTTTTCTATTTACCTGTCTCATGGAATCATTTCGGTGCGTTTGCCATTTTCTGGTTAGCAGCGGTGAGTGATGCATTAGATGGCTACCTAGCTAGAAAGCTTAATCAATCTTCGGCATTTGGTGCCTTTATTGATCCTGTCGCCGATAAACTTATGGTCGCTTCAGCGCTGATTATGATTGCTGAAGATTATGCCGTGTGGTGGATCTCGGTTCCGGCGATGATAATGATCGCCCGCGAAATTTTTATTAGTGCCTTACGAGAACTGATGTCATCTAAAGGCAAGCGCGACACCGTAGCGGTGTCAACATTAGGAAAATATAAAACGGCTGCACAAATGCTCGGGATCATGGGGTTAATTTGGCAACCAGATTACGATATTCCGTTGATTGTGTTTAATTTCCCACATGAAATTTTAATGGGAGCTGCTTATTTGTTCTATTTCATTGCGACTGTCTTGACGGTCTCAACTATGGTGAGTTATTTCAAAGCTGCATGGCCTGATTTAAAAGCGGAATAAATGCTTGTTTTTGTCGCGAAAAAGCTAAAAAAACATCACATTAAACGCTTTTTAATCACTTGAAATATTTTTGATATTTAATTGTTGACTCCCATTAATATCAATGTAGAATGCACCACCAGTTGACAGGGAGTCAGCGTCAGGAAGCGGCTGTAGCTCAGTTGGTAGAGCACCACCTTGCCAAGGTGGATGTCACGAGTTCGAGCCTCGTCAGCCGCTCCAATTTCTCTTTCTTTTAAGAGGTAACTTCAAGGAATACTACCCAGTCGTAGTGATATGGCGGGTTGGCAGAGTGGCTATGCAGCGGATTGCAAATCCGTGGACCTCGGTTCGACTCCGGGACCCGCCTCCATGATGCCCGGGTGGTGGAATTGGTAGACACAAGGGATTTAAAATCCCTCGCTTGTAAGAGCGTGCCGGTTCAAGTCCGGCCCTGGGTACCATTTCACTTCGAACGGTGTTGTATAAAGAAGTTGTCATAGAGAAATAGGTGCGTTAGAATGCGCGCCGCAATTTACGAAGCGGCTGTAGCTCAGTTGGTAGAGCACCACCTTGCCAAGGTGGATGTCACGAGTTCGAGCCTCGTCAGCCGCTCCAAATTTTACTACTCAGTTCAAGATGAATGAGTGGCATTACTTAAACAGTAAGCAGTGCCCGGGTGGTGGAATTGGTAGACACAAGGGATTTAAAATCCCTCGCTTGTAAGAGCGTGCCGGTTCAAGTCCGGCCCTGGGTACCATTTCATCT
>NZ_JBQRUO010000012.1:0-36947 GCF_053485855.1 Thalassotalea montiporae
CAGCGATTACATTCGAGTTTAGGATATCAAACACCTGCTGAATTTGAGTCAGCACTAAATTAAACATGGAGCGTGTCCATTTTATCGGGGCAAGATCACGCAAAACGCTTGGCTTGCGCTCCTTAGTCGCTAATTATAGCCAAGCATTTTTCGCCTTTTAGCAAGGCGTTAGCTATATAAGGATATGTTTTGAAGAATATTATACGGATCTTTTTATTAACAATATTAATAGGGTGCTCAGCAAGTGGCCCCAAATTTAGCCCTGTTAATACAAATAAGGATGATGCAGTAATTTACATATATCGCGTTAAAAACTTGGCCAGCTCTTTTCATTCATCTGATTTTTACCTAGACGATAAAAAAGTAGCTGAACTAGATAATAATGGATATAGCTTTGTGGTAGTTAAGCCTGGTATATACAAAGTAAGGCAAGTATTTCCTCCTAATTGGGCTACAAATCAAAGCGAAGATTATGAAGGACTAGAAATTGAAGTAAAAGCAAGTAGTTTAGAACCAGTGTACGTTGAGTTTTCCGCATATACAAAAGGAAATATGTATTACAACGATATAAAACAAGTTTCAAAAGTTTATGGGGAACTAGCGATTAAAAATACAAATTATCAACCATTGGATAAATGAGATATAGCTATCAAGGCAATCAAACGGCCGCGTAACGCTTGGCTCGCGCTCGTTCCTCGCCGGTTTTAGCCAAGCATTACTTGCCGTTTATTGTGGCGTTAGGTAACTCTAAAGTCACATTGAACTTTTAGATAACTTCAAGCGTCATTTAACGTACAGTTGTTAAATCAAACAAGGAAATAAAATGAACAAAGTTATAAACTTAAAAGTAATAGGCACTTTACTAATTTTAGTTATTCTCGTATTTCAATATCAAACTAACCAAAAAATAGCGGCTCAAAATATTGAACTTCAACAAAGCATTCAATCTTTAAATAAGCGCATTGAATTCCTTAGTCGTGAAACTATTTCAACAAAAGAGCAAGTCGTTTCGATTAAGGAACAATTAAAGCCGAGTGTTCGTGAACTATTAGCTAGCAGATAAATTACCTAACAAAACAAACAACCGGACGCGGTAAGCCTGGCTCGCTCTCGTGCCTCGTTTAATTTAGCCAAGCATTACTTGCCGTTTATTGCGGCGTTAGCTGCCCTAAGCAAAGTTCCGATAGGAACTTAAAACACCGTAGTAAAAATGAACAACATAATTAAACTAGTTTTCCTTATTATTTTCGCTCAGTTGTTATCTGGCTGTACTTCAATTGGAAGCTACATAATATCTAATCCTGATGTTTTTCTATCAGAGGCAGAGTTTATTAAAGCTAAACCTGAAGACATTGGTTTCACAAAACATAAATTTTGCTCGCAAAGTACAAAGGAATGTATCCCATACCTAATAGCCCCTCCTTACCTCTATGAAAATTTTCAGGCGGGTAGTTACGTCTATTACAACCTTCACGCAGCAGGAAATGGAGTAGAGAATACGGTATCTCACACAATGACTTCTGATACATTCAATCGCTTCAAGGGCACAGCTCTATTGTTGCATGGATATGGAGGTAAAAAAGAAGTTATGATGGCTACTGCTATCTATTTTAGGGCTCTTGGCATGAAAGTGGTCATCCCTGATTTATTTGGTCATGGCGAATCAAATGAAAAATTTGCTTTTGGTTCTAAAGAACACCGTGTGCTAGCTCAACTACTCAGTCAATTAACAAATAAAAAAGGAAACAAAGAGTTAACAGTTGTCGTTGGACACTCAATGGGAACTCTAGTGGCAAGCAACTTACTATCATCGGAATATGTAGATGCAGCTATTTTGCTAGCCCCTATGATGAGGTTCGATCTTGCTGCCAAAGAGTATTTACCAAATAAAGCTCCCATACTAAGCAGTTTATTTTTTGATAGCGTAGATGATATTGTTACTCATACAATGAATGATGCATCAGTTACTTTAGAAGAAACCGATTTATTATTAAATTTAATTGAAAGCAGTAAACCGGCATTGTTAATAAATTCGAATGTTGATTCAGTTTCACCACCAAGTTACTTTTCGTCGGTCGCCAATAAGCACTTAACAAAGCTTATTTTCGAAGGTCGCGTTCATTCAAGCCTAATGGTTTTCAGTCAAATAGATGCTAGCAAAATAGAAAAGTGGCTATTTGATCTTTAAAACTATTACAACAGCAGCTAACAGCTTGTTTCGCTTAACTGTTTTTCGTAGTTGGCAATTGTCATGACTATCGACACCGTGGTTACTGAAAACAGATTTGGCTAAATCGATGCCAATTGCTTTAATTAGTGACATATGGACTCTCCTCAATTGAAGCTACTTATCAACTTCACTATGGCACACTCGCTAGAGAAAGATGCCGACCGGGGAGTCCATATCATTCGTTAGGTTACCAAGGCAGGTGTTGAGTTGTTTAATAAAGTTGCAGGATTAGCAATAGGTATTACATTTTTCTTAATTTATTCAGGAAATGTTGATTGGTTTTCTAGTTTCAATACTTCCGTTGAAGAAGCGTTAAGTACAAACCCTAATTATTCTTATTATACAGGTCGTGCAGGATTTAGCGCAGGAGGCGTAATTTACTTATATATCCCTGTAATTTTAAGTGTGTTTTTTTTGGTGTTTCCATCATTATCATCTCAACTTTTTTCACCAAAAGACAATTACGGGAAACCAATATTAAGTAAGGATTTCTGGTGTATCCCAGGATATTTATTAGCTTTAGTTGGTTGGGGATTGCTCTATGTTTACGAGTAAAGGAAACCTAACAAAATCAATCGGACGAAAAACACTCTTCTCGATTTTTGTAAAAGAAACAAAAACACAAGCCAATCATTGCAAGTCGATTAACTAAAACAATAGGTGTCAAATTTAGGGTGGCTCGATGCTAAGTTCCTACGCCTCTAAAAAGCAAAAAATCATATTTCATTCCTTTATATTTATTTTGTTTTTGGGATTAACAGCTGTAAGTACTAAAAGCGTATTTATGGGATTCTCCGCGTCAGCTTATATATTCGGAGAATTTAGTTCTGGAACTATCACACCTTTTACAATACTTACATTTACACTGCCAATATGCGCGCTTTATTTGTATCGAATAATATATTGGCTAGTTGGTAAAGCTCTTTACAATGGTAAAAATGCGTAACAACCTAATCAACTAGCTTACTTTAAGCGTCCGTTATTTGGGCTTTATAAATCACAAGGAGTCTTAGTGAAAATCCGCAAAGCTAATAAAAACGATATAGATATTGCTTGGGAAATACGAAAAGAGTCAATACAAGCAGAGTGCGCAAATCATTATTCACCCGAACTAATTAGTGTATGGCTAAATGGCTCTCTACCTGAAAGTTTTGCAGCTGAAATAGAGAGCAACTTTTATGTAGCAACTCAAAATGAAGAAATCATCGGCTTAGGTGCTTTAAGCTACAAAGAAAAGAAGATTTACGCCATTTTTACCAAGCCGCAATTTATGGGCAAAGGTGTTGCTAAAACGATGATGCAATACTTAGAGGAATTGGCAATTAAGAATCAACTTAATACTGTTTACCTAGACTCGACATTGAATGCGGCATCTTTTTATCGATCGCTAGGTTATGTCGGTGAAGAAGTAACAAAGTACAATAATCCTCGTGGTTTCGTCATGGATTGTGTTGCAATGCACAAAAGTTTAAGTACCTTGTAACAAATAGTTCAATCGAGTCTTTAACGCTTTTTTGTTTTTCAATGAATGAGAAGGTAGCAAATAACAATAGACTATCACATCAATAACTAACTTTAGCCGTTTATCTGCGCATACGTGCTTTAATAAACGGCGGCATTTATGTTCAGGGAGAGGAATATTTTGACTTTAGATGATTACAGAAGCGAGTTTGAGCAATCTTCAAATAGGTCTGTTTCAATGCCTATTGCTGGCACCATAATCTGGGGCGTGATTGCGCTATTGAGCACTCAGTTTGACCAAGCGATAGCAGTCTACATTCTACTATTTGCAACAGGTGGCATTTTCCCTTTAGCGTTAATGATTTCGAAACTAAGAAAAGAAAACTTAGTTTCGTCAACAAACCCGTTAGCTAAACTTATGGGGCTTTGTGTGCTTATGGTCAACCTGCTGTGGGCAGTGCATATTCCATTATTACTCAATGCCCCCGAGTTTGTACCTATGACCTTAGGTATTGGGTTAGGCCTTCATTGGGTGGTCTATTCGTGGATAGTCCAGCACCCTGTTGGTGTTATTCATGCGGTGCTACGAACGATTATCATTCTTTTAGTTTGGTATATTTTTCCTAACCACGGCCTGCTGGCAATATCTTGTGCGGTCGTTTTTGTATATTTAGTGAGTATTTATCAAATGCTAACAAGAGAAATAAAAACCACATAACAAACTTGTTAAAGTGAGCATATCGATGAAGTCTAGCGTTTTCACATGGATTGTTGGCGGAATATTCACCTTACTAGTATTCACTGGCGGCTTTATTTCGGCGTTTTATTTAAATTACGCATCTTTGGGAAACACCTATACAAAAGAGCATGTTGATAATGGTCGCTTCATGCTTTGGGCATTGAAACATTTAGAGGATGATGACGTTGATAAAGCGAAAAATTTCTTACGGGGCCAAGTATCAACTAAAGTGTTAATTGTTGACTCTGTGCGTTTACCACCTACGAGTAAAAGAGAACTTGAATTAATTGAAAGCTTTTATCTTGAGGTCATCGAGTACTTTGATGCTCACGGAGGGTTGAATGAAACGTTTCAAGTCATGGAAAACGATAAATGGGTTAACAGGCCAACTGCTGCAATGAAAATATTAGAAGAATTCAAAGCTGATCAAGATAAGTGGCTATGGCATGAGTCTTGTTTTTAAGCCTTGCTTAATATCGCGACCTCTATTTTAAAACCATCATATCGATGCTTTTACATTAACTTATCGACAAAAAAAGCCCCTAAACGGGGCTATAACAGGAGAACATCAGAATCAACCTTAAGTCTAATTAAGGTCACACGCTAAAAGTATATAACCCCAACTTGCCGATACTTATTCGATTAGTAATTAGCGCTCGCGCCGCCCCATAGGCGATGATCAAGTGCCGACATCAAGCCGCGATCAATATTAAAGCCATATTCGCGATCTTTAGCGACTAATACGGGGCCGTCTAAATCTACGTATTTTGCTTTTGAAGCCAATAAATACGCGGGTGCCATGGCAAGCGAACTGCCCACCATACAACCAACCATAATATCTAAACCAAGTGCTTGTGCTTCTTGCGCTAATGCGACAGCCTCAGTTAAGCCACCTGTTTTATCTAGTTTGATATTAACCGCCTGATAACGAGCGGCTAAATAATCGAGATCTTTACGTGTATGACAAGACTCATCGGCACATAACGCAACGGGTAGTTTAACGTTGATAAGTTCAACATCTTCGCCCGTTGGTAATGGCTGCTCAATAAGCACTACATTGCAATCAGCGAGCACCTGAGCGTTATCAACGAGCTGAGACATGCTCCAGCCTTCATTCGCGTCAACAATAAATTGGCTGTTTGGCGACGCTTTGTATATTGCCTGCATTTTCTCCGCAATATCTTGGTTATCCAACTTCACTTTTATCAGCGGTGGATGTTCAAGTGCTGCGGCAGCTTTTGCCATTGCTTCAGGAGTATCAATACTTAAAGTTTGCGCGGTAATGCATGAAGCAGGTTCGGTTAGCGCCAAGAGTTGCGCAACCGATTTACCAGCAAGCTTGGCTTTTAAGTCCCAAAATGCACAATCAATGGCATTTTTTGCCGAGCCAGGTGACATAGCAGCTAAAATCAAGTCAATATCGACACCGCTTGCCAGACGATTTTGCACATAATCGAGTTGATTTGCGACACTCTCGATCGTTTCTTGGTAGCGGTTGTAAGGCACAGACTCTGCTCGCCCCACTTTGCCATCTTGGATTAAGCTAACTTCAACAACTTTCGCTTCGGTTTTAGCACCTCTAGCAATACGAAATACTTGTGCTAATGGAAAGTCAGTTTGTCGATATTCAAGTGAAATTGCAGCAGTCATCATTAAAATTCCTGCGTTAAGCGCTCAACAATTGCATCACAACCATCGCGAACAGGATCAACACACGGTAATGAAAGCTCATCACTGATTTGCTGACAAATGGCTCGCCCTTCTTCGACACTAACACTTGAAGTGTTAACGGCAATACCAGCAACTTTAACGTTCGGATTAGTTAATTTTGCAGCTTGTAAATTAAGCGCAATGGTTTCTTGTAAACTTGGGAATGCTGTATGTGGCAAACCACGCATATGATGGCGATTTAATGCATGACAAATCACCAAGGCGTCAGGTTGAGAGCCGTGTAATAACCCCATGCTCACGCCAGCAAACGCAGGATGTGAGAGCGAACCTTGGCCTTCAATGATATCCCAGTGTTGTTCGTTGTTGTCTGGTGACAACGACTCTGTGGCACCAGAAATGAAATCAGAAATTACGCAATCAATTGCCACACCTTGGCCTGCGATAAGAATGCCGCACTGCCCTGTTGCCCGGAAGTCAACGTCCATGTTTTGATCTTTCATTGCTTTTTCAAGGCTAAGCGAGGTGTACATTTTACCTACTGAACAGTCAGTACCCACGGTTAACAAGCGCTTGCCTTTACGTGGAACTGCTGTGCCCGTTTTAAATTCACCATCTGGGTGGCGAATATCGAGTAGCTTAACCTTGTTTGCCGCCGCAGCTTGCGCTAGTTCTGGCACGTCGCTCATTTTTTCATGTAAACCACTGACAACATCCATACCCGCAGCAAGCGCTTCTAGAATATATGGATGCCATTTAGGATCTAACACGCCACCACTATTGGCAAAGCCTAACACGAATGTTTTAGCACCTTTGGCAACGCCTTCGGCGATAGTAAGTTGCGGTAAGCCTGTAGTAACGCTACAACCTTCAACTTGCATTTCACCAATACAAAGCTCAGGGCGAAAGTCGGCTACACCACGTGCCATTTTAATTGATAAGGCATCGGTCGCATCGCCAATAAAAAGTAAGTAAGGGCCGACAATTTGCATAACACATCCTTTAGCTGAGTATTAAATTTTCAAAGACTTAGATTCAGCTTAGAGGGTGACTTCAAATTTGAAAAATAGCGTGTGTTGTCATGTCCATAACTTGAGGCTATACGAGAAAATCCCTCCCTTTGAAAGATTTCTTGAACAATTTACAAGGTCGCAAAGCTGTTAATGGAATGCACAAAAAAATACACCTAACTCATTGTTGCAAAAACAAATAAACCTTAATAAACAGATAGTTACTACACATGGATTTAACAGCAGTTGATGGCAGTTTCGGTGAATGACGGTATGACTAAATCAATGTATGAAACTGTGGAAAGAAGGGATAAAGCAACAAGGTGAATTTATAATACGAACGCCTTGTTGCCGATATGAGGTAAGCGCAGAAGTCTAAATACTTTGGATCTGTTTATTTAGAAACTCCATAAAGTCATCTGCCGCCACGGAAAGTCGTCTGTTTTCTAAATGCAACATACTGACATTAAACGACAAGCGCGGCTCAAAAGATGCGTAAGCCACATCGTCCATGGCGTTGCCGTAGGCAGTGTATTTATCTACAACACACACGCCAGCACCATTGGCGACCATGCGCGCAGCAATAAAGTATGTTTGCACTTTGATGGTGGATTGCAGCTTGATGTTTTCTTTCATCATTCGCGTCCAGAGCTGATCACCCAGCGGTCCACTGTCGCTAATATCAATAAATGGTAAGTCTTTTAAATCAGTTAAGTTCAGTGATGTTGGCTCTGACGGAAACAGTGATTTGGGATACATAACAACGAGCTCGGATTGATCACATACCGTTTCAACAACCCCTGCCATCGCCGTTGGCGAAAATACCACAGCTATGTCACATTTGTGCTCGTAAAGTGACTGCATCACTTCATCGTTGTGCACTGTCTGCACTTGAAAATTCACTTTTGGGTGTGCTTGCTGGAAATTAGCTATCGCGACTGGCAACACGTCAAAACCCAAGGCTGGCGTTACTGCGATACTAATATTGCCATATTCAGACTTTTTAATATTTTCAGCGGTATTGTTAATTGAGCGCATCTGCTGATAAATTTTATCTGCTTCATCAAACAACATTTCCGCTTCATTGGTTGGAATGAGTCGGCCTTTAACACGTTCAAATAACTGAAAGCCAAGCTGCATTTCAGCGTGCGCCAGCACCTTACTCACAGAAGGCTGAGAAACGTGCAAAATTTTCGCTGCATTTGTGATAGAGCCAGTTGAATAAATGGCATGAAACACCTCAATATGTCTAAGTCTCATTTATTCTCCTCCACGAGTTGTGTTTTTCATCTTAGTTATTCTTGTTTTCTTGTTGTCTTTTACTTTGTATTTTTGGGTGACTTTGCCTGAATGACCATAGTTCACATACTAGGCCGCAAATCCAATAACACATAAGGTCCAGAGCAGTGCTGCCGTAGCTGCAGCAAAACTTGCCGGTACAATTTGCGATTTTACATGGTCCATTAAGTCACAGCCCGTGGTCATCGCACTTAATATGGTGGTATCTGAAATTGGCGAACATTGGTCGCCATAAATACTGCCGTTTAGCACGGTGGCGAAACAAATCATCATGTAGATTTCTGGATTTGCCAGCATTTGGTGCTCGCCAATAGCCCACGCCAGCGGCATCGCCAGTGGAAATGCGATGGCATAGGTTCCCCAACTTGTGCCCGTTGAAAACGCGATCACCATGGTCATTAATTGCAAGGTAATAGGCAATGCCCAATACGGTAGTTGCTCACCTAACAATGAAACAAGATATAAACCGCCACCAATCTCTTTGCTGATAAAGCCAATGATCACCGCCATCATTAGAATAACAGAGGCAAAGACGACACTTTTTAAGCCCAGATTTAGCCCGTCCATCACGTTTTTAAGACTCATGCCTTTGGCAAGGGCAATACCTATCGCTAGCATTAATGCCGCGCCAAATGCCCAATTCACTTTTGGCGAGCCCAGTAAAATGAAGGTGAAAACCGCAATACCGATTAACGTGATCAGCGGGAAAATAAATTCAAAATGGTGAGAGTGATAACCTTCCGGCACTACCCTGCTTTGCAATTCCTTCGCACTTAGCGGCTGAGCATTGGGCGCATCTAATTGCCCTGTGGTGTTTGCTCTGTGGTGCGCTTCGCGTATTCTTCGACCTGAAAAAGTCGTGATGTTTAAGCTTAATAACAAGGTGCCGACGACGGCTAAAATGCCATAGAAACTAAAGGGAATACTGCTGAAAAAGAAATCGAGGCGATCAGCTTCTGTTGCTAAAAACGCAACCCCAGGTACAAAAATAAGCGCTTGTACATAAGCTGGCCACGCATTGAATGCTAGCACAGCAGCAATTGGTGAGGCGGTTGAGTCAACGATATAACTCATTTCCTCATGGCTGACTTTTGCTCTATCCGCTAGCGGCCTGACTGTTGTCCCTACTAAAACAGTGCTCATGGTGCCCCCTTGGAAAAATAAGACACCTAAACACCAAGAAACTAATTTAGCCGATCGTTGCCCGCGCACGAACCTGCGTGTCATCATATCGGCAAATGCTTGCGCAGCGCCAGTTTTCGCCCACACGCCAAGTAAACCGCCCAATAACCACAAATACAGCAGTAATAGCGCTGCACTGCCTTCTTTAGCAAGTTGCGGAATTATCACGCTGTCAGTTATATCGTATTCACCAAGCATTAGCGCGCCAGTAACGATACCGGTAAACAACGCACTTAACGGCTCTTTAGTAATTAAACAAAGTGAAACAGTGATCAGCGCAGGTAACAACGACCAAACGCCAAAATGAAATGCTGGCTTCAGCTGTTTAATCGTCCCTTGTTCATCAATCACCCATTGCTGACTTAATGCCGGCTCGTCAACATTGTTGAGTGTTGCCTGATTAAGCGCTGACTCTTGATAGGGAACAACATCTTCAATAATGACCTCTTTACCGCGATAGATATAGGCATTATCACCATCATTGGTTTGGTAAACTTCATATACGAGCGACTGTTCGAGCCAAGTTTTAGGAACATACTGACTGACATAAACCGCAGAAAATAAACCAAATATAACCACCAATAGCGCTAATTTGTTATAATTTTTCACATGCATTCTCGCTGATTTTAGCCGCAATGATGCATCTGCAATGCACCTGCGTTTTAGATGTTATTTTAACGGTAGCAATTATTTTCACTGACGTGATGTAGCGAAACAAAGCCAACCTATAACTTTAGGTTATAGGTTAATGTTCAACAGTCAATTGTTAATTCAGCTAATTTTGACCAAGGTTAGAGTTAAGTGCAGTTAGCTAATGTGCTTGCCTGCTTCAGATGTAAAGAGCCACAGCAAAAGAGCTTTAGCAACTGAAAAAGAAACATTAGTTATTAGCAAGAATTAGTGACAACCTTAGCTAGTAATCATGATTAATTATCAGATTTGCTATGCTAAAAATTCATATTCGTTAGCCGATAATCGTATGACGGCTAACGAAATATTAAACAAATCAATTAATAAAGAAGCCAATTGCCATGTACAAATTTGTGACTTCAACAGTACTCTCATTATTCGCTGCAAGCAGTTTCGCTTGCCAATCCGACAACATTCAGTTGCTTAACAACTTTTCAAATGCAACGTCTGCATCACTAATGCAGAATTGCGAAATCGACGAAAGCAACAACCAAATTAACGTCAAACTACTGCCTGAAAACAAACCGATTAATAATAGCCCTTGGTACGCTTTTCAACTTGTTAGCAAAGAGCCAAGAACAGTAACCCTGACCTTAACCGTAAACGATGGTGATCATCGTTACCTACCGAAAGTCAGTAGAGATGGCAAAAACTGGCAGCAAGTCGACTACAAAATTGTTGAAGACAAAATGCACGTTGAGCTAGCCATTGATACAAAAACTACGTGGATCGCCGGACAAGAGCTGATCACCAATAAAGACTACATTGATTGGGGTAAGAAGCTAAGCGAGTTTGAATTTATTGATCACAATGTGATTGGTAGCTCAGTAAACGGTAAACCAATTTACCAAGTCATCACCAATCAACCGAACGTAAAACAGTGGTTGGTTGTGCTTGGTCGCCAACACCCACCAGAAGTAACTGGTGCTATTGCGCTATTCCCGTTTGTTGACACACTATTAGGTAATAGCGAATTAGCACGCTATTTTCGCCAAAACTACAATATCGTTGTTGTGCCAAACATGAACCCAGATGGTGTAGAACTCGGTTACTGGCGTCATAACGCTAACGGTGTTGATTTAAACCGTGACTGGAACAAATTCAAGCAACCAGAAGTTATTGCGGTTGATAAGTTGCTAACCGACTTAGTAGCGAAAGGTCATAAAATTTCAATGGCGGTTGATTTCCACTCTACCCACAAAGACATTTTTTACACAATGCCTAACGACTATGGCGTACAACAACGCTATTTGGTTAATAACTGGTTGAACAAACTTGATAAACAGTATCCAGAGTTTAACGTTATCCAAAAACCAGGTAACAACCCGCAAATGGGTGTATTCAAACAGTATGTTGCTGACAAATTCGACGTTCACGCCATTACTTACGAGATGGGCGATAACACTGACCGCAAATTCATTCACAAACTGGCCAAAGATGCAGCAAATACCTTAATGCAAACGATGCTTAAGGATAACGACCAGCTACGTTAATTGATGTTGAATGAAATGAAGCTTTAGTGACGACTGCAATGGTAATTATTAAAGCTGTAGCACAATTAACTTATCTCAGCGGCGTCAGATGAAAGAATCTCGTTTGATGCCGCACAGCACCTACAAATCAAACATCAGCGAAAACGATAAACTACAACGATAAGCTACAAAAAATGGCAAAACATAACTTCAAAAAGCTAACCAGTGCTATGGCATTAGCACTTGCGGCAATCACATCAGGCTGTTCGAACCAAGTATCACCGCAAGTTGATACCCTAATCATTAATGGCGAGGTTTATTTAGGTGATGGCAGCGGCGCGCAATCACTTGATATTGGCATCTGTCGGCAAGTTATCTGTGCTATATCGCCAAGTGGTAGTCAGCAATATCAGGCAACGCGCACAATTGACGCAAGTGGTCATGTTGTTAGCCCTGGTTTTATTGACCCTCATACACATACGCTCGCCGAGCTTGAAAGCCAAGACAAAAACGCCAATGTTAATTACCTAATGCAAGGGGTGACGACTGTCGTTAATGGCAATGATGGTGGCAGCCCAATTGATATTGCTAAAACAGCAAAAGCATTAGAGGCAAACGGTATAGGCACGAATGTCGCTTTTTTCATAGGCCACAATAGTGTTCGCACTGCCGTTATGGGTCGCGAAAATCGTTATTCTTCAGACCAAGAAATTGCGCAAATGGTCGGCATTGTCGACAAAGCAATGCAAGATGGCGCTCTTGGCTTGTCGTCAGGTTTATATTACGTTCCTGGCAGCTATGCAAAAACCGAAGAAGTGATAGCTTTGGCTAAAGCAGCCTCTGCCTATGGTGGCATTTATGACACTCACTTAAGGGATGAAAGCACCTTTAACATTGGCTTTGCAAATGCAGTTGATGAAGCTATTAATATTGCCAAAGCTGCTGATATTCATTTGCATATTGCCCATATCAAAGCGCTGGGCGTAGATGTTTGGGGTGAAAGTACACCCGTTATCAAGCAAATTGAACAGGCTCAGCAGCAAGGTGTCAGTATTAGTGCAGACCAATACCCTTGGCTAGCGTCAGGCACGAATATTCGCAGTGCAATTATGCCTAAGTGGGCATTAGCGGGAAATCAAATCGCCTTCTTTCATCGCCTAAAAGATAAAGATTTATTACCGCGTATTCGCACAGAAATTGCCGAAAATATTCGCCGTCGTGGTGGTGCCAATGCCCTACTTATTACAGAGTTTCACAGTAGACCTAATTTAGTAGGTAAAACACTCGAAGAAATTGCCACCGAAAAAGGTAAAACACCTGTTGATACCGCCATTGATTTGGTACAACTTGGCCGCATTCGAGTAGCATCATTTAACATGTCGCCAAACGATTTGAATAAATTTGTTGTGCAACCATGGGTTGTTACTTCTTCTGATGGCACCAATGGACACCCAAGAAAATACGGTAGCTTTCCTAAAAAGTATCAAGATATGGTGATAGATAAAAAACTGTTATCAATTGAAGACTTTATCATAAAAAGTGCAAGTCAAACCGCAGACATTTTAGGACTAAAAGATCGCGGTAAGTTAGAAAAAGGCTTAGCGGCAGATATTATTGTCTGGGATGCAAGTACGTTCAAAAGCAATGCAACCTTCCAAAAATGGAATGTTTTAGCCTCTGGCGTTGATACGGTATTAGTCAATGGGCAAGTTGTCGTGGAAAATGGTGAGTACAACCAAAAACTAGCAGGTCAATACGTTAGAAAATCGGCAAATTGATATACGTATTGATATGCGTTCTTGGGCTTTAGGCTGACGCATTAGCAAGACTTAGTGAACGAAATAAAAAAGGCAGGCTATCGTATTTGATAACCTGCCTTTTTTTGGGAGTCTAATTGTAAATTCACGTAGCCAGTAAATTTCTTATTCAGCGAGTATTACTTTAAATAGCTTAAAATTCTAGCGACTAGTTATAGCCCAACACATATTCCTGTGCCTGCCCGCCAAGAAACTGTACTTGATACTTGCGTGTTAAATCTTGTTTAACGACTTTAGACTTAGCAGATACTACCTTAGGTAGTTGCTGTAAAGTTTCATTAATTTGATTAACAATAGTTTCTACACCAGTGTTGTTGGTTGACGGTTGTTGTTGAGCCATGATATTTCCTGCCGTATGCGCTTAGTTCAAGTGTAATATGCAATAAATCTGCAACATTTAAAATGCACATAAATTAGCCAAACCATAACGTAAAGTTATGGCTACAAATTTAATTACACTGATTTACGCTAAAGATTGACAACCCGTTATCCAGATAAATTTATAGTACTCAGCTAAATAACGAACTTACCCTGCTATTGTGTTAAAGTACGGCAATAACTAAAAAGCCGATGCCCAACCGCGAATTCTTTCGCCAAATCAAAATACAACGGCTAATAACTAAACAAAAACGATATTAACCATATGAATAACCAGCCGACCATTCTTTGGCACGACTACGAAACATGGGGCGTTAGCCCAAAATATGACAAACCTTCGCAATTTGCGGCAATACGCACCGATTTAGATCTTAACATTATCGGTGAACCCGAAGTATTCTATTGCCAGCCACCTGCTGATTATTTACCAAACCCAGAAGCTGCTTTAGTCACCGGAATTACGCCGCAAAAAGCGATGTCTGAGGGGCTACCTGAAGCGGAATTCGCTGATCGCATTCACGCCCTATTCTCAGCACCTAATACCTGTGTGGCTGGCTATAACAATATTCGTTTTGATGACGAAGTTACCCGCTATCTGCTCTATCGTAATTTTTACGACCCTTATGCTCGTGAGTGGCAAAACGGTAACAGCCGATGGGATATCATTGATATGGTTCGCGCTTGTTATGCATTGCGTCCAGAGGGCATTGAATGGCCCAAAGTCACAGACGAAGAAACAGGAGAAGAGCGCGTCAGCTTTCGCTTAGAACTATTAACCGCCGCCAATGATATCAGTCATGAAGCTGCACATGACGCAATGAGCGACGTATACGCCACAATTGCCATGGCCAAGCTTATTAAAGAAAAACAGCCTAAGCTATACCACTTTTTGTTTGGTCTACGTAATAAAAAACAAGTGGCCGAGCTGATTGATGTGTATAACATGACCCCAGTTGTACACACCTCAAGCAAGATTTCATCACAGCACGGTTGCACCAGCTGGTTTGCCCCATTGGCTTACCACCCAACCAATAAAAATGCGGTTATTGCGATAGATTTAGCGCGTGATCCACAGCCACTATTTGACTTAAGTGCTCAGCAGATCAAAGAAAGAATGTATACACGCTATAGTGATTTAGCTGAAGACGAACTGCCGATCCCGCTTAAACTGATTCATATCAACAAATGTCCTGTTGTCGCGCCAGCGAAAACACTCTTGCCGGAAAATGCAGCTCGATTAGCCATACCACGCGAGCAGTGCTTAGCGAACCTAGCCAAGCTAAAAGAGCACCGCGAGATAATAGATAAGCTTAACGATGTATTTGCGCCCGATTATGATGAAAGTGAACAAATAGATGCGGAACACGCGCTTTATGGTGGTGCTTTTTTCTCTGAAGCCGACAAAGCGCAGATGGCAGTTTTACATAGCCTTGCACCCGAGCAATTGGCTCAGCATCAATTTGAATTTCAAGATGAGCGTTTGCCCGTTATGCTGTTTCGCTATCGCGCGAGAAACTACCCGTACACGCTATCAGCAGCGGAAAAACAAAAGTGGCAGCAATACTGCCAAGACAAAATTCAATTTGGTGGTAAAGGTATACTAAGTGCCGATGAGTTTATGATCCGGTTAGAAAACTTAGTACATGAGCACGAAGACAACGCTGGAAAGATGTCAGTGTTAAAAGCACTTTATCAATATTTACAGCAGTAAAATAAAAAAAGCGGTTAAATTTATTTAACCGCTTTCAAAAGCCTAATTCTTCATTGCCATTAATTTAACGACAATGAGAAGGAAGGTTAATAAAGTAAGCATTGGTTAATACAGACGCTAAACTTTCTAGTGCGTCACAATCAATATCCGAGTTTCCATATAGCTCTAACGTTCTCAATTCAGTTAAGCTTTGTAGAGGTGAAACATCAGATATTTCATTTCTATCAAGATCCAAGTCTCTCAATGACGTTAAATTTGATAAAGCAGACAAATCACTAATGTTATTGCTACTAAGTCTCAAATTCGTCAATGACGTTAGGTTTTGTAATGGAGACAAATCGGCAATTTCGTTACCGCTAAGCCCTAGTGATGTTACTTGAGTTAATTTTGACAATTCACTTATGTCGCTTAAATCACTATTTTCCAACTGAAGAGTTGTTAATTCAGTTAAGCCTGAAAAATCTGGCATAGACTCTAGTTCTGTATAATTTATTTCAATGGTTCTTAATTTGCTCAGAGATAACAAAGGAGTGTAATCCGCTATTTGATTTGTATAATAAAACCTAACGTTAGTTGCATTTTCGAATTGCTCAATACCTGCCAAGCTAGATATATCACTAGAATAACAAGAAATATTAGTAACGTCGGCAATATCGATAATGTTAGCTATACAATCCTTAAAACTTTCGTCCGTGACTAAACTCCAATCAACAGGCTTTTCAACACAATTATGATACGTATATATTTCAGCATTGGGGTATGTTTCTTCTAGGTTCGCAATATCTTCACACAATAATTTTCTCGTGTTATTTAGGTTAATATAAACGAGTTTATCTAGCGTCATTAATGCATCGATGTTAGTTAAAGAATCTAGATTTGTGAATGCGACTCGCTCTAGATTTTTCAATCCTTCAAGCATCTCCAGCGACTCAACATATCCGTTAGAGTTTACTTCTAGCTGCTCCAAGCTTTCTAAACTCGCAATAAACGAAAAATCTGTTACATTGCTCACACGGTCTAGCGTTAGCCTTGTCAATGTAGGCGCGCTGCCAAGGCCTGTTAGGTCGGTTAGTGCATAATTGTTTATAATGGAAAACTCTGACAATTTAGCTAAATTACTAAAGTCAAAAATTTCATCAAATTCCGCATAAGATAAATCCAACACCTCAAGGTTTACTAAGCTTGCTAACGGGGTTAAATCATCATACCGATTTCCACCAGCTAATAGCCCTTTTAATTGGGTCAAATTTTCAAACCCAGAGAGGTCGATGTTTGAGCGATATATATCAACCATGCCTAACTGCTCTAGCTGAGTTAATGCGGCAATTGGAGATAAATCACTTAAGTTGCTATTTTGGGAAATATCTAGTGTTTTCAGTGAACTAACATTAGTTAGAGCGGTAATATCAGAAAGTCTAAAATTAGCGCCAATATACAAATGCTCCAATTGCGACATAGTCGAAACAAATGAAATAGTCGATAAATCAATATCACTAACATTCAGAGTTTTAATGTTAGAAAACTTTGACAATGCAGATAAATTCTCAAGGTTATCGTTATTGGCAATATTCAAGCTTTCTAGACTCTCCTTCGCGCTTATTGCCTCGATATCTATATTCGCGAATGTGCCAGATATGTTTAAGCTTTTTAAATTTTGCAAACCATAAACAGGAGTTAAATCTTCCGTTCTAGTATTAGTTAAGTCGAGCACTTCTATATTTTCTACAGAAGTTAATGCAGTCAAGTCAGCGACAGAAGAGCTCGCCATCTTTAGCTCTTTTAAACTGTCGAGGCTAGTCAGAAAGCTCAGCGTATTTAATCCGTCTACATGGTTCAAATCTAATACTTCAAGCGATGTTAAAGAAGCTAACTCAGTAACGCTGCTGATGCGACTATTGTTAACTTCCAACTCTTTAAGGCTTGTCAATGGCGATATAAACTCAAGGTCTATCGTTGGGTAAAAACGGGAACCTGAAATTTTAGAGAGGTTTAATGAAGTTAAATTAGTTAAATCACTTATTTTAGATGACAACTGAGTTATATTGTTATCACTGATATCTAAAGACTCTAATCCACTTAAAGAGAAGATTACCTCGACATCGCGCAGTTGATTGTTGGCAACATTCAACTTAGTTAGTCCAGCGATGTCTTCTATGCCGGTTAAATCGGTCAAGCCCGCATTTGTAACACTTAACTCTGTTAAACTAGCCAAGTTTTTGAGGTCACTCAAACTAGCTATTTGAATGCCGTTACACAACAAACTTTCGAGCCCAACATCCGCTTGTGGAGTCGCTTCAATACAACGTTGAATACCTGTATCTTCAAAAGTCAAAGTATTGATTTCTGCATAAGCATTCAATTGGACTTCTAATGTTTGACTCGCTGTTGCGCCATCATTGTCGGTTACCGTTATAGTGAAACTGAGCGTCTCGGATTCGCTAATAGAAGGGGCCGTAAAAGACAAAGTGGCTGCATCTTCAACCAAATTCAACACTGGCGTACCAGTACTCTGTTCCCACTTATAACTATTGATTGAACCGTCACTGTCGCTTGCAATGGCTTCTATACTAAAAGTATCTCGCTCTTGAACTTCTTGTTTACTCATGGGGTCAACAACTGGCGACTTATTGGTTGGTTCAGGTGTTGGAGTTGGAGTTGGAGTGCTACTCTCGCTTCCTCCACCGCCACATGCACTTAATGCAAGCGTAATGAGTGAAGCTGAAAATAGTTTTTTTGAAAATGGGTTCACAAAAATATCCTTATCAATACAACGGAACGCAATAAAAACAGCAATGTTGTCATTAGCATTCCGTTGCTAATTGAGTAAAATTTATTCTATAAAACTAGCGTTTAATACGAAGTTATAGTTTAGAGCTCTTGTACCTAGAAATCAAACTCGATGTATCCCAACGATTACCGCCACCTTGTTGAATTTCTTGATAAAAACCATCGACCATTTCGGTCATTGGCAATTGTGTGCCATTTTTCTTTGCTTCGGCAAAAGCGATGGATAAATCTTTACGCATCCAATCAACCGCAAAGCCAAAATCGTACTCGCCTTCAAACATCGTTTTGTAGCGATTTTCCATTTGCCATGAGCCTGCTGCTCCTTTTGAAATCGTCTCAACCAGCAAGTCTGGATCTAAGCCGGCATTTTCAGCAAAAGTGAAAGCTTCAGCAAGCCCCTGCACAACACCCGCGATACAAATTTGATTAACCATTTTCGCCAGTTGACCACTGCCTACTTCACCCATTAATTGCGTGAACAGCGAGTATGCAGCCATAACAGGCTTCGCTGTTTGATAAGTTGCCTGATCGCCCCCTAACATCACAGTCAACACACCATTGTCTGCGCCAGCTTGACCACCTGAGACAGGTGCATCTAAAAAGCCTACATTTTGTGTTTTTGCATGCTGCGCTAATTCTCGCGCTAGCTCTGCGGATGCGGTTGTATGATCAACTAGAATTGAGCCCGCCGACATACCAGCTAACGCACCATCATCACCTAAACAAACTGAGCGAACATCATCATCGTTTCCAACGCACGTAAACACAATGTCACAGCCAGTTGCCGCTTGTTTAGGCGTTTTAAAGCATGATCCACCAAATTCCTCAACCCACTGCTCAGCTTTTGAATGAGTACGGTTGTATACATTTACTTGATGGCCTGCTTTTGCTAAGTGACCAGCCATCGGATACCCCATAACCCCTAAGCCAATAAATGCTACATTTGCCATGCTCTCTCCTAATTAAAAATGATCAAACTAATATCAAACGCTAACAATCAATTATCGATAACTACGTTTGCTATGTCAGTGTTATATCAACCAGTATATTACTGAAAATTAAGCCGTATTAGTATCAATCTATTCAATCAATACGCATGACCTCGTAGCTTGTAACTCACCAAAAATAAATTTTTCTTTTTAACCATTATAAAGTGAACTTTATTATCTATATTGCGTACAACTTAATTATGCGCAATATTAATAACAAGTTACTACTTTTAAAAAGGAAATAATATGTCGTCTTCTGTATATGACTACAACGCCCAAGATTATCGTGGTGAAAACGTATCGCTTAAAGAATATGAAGGTAAGGTTCTACTTATTGTAAACACTGCAAGTGCTTGTGGATTCACGCCACAGTATGAAGGTTTGCAAGATCTTTACGAAAAATATAAAGATGAGGGTTTAGAAATTCTGGCATTCCCTTGTAATCAATTTAAAGAGCAAGAAAAAGGCAGTAACGAAGAAATAAAATCATTCTGCGATTTACACTTTAATATTCAGTTTCCTTTGTTTGCCAAAATTGATGTCAATGGCGACAACGCTCACCCACTTTACAAGCATTTAAAGCAAGCAGCTCCGGGCATTCTCGGTAGCCAAGGTATCAAGTGGAATTTCACGAAATTTTTAGTTGGTCGCGATGGCAAAGTTATTCAACGTTATTCAACAATGACTAAACCTAAAGCCATAGAACCAGCGATAAAGGCCCTGCTTTAGTCTGCAGACGAAAAAAGTAATGAGTGACAACTTAAAACTAGAAAAACAGCTTTGCTTTCGGCTGTACAGCTTAAACAAAACCATTACTAAGCTATACAGCCCTTTGCTAAAAGCATTGGGGCTTACCTATCCGCAGTATTTAGTGATGTTGGTAATGTGGCAAGCCAAGCAAAGTGTGCCTATTAAAACCCTTTGTCAACAACTAGATCTAGACACGGGAACTTTGTCGCCACTGTTAAAACGAATGGAACAAGCCAACCTGCTAGCTAGAACGCGAAGTGAACAAGATGAGCGCTCTGTGCGCATTAGCCTTACCAAAGAGGGGAAGCAGCTAAAACAACAAGCCGCGCAAATACCAGAAACTATGTTTTCACTAACTGGCTTGTCGATAGAAGAAGTAGTGAATTTGCAGCAAACGCTCGACAAGGTGTTAAACAATACAAAAGCACAGCTAGGTTAATATTTGCAATAAATGCGTAAAACACCTAGCGCACTTTTGTATGTTTCATTTGCCAATAACAATCAAAAGCTAAACCAGTAAAGCTAAGCAGCAAAAAGTGTATCGTGAAGTTGTTCAACAACCGTATTTGCATCTTGCTCTGGTACTAAAAAGCATAAGTTGTTTGAACTTGCACCGTGACAAATCATACGAATATTAAAGTCGTTAATTTTGTCAAACACACTGCTACCTAGTCCTTTAGTTGCATGAAGGTTATTACCAATTACCGCAACAAGTGACAAGCCGTGCTCAACAGACACTTCACAAAGTTGCTCAAGTTCTGCCAATACCGAATTGTTAATCAGAGACTGTGTGCTGCCCGTTGGATTATCGAATGTCAACGCAACACTAATCTCACTGGTTGTAATCAAATCAACACTGAGCTCATGCTTGGCTAAAATTGCAAACACCTTGGCCAAGAAACCACTGGCATGTAACATCGCTGGGCTTTTCACCGTTACTAAGGTTTGCTCTCGGCGCAATGCAATAGAGCGATATGTAGGTGATGAAGAAACGCTTTGCTGAATAAAAGTACCACCTTGTTCTGGCTCTTTGCTCGAACCGACAAATACCGGAATATTTTGTCGCATGGCAGGAATAAGCGTTGCTGGGTGCAAAATTTTTGCACCGAATGTAGCCATTTCAGCCGCTTCGCCAAAACTGATTTCAGGAATAGCGCGAGCTTGATCAGTAATGCGCGGATCCGTTGTAAAAATCCCGACCACGTCAGTCCAAATGCTGAGATTAGTGGCATCGAGCGCTTCTGCAATTAATGCAGCACTGTAATCAGAGCCGCCACGGCCAAGCGTCGTGGTATGCCCCAACCCATCTTGGCCAATAAAGCCTTGCGTAACAATCACACAGTCTTTTGTGAGTGGCGCTAAATGCTCAATGGAGTTTGTTTTAAGTGCTTCGACATCTACCACAGCTTGTCCATACAAACTGTTGGTTTTCATGACTTGGCGAATATCAAAACATTTGGCGTTAACACCAAGCTCATTAAGCACTTGAGTAAATAACGCTGAACTAAGCTGCTCGCCAAAAGACAAAATCTCATCAGCATTTTTCACATTATGCTGCTGCGCCTGAGTTTCAGCTATTTCACCAAGCTGCGAGAGCTTTTCATCAACAAAGTCACCAAGGTTATGGTCGCCCGTAAAAGCTTCAATAATATTGAATTGAATTTCACGAATGCTCGCGATAATTTCATTGCGCTCTGTCGCAGGTACACTCTCCTGCCCTAGACGCACTAGATGATTGGTAATACCAGCGCTCGCCGAGACCACAACAACACGATTGGCGAGATCATTTTTGATAATCGTTGCACAGCGCTCCATCGCTTGATGGTTAGCAACACTAGTACCACCAAATTTTGCAACCGTAAAATTAGACATAAATCCCCCAATCACTAGCCCAGTCGCTAGATTCAATTGTACTTTCAAGGGTGCTTGGCAAACACGCCGCAAGTTGATTGTGGATTTTGGTGATAATGTTCATTAAAGGGTCTCCCTATATAGCAAAAAACTACTTACAACAAAGGAAGAGCACGGCTGAGGATATTCTGAAGCCCAAAAGCAAGACATTTTCAGCCAGAAGCTCTCCACCTATTTAACGATTACCTCGTTACTGGTGACAGCCTTAGGGATTCAACCCTAATGACCGAATTTAGTTTGTCACTCAAACTAAATCCTCGGCGATAGTCCCCCTCATTAACGCATAACGGGCAGTGACCCTAACGTTAGTTACCTGGCTATCGCTCCTCTTCTGGTGTTAGCGAGTATTTATCTTGTAAACATTTAAAGTAAAAACTCAATAACGCCCTCATTAAACATTAATTATTCGTTGTGATCAATAGGCATTTAGATGTCTAAACAATTGTTTGTAATATCTGATGCTAATTGCGTTGTAGATTTTCTATCTCGTATTTCATTAAAGAGAAGTGAGAGAAGGAAAATACTGTGATAGGTTGAATTAAAAGATGTGCTTAGATAAATCATTTAAGCAAATCGTTGAACGTAACTGCCAAAGGCAACTATTCGCAGGAAGTAACTATAGTGTGAGCTGCTATAGCCTCGATACTTGCCCAGAAAAATGAACAGGTTGTGATAGCAAACACGACAAATACGTATATTTACGCACCTTTTTGCTCACTATTAGAGCGAGCAGTAAAATCCTTCAAAAAAGCAGTTGCAAATCACATTAACTATCCTTAACATACGCCTCGCTTTCACAGAGATGCAATAAATCTCTGATAATGAACACTTCATTAGAAAGTGAAGTCGTTGGTAACTGACTCAAACTGTTACAATACTTGGCGCGGGATGGAGCAGCCTGGTAGCTCGTCGGGCTCATAACCCGAAGGTCGTCGGTTCAAATCCGGCTCCCGCAACCAATTTCTTTAGATGTTAGAAGCAAAACAAACATTAATTGTTGTACGGAAGACGACTCAATCGTCGGTTAGCTCTTTTAAAATCAAGGGCTCACGCAAGCAATTCTTCTTTATAGATTCAGAAGTAAAACAATCTTGGCTCGTTTACTCAGTAAACCATTCGAACGCGGGATGGAGCAGCCTGGTAGCTCGTCGGGCTCATAACCCGAAGGTCGTCGGTTCAAATCCGGCTCCCGCAACCAATTCTTCGTTATAGATTCAGAAGTAAAACAATCTTGGCTCGTTTACTCAGTAAACCATTCGGACGCGGGATGGAGCAGCCTGGTAGCTCGTCGGGCTCATAACCCGAAGGTCGTCGGTTCAAATCCGGCTCCCGCAACCAACTTCTCTTATCATGAAAACCAAGAACTCACTCTAGTAACTTCCTCATCTTTAAACCTAAATTACGCCTGCATTTCGATACGCTATAAAATGCCCCATTAGTTTACGCTCATATAGTCACTCTAATTAAAAAAAGCACTTCGCGCATACATTGTTTTTCAATTGCCCTTTCACAATTTAGTACTTTAATTTCCTTTTAACTTCAAAAACATCTGCTGATATAGTTAGCCTTTAAAAATACGCTATGGCCTCCTAATTTTCCAATGGACTTTTTTCTCTTTAAAAAAATTATTGCAGTGGTTGTTATGCCACTCAATATATCTCTTCTGTTACTGATAATCGCCGCTTTGTTTTTTAAGCTAAAACCTAAACTGAGCAGAACCTCTTTAATCGCGGGGACGCTAATTCTTGGTATCTCCTCGATTTCCCCAGTTGCAGATAAAACAATAGCGCCTTTTGAGCAAACGTATGAAAGCTTTGGCCGCTCTATTAAGCCAATTAGTTACATTGTTGTGCTAGGTTGTGGGCATGCGACAAATCATGCGCTACCTGCGACGTCACAACTAAAAGCCTGCTCTTTAAGGCGTTTGGTCGAAGGAATTCGAGTATTAAAGCTGCACCCTGAGGCGAAGTTAATTGTTTCTGGCTATGGACTTTACGACGAACAAACAAACGCCGAAACAGTGCGAAAAGCCGCTATCGCGTTAGGCGTACCAAACGCCAAAATTATCGTTGAACCTTACCCAAAAGATACTCGTGAAGAAGCACAATTAATTGCGCCGCGAGTAAAAGGAAAAACAACAGTTTTAGTTACCGACGCTTACCATTTACCCAGAGCAATGAAGTATTTTGAATTAGAAGGAGTTAAGCCATTACCAGCGCCTGCTGGTTACTACGCTATCAACCCAGATCAGGACTTTGTTTGGCCTCATTTAGTACCGAGTGCCAAAAACCTTCAAACCTCAAGCATTGTTTGGTATGAAACCATGGGGCGTATTTGGCAGTGGCTTGCTTACTAGCAAGTTATAACCCCTAACTTTCTACTAACTCAGCTAAACAATCATAATAGTAACGCAGGCTATATCGCAGTTTTGTCCCTAGATATATCCTGTGTTCTCCCTAGCATTTGATTTATCACCACTAAAAGCTCGTTTACTTTGTTTATCATTTCACACTATTATCAATATGTTATAGCAATTTGATTAAGCATAACTGCTAAATATATACAAAATAAAAACAACAATATTAGATAAAGGAATATCGCCCTAATGTGTCGCTTTGACTTTAGAAAAAAGTCCTTAAATGCCTATGTGTTGATGTTTATCAGCGCATTCACTACGTTTTTTTCAACCGCCATTTTCGCAAATCATGTATTACCTAGCCCTGAAGCATTTGATAATAACTTGTCAAACTATGTTGAGCTGGATAATGGGCTCAGAGTATTACTACTTTCAGATCCACAAGCTAAAAGTTCTGCGGCATCTATCACCATTAATGTCGGAGGGCGACATTCACCAAAGTCTTTTCAGGGACTAGCTCATTTACTAGAGCATACTGTTTTTCTGGGAAGCAAATCATACTCTGGCACGAAAGATTTTGATGGGTTTGTAAAAAAGCACAATGGGTGGAGTAACGGCACCACTCGCCCTCTGACCACACGCTATCATTTCCAGCTAAACAACAGCCCAAGCTCAGACGCCTTAATTGAGGGCCTTACTCGCTTGCACGACATGTTAATCAATCCATTGATGCGAGAAGATGACATTAAACTCGCAATTGAAGAAGTAGACGAGGAATTTCAAAGCCGTAAATCAAACGACTTTGCGGGCATTGTTTCAGTTTTTAAAGCAAACATGTCTCCAAATAACTCCGCGCGCTATATGGACGTTGGCAATAAAATATCGCTTCAAGGGACGACAACTGACATTAAACATGTATCGAGCGCCTTAAAAGCGTTTCACCAAAACTACTATAAGCTCGAAAATATGACGTTGGCAGTTTACAGTAAACAAGATTTAAACACGCTTGAGGGTATCGTAAAACAAGTGTTCAAAAGCCCTAAAACGCTAGGCCAAACCATAAACCAAAACCCAATCACAAAAATAAGCAATCGACAGTTTTCAACGCATCGTATGCCATACAGCCGACTTTACGAAAAAGATGATCTTGGCAAGCGTATCGATGTATTGTCGTCTACCGACCGTCCAGCATTGGACTTGCGATTTGAAGTACCTGCAAACGAAAAACAAGCGATAGCTTATATTCGTTATTTGCTTGACTACAATAATTCAGGCTCACTTGCTCACTATTTAAATCAGAAAGGGCTCGCTCATAACGCTTTTGCCGCCGTGCATGGCGACAAGCTTAACACTGTGATAAACATATATGTTGACCTAACGAATGATGGTTATCACCAGATAAATACGGTAATTGAAGCCATCTTTGCTTATTTCAATCACCTCAAAACCAACCAACACCCTGATTATTTACAACGGGAGCTTATAACCACCCAAGCCAGTGATTACAAGCGTCCAATTGAAATGGAACCTGGCGATTGGTTGAGTGAGCTTTCCAACCAAATGCATGTGGCAAATTCTAGCGATATATTCGCGTCAATGTATATCGCTAAGCCGGTGACTCAAAGCACTATTGATAAGCTGCTAAGCCACTTTTCGGTAAATAACTTTCAAGCGTATGTTTCCAGTAGTCAACAGCTAACGAGCAAGACTCAACAAACACCACATTACTTAAAGCCTTACACTGAGCAACGTATCTCACCAACGTTGCTCACTCAATGGCAATTCGCTAAGAATGATAGCTTCTCGCTACCTAAACAAAACCCTTACCTCAAGCCCAGAAAAAGGCAAACACCTGAAGTAAGCTCATCGATTACCGCGCAAGATAAATTAGCCGCGCAGATAGTAACAAATCCAGCATTTGCCATTGAAGATTCATTGCTGATAAGGCTAAGCAACTTTACACTCAATAATGAGTTTGATAACGACACAAAAAACGAGAGCATGGCTTACCCAAATAGCTATGTATTATTTTTGCTGATGGCCGAGCAGCTAACCCGCAACTTAGGAGATAATCATATTTATGCTGAGTTAGCAGGCTACCATTTTAATGAAAAGGTCACCAACCAATCGCTTGGACTTGTGCTCAGCGGCAAGCAATCACACATAGTAGACTACGCATTTGATCTTATTTCACCTTTTCATCGGCAAAAGCTTAGCGCGGCAGAATTTGATGCGCTGAAAAAAAGCGCTTATCGCAATTACGAGAATATTTTACAAGAGAATGAATTCAGGCAGGTTATTAAAGCTGCCACCAACCAAGGTAATAGCTTGCCAAGTATAAATGCAACGCTTGAACAAATTAACGCTGTAACTCTTGCTGACTACCAAACGTTTGTTGCGCAAATTCTACCATCACTGACCATTTATACAGACTCGATCGCAAATAGCCATAAGTTTTCAACTCGCTTTGTCACGCACCTCGACTCTGAACCAGTTGCAGCAAATACAAGTAACGTAAGTACAAGTAAAGTTAATGTAATCAACACAAATGCATCTGAGATGGGTAGTCTCGCTAAGCAATTTAAGATTTTAAATGTCACATCGGAGAAGCAAGCTGCGTTAGCATTTACCATTGTTTTCAACCCCAACTTACCATTTTTGCACAGTCAAGATAGTGTCAAAGCGAATGCGCTACTTCATATGTTTAAGCAGATGACGACAAGAGAATACAGAGATGAGATTCGCGTTAAGCAGCAACTTGCTTATCATGCGGGAAGCCTTTTACTGAACACTCAAAAACCAGCGTTTAGTTTTGTCGCAGAGTCTTCAAAAGTAAATGCAACAGAGCTTGCCAAAATAACAAAGGTGTTTTTTATCGACACCGTTTCGCAACTAACCAATGAAAATAATTTAACAACTAATCAGCAAAAGTTTTTGGAAGCTAAACCAATCGTCATTGAACAATTGAATACTTTCTATCGCCGCGAGCAGCAGCTACATCAGCTAAATTGGCAGTTAGACAATAGCTTTATAAACTTAGATTACAACGCACTAATTTCTGATGAAATTAATAGAATGACCTACCAAGAGTTTAACGATTGGTTGATAACATTAGTTGATAGCATATCTTAAGGGTATTTCTTGAAGGTATTGCTTGATGGTATTAGTTAAAGACATAGCCTGAAGGTATTGCATAACTGAGTAACTGAGCAACTAAACATCAGATCGACCATAAACAGGCCTAACAAGAAAAAAGCCCGAACGCTTTCTAATGTTTGGGCTGTGTTGTTATCGAGTGAATTGCTCGTATTTATACTGGGTTATCAATATCAACAAAATCAACGTTGAGGCCTAGGTCACGAGCAACAAATTCACCTAATGCTTTTGCGCCATAACGTTCAGTAGCGTGATGACCAGCAGCAAAAAAATGAATATCCATTTCACGCGCTATATGAGTTGTCTGCTCTGAAGCTTCACCTGAAATAAAGGCATCTATCCCCTGCTCTGCTGCCAGTTCGATATAACCTTGCCCACCGCCAGTGCACCAAGCCACGGTTTTTATTGGTTTGTTTGACGGTGGTGCGATATGTAAACATTGGCGATTGAGCTTTTTACTCATCATTTCGTTAAAGCTGACACCATCAATACCAAACGGCAGCTCCCCTTGAATTGGCACGCTGACAGGATTACCAAGTTCTAATGGCCCTGTGACCTTAATGCCTAACAATTTAGCCAACTGCGCATTATTGCCAAGCTCAGGGTGAATATCTAACGGCAAGTGGTAAGCGAATAAGTTAATATTGTGATCAAGTAACTTTTTAATACGCTGATATTTCATACCTGTAATCGTTTGGTTTTCACCTTTCCAGAAATACCCATGATGCACCAAAATAGTATCGGCTTTTAAAGCGATAGCCTCATCAATAAGGGCTTCTGTAGCAGTTACCCCTGTGACAATATTGGTGACTTCCTCTGCTCCCTGCACTTGCAATCCATTGGGGCAAAAATCTTTAATTTGTTCGGGTTTTAAAAGTGCCTGCAAATATTGAACGAATTCTGTTCTAAGCATGTAAATTCCAAAAATAACCTAACATTTGATTGCGCCTACTTTACCTCAAATTACTTTCACTTGCGCCCAACAAGTTAGATTTACTGCACAGCATTAAGCAAAATTTTGCACTTTCGCCCCAAAAAACTTGCTTTTTAGTGTTCAGAATTTATGCGAAAAACAACACTTAAATCATATTTATGCTTCTTATGTGAATATTAATTCAGCAAACAGTTGCTTTTTATAAATTTATTTTCGTACGAACTAAATCGTAAAGAAACTAAGTGTATACAAGGGCTGCAGCGCGAAATTGCATAATTTACGGACAGAATAATTTACAATTTGATTAAGTTATATACATATACCCTATTTCTATATGCTGATTTATTTGATACAAAATTAGCGTCATGTTGTACCGAGTGAACTAAGTGCTTCTCCCCTGTAACACTTTGTGAACAATGGTTTACCATCAGGATTTGACACCAATAACAAAAGCAAAATAACGCAAAAGGAAATATGGAAATGACAAAGTTCTTTTCAAAGAAAACGTCACTTGCGCTTAGCATTTCAGCAGCACTGCTTGCCTCTCAAAGTTTCAACGCTGTAGCCGAAGAAGCAAACGAAGAAATCGAACGCATTCAAATTACTGGTTCACACATTAAACGTACCAGTATGGAAGGCCCATCACCGATCACAAGTTTATCGTCAGACGATATTCAAAAAACCGGTGTCACAGATTTAATTAGCTTATTCACTAAGTTACCTATCTCTGGCCAAGGGACTTTCTCAACCCAAGCAAACAGCTCAGATGATACGGCTAATGGTGGTTCTTCAGTATCACTGCGCGGCCTAGGTGCCGATTCAACGCTAATCTTAGTAAATGGTCGCCGCGTTTCGGTAAGTCCATTCGCTAAAGGTATTGATACCGCTTTCGTTGATATCAACAACATTCCATTATCTGCCATTAAACGAGTAGACATCTTAAAAGATGGTGCTTCTGCAACTTATGGTTCAGACGCTGTTGCAGGTGTAATTAACGTTGTACTTCGCGACGATGTTGATGGTGTTGAACTATCAGGTAAAGTGGGCACAACCGCCGATGGTGGCGGTGATGAACAAAGCTTTAGTTTAGTGTTTGGTAATCAAACTGAAAAATCTAGCCATACGTTCATCTTAGAATATTTTGATCGTGAAGAAGTATTATACGCTGATCGCGACTACTCTCGTTCAGCTAACCAAGCAGCGCTAACTGGCGACCCATTAGCAACTGATTTCCGTTCATCTTCAGGTATTCCAGGTACAATTGCCCTTGCCTCTGATCCGTCAAACCGTTTGATTGACTTATTCGGCAACGACATTTGTCCAGTTGAAGACCAAGATCCCGATAACAACCTCTGTCGTTACGATTACGCGCCACACATGACCATGATTCCAGATGCAGAACGCTTTAGCTGGAACTACATGGGTAAGTACGAAATTAACGACACTGTACGTGCATTTGCAGAGTTAAACGGTCAAAACTCAAAATCAATTGTTCGCGGTGCAGGTAGCCCAAGCTTCAACGAATTGTTTATGTCTGGCGACAACCCAAATCATCCATTTGCCGATATGCCAGATCACCCGTTCTATCAACAAGACTTAACCATGCGTCGTCGTACAGTAGATATCGGCAACCGTGAAAAGCGTGTTGATTCTGACTACTACCGCGCAATTCTTGGTTTACAAGGTGAAGTTAACGACTGGAGCTGGGAACTTGCATACAGCTATATTAAGAGCGAATCAACTGAGCGCGGTGTTGACGGCTTCCCTAACTCACGCCGCATCCAAGAAGCCATTGACGGTGTGCAGTTAGATGATGGTACAACCCTTTACTGGAACCCGTTTGAGCCTTCTGCTAACTCGCAAGAATCACTTGATTACATCGAAACAACAACTGTACGTGTCGGTAAATCAACTAACCGCTCAATTGACTTTAAAATCTCTGGCCCTGTACTAGAAATGGAACACGGTGACCTACTACTTGCATTAGGTGCTGAGTACCGTGAAGAAAGCATTGCTGATAACCCTGATGATCAATTCCTACGTGGTGACATCTTCGGTACCGAAGCAACTCAAGCAAATGGTTCACGTGATAACACCGCCATTTTCGGTGAATTAGCAATTCCAGTGCTTGATACCTTAGAAGTACAACTAGCGGTGCGTTACGAAGACTACTCAGACTTTGGTACGACGACCGATCCAAAAGTATCTTTCTTATGGGCGCCAAGTGATGACTTAAGTGTTCGTGGTTCATACGGTACTGCGTTCCGTGCACCTTCTTTACATCAGCTAGGTTTAGGCCGCACTGACGAATCACCTAACTTAGTTGATACGCAGCGCTGTGCATTAATTGGCGATCAAGACCGTGCATGTGACCCTCAAGAATATACAGCGGTGTTCGAAGGTAACCCGGATCTTGGCCCAGAAGAGTCAGAGAGCTACAACTTTGGTGTAATTTACAACGTTACCGACGATTTAAGCTTCTCAATTGACTACTACAACTACGATATTGAAGACATTATCGACTCTGATACTCAGTTTGTAATGGACAACTTTGGTTTAGATCCAAACATCGTAGAGCGTCGCCCTACTTCAATTCCAGGTGACCCAGGTGAAGTTATACAAGTTAACGACAGCTTCCAAAACATTGGTGACTTAGAAACTTCAGGTTTAGACATTGATATTCGTTACAACCTAGAAACTGAATACGGTCAATTCCGCTTTGGTTACATCATGAACTACGTAACTAAGTTTGAAGACTTCCGTGGTACTGAAGAAGGTGGTTTCGAACAGCCAGAAGTGCGTTGGACAACGTCAGTTGACTGGTTAAAAGATGACTTTAGCGCGACAGTAGCGGTTAACTACATTGGTGAGTTTGACCAAGAAGCATCGTTAAACATCGATAAGAAAGTTGATTCAATGACTACTGTTGATGCCACTATCAACTATTACGGCATTGAAGACACTGTACTAACGTTAGGTGCAACTAACTTGTTTAATGAAGAACCTCCGTTTGCTTACCACGACTTCATGGGGTTTGTGGTCAACGTACATAACGGTCAAGGCCGTTTTGCATACGCACAAGCAACATATAAGTTCTAAGATAAGCAGCTTATCATCCTTTAAAAGCCCGGCAATTGTCGGGCTTTTTTATGGCTTTTTATTGGTTTTTTATTAGCTTTAGAAAAACTAAACTAACTGAATTGCTACAAGAGCAAAACTGAAATCTGAAAGAAAGCGGCAAGACAGTAAAAGCTTTTTATTTATTCAACAGCCTATTAGGCGCCTATACTATTTTTTAGCTCGTGTACCGTTACTTCATACTTTTCATTGCCAGGCATTTGACCACTAGCCATGCCAGTTTCAACAAAGCCAACCGATTTATAAAACGCTAACGCGGCATTATTGCCTTTCAATACTTCTATTGAAAACATGCGAGCCGGTGACCCAATAACAGCTTTCACTAATGCTTTACCAATGCCACTACGATAGGTAGTTGGATGAACATATAACCAAGCAATTTCTTCTTTGTCATATGCAATAAACCCAACAACTTGATCATTTTGCTCAGCAATCAATATTTCATATTCAAACAAATCTTCATTCTCTGCAGCTACTTCCAGTGGTAAGAACGCACTTTCTAGCGAGGCACCTCGCAGTTCATCTAATCGAGCTGAGTCGTGTATCTCGCAGATACGAGTCCAGTCTTTTTCTAAATAGTCACGAATTATCATATTGAGTTTGGTTTTTTGGGAGTTAGTGAGGTTTAGTTTTCATGTAATGTCTAACGCCAGCATAAACAACTAAAAATTTATTGCAGGCGCCATAGCCTCTTTTAGTATGCACTTTATTTTAAATTAGCTATTTTCTGATTTAGCTCATAGCCACTATCGGTAACGATAGCCTCTACTGCGGCTAATCTTTCTTTTAATGCTTTTACTTCATTTTGAAGCTCAAGGTTTGTCTTGCTATCAAGCCCACTTTGTAGCGCTTTCAATTGGGCATTTACTTCTGATTTGTATTTAAAATACTTAGAAATAAAAATACCAATTAAGATCGGTGATGCAAAAGTTAGAATAACGAGTAATAGTTCGAACATTTAATTTCCCTTTAAACTTATTGTGATAAGAAGGTGTCAGCCAAAACAGCGGAACTGCAAAGTCCCGCTTGCACAATTTGTTATGTATTTGACCTCATATTTGCAACCTCTGCTTCCGCATTTGTATTTCTTGCTGCGGCAGCTATTTCTTTTGATACTACTGTTTTTCCAATAGGGGCAATCGAAATTCCGGCAAGTTTTAGGTGTTGTAAAGAAAAAGGAATACCAATAATAGTGATAAAACATGCGATTGCTGAAAAAACATGACCCATAGCTAGCCAGAATCCAGCAAACACAAACCAAATAATATTTCCTAGTACACCTAAACCACCTGTGCCTATATCTTCATTAAGGGTCAGCTCATCTCGTGAAATTGCTTCTTTACCAAACGGGAAAAAAGAGAAACCAGCCATAACAAAACAAGCTCTTCCCCATGGAATGCCTACAATGCTTATAAAAGCCAAAAGCCCGAAAAAGCACCAAGCCAGCCCCATAAAAATCCCACCAAATAAAAACCATATTAAATTACCGATTGTTCTCATTTTATTTCCTTATACTTTATTAATTCATCAAAACTGGACGATTCTAATTAAACACATAACATGCAATTAGTGGTCTCCTCAATGAGATAAGGAGTTGTCCACTAAAACGGGGGAACTACATTGTCCCTGTTAATTCGCTTGTTATGTTTCTTTTAACCCTTAGGTTTAGTTGAAACTTGTTAATTCAAGATTGCAATTAAACCCTATGTACCTAATTGAGCGAAAACCATATTCACCATCCTTATGCCCAGTTAAAGTTGCATAGAGAATTTTCTCTCCATCGTACACATTTAAAACAAAATATGAGCGAAAATCCCCTTGCTCTAAACGAAGGTAAATTTTCTTATAATCAGTAGCTATTCGAGCTGTATTTCCATAACTATTTTTAAGACAATTGTAAAATTCTTCTCCTAAAACTCCTGACTTATAAAATTTATCTTCATACACATCTGTTACTCTCTCAAATAAGTAATACTTACTTGTCTTTGATAAGTTCGACATACTTTCATTGAATTCATCCAACCCTCTAGTCTTTTCAAAATTTACTGCGCCAATAAGCCAGTAAAGTATGAAAGCACTGAAAATTAATCCGAATATGAACGTATATCGCTCACCTTTAGTTTTAGGAATAATGTTACTCAATTAACTATCAGCCCAAGATAAATACATAATTAGGAACATAACGAATGATATGGACTCCCCGCTCGGCATCTTTCTCTAGCGAGTGTGCCATAGTGAAGTTGATAAGTAGCTTCAATTGAGGAGAGTCCATATGTCACTAATTAAAGCAATTGGCATCGATTTAGCCAAATCTGTTTTCAGTATCCACGGTGTCGATAGTCATGACAAGTGTCAATTACGAAAAACTGTTAAGCGAAACAAACTGTTAGCTGAAATTGCTAAGTTGCCCGTGTGTATCATTGGTATGGAAGCCTGCTCAGGCGCACATTACTGGGCAAGAGAGTTCACTATGCTTGGCCATGAAGTACGCATCATGGCCTCTAAATTTGTTATTCCCTATCGCCAAAACGAAAAGAACGATGCTAACGATGCCGAAGCGATATGCGAAACCGTAACTCGCCCCAAAACACGCTTTGTCACCATAAAAAGTGACGAGCAGCAAGCGGTGCTTTGCCTACATCGTATTCGCCAAGGAGCTATCAAGGACAGAACCGCACTCATTAATCGGCTTCGGGGCTTGCTCGCAGAATTTGGTATTGTCATGCCCAAAGGTCGGTATCCGGCACAACATGCCATTAGTGGCATCTTAGAAGATGGTGAGAACAACTTACCCATGCTCGCTAGAGAGCTACTAAGTGACTTATGGCAAGACATTAAAGCATTAAACCAGCAAATTCTTAAACATGACCGAAAGCTCTATCAACTCGCGAACCAAATGAACGCGGCAAGGCGCTTAATGACCATTCCTGGGGTTGGAGAAATCACGGCAACGGCGGTTGTTGCGACGGTAAGTGACCCAAAAGATTTTGATACCAGTCGCGCCTTTAGCGCTTGGATAGGCCTAGTCCCTAGGCAATACTCCACGGGTGGGCAAGTGAAACTTGGTCGAATATCCAAACGTGGTGAAAAGCATATTCGCACCTCACTCATTCACGGTGCGCGAGCCGTAATAGCCAACTGTAAACACAAAACAGATAGAACCAGTTTATGGGTACAAGACTTAATTGAGCGACGAGGGTTTAAAACGGGCAACCGTCGCGCTTGCAGCCAAGAATGCTCGGTTGATATGGGCACTGCTGCGAAGTGGAAATGAATATCAATTTGATTTGACCTTTCCCCTGAATTAGTACCGCTTCTTCAATGAGATAATTCATATTAAGCAGCCCGTTTCGCGAACTCAACAGGTGATAAATAATTCAGTGAGCTATGCGGTCGAATATGGTTGTAGTGCTCACGCCATTTATCGATTTCATAACTAGATTCTTCCATCGTTCTGAACCAATGCTGGTTCAAGCATTCATTTCTAAACTTGCCATTTAAGCTTTCCACAAAGGCATTTTGAGTAGGTTTTCCGGGCTGAATAAAGCTAAGTTTCACATGACTTTCCTTCGACCAGAAGAACATCGCTTTACTCGTAAATTCAGTGCCGTTGTCACAAACGATTGAGCTAGGTCTTGCTCGCATACCTATTAGCTGAGATAAGGAACGAGCGACTTGTCTGCCACTAATTGAAACACAAACAAGCTGACCAACCATTTCTCTTGAGTAATCATCGACAACATTAAGTGTTCTAAATCGTCTACCGTTTGCCAACTGATCGGATACGAAGTCCATCGACCAACGCTGATTTAATCTTGATGGCACCTCCATGGGCAGTCGAGGCCGTTGTATTTTCTTGCGCTTCTTTGTGCGAACTTGCAGGCCTTCTTCGGTGTAAATTCGATAAGTTTGTTTCTTGTTTTTAACTAAACCTTCAGCTCTAAGTAACCCGTGCAGCATAAGATATCCATAGCTAGGATATTCTGCTGCCAAAGCCCTTAGACGCTCTCTTATGACTGTGTCAGCCTTCTTTCTTGGACGATATCGAAATGCAGTGCGACTGACACTTGATAGTTGGCAAGCCACTCGTTCACTGAGGTGAAACAGTTCGATTAAATGACTCGCTATCCGCTTTCTATCCGAAGGATTTACCACTTTTTTGAAAGTACATCCTTCATTCCTTCTACTTCAAGCAGCTTTTCCGCTAATAGCCGTTTGAGCTTATTGTTTTCAGCTTCAAGCGCTTTAAGACGTTTTGCTTCATTGACTTCAAGGCCTGCATATTTGCTACGCCAGTTATAAAACGTACCAGTAGATATGCCCATTTCTCGGCAAATATCGTCAACTTTAGTGCCTGTTTCATGCTGTTTGATGGCTCGAATGATTTGTTCTTCGGTGTAACGTTTTTTCATTTTGAGATCTCCACTGTCTCCAGTTTATTGGAAATCTCATCAAAGTCATGGTCTTAATTTCGGGGGAAAGGTCAGATTATGTAAAATAGAAAAGGTTGAAGTTGTAAAGGTAACCTTAACGGTTAACCCCACCGAGTCTTAGCGTAAGCGATTGACGATAACACGGTCAGACCGAGAGCATAAAAGCCTGTTTAGTCGGGAAGCGCATTTCTTGAAAGAGAAGACGCTGTTTAACGAATGAGGCCATGCTCAAGCGCAAATCATCAGGGCGATAGCACAAACTGTTACGGCAGTATGCTAATAAACGCCGAATGTAGAGCTGCTGTCAGACTTTCTAGTTGTCAGAGGCTGCTTGTGCTTGACAAAGGGGAGTCCATGTAGCCCCAATAAGGGGCTGATAAATGCTTGGCTAAACTGTGTAGCGAAGCGGAACCGAGCCAAGCTTTAACAGTCCCGCACTTAATTGGCTTGTTATATATCAATTGCAGCACGCCACAACGCGATCAAGGCAACTACTGAATAAACAACTATTTTTAGAAAGTTACCACTTTCCTTTTTTAGCTCACGATAAACTAGAAAAACTAAAATAACAAAGAGTAAGCAGGAAAATAAAACAGGATAGTTTGAAGCCATATTTCCTAAGCTATCTGCTCTTTCCTTGATTCCTGGATGGCTAATATTTTCCACTAACGCCCGCATAATGGGCAAAAAATTGTTGGCTAAAATCAGCGACGAAGGAGCAAAAGCCAACGGTTTTTTGTGATCTTGCCCCGATAAAATGGACACGCTCCATGTTTAATTTAGTGCTGACTCAAATTCAGCAGGTGTTTGATATCCTAAACTCGAATGTAATCGCT
>NZ_JBQRUO010000013.1:0-30421 GCF_053485855.1 Thalassotalea montiporae
TTGGCGGAGTGGACGGGACTCGAACCCGCGACCCCCGGCGTGACAGGCCGGTATTCTAACCAACTGAACTACCACTCCGCAGCTAATGCAAAATCAGAATTTTAATTGGCGGAGTGGACGGGACTCGAACCCGCGACCCCCGGCGTGACAGGCCGGTATTCTAACCAACTGAACTACCACTCCGCGTTTAAAACTCTGCTAATCAACAACATCTCGTTGAATGCGGAGCGAATATTACGGATCTGTTTCCTATCCGTCAACCACTTTTTTGAGATTATTTTCCAAGTGCACAAATGCCAACCAATAAGGGTGAAATAGCATCAAACTCCGGTGATTTATTCGCTTTTTTCAGCAGCTTGCTTAGTTTTTCTTTTGCGAAGAAATAGAAAAATACCGTAGCCAAGTGCAGCAATTACTAAAATAATACCATTGCCAATACCGATAAATAGTAAAGTTTCTTTTTCTTCTGCTGCTTTTATCGCCGCTTGTTCTTCTTTTAGTAGTTCAAGTTCTTCTTCAATGGATAATTTCGGTTCTTCATTACCCGCAAGCTGATCAATTTCTTCTTGGCTAACCTGAACAATTTCACCATTTTCATTTACCGTCGCCACCAGTTCATTTGGATCGCGATCAACATTAAATGAAAAGTCTGGCACGACTAACCTAAACTCTCGGCCATTTCGGGTTTCACCAAATGCACTAATCTTGACTCTATGAACGCCTGGTTCAGTGTAGCTAATTTCATGAATACGCTCACTGCCCTGACCTTCCATTATTGAAAATGCTTCTACTTGTTTATCAGGAAAGGTCACTTTTCCTTGGAATACCATACTGTCTGGATCAACATGCGTATCATCAATGGCAATATTAAGGAGATGCTTACTTTGCGAGTCCATCGTTGTTTCTGCAGTTAAAGTAATAGGGTTGTTATGAACAATTATCGGCTGTTGTCTAAGCTCCCTGCTCGCCATCGGCAACTTAATTAGGTATAGAGGAATCCATTCACCTGGGGAAAAGTTCAGTTCAAACTCACCGGTAAAAATACCATCGTCGGCATATTCATCTAAATTTCGACCATCGTCGCGAAACGAAGTTAGCTTAACCGGCTCAGCGCCAAAATTATTATAAGCAGAGTTGTTAGTACTGTAGAAGTCTACATCCAATCGAACAACGTCTTTAAAAGAAGGGTTATCTATAGCAAGCTCGCCATTAAATAACTTACCCGTCATTTTAATCGTTTCACCTGACAGCATAATATTAGGTAATGGCGCTACCTCAAGGCGCACTTCCGACATCACCATGATGTGGCTACCTGGTTGAATCTGCCCAATCGCTTGCCACGGGCCCGGCATTGGGCGTTTCATTTTAATCATGTCAAACGTGCGATCGTCGTACCACTCGACGCTTTCTTTATCATGCTGATTGACTTTGACCTTGCTGCCGTCAGGTCGTACTAAAATAATCGGTGGTGAACCCATTTTTCGATAAAACAATAACGTGACTTCATCAAGCTGGGCATCAATACGAAAACGGTTGTCAAAATAAGGAATTTGGTTGGTAACGTTGTCAACGTCGTAATAATCTATTTTAGGACTTGGCTTTTTCGCCATGGCTTTGTCTTTGCTAGCGTCCATTGACATATTGTTAGCCATAGCCTTGTTGCCAGCCATGGTCATCGTATTTGACTGCGGCGAGGTTTCTTCCTGTTGTTCAACTGCTTGGCTAATGTTGGCGAGCGAACTTAGCGATAACGCACCAACAACCAGCAGTCGACTTATTTTAACCATAGTGGTGAACTTCCTTTTTGCTCTACAATTGCGAGCCTTTCTTCATGTGCTATTAATTCATCGGCAGAAGCTTGAACAATCTTTAATGGCGCTCGATTTTCTGCTAGACGGCGAATACCACCAGCAAGCGCCCCACCATCACCTTCATCTGCGCTTAAATTAAATGTTGCCTGCTTGCGCGTCATCTCGATATAGACGTAAGCCAATAACTGGGCATCAATCAAAGCGCCGTGATAGGTACGGTCAACAAGCTTGTCTACCCGATAGTGCTTGGCAAGAAAATCTAACGTTTTTGGCGAGCCGAATTCATCTTTCGATACTTTCAGCGTATCGGTAACGGTACATATATCATCCGTCATCGGTAAACCAGCATTAACCATACCGAATTCGTGATCCATAAAGCCAACGTCGAATCGCGCATTGTGAATAACCAATTCAGCACCGCGTATAAAGTCGATAAACTCTTGGGCAACTTGGTTAAACAGTGGCTTATCGGCCAAAAATTCATTCGTTAAGCCGTGAACGTCAATAACTTCCTGCTCCATTTGGAACATAGGATTAATGTAGGCATGGTAGGTTCGCCCAGTCAGTTGACGGTTGATCATCTCAACACAACCAATTTCAACGATACGGTGACCTTCTTTTGGATTAATACCGGTAGTCTCGGTATCCAGTACGATTAAACGCTCTTCTTGCTTAGCTGGGCTTGACACTTAACACCTTTAATAACAACGAACCAGCGCAAATGTGCTGGCTTTCTGGCGGAGCTTCATAGGATAATAAAAACTGCATAATAAAAACAGCACAATCAAAATCGTACATCGAAAATAAATTGGTCATCAAACGCCCTATTTATCTGCGTACGAACGCCAATAATCAAATACTTGTTGGCCTTAAACCGCAAAAGGCAGTACTTAATGCAAAAGCACGTTTATATTTATACCGATGGTTCATGCCTCGGCAACCCCGGCCCAGGTGGCTATGGTGCGCTGCTTATATATAAAGCGCACGAAAAAGAGTTATCACAAGGCTACCAACAAACGACCAATAATCGCATGGAGCTTTTAGCGCCGATTAAAGCGCTACAAACACTCAAAGAAGGTTGTAAAGTGACCATTACGACCGACAGCCAGTACGTGCGTCAAGGCATCACTAATTGGATTCATAACTGGTTAAAAAACAATTGGAAAACTGCCAGCAAACAGCCGGTAAAAAATGTTGATTTATGGCAGCAATTACACGCAGAAGTTCAGCGCCACGAAATTGAATGGAAATGGGTTAAAGGCCATTCAGGTCACCCTGAGAATGAACGTTGCGATGAATTAGCAAGAACAGCTGCCGAAGGCAAAAATTTGATTATTGACCAAGGCTTTGGCAAGTAATCAGTGCGAAAAAGCCGTTACTTTTCTGGTAACGGCTCTGGAAATTCAACCAAATTTAGCTTTAATCGTTTACTCAACAAACATGGTGCAGCAACGATTAAGGCGATTGATAATTGCGCCACCATCACACTCACATCCGTTAACTGCCACCAATAATAGCCAGCAAACACAATCACACTATCTATCACTAATGCCGCCACTATCATCTTTAATGTATGAGGCCACACAGCTTTCACCCATGAATTCGCATTAGGACGCCTTAAGCTCACTAGCAGCAAAACTAATAGTCCTAAGCTACCGGATGCCAAATTTAGGTAGAATAACTTGGGCTCTGGGTAAATCCACTGAATAATTCCTACCCTGTCATTGAAGTTGGTGACCGACATCATCCACACTAGGTAGCCACGTAATAAGTAAGCAAGCGCTAAATAAATAGTTTTCGAGAGTTTAACGCAATCAAAACGATCAAAATCGCTCACCGTATAATGTTTAAATTGTTCTGCCACTTAGTAACTACCGCCCAGCCATGTCGAGTTTTAACGTTTAATTGATGCCTTAGTTTGATTAATTGCATTAGCATCACCCTTTTCTCGTTCAACCCATAACAGATCTTGCGCAACTGTAATCGCACGAACCGCTTTCGACTTGAACTCTCTAATGTACAAGGTGTAAACCACAACTAAGCTTGCTAACGCAAATAACCAAGGGTGAAAGAACCAACAAATTACGGCTAACGAGAAATAATAGGAGCGCAGTCCATAGTTGTAGGAGTGTGCGGCTTGGTCTTGAACAACGGCCATTTGCTTAGCGTATTGTTTTAAGTTGGGGTTTGTTCCCGCTAAATCAATAGGTGCAGCACCTATCATAACGTTCAAAAAACCGTATTGACGCATAGACCAAGTAAAATGGAAAAACGCTAATACAAATATAAATGCCAATAAGGCCAGTTTAAGTTGTATCGCAAGGTGATTCGACGGGTCAGCAAAAGGCAGCGACGCAATCACTCCCTCCAGCTTTTCGATTTGCGCAAATAAAGTCAATATACCAGCGATAACCAACAGTGACGTTGAGGCAAAGAAAGCGATATTGCGTTCTAAATTGGCAAGCAGTGCCGCCTCAGTTACGCGAACATCGCGAGTCATTAGCTCGTACATCCAATGAATTCGGTGCTGATGCAAGCAACGAGCAATACAATTGGTAGTTTTTGCTTGTTTACGTGCAAATACCGTATAACCAGCCCAGCAGAGAATAAAAATAATGATGGCGAAAATATCGAACCAACTAAACGGCATAACCTATAGTCTCCTCATTTTTACTAGTAACGCTCTAATTAACAGTAAAACCCATGTAAAATAAATGTTAACAACAGCATTAACTTACGTTTGTCTATTCAGACATATTCTGACACAATACTTGCCCAATAAAACAACAACAATAACAAAATCAAGGGCTATTAAGATGTTCGCCAGATGTCGTCAGGGATTAGCAGTTGCCCTGTTAACGTGTTCTTTTTCTCAATTTGCCACGCCATTTACCCAACAAGCAAAACAATCAATCGCCATTCCCCATACTAACCTCAATGCAGTGATAGACGGTGACTTAAGTGATCCGATTTGGCAACAAGCAAAAGTTATTTCACTTGATAATGTGACCAGCCCTTACGAAAACACACCGAGCCCAGTAAAGACCGAAGCACGTATCATCGACAACGGTAAAGAGCTGCTTGTCGCATTTATCGCACATGATCCCAATCCAAACAAAATGATCAGCTCAATTGGTGAGCGTGACACTAAGTGGTTCGACGATGTTGTTGGTATTATCATTGATCCGCTGAATAATCGCCGCCTAAGTTATAACTTTTTTGTGAACCCCTACGGCGTACAAAATGATGAAACCTTCAATGAAATTACCGGATTACCGAATGAATTATGGGACGGTATTTGGCATTCATACGGCAAGGTAACGGAATTTGGTTATCAAGTGGAAATGGCAATCCCTTATCAAATTTTGAATTTTGATGAGAATAAGAGCATTCAGCAATGGCCATTCGAATTGGTGCGCATCTACCCGCGTGAGCAACGACTGCGCATTTCCAGTGTAAAGCTCGATCGTGACAATGCTTGTTGGCTATGCCAATACCCGATGGCAGAAGGCTTTGAGCAAGCTGAAATAGGAGAAAACTTACAAGTTACCCCAGCCCTTGTTGCCAGTTATGATGAGCAACGCGATATCTACGACCCACAATCTGATTGGCAAAGTGAAACCGATGTTGAAGCTAGCCTAGATTTGCGCTGGGGCATCACCCCTAAAACCTTATTTAACGCGACACTTAACCCCGATTTTTCAACCGTTGAAGCCGATGCAGGACAGCTTAAAGTTAACAACAAGTTTTCACTGTTTTTTGATGAAAAACGCAGCTTTTTTCTTGAAAATCAACACTACTTTGAAAGCATTACCGATCTTGTATACACCCGTAATATTGCCGATCCTGATTACGGCGCAAAGTTAACAGGCAGCCAAGGTTCACACAACTTTGGTGCATTTGTTAGCCATGATGAAGAAACTAATTTCATCTTGTCTGGCAACCTTAGCGCGAATATCGCCTCTTTAGATACAGAAAGCCATTCAGGTGCTTTACGCTACCTTTATGATATTAACCAAGATGTGACACTGGGGGTTATTTCAACGTTTCGACGTGCTGACGACTACCATAATTATGTCACCGGCCTTGATGGTAGTTATCGCATTAACGGAGCAAACTCCTTGAAGTTTCAATGGTTAGCAAGTGATACCGAATATCCACAAGACCTGTTCACACAATTTTGTCGAAGCAACTGTTCACCCAATGAACAGGTGTTGCGCAGTCAAAAAGACGGAAGTTTTTCTGACAACGCCTACCAGCTTAAATATCTTCACGATTCTGAATATTGGACGCTAGATGCGCAGCGTCAATGGTATGGTGAGGATTTTCGCGCCGACCTAGGATTTATCAATCGCGTTGATTACGTCAATGATCAAATTAATGTTGTTCGCAGCTTTTACCAAGATGAACAAGCGCTTTGGTCGACAATTGATGTCGGCAGTAAATACGCCATTCAGCATAATGAAAACGGTGAATTAATTAACCGAGAGCAATCATTTTATGCTTTTGCCGACGGTCCACTATTGTCGCGTTTAGAGTTAATTTATGTCGATGCTAATAAAGTGGGTTTGCGACAAGACAGCAGCAATTTATATATCGATGGCAACACCAAACGCTTTAATGAACAGCAATGGCGCTTCTTTGGGCAACTTAGACCCAATAATAAAACCTATGTATCGCTTGAAGGTACATTAGGCGATAAAATCGATTACGACAACGATCGCCTAGGTGATATCGTCGAGCTGATTGGTAATGTGACATGGCACCCTAACCCTCATCTTGAAATTGACCTATATCACACCTATAGCGAGCTTGATGCAGACAGCCAAAACGTTTTTACCGCTAATCTGACCGATTTAAGGCTACGCTATTACTTTGATGTGCAAAGCTCTTTAAAACTGAGCCTTGTCTATCAAGATATTGATTACAACCCTGACAATAACCCGCTGAGCTTTTTTAGCGAGCAAGAACGCAGTTTAGCTACACAGTTGATATATGCCTATAAGCTAAATCCGCACACGGTATTTTTCTTAGGTTATTCAGACAACAGTTTTGAGGATGACTTTGTTGGGTCATTAAAACAGGAAAGGCGCACAATATTTACCAAAATAAGTTACGCTTGGCGATAATCTGATAACTATTACCTTGCGTTTAATCAAGCACATAATGCATCGACATAACTTAAAATATTGCGGGTTAAATACAAAAAAGGAATAGCATGTTGAGGTTTGCAATATGGTTGGCTTTGGTGGCGAGCTTTTACAGCACAGCTGCCCTAGGCGCTACATTAGTCATCGCCAGTGATGATGCACCGCCACATATGATTGCAAAGACCAACAGTGGTATAGATTTAGACATAGTCACACAAGTCCTGAAAAGCCTAGGTCACCGTGTTTCCTATACTTATGCCCCGCTGCATCGCACTAAACAAATGGTGATCAACGGCGATGCTGATGTTGTTGTCCCCACCTTTTATCAAGAGGATAACGACAAACTGTATTTTTCCGCCCCTATCATCAAATACAAACCAACCATTTTCACTCGGCTTGCTGACAAGCTCAGTATTAATAAGCTTAGTGATATTGCCAGCTTGTCTTTGTTACCAACAAAAACGCAAATAGACAATTTAGCGCCAAACGAAGAACCATCAAGAAGTGAAGAAAGTCAGCAACAAGCGCAGAGCCTTCATAGCGCTACTAACAACTTGTCGGTCGTATCATTTCAAGGAGCAACAGGGTATTTTGGCGAAGCATTTGCTCAAGCCGTTGAGAATACCGACTATCGTGAATTGCACGACATGTCTAAGTTTCCGGCAATGTTAGTCACGCATCGGGCTGATGCTATCGTGCTCGACTACTATATTTTTTATTACTATTTGAGCCAAGCAGCTAATTCAGATGACACTATCCAACGTGCGGCTAGCCTAAATAAAATTCAAGAACACTACGCTATTCCTGAGGTTAATGCCTATGCTGCCTTTCGAAACCCTCAATTAAGGGATGAATTTAATCGCGCACTTGCTAGCTATATCGCCAATAACAAGCGTCAGGCTGTGATTGCTAAATATCTCGATTTTTCACAAGAGTAAATCTTTAAAAACTCAATTAGCTGGCTTTACATTTAACTTTTTAGCTTCTTAACTTCTTGGCAAAAGAAATCAGGCTTTTTCTTATCACCCTGTCTTAATTAATTCCTTTGCAAGTACTTAGACAACAAGCCCCTCCTACATACCAACGCAGTTGTTATTACACATTTTCGCACTATCAATACACTTTTTAACATTTAAGTCTGTTTTTGTTAGACTAGCGCGCTGACTCCGTATCGCCCTATGCGGGGCATTACCAACATTAAACAGTTATTAGATAAAGAGGTACTAATGATAAAGCCAAATAATCAAGGTTTTACCCTGATCGAATTGGTAGTGGTTATTGTGATTTTAGGTGTGCTGTCTGCAGTTGCATTGCCAAGGTTTCTAGATCTCTCTAAGGATGCCAGAGCGAATGTGCTCACTCAAATTAGCACTAGCGTGCAAGTAGCAAACGATCTCGTTTTTCTCAAATCAAAAATGCCAAGCTATGCAACTCAGCCTGTTGCGGGTCGTGCCGACTTACTTGATGTTGATTTAGATAACGACGGCACAATTGATTTAAGCAACGGTATTGATTTACGCCTGAAATGGGGTCATTTGGACAACACAGATATTTTCAAGCGTATTGATGTATCTGATGAGTTTATTTTTGAAGAACAAGGAATTGACTTTACTTATATCGGTTACGATTTTGATGGCGACAACCAGGTACAAGACGACTCGTGCTATTTCCGATATACCCAAGCTCAATCTGAGACCGTACCGCCGGTTTATACGGTTGAAGATAATGGCTGCTAATTGCGGGCACCACGTATTACATTTTCTGAACGCAAAGCAGCTTTATCGAATTGGTAGCAAACAGTAGGCATATTAGAAACACTACTTGCCTACTTGCCTACTTGCCTACTTGCCTACTTGCCTACTTGCCTACTTGCCTACTTGCCTACTTGCCTACTTGCCTACTTGCCTACTGGCAATCGATAGCTATAAAACCCCTAACAGTTTTAATTTGGTTTGATAGGTATGCAAAATCCAAGGTGTTTTAAACTGTAAGCCATGCTCCTGAGAAACAATATAGTCAGCCTGATGTTCATGTAAGAACTCAGCGATTTCCATTTCGGCTTCTGCCCTTTTTTGAATAAGTTTTAGCTTCGGTTTGATGGAGTAAAGATAAATGGTAATTTGGCCATTCAACGCTGGCCAAATTTGCTTTCTATCGTCTTCATCTAGCGAAGATTCAACCAAGTCCACTCTCACCTTTTCGTGGTGGTCTAAAATTAAGTCTTTGTACTCTTCTAGCATGGCCAGTAATTCAGACAGTACAGCTTGGTGCTGGTGGTAATAATTTACCTCTTTGATTTGCTGAAACTTATCAATATCGACGTTCCACATGGGCTGTCCAAGCTCTAATATCTGAATTTGGCGAACGATCAAATGCGTCAGTGCCGAATCATACAAGCCAATAATAGTCTGCAGCTTTTGCTCTTGTTCAAATTGCGAGAAGTGCTCTTTTACCTTAGTTAAATTATCGAGTACCGTGATATGTGCTTGATGAACCTCTTGAATTTTATTAGCCGATGCTGCGCTATTAGCGTAGCTATCCATAATATTTTCAATATTTTGCCGATATTGAGCTAAGTGCTCTTTTTGACTTTTTTCAAGCTCACTTTCCAAACAGCCAGCTAGCACCAAACATAACATCAATAAGATGATGAACTTTACTTTTAACATTAGAATTCCTTTTCTTATTATTTTTATTTTTTAAGAGACTAAGCAGTTAATTGAAAACTACTTAAACTTCACTTGTTTATCACTGCGACGATAAGTGCGGCTTTCTGGCTCAGTCCATTGCCCGTTTTTTAAGTAGCTGGTCGATACGGTGAGCTTATCTGGCGACATTGTGCTGGTCGATTTCACTTTGGTAATGCCATCCTTATTACCTGTTACCTCCTCATAGGCAACAAAGCTGTTATCGCTTAATACCTCAATTGTTCCTTGAGTATAAAAACCTGCGGTTGTGAAATAATAAAACACTAACTGCTGCTTACTTTTATCAAAGAAAATCAGTGACTCGCCGCCATACATGCCGTTATTAATAGAATGGAGAGTGCGCAGTGTTGTGCCATTCAAGGCTTTTTCCCAACGAGATACATCTACAACCGTCGGTTGGCCATCTTTTTCTTCAAACACCGCTTCCCAATTGCCGAGATAAGGCTCGAATATCTTTAGTTCATCGATAAATGGCAGTGTGTCAGCTGACACCTTTAAAGAAGTACTAAAGAATGCCATGCCCAGCACGTATGCAAGAATATAATTACGCCAATTCATTGTTGTTCTCCTTCTGTTGACGGAATGTGTAAACGGGAAGTGTCAACGCGATTATTTTTATTGAATCTTAGCCTTAGAGTACGCCCTAGTATCAATAACGACAGTAGCCGAAATTTTATCGTGAATCGCTTGACGGTTAGCATCCCAAAAAATTTGTATAAATCCTAAGAGGCCTGTCGCTATACCGGCGCCATAGCCGCCGTATCGACCAAAGCTATCCCATATCGATAATGGTGTGCCATCAAGTTGAATAACGCGAATACCGAATAGTTTTTTACCCGGTGTTTGCCCGCCCCATACCGCAGTGAGCGCGGTAAAATAAAACGCTGCCCAGCCAAAACCTAGTCCTAAGTCGTTAATAATGCCTTTAACGAGCTCGACAAGTGAGTACACTGGCTTGTCGGTAGTCGAAGGGATTTCAGTACTCGATGAGTTGCTTTCTTGGTTATCTAAGTTTCGTAGATTATCTTGGCTAGCTTGGTCTGCGCTATTAGCGTTTGGCTCTGCTACCTTGGCAAGATCGCCGCTAATGAGCTGTTTACTAATCGCATTTTCATCTGATTCGGTCTCGGTAAGTAAGGCACTAAGCTTTGAAATAAGCGCTTTTTGTTGATCAGCAGGCACTTCCAGCCCAGTGACAGTTTCGTTAATCAAGGTTCGTTTATTTTCATTGGAAATGCTGGTTTCATTCAAAATAGTGACACTTGGCGATAGGGCTTGATACCAGCAATCGACAGTTTCACAATCACTATCGCTAAGCTCTGATACCACCTTGCCAAAGGCCACGCTAATCATTAATTGATCACTGACCGACACTGCTTCTTCTTGGTCTATTACCGAATTCAAATCGGTATACCCTTTACCACTGTATCCACCATCGTAGTATTTATTGCTATCAGACCAACCTAAGTCATCGAAAGCATCTGGTAAAACAGAAAGTAAAACGACAAAAACACTAAATGCCGCAATAAAACGCATAAATTTTCGACGCTTACGCCCTTTCGTGTAACCCATTTCTTCTGCGCGTTGCTGGCTACCTAAACGATATAAAGTGATCGCGATCACAATTGCCAGCAACTCCCCTGGGGCACTGCTTAGCATTGCAATTAACAAACCATCAATAGCGATAGCACTGCCCCGCTTAAATGGCGATGCAAGTGGTAATCCGAATAATGATTTATCTATTTTAAAAGCGAACGGAGTGAGTATTTGCCGAGTTTCATCACCTGTTAAATGATGTTCTGATAGTGCGTCTGTAGCTTGAGTAGTTTGGTGAGAAGTAAGCTTATTTGGATTATCGCTAGGTTTTTCACTTAGCTTATTACTGGAGGTGTCACTTGAAATGCCATTAGGTGTATCGCTTGAACTATCACGTGAATGGTCGTTTAAGCTCCTGTCTGCATTATGTTGCTGATTGCCTTGTGGATTAGCTTGCAGATTACCATGCAGACTATTGTTTTCGTTCACTTGTGCCTTGGTCGCATCCAAGTCAGATGATTGCAAATCAGTAGCCACCAATTGCTCCTTGTAGGTGTGCTGTTGTTTTAGCAACTTCAATGCTAACTTATTGAAATTACATTATTTGATGTGGTTTGTTTAGCTATGCAGTTTAAGCATAAGCAAAGCGCTTCCCTAGAGCAGCGCTTTAATCCCTTCAGTTAACCCAGATATTGTCATCGGGTACATTTTCTTATCAACCAATTGATGCATAATGTTGATAGACGGATAATAATGCCATGCTTCTTGAGGTTGCGGATTTAGCCAGATCACTTTGTCAAAATGATCGGTAACTCGCTCCATCCAAACACTGCCCGGCTCTTGGTTCCAATGTTCGACACTGCCACCAGGGTACGTAATTTCGTATGGTCCCATGGTCGCGTCACCAACAAATATCACTTTATAGTCGCGACTAAACTTATGGATAACATCTAAAACATCCATACCTTCGTTATAGCGCCGCGCATTGTCATGCCACACTTGTTCATACAGGCAGTTGTGGAAATAGAAAAACTCTAAATGTTTAAATTCGGTATGTACCGCCGAGAACAGCTGTTCACAAACGCGAATATGATCGTCCATTGAGCCGCCAACATCGAAAAACATCAGCACCTTAACCGCGTTATGGCGCTCAGGCTTCATTTTGATATCTAGATAACCCGCATTTTTCGCGGTTGCGGAAATCGTATCATCCATCGCCAACTCTTCACTCGCGCCACTGCGTGCGAATTGTCTAAGCTTACGCAATGCCACCTTGATATTGCGTGTACCAATTTCAACTTGGTTATCTAAATTGCGGTATTGACGTTTGTCCCACACTTTTACTGCTTTGCGATGGCGCGACTCATTTTGACCAATACGTACACCTTCAGGGTTATAGCCGTAGGCACCAAACGGTGATGTACCACCTGTGCCTATCCACTTATTGCCCCCTTGATGACGCTTTTCTTGCTCTTTCAGACGCTCTGCCAAGGTTTCCATTAACTTGTCAAAACCGCCCATTGCCTCAATTGCTTGCTTTTCTTCCTCGCTCAAGGTTTTTTCTAATTGCTTACGCAACCAGTCTTCAGGAATAGACGATAAATCTAAATCCAGCGATTCCACTCCTTTGAAATAATCAGCAAAGGCGCGATCAAAGCGATCAAAATAACTTTCGTCTTTGACCAAAATTGCGCGGCTAATGGTGTAAAAATTGTCGATATCAGCAAACACCACGTTTTGCTCAAGCGCGCGAATTAAATCCAATAGTTCGCGAATCGTGCTTGGTACACGGTATTCACGAACTTTTAGAAAAAAGTCTATCAACATAATTTATCGACCTGAGCGGTTCATAAAGGCTAGCTTTTCAAATAAATGGACATCTTGCTCATTTTTTAACAAAGCGCCGTGAAGTGGTGGAATGGCTTTTGACTGCTGACTATCACGCAATACTTCTGGTGAAATATCTTCAGCGAGTAGCAGTTTTAACCAATCAATTAATTCAGACGTTGATGGCTTTTTCTTTAATCCCGGAATGTCACGTAACTCAAAGAACGAGGCGAGTGCTTGGTCAAGCAACTGCTTTTTGATACCAGGAAAGTGAACATCCACAATCGCCTGCATTTCAGCTTTATCAGGGAAGTTAATGTAGTGGAAAAAACAACGGCGCAAGAAAGCATCAGGTAATTCTTTTTCGTTGTTCGAGGTAATAATCACGATTGGGCGCTGTTTGGCGACAACGCGCTCTTGCGTTTCATAAACGAAGAATTCCATTTTATCGAGCTCTAATAACAAGTCGTTTGGAAATTCAATATCCGCTTTATCAATTTCGTCAATTAATAAGATTGGGCGTTGTTCGTGCGTAAAAGCCTGCCACAACTTACCTTTAACAATATAGTTGCCAATGTCTTTTACTTTTTCATCACCCAATTGGCTATCACGCAAACGAGATACCGCATCGTATTCATATAAGCCTTGCTGTGCTTTTGTCGTTGATTTGATGTGCCATTGAATAAGTTGAGTATCAAGGCTTGCAGCAAGCTGCTCAGCCAGCATAGTTTTACCTGTGCCTGGCTCACCTTTAATGAGCAATGGACGCTCAAGTGCAATAGCGGCATTAACAGCAAGCTGCAATTCTTTTGAAGCGATATATTCGGATGTACCTGTAAATTGAGTCATAAAAATACCAAAAATTGATCTAAATTCGTAATTTCGTTATTCCATTTTTGCATATAAGATATAACGAAATATCACTTTTTTTTTTGTAATATCTAGCTACTCTAATGGAGTAATTCCAACAATTCTATATTGTTAACAAGAATATTCTACAGGATCCGAACATGACTTCTATCTTTCAAGACAACTCAACCAGTATTGGTCGCACGCCACTCGTTAAGCTTAACCGTGTGACTGGCGGTAACGTATACGCAAAAGTTGAAGCAAGAAACCCTAGCTTTAGTGTTAAGTGCCGAATTGGCGCGAGTATGGTCTGGGATGCAGAGCAAAAAGGTTTGCTAGGCGAAGGTAAAGAAATTATCGAGCCAACCAGTGGTAACACAGGTATTGCGCTAGCGTTTGTTGCAGCTGCACGCGGCTATGCAATTACGTTAACCATGCCAAATACAATGAGCCTTGAGCGTCGTAAGCTACTTGCAGCACTTGGTGCCAAACTAGAGCTTACCGAAGGTGCTAAAGGCATGAAAGGTGCGATTGAAAAAGCACAAGAAATTCGCGATTCAGACCCAGAGCGTTATGTGCTACTTGGTCAATTCGATAACCCAGCAAACCCAAAAATTCACGAAGAAACAACAGGTCCAGAAATTTGGAACGACCTTGACGGTCAAGTTGATGTATTCGTTGCTGGTGTTGGTACTGGTGGTACAATTTCAGGTACTAGCCGTTACTTCAAGAAAACACAAGGTAAAGACGTAATTTCAGTTGCTGTTGAACCAACAGATTCGCCAGTCATTACCCAAGCTAAAGCTGGCCAAGATTTAACCCCTGGTCCACACAAAATTCAAGGTATTGGCGCTGGCTTTATCCCTGGCAACCTAGATTTAGACTTAGTTGACCAAGTAGAGCAAGTCTCGAATGAAGAAGCGATGGAAATGGCACACCGCCTAATGAAAGAAGAAGGTATCTTAGCAGGTATTTCTTCTGGCGCAGCGGTTGTAGCAGCTAAGCGATTAGCAGAATTACCAGAGAACGCAGACAAAAATGTTGTCGTTATTCTACCAAGCTCTGCAGAACGCTACTTAACTAGCCCATTGTTCTCAGACAGCTTCAGTGACAAAGAGTTAGTTCAGTAATTATCTGAATATTAGATAAACCACTGATTTGATTAAAAAAGGCGCACTTGGCGCCTTTTTTAGTGCATCAAGCTTACAGTTATGCATACAATAGCGAAAACCATGGACACTATTTAGGTATTATTTTTTAGGAATTATGAAACGACTTGTTAGCATTATCGCCGCCTTTTCATTTTTATTGACCGGTTGCACTGGCGAAGAAGAAATCACTGAGCTTGCCAACCCTGAGCTTGTCGCCGTTGCATTTTTTGACGCCCTCTATAATCAGAAAGACGTTAAAAAAGCCGCTATGGTATGCACACCTAAGCTTGCTCGCATCTTATTGCACTACAAATCGCCAACGGCAGTAAGTCGCCATATTTTTAATATGCAGTTTGATAAAGTAGAAATTAAACCTGACGATACCGGTGTCAAAGTGCGAGAGCAATTTAAAGATAACGCCGATATCGTATTGTACTTTGACGGTTATTTTCAAAATGAGCGAGTTAAAGACGTAAAGCGTATTAGTTTAAAACAAGTTGATGGCCGCTGGGTGATCGATAAAATTTTAAAAGACCCGTTTTAGAAATACCCAAAACACTCATTTAACTAGCAAAAAGGGCTTCCTGTTGGAAGCCCTTTTGTTTTGTTGATAATCCTTAGCGAATTAATTTAATTCTACACCTACTTGGCTATGACCTTACCTTCACGACGAGGGTCTGCGCCGCCATATAGCTTGCCATTTTTCACTTCAATGGCATGTACACCACTGTTTAGGTCACGCACCATCACTTTGTGTCCTTTCGCTTCAAACTCACCTATAAGCGCAGCAATGGCAGTCCCCTTTTCCAGTGTTGTCACCTTATTGCGGTTGGTAATTTTCGGTAAATTTATCGCTTGCTGAGGATTTAACTGCCAATCTAAAACGCCGACAATAGTTTGCGCAACATAGTTAATAATACGGCTACCACCTGGTGAGCCAACGACAAGTTTTAGGCTACCATCAGGGTTAAATACCATCATAGGCGCCATCGAGCTTCTTGGGCGCTTAAACGGCTCAACGCGGTTGGCAACCGGTTGCCCATTGCGCTCTGGAGATAACGCAAAATCTGTCAATTGATTATTGAGGATAAAGCCATGCACCATCACCGCTGAGCCAAATGCCATTTCAACACTTGTAGTCATGGAAATTGCGTTACCATCGCCATCAACAATTGAAATATGGCTAGTAGACGGCAGTTCAAAGCTATCATTTGTCGCGTAGCTAAGGGCAACTGGCTGTCCTGCTTGCGCTGTCCCCATGTCTTTTTCTGTCTGAATTAACATGGCTCGCTGATCTAAGTATGTGTCTGCCAACAATGCCTGTGTAGGTACTGTCACAAAATCTTGGTCAGCGACATATTTATCTCGGTCAGCAAAGGCTAAACGCGAGCTTTGTGTAAATAAATGCCACGGCTGTGCGCTGTCATACGCCAGTTTTGACAACTTGAAAGGTTCAAGCTGCTTCAAAATTTGGATAACCGCAATACCACCTGAGCTTGGTGGTGCCATGCCACACACTTGATAACTGTGATAGTCGCCACAAACTGCTTCTCGCCATTTTGGCTGATAATCTTTCATATCTTTGAGCGATAAACTGCCTGGTGCGATTTCTGCGTTGTGAACCGCATTAACGATGTCTTGGGCAATTTTACCTTGATAAAACGCCTCAACGCCCTCGCGAGCGATAGTGCGGTAAACTTCAGCTAACGGTTTGTTGACCAAGCGCTGCCCTGCTTTAATAGGCTCACCGTTAGGAAAAAAGTAATTAGCAATTTCCGGTAACTTTACAATGCCGGGGTTAAACTTCATCGCGACCAATTTTTCTAATCGCGGCGATACAACAAAACCTTGGTCGGCTAAGGTTATTGCCTCGTCAAATAATGCTGCCCAAGGTAACTTACCATATTTATCGTGTGCTGCTTTTAACCCGCTTAGTACGCCAGGTACGCCCACTGAGCGCCCACCAACCACAGCGTCAATCCATTTGATTGGTTTACCTGATTTATCAAGAAACATATCAGAAGACGCTTTCGCTGGCGCAGTTTCACGGCCATCAACCGTTGTTAATTGTTTATTGGCTTGATCCCAGTGCAAAATAAATGCACCGCCACCAATGCCTGATGATTGCGGCTCAACCAGTGTTAACACTAACTGCACGGCAATTACGGCATCCACCGCACTGCCACCTTTTGCCAAAATGTTGTAGCCAGCTTGGCTCGCATAAGGGTTAGCAGCAGCCACCATATAATCATTACCAACCACTACTTGCTTTTGGGTTAGCCCCGTAGCCGCTTCTGGCTCTCTAGTTTCACGAACTTTAACTTCACTAAAGGCTGCACTGCTAAATGAACAAGTTAAGGCAATGCTTAACAGACTCAAGGATAAAAAGTGTTTTTTCATTAACCTGACTACCTGATAATTATTTGATGAATTGTTTGATAAACCGCTGAACGTGCATCATTGCGTGCATTAACCCGTGTATCAATACCCATATTAACGCGCTGATTTTCTAAACGATAACTGATGTTGATTGTATTGCGCAAAGTTTTCTAACAAACTGGCGTAGTTTTCTGTGTTTTGCTCTAGAATGCCCAATGCGTAACAACTTGCTTCTAAGGTTGATAACGCATTTTCTTTCTGTGTTTTACGAATATCGTAACAACTCGCTAAACCACTCGGTAAATGCAATTGCGGCAGTTGGTGCAAGCATGTCGACAGTTGGAACATTTTGTAAGCTTTTTTCCAAGTACCATCAATCACAATCAATATAGTTTCTTCTGGTTGTGCGTTAACCTTGGCAGATATCTCGCTCGAATGCTCACCCGGAAACATGACATAGAATTTTTTCCTAATTAAGTTACTTTCTTCGTTAAGCATGCCGCTAAGAAAGGCTTGAAAGTCAGCGTGTTCGTCAAATTTCTCGCCCACAAAACGGCGGCTATTTGATAATGACGTTAACAGCAAGTCTGCACTGCCTTTTGGGTGATCAACTTCTTTGGGATGTTGAAGTATTACAATCTCAGCTTGGTTATTAACCTTAGCGACATAATGGCAAATACACCGAGCAGGCGGTCTTTGGCAATTATCACATGTGGCTCTAGCCATGTTTCTCTCAACTCATTACACTAGCGGCAAATAGTAAATTAGCTTGGACAAATTACAAAGCTTGTTTTCCTCTACCTATATTGATCGCTCAACTTGGCAGCAATTAGCGGGCGCTTTGCTAATTCTTGCAGCTATTTTGATTGCCTATCTTTTTGAACAGCACGTTGCCAGCTTCGATTTTTATCGCAGCGCGATTCACGGCGGCGAGTATTGGCGCCTTTTCACTGGCCATTTATTTCACACAAATGGCATTCACTTGCTACTTAATATCGCGGGCTTGGCGCTTATCACCGCGTTACATCGACATTTTTATCATGTGTTTTTGTATGCCGCCCTGATTATTTTCTCTATGCTATTTATTAGCCTCTATTTATTGGTTTTTGGCGATTTAAGCCATTATGTTGGCTTATCTGGGGTACTGCATAGTTTATTTGCTTGGGGGGCGTTAAAAGACGTTGAAAACAATGAAAAAACAGGGATATTTTTGTTTTTAGGGCTTTGGGTAAAAGTGATGATGGAACAAACGCAAGGGGCCAGCGATCATATCGCCACATTAATAGATGCCTCTGTCGCCATTGATGCGCATCTTGCAGGTGCAATAGCCGGTACCTTATTCTTCGCACTCGGCTATTTTGCTCACTATCTCAAGAAGTTTAACAAGCGCGTCTGACTATCGATTAGCCTAGTTCTATCGCTACTCATTTAGCTATTCAGGTATTTGGTTTTTTCCCTTATTTGGGCTAAAGCAAGCTAAATATAATTGGCGTTAGCACAGGCGAGAAAATCGCCGTTAATAACGCAGATAAAATCAATGCAAGCGAGGCAAATGCGCCGTGCTGATAGCTAATTGACGTAATAGTCGCCGTACCCAATGCGTGGCTTGCACAACCAATCGCTAACCCTTGCGATTTACTATCGCTAATGCCTAGCGCGTTAAGCAATTTAGGACCCAATACAGCACCAGCTACACCGGCGACAATAATGCCAACCGCGGTAATCGCTGCCACACCTTTTAATTGTTCCGTTAACGCTAAGCCAATTGGCGTAGTTACTGATTTTAACGATAGCGACACCGCCACATCTTGCTGTTGGAACAACCACATCGCCATGCCCAAATTAGCACCTAGCATAATGATAATTGCGACCGAGAGCACCCAAGAAACATGCGTTATTTCATCTCGTATGGTGTGCAATTGCTGATATAACGGAAAGCCTAGCGCAACCACAGCAGGTTCTAGTAAGAAAGTGTAAACCTGAGTGTATTGGTAATATTGCTCATAGCTGATGTTATTAATCAGCAATAACGGAATGATAACCAACATGGCTAATACCATAGGGTTGAGCCAAATGCGCTTGGTGCGTTGCTGGAGCTTTGCACATGCTTGATAAATCACTAAAGTCAGCAAACAGTACACGATAAATTCGAGTATTAGCGCACTCGCCATAAGGCTTGCTCCCTTTCACTTGGTGGCTTAGGTGTTCGTGGCTTGGACGTTGGCGGCTTGTCCGTTAGCGAGTCAGGTGTTGATTTTGAAACCAGTTGGCCACGTTTTCGGCTTTTCCCTGTTGTCGCCGTTTGATAAAGCCAGCCGACGATTATCATCAGCGCAAAGGTCGAAATAATGGTAAACAGCAACAATTGCCAGCCACTCGCCCTGATCAGGTCAAAGTAATTCATAATGCCAACGCCGGCAGGCACGAAACAAACGCTGATGTTTTTGATCATAAAACTGACTGTGTCTGCGACGCGCTTTGCATCAAATACATTTAAATGTAAACCAAAGGCAAAGTAACACATGCCATATAAGCTCGCTGGCAGTAAATCAAATACGGCGAAAGTGAGATATCCTAGCGCGAGGCAGATAAAGATTGCCGCTAGGCTGTATAAGCTATTTTTATAATGCAAAAGAGAAGACTTAGGCCACGATTTTCGCTGGCCGATAAAACAAAAGAGTTAGAAAACCTATGATAATAATCAATTTTATACTTGTCATTAACCCCGAGGTTAATGTTCGATATAACCCGCTAATATTTTGTCAATGACACCGTCTGACGTTAAGCGATTGATAACCGCAAGCAGTTTAGCAACAGAAATTTTAGACTTTGGTGATATCGCCGTACGAATTTCATGGTGACTGACCAAATAACTGGCTATTTGAAAGCGTTCGTCTTCACCACTTTTTTGCAATGCATGGTGAATCAAAATATCAGAGCCAACAAAGCCATCAATCCAGCCCTTATCGAGACGTTGAAAGTTATCTTGCAGTGACTTTACATCGGACCGATAAATATCTTGTCGCTCGAACGCACCTGTTAAGGCCGGATAAATATAGCCGTGTACAGTACCTATGCGCTTCTCATAAAGATCACTAAGTTTTGTAAAATCTTGTTCACCACTGAGTTGAACAATAACGTTTTGTTCATCAAACATTGGCTCTGACCAAATAATTTCAGGTGCGGTTATCCACTTTGGGTTCGAAATAAAGTAAACATCTAATGTGCCATCAAGCAAATATTGCTCAACTCTCGTTCTGGGGAGCAATACAAAATTAATGTCTAAATCGAGCTCTTTAGCCAACAGTACTGCAATGTCATAAATCACACCTCCCGCTAGCTGTTCCTGCTCAATTAACGCATAAGGTGGGCTGTTGTTCACACCATAGCCAATGTTGATGTGCTCGCGTGCCGGAGTTTTTGTGCAAAATACCGAGAAGATGAGAAACGTAGTTGTCAATAAGGCTTTGATGGACAAGTTATTCGCTATTAGACGGGCTAAAGTAACTAGATTTTAAGATAACCCGCTAAATTGTTCAAAATTTCAGCTAGAAATTTTCCTTTTTTCTGGCGACTTATGGATATCAGGCATATTTTCATAAGTGCTTGCGATAAGTACTTTTCATAAATACAGTGCCAATACCAATTTAGATAACTAGCAGGCTTTTCTCATTTTGGCCTGCTAGCTACTATGAGCTTTACATACCTTAATTCGACTGCACTCAGCTCTGCTAGATCACTGAAGTTGAAACTAACGTTGAAGCTTAACTAGAAGTTAATTAGAAAAGCTTTGACACCATTTGCTCGCCGCCACAAATTCTTGATGAATTACCTGCGCGTCTAACATGTAGGTATCAATTAAGCTATTGATGTCGTCACTATTGCCAAGAATATAGCTTGTGGTGAGCTGCAACAATTCACCTAACAATCCATCTTTACCTAGTAACGCCAACTCAATTTGTTGCGCTAGTGGAATTTGCTTAACCACTTCACTAATCGGCTGGCCCAGCACCACGTCAATCGAACTTAATAGCCCAGTAATAAAAGCCAAATCTTTGATTTCGACAAACATTCCTTGGCTGGCGATCGCCTCCATCAACTTTGCAGTCACCAGCGCTTGTTTTGCCGCTTCTTCCGTTTTTTCTGTGGTAAGTTTTGACAGCGCCAAAATAGAAACAAACTGACGAACTTTTTCTTCACCCAAGTAAGCAACTGCCTGTTTTAGTGAAGTGATTTCTACACGAGTTCCTGTCGCAACATTGTTGACCATTTTCAGCAAGCCAACGCTTAATTGCACATCATGACTAATGATATCGGCAATCGCGTCGTAATCTAACGGGGTCTTAAATGCCTCATTCATTAACTGCATCATTTGCGCTTTAACAGGCGCTAAAGTCTGCCCTTCAATGATTTCTGGCTCGTGATAAAAGTAACCTTGGTAATAATTAAAACCTACTTCAACCAACGACAATAACTGCAAGTTACTTTCAACTTTTTCGGCAACCAACTTAATATCATGCGGCTTTAAGCGCTCGGTCACAGCAAACAAGCGCTTTGGGTTAATAACGTCAATATCAACCTTAATAAAGGCAATGTACGGGAAGAAGATATCCCACTTAGGATCGGTATCGTATTCGGTTAAAGCTAGCTGGTAGCCACGTTGATGATACAATTTTGCTAATTTAAGCAGTCGAGCGATATCGCTTCCCTTACTCATAATTTCGATAACAATCGAATTGGGATCAAACAACAAAGGAAACTTATTGACTAGGCACTCTTCGGTAAAATTAATAAATGCCGTTTTACCCATAGTGATGGCTTCGATATCGCCATGTATATGGTTTTGAATAATTAGTTTCGAACTGGCAACGTCAGGGTCAATCAGTGGAAACTCATTTTTAGGGCTGTCGCGAAACAACAACTCATAGCCAATGGTGTTGGCATTTCTGTCTAAAATTGCCTGTCGAGCAATATAGGTACTATACATGATAGTGTTTAAATTCCTGATACATTGTCACGCGGTATTACGCGGGTTATTGCGCACGGTATCGTGCGTAATATTGTTAGTACTGTTGTAATGGCGACATAAAATACCTTATTTTTTCCGTTAAGAAAATGTAAACCACTTGTCACCAACCGCGTTCATTTGCCGATGAATTCAGCAGATACAAAAAACTCTAACTAAAACAAAGCTTAGTCGTAATTTACTAAGCTATCGAATTGTTTAAAGAAAGTTGGCGCTAAACACAGATCATTTAGTTTGCTATAATCGCGCGCCTGCTAGCGATTTAGCGGTCAATTAGCTAACAATTACTAGCGATTGATTATTTATACATAGGTTAGATATAGGTCAACTTAATGATTCCACAGCCGAAAACCACCTTGTTTGAGTACCCAAAATACTGGGCAGAATGCTATGGCACGGCGCCATTTTTGCCAATGTCACGGGCAGAAATGGACGAACTCGGCTGGGATAGCTGCGATATTATTTTGGTAACGGGCGACGCCTATGTTGATCATCCAAGCTTTGGTATGGCGGTGATTGGTCGTATGCTGGAATCGCAAGGCTTTCGCGTAGGCATTATTGCCCAGCCTGATTGGCATTCTAAAGAAGCCTTTATGCAGCTGGGTAAACCAAATCTATATTTCGGCGTAACTGCAGGCAATATGGACTCAATGATCAATCGCTATACCGCTGAGCGACGTTTACGCCACGACGATGCTTACACCCCAAATAACGAAGGGGGTAAACGCCCCGATCGCGCAACCCTTGTTTATTCGCAGCGCTGTAAAGAAGCCTATAAAGATGTGCCCGTAGTGCTCGGCGGTATTGAAGCGAGCCTGCGCCGTATCGCTCATTATGATTATTGGTCAGAAAAGGTACGTCGCTCAATTTTATTTGATGCCAAGGCCGATATTTTAATTTACGGCAATGCCGAGCGCCCTTTGGTAGAAGTTAGCCACCGTATCGCCCGTGGTGAAGACGTTAGTACCATTACTGACGTGCGCGGTACCGCATTTTTAGCCAAGCACGCCCTACCCGGCTGGAAAGGCATCGATTCTCGCTCAATTGACAAACCGGGGAAAATTGACCCAATCCCAAGCCCTTATATTGACACGACAGCCAGTGAGGCTTGCGACTCGGCTAAAAGTGGCGCAAAAACGGTTGAACCAGAAAAAGATATCACCAAAGCAGCGCAACCTATTCAGATAGCCGACTTCAGAAATAAAACGTGGGAAAAGAAAAGTAAGCCGTGGGAAACCACTTACATTAACTTGCCAACCTTTGAGCAAGTGCGCGATAACAAAATGCTGTACGCCCATGCCTCGCGAATTTTCCACCAAGAAGTAAATCCCGGCAGTGCGAAACCGTTAGTGCAAAAACATGCCGACCGCATTATCTGGTTAAACCCGCCTGCTTACCCGCTATCAGAAGCGGAAATGGATGGCGTATTTGGCCTGCCATATCAACGTGTGCCACACCCAACATATGGCAAGGCAAAAATTCCTGCCTACGACATGATCAAAACGTCAATTAATATCATGCGTGGCTGTTTCGGAGGCTGTACTTTCTGTTCCATTACCGAGCATGAAGGCCGTATTATTCAATCGCGCTCAGAAGAGTCAATTTTACAAGAAATTGAAGATATAAAAGAAAAAGTGCCGGGCTTTACTGGCGTTATTTCTGATTTAGGCGGCCCAACCGCGAATATGTATCAGTTGCGCTGTAAAAGCCCGAAAGCTGAGGCTACGTGTCGCAAGCCAAGTTGTGTTTGGCCGACCATTTGTGGTCATTTAGATACCGACCATACGCCAACCATTAACCTTTATCGTAAAGCCCGTAATGTTAAAGGCATTAAAAAAGTGTTGATTGCCTCGGGTGTACGATATGACCTTGCAGTAAAAGACCCTGCTTATGTGAAAGAACTCGCTGAGCATCATGTTGGCGGCTACTTAAAAATTGCTCCTGAGCATACCGAAGAAGGTCCGCTCAACAAAATGATGAAGCCCGGTATGGGCAGCTACTATCGTTTTAAAGAGCTTTTCGACAAATATTCAAAAGCGGCAGGTAAAAAGCAGTATTTGATCCCGTATTTTATCTCGGCGCATCCGGGCACCACAGATATGGATATGGTGAACTTGGCATTATGGCTAAAAGAGAATGACTTTAAGCTTGATCAGGTACAAAACTTTTACCCGTCACCACTCGCCAACGCGACAACGCTATATCACACGGAAATCGACTCACTGCGCAATGTTAGAAAAAACAGTGACAGCGTGCCTGTACCTAAAGGTGGACGCCAACGCCGACTGCACAAAGCGATATTGCGTTATCACGATCCAAACAACTGGCCGCTTATTCGTGAAGCCTTAGCCAAAATGGGCTTAGCCCACAAGCTTATTGGTAACAAACCCGGTTGTTTAGTGCCGGCTGAGAGCAAGCAAGAAGGTAGCTATCAGCATCACAAAAAAGGCGGTAAAGGCAAAAATAATGCGCAAGGCTATAAAAAAGGCGAAGGCGTAAAACGCAGCTCGAACAACCGTGGCAAGAAAGGGTTAACTCGCTTTAGTAGCGACCAGTTTACTGATAGACAAGGTGACGATAAAAAATCAGGCACTGGCGGTAAAAAGCGCCCTAATGATAAGCGTAACCAGCCTAAACCTAATCATTCAAAACCAAATAGTTCGAAGGCAAATAGCTCGAAGCCTAATAGTTCTAAGGCAAGGTTCTCTGGTGAAAAACCAGCAGCAAACAAGAATAAACGACGCCAGCGCTAACGACAGCACTGGCTGCTTAAACAAGACTAAACAGATTTAAAATTATCTAAATTGCGAGCGCTGGCATGCAATCGCTAGCCGCTCCACTAAGGAAAATATCACGTGCTAATTGCAAACAATATAACCCAACAGTTTGGTGCTAAGCCGCTGTTTGAAAACATTTCACAAAAATTTGGTAACGGTAACCGCTATGGTCTTATCGGTGCCAATGGCTGTGGTAAATCTACCTTTATGAAAATTTTAGGTAGCGATTTAGAGCCAACTGGCGGCAACATCAGCCTAGATCAAAACGATCGCATAGGTAAGCTTCGCCAAGACCAGTTTGCTTTCGAAGACTACTCGGTAGTTGATACCGTTATTATGGGTCACACCGAGTTATGGGCAGTGAAAGAAGAGCGCGATCGCATTTACGCCTTGCCAGAAATGAGCGAAGAAGACGGTATGCGCGTTGGCGATTTGGAATCACTTTACGCAGAAATGGACGGTTACAGTGCAGAAAGCCGCGCTGGTGAATTACTGCTTGGCGTGGGTATTCCTACCGAGCAGCACTACGGCAAAATGAGTGAAGTTGCACCGGGCTGGAAACTACGTGTGTTACTTGCCCAAGCGCTGTTTTCTGATCCAGATATTCTGCTACTGGACGAGCCAACCAACAACTTGGATATTCACACCATCAAGTGGCTTGAAGACACTTTAAACGAACGTGACTCAACCATGATCATTATTTCCCATGACCGTCACTTCTTAAACTCAGTGTGTACTCACATGGCAGATTTAGACTACGGCGAGCTTCGTGTTTACCCAGGCAACTACGACGAATATATGCTAGCGGCTACGCAAGCCCGCGCTCGCCTATTGGCTGACAACGCGAAGAAACAAGCACAAATTGCCGAGCTAAAATCGTTCGTAGCACGCTTCTCGGCCAACGCTTCTAAAGCGAAACAAGCCACTTCACGCGCTAAGCAAATTGATAAAATTCAATTAGATGAAGTAAAAGCTTCCAGCCGTGTTAATCCATTCATCCGCTTTGAACAAGAAAAGCCCTTGTTCAGAAACGTAATTGAAATTGAAGGCTTAAACAAAAGCTTTGACGATTTACACGTGCTAAAAAACATCAACTTAATGGCAGAAGTGGGTGAGCGCATTGCGGTTATTGGTGAGAACGGTGTTGGTAAAACCACTTTCTTACGTACCTTAATGAGCGAATTAACCCCAGATTCGGGTGAAGTGAAATGGTCAGAAAACCACAACATTGGTTACTACGCGCAAGATCACGCTCACGAATTTGAAGAAGACATGAACCTATTCGACTGGATGAGCCAATGGCGTAAAGAAGGTGACGATGAGCAAACGATTCGCGGCTTCTTAGGCCGAATGTTGTTCTCAGCCGACGATATTAAAAAGTCGGTAAAAGTGCTATCTGGTGGTGAGCAAGGTCGTATGTTGTTTGGCAAGCTTATGATGCAAAAGCCAAATATTCTGGTGATGGACGAGCCAACCAACCACTTGGATATGGAATCGATCGAGTCATTAAATATGGCGTTGGAGCAATTTGAAGGCTCTTTGGTTTTCGTATCACATGACCGTGAATTTGTTTCAAGCTTGGCAACACGCATTATCGAAATCACTGCCGATGGGTATATCGATTTTGCCGGTACTTACGACGAATACTTAGCCTCGCAAAGCAAATAATCTTTTACTGCCTAAGTAACTGAATTAAAAGCCGCTGAACTGCCCTATTTTTGCGCAGCTTAGCGGCTTTTTCTGACTGATTTTGTAAGTCAGGGCTTTTGTAAATCAGATTTCTATAGGTCAGACAGAGGGCTTCTTACCCCATTTGCGCCTTGCTCAATCACGTGGGTATAAATTTGAGTGGTTCTTAGATCAGAATGACCAAGCTGCTCTTGGATTGTACGAATATCAGTGCCGCGTTGTAATAAATGCGTTGCAAAAGAATGACGCAAGGTATGACAAGTCACTTGTTTATCTATTCCCGAGTGCAACCTCGCTTGCTTAACCGCTTTACGCAAAACAGTATGATCAATGTGATGCCGCCTTATTTCTCCTGTTTCGGGATCAGCGCTAAGACGCGCAGAAGGAAACAGATAATGCCAACCTAACTCGAACTTCGCGGATGGGTTCTTTCGTTCATACCCATAAGGCAAATACACGCCTGCATAAACAGTAGACTCAATGTCTTTTTCAAAGAAATGTTTGGCAGATTCAATTTGCCGCTTAAGAGCTACCACCAACTCTTTTGCTAAAGTCACTCGCCTGTTTTTTCCGCCTTTACCCTGCCAAACACAGATTGAATGGTAATCGAAGTCAATATCCTGAATACGCAACCTCACAACTTCCATCAACCTTAAACCACTGCCGTACATTAATTTGCACGGTAATAGGTAAGCGGGAGTTATGCAGGTAAACAAAGTCGATACTTCTTGTTGGGTTAATACCACAGGGAGTTTTTGTTGACCTTTAGTACGATTAAAACTTAACGACAGTGTTAAAGGGTTTTCGACGATATGCTTATACAAATAAACCAGTGCATTTAACGCAACAGCTTGAGTTCTCGGTGCGACGTGCATTTGATTACTCAAAAAAGAGAGAAACTGCTCTACTTCGCTATTGTGACAATCTTGTGGATGTTTCTTATGGTTGAAGTTTATGTATGCCTTAATCCAATAGGTATAAGATTCAATGGTTCTTTTCGCGTATCTACGTGCTCGCATCTGCTCCGCAACAAAACGTAAGTAGGGAGATTTCATCGTTATCCTTAACAAATAAACTGTATTTATATACAGCTTAGCATAAATCCTCCTTTCCGCGGTGAAAGCGCGCAAATTGCACGCTTTTAACAAACATATGTTTTATCGCATTTGTTAAGTTATTGGCTAGTAAAGAAAAGTACTATTCGTTAAAGTAAATATTAATAAACTAAAAATTAGAGGCGGAGTGTGGAAAGCGCGCAATTTGCCTTCTAATAAACTGTTATGTACCACCACATTATCAAGGATGAAAGTTAATCAAATAAAGCACCCTTTTCTGAACTTATCTGCACGTTCATGTATTTATCGCCGTTAGTACTTAGTGTATTTTCCAACAACAGCTTGCGGCTCAAAATTCAGATTCAGTGTGTTGTGGTGGAGAGTAGCTGGCAGGCTGGGTTCAATTACTTTCTGAGTTTGGCTTTTAACCCAACCCTCGGTAAAGTAAGAAGAATTTACATAACAAGGCAATTAAACGGACACGTTACGCTTGGCTCGTGCTCGTTCCTCGCCGATTTTAGCCAAGCTTCACTTGCCGCTTATTGCGGCGTTAGCTTTACTCGATGAACTGAAGGCATGGAGTTTAAATTGACTATTAATAACGATATTAAAGAAGCTAAAAAAGTTTGGAGGCAATCGACACCGATCGTTAAAGTTTGGATTGCTATTTCTGTATTGCTATCAGTTAGCTCGATTGCTTCAATTGCTGACGCAGTTATTAAATGGAAAGGTTTTATTTTAGATGGCATAAATTTTCATGAAAATTTTGTTATTACTCCTATGCAGTCAGTACTGTCAAATACAGGATTACAGTTAGATTCAATACAAATTAACTTTATCCTTGTAGCAGCTATTTCACTTATTGGTTTATTTAAAATAGACACTGAAACACGCAAGACAATAGTGAAATCTATTATTTCAAATATTGTAATGCTAAGCATTTTGAAGATCGTATTAAAAGAAAAGCTTGGCTTAGATATTTTTATTCCAGCAGTCAGCGGAATTATAGTTGCATCAATAATCACCAAACTACTAGAAAGTGATAAAACGACTAAGTATCAGTCATTTAAATTTATTGCTCCTTTAGTGTTTGCTTTTTTTCTAGTACTTATTGCAGGCGCTGTATATAAAGGTTTTACCATGTAACTAGCAATGTAAAGCTAACAAGACATTCAAACGGACAATTTACAGTTGGCTATTGTTCGTGCCTCACATATTTTAGCCAACTATAAATAGCCGCTTAATGTGGCGTTATGTACCACCACATTATCAAGGATGAAAGTTAATCAAATAAAGCACCCTTTTCTGAACTTATCTGCACGTTCATGTATTTATCGCCGTTAGTACTTAGTGTATTTTCCAACAACAGCTTGCGGCTCAAAATTCAGATTCAGTGTGTTGTGGTGGAGAGTAGCTGGCAGGCTGGGTTCAATTACTTTCTGAGTTTGGCTTTTAACCCAACCCTCGGTAAAGTAAGAAGAATTTACATAACAAGGCAATTAAACGGACACGTTACGCTTGGCTCGTGCTCGTTCCTCGCCGATTTTAGCCAAGCTTCACTTGCCGCTTATTGCGGCGTTAGCTGTATAGGGAAGTATTAACATGCCTGAAACAATAGAGATAAAGTCATTATCTAACTTTATTGATCAAGTCGAAATAATTAAGGGTGAAATCGAAAGTTTAGGAAATCATTCTGATTTATTATTTCGTGGGCAAAGACAAGATCGCCCACTTCGCCCTAAATTAGCCAGATTAAATTTAAATGGTGAAATTAGGAAAGTAGAAAAGTTGATGCTCGATGAGTTCAAAAGAGCATCCTTACCTCTAGCAGAATTTGAACCAATAAATAACTGGGATTGGCTTGCTTTAGCACAACACCATGGATTACCAACTCGATTACTCGATTGGACTTACAGTGCTTTAATTGCTCTTTGGTTTGCTGTTCAAAAAGAACCAATTGAAGATCGACATGGTGTAGTTTGGGTGTTAAAGCCAGAAATTTCAGATTTTAGAAATACAGAAAAAATTGAAGATCCTCTAAGTAATAAACTTACCAAAATATTTCGCTCAAGAGTTGTTTCTAAAAGAATATCTGCACAAGCTGGGGCATTTACTGTCCATCGAATTAACTCTGATGGACAGATGATCCGGCTAGAAAATAACACTAAGTTTAAAAATAAATTAAGCAAGTTCATCGTACCAGCGGAACATTTTGCTTCGATTCGAAAATCTTTAAAAATGATGGGGGTTAATCACTCTACCGTTTTTCCTGATATCGATGGCTTGTGTCAGCACCTTGAACGTCGTTTTTCTAAATTAAAGGATGAAGAGTAAATACAGCTAACAAGTTACTCAAAAGGACGCTGCAGTTCCCCCGTTTTAGTGGACACCTCCTTATCTCAATGAGGAGGCTATTATGCCCAGATATACCAACCCCAGAAAAACATGGTTTTACCCAGTTGA
>NZ_JBQRUO010000014.1:0-5631 GCF_053485855.1 Thalassotalea montiporae
ACATATGGACTCTCCTCAATTGAAGCTACTTATCAACTTCACTATGGCACACTCGCTAGAGAAAGATGCCGAGCGGGGAGTCCATATCATTCGTTATGTACCACCACAATATCAAGGATGTAGGTTAATCAAATCAAGCGCCTTTTTCTGAATTCATCTGTACGTTCATGTGTTTTTCGCCGTTAGAATTTAGTGCTTTTTTCAACAATAGTTTTCGGCTCAAAATTCAGATTTAGTTTGTTGTGGTGTCGAGTAGTTGGCAGGCTGGATTCAAATACTTTTCAAGTTTGGCTTTTAACCCAACCCTCGGTAAAGTAAGAAGAATTTACATAACAAGGCAATTAAACGGACACGTTACGCTTGGCTCGTGCTCGTTCCTCGCCGATTTTAGCCAAGCTTCACTTGCCGTTTATTGCGGCGTTAGCCGTCATTTAAAGTTTGGGCATTTTGAAAAAGTCATTATTAATATTTTATATTGTTTGGTTATCACTAGTAGTTGTTATACCTCTTACTATGTTAATTGCTATGGGCGCTATTGTGGATGACTTTATTCCATCAAAAAAGTTGTTTCTTTATGCAAATTATTTAAATGCTTTTAACTTTATCGTTCTAATTTTAACATTTGTCATTGTTAGTAATAAAATTAACTCTCCTGAGTTAGCATTTTTGAAAATGACAAAGAAAAAGCTTGCTTTTTGTTATTTGGTTAGTTGGATACCTCTTTCAGCTTTATCGTATAGTTCTTTTTCCGGTCCAATAAGTTACTTGCTACACAAAGCTAGCGATGCGCGTAATAGCTACATTATTGAAAATGTAATAAAGACAACCGAATTATATAAACGCTGCGATCGTCACCTTAGATTAGAGGGCGACTTTATGGTGTATAACCGTAAAGTTTGTAATGCATCCTCAGCAGATATTAAAAAATTATCTAGAGGTGGCAAAATAAAAATAGTAGGTCAGATTAACGATTATGGTATTTCTAACTTTTCCTACGGGAGAGTAGACGGCTAACAAGCTGTTAAACAAGGACAAAAAACAGTTGGTTTTTGCTCCTTCGTCGCTAATTTTAACCAACTATTTTATTGCCTGTTAACAGGGCGTTAGGCATACCATGAAAAAGTTTGAAGATGACATTGAAGACTGGATTACAAATAAGTTTCCTGATGCTCAAAGAGCAAAAGAAATTATTGAGCCTTTATTGGAAATTGATACAGCTGTTAATCGTTCACGAATAATCAGGTGTGCACTATATCTTTCAGACAATGATTATGATTCCTTGGTCAACTATACAAGTAAAGCTCTAGACGACCCTCGTAATGTTCTGTGGTGGGCTGAATACGATAGTCGTAATATTCAAAAACGAGATTTCAACTACAGCTTTAATAAACAAAAGACGTAGTTTGGTGCTAGGTATTGCCTAACAAGTTACTCAAAAGGACGCAAAACGCTTGGCTTGTGCTCCTTCGTCGCCAATTTTAGCCAAGCATTTTCCGCCTTTTAGTAAGGCGTTATGTTTACAATCAAGTTTAGAGTTTATGAACAAATTATTTAGTTTAATTTTACTATTACTAGTTTTAACTGGATGTGCTTCAACTAAGACGATTAAGGGAAATTATTCTCTTAACCACGAATCAGGCAATGGCGTATTAATTTCTTCTGTGAGCTATCGAGGGAGCTATTCTGGCTACTCTGTTTATTATCACGGAATGGACAATCAGATTCGTGGTGAAATTCAATTTGGCGAAGGTGTTGCTTTTCTGCCAATTCCACCAAAAGGCGATTTTGCTCATTTGAACCGCAAAGGTGAGGTTTTTGCTGTTGAACTACCCGCTGGAAATTACAAAATATGGAGATGGGGAGTACATAGTGGTTATGCCCATATAAAGCCAGTAAACCCAATTGCTATAGAGTTTAAAGTTGAGTCAGGCAAAGCAACATATTTAGGCAACTTTGATTTTGTACAGACTGATAGTATGGGGCTTACTGTTACAGGTGTAAAAGTCAACTACAGCGACCAATCCCAAATAGATTTGGATATAGTTTCAAAAAAATATCCAGCTCTCGATGCTAAAAACATAATTAAAGGTGTAGAAGACAATGCAAATTATCAAGGTATTGGGGGTACTGATCAAACAAACTGGGATATACCTATAATTATAATGTAAACATAACAAGCGCTTCAACGGGACAAATAAAGCTTAGCTCTCGTCGCTGCGCTCCTAAATTTTAGCTAAGCTAATTATTTGCCCATTAAGCGGGCGTTAGGTGTCATTCGTATTGCATTGAAGTTGTTAATCTTTCAAGCAATTTGTAATATCGAACACAGGCACGCTTAAAGGGAATTTTCTTCTGAGTTAATGGATTAATTCAACGCCCAACTTTCCATTAGCCAGTTAACCTTTTAAGTACCGTTAAAATTTAAACTTAGGTGTTTTCCCAAGTGCTCAGGTGTTGGCGGCAAAGCCGCGAGAATTGGGCTGAACACCTAACAAGTAGTTCAATCGGACTTGTAACGCTTGTCTCGGTTTTTGCAAAAGACGCAAAAACACAAGCCAATCATTCCAAGCCGTTTAACTAAAACGTTAGGTGTTTCTTTGAATTCGGTAATTAAATCAACATTAGTTTCATCATTTACAGTATTCATAACAAGTACCGTATTTTTCTTATTTTCAGGCGGCGGTTCAATTGAGTGGCTGCTAAGCTTTTCTTCAGCTTTAGTGATTACATTGGTGGCTCTGGTAGTTATCATTCTTTGGGTTATTCCTTCTCATTATCTTATTCAAAAATACACTAAAGGGACAATCATAAGTTATATGTTAATTGGTCTAGTTCCTTCGACTTATATACCCATAAATCACTATTTTACCTCTATGTACTTGGATCCTGTTGGTGATACATTAGCTGTAGCATTAGTTGGTATTATTGTGGCAATTAGCTTTAAACTAAGTTTCAGAGTAAAAAACACCTAACAAGGCAATTAAACGGACACGTTACGCTTGGCTCGTGCTCGTTCCTCGCCAATTTTAGCCAAGCTTCACTTGCCGCTTATTGCGGCGTTAGGGTTACAAGGAAAGTACGGTGCAAGATATCGAGTCAACAATTACAAAATTAGAGGCTTCTCTATTCTCTCCTGAAGTAAGATCTTCAACTACCCATCTCGATAAACTTATCGCGCCTAATTTTACTGAGGTTGGTGCATCAGGCATTCGATTTGATAAAAAGCATGTGCTTGAACGCCTCCCTTCGGAAACCCCACCTAAAATTACCGCAACTGACTTTGAGCTGAGAAAAATAGCTCCAAATTGTGTTCAATTATTGTATCGTGCTGTAATGGTAAAGGGTGGGAACTCAAAACCAACATACTCACTTCGCTGCTCTATTTGGGAGCTAAATAACAACTGTTGGCAAATGAGTTACCATCAAGGTACGGAGTGCGCGGCTTTCGAAGTGTAACCCTAACAAGCGCATTAACAGGGACAAAAACTGTTGGCTTTTGCTCCTTCGTCGCTGATTTTAGCCAACAATTTTTTGCCCATTATGCGGGCGTTAGCTCTTTAGGATAGTTCAATGGATGATTCAAATATAATTATGGAACTGTTGGGTAAATACTTACCAATTTTGATTGCATTAATTGGTGTATATTTTACTCATAAATTTACATCAAAACGTGACGTACTTAATTCACAACGAGCTTTAAAGATAGAAGCTCTTTCAACCGCTTATAAAGCACTTGTTCGTTCAGGCCTTGAAAAAGATTTGTTACCCAAAGATGAAATGGGCAACGTACAAAATAAAGCAATACCTGTGGAAGACGCGATAGCTATAATTCATCTTCATGGTTCAGACTTGCAATCACGATTAGCTTCTCAATACTCTTTGGACTTTGCCAATAATCAAGGAGCTGATTGTACTGAGCTTGTAAATTCCCTGAGAAATGAAATTAGAGAAAGTCTTGGCTACGAAAAACTAGAGGCTCTGACTTATTATTTGCCGGTTACACCCAACCAAAAAAATAAAAAGTCTGCAAACAACGAGGGATTATCGAGTTGAGAGCAGGAGCTAACAAGGCCATTATGGCAGGGACGCAAAACGCTTGGCTGCGCTCCTTCGTCGCAAAGTATAGCCAAGCATTTATGCGCCCCATATGGCGGCGTTATGTTTTATGAGGGAGTATGCATAATTTTCAAATAGAGTTTTTTCTTTTCATCATCATTAGTCTGTTCTTAAATGAGCCTGTGTACTCTAATCGTAAAGCTACATTTATATCCGCAGCTTTGATTCTTCTCTTTACGCTCTTTGTTGTTTTTAGCAAAGCTCTTAAAGTTGGTGTTAGCTTTACTCCAATAGATTTAATTTTTGTTTTTCCTCTTTGGGTTTGCTTTATTTCACAGCTCCTATATAGCAACCATATCTTTAAAAAGTATCGCTTTTACCCTCGTTGGTATTACGTCCCTAGAGGTCTAAGAAATGGTCTTATTTTTAAGCACCCGAATATTTCTTTACCAGTGTCAAACTACGACAAAATTTTTTCGTTTTTATTTCCACTGACGTGTATTTTAAGTATTTTTTCTTTATTGTTTATGTACTTCGGCTTTAAATAAAACATAACAAGCTGTTTAAATGCGGGACTGCTAACGTTTGGCTCGGTTTCGCTTCGCTACACATTTTAGCCAAACATTAATCAGCCCCTTAACAGGGCGTTATATTTGGCCGAGCATGGGCATTATCGATAAACTTAGTAAAATATTTAAGTGTAAATCTTTGGATAAAAACCTTACTGTTGATTGCGACTCTATAAAAGTTGCTCTATTACCGAGTGATATCGTGGTCTTTGCTGATAAACTACGTTCGACGAATATTGATTTGAAAACGTTGGCAACATCCGATCCTTTCAAATCAGAAGTTTGTGTTATCAACCCTGAAAATAGCTCTACTGATAAGATCTTAAGCTTATTTCAATCGCTTCCTAAAGGTGAGCCTAACAGGTGTTTTGTTCCCAATTATCGAATCGAGTTTTTAAAAGACGGTGTTATTACAAAAGTAGCTGTCATATGTTGGCGAGGTAATCAGATCAAAATTTGTGATGGTTAAAACACTTCTGGCTACAGTTTCAATGGCGAAGCAAATGAGTCCATTGAATTACTGCACATTTTAAGAAAGCAAGTTGAAATTCAAATATAATAAGCCATTACAGTGCGGGACTTTTAACAGTTGGCTTTCCTCACTGCGTTCGTTATTGTAGCCAACTATTAAAAGCCCCTGAATGGGGCGTTAAGTACCACCACAATTTCAAGGATGAAAGTTAATCAAAGCAAGCACCCCTTTCTGAATTTACTTGCACGTTCATGTGTTTTTCGCCGTTAGCGTTTAGTGCTTTTTCAAGAACAACTTGCGGCTCAAAATTCAGATTTAGTGTGTTGTGGTGGAGAGTTACAGGTAGGTTCAGTTCAAATACTTTTCAAGTTTGGCTTTTAACCCAACCCTCGGTAAAGTAAGAAGAATTTACATAACAAGGCAATTAAACGGACACTGCAGTTCCCCCGTTTTAGTGGACACCTCCTTATCTCAATGAGGAGGCTATTATGCCCAGATATACCAACCCCAGAAAAACATGGTTTTACCCAGTTG
>NZ_JBQRUO010000015.1:0-1483 GCF_053485855.1 Thalassotalea montiporae
AAAACTATTTGGGGTTGTATGGTTAAGTGACTAAGCGTATATGGTGGATGCCTTGGCAGTTAGAGGCGATGAAAGACGTGTTAATCTGCGATAAGCCTAGGTAAGGTGATAAAAACCGTTATAACCTAGGATTTCTGAATGGGGAAACCCACTGGCATAAGCCAGTATCATTAAGTGAATACATAGCTTAATGAGGCGAACCGGGAGAACTGAAACATCTAAGTACCCCGAGGAAAAGAAATCAACCGAGATTTCCTTAGTAGCGGCGAGCGAACGGGAATTAGCCCTTAAGCTTATGGGCGTTAGTGGAACAAGCTGGAAAGCTTGGCGATACAGGGTGATAGCCCCGTACACGAAGACAAACATAAGTGAAATCGAGTAGGTCGGCACACGTGAAATGTTGACTGAACATGGGGGGACCATCCTCCAAGGCTAAATACTCCTAACTGACCGATAGTGAACCAGTACCGTGAGGGAAAGGCGAAAAGAACCCCTGTGAGGGGAGTGAAATAGAACCTGAAACCGTATACGTACAAGCAGTGGAAGCCTTCGGGTGACTGCGTACCTTTTGTATAATGGGTCAGCGACTTATATTCTGTAGCAAGGTTAACCGATTAGGGGAGCCGTAGCGAAAGCGAGTGTTAACTGCGCGTTTAGTTGCAGGGTATAGACCCGAAACCCGGCGATCTACCCATGGGCAGGTTGAAGGTTGGGTAACACCAACTGGAGGACCGAACACACGTATGTTGAAAAATGCGGTGATGACCTGTGGGTCGGAGTGAAAGGCTAATCAAGCCGGGAGATAGCTGGTTCTCCCCGAAATCTATTTAGGTAGAGCCTCGGACGAATACCATTGGGGGTAGAGCACTGTTAAGGCTAGGGGGTCATCCCGACTTACCAACCCTTTGCAAACTCCGAATACCAATGAGTACTATCCGGGAGACACACTATGGGTGCTAACGTCCGTAGTGAAGAGGGAAACAACCCAGACCGCCAGCTAAGGTCCCAAAGTCATAGTTAAGTGGGAAACGATGTGGAAAGGCATAGACAGCTAGGAGGTTGGCTTAGAAGCAGCCATCCTTTAAAGAAAGCGTAATAGCTCACTAGTCGAGTCGGTCTGCGCGGAAGATGTAACGGGGCTAAACTATGCACCGAAGCTGCGGATTTGAGCTTATGCTCAAGTGGTAGGGGAGCGTTCTGTAAGCCGTTGAAGGTGTGTTGAGAAGCATGCTGGAGGTATCAGAAGTGCGAATGCTGACATGAGTAACGATAAAGGGGGTGAAAAACCCCCTCGCCGAAAGACCAAGGTTTCCTGTCCCATGTTAATCAGGGCAGGGTAAGTCGGCCCCTAAGGCGAGACCGAGAGGTGTAGTCGATGGGAAACAGATTAATATTTCTGTACTTCTTTATATTGCGATGGAGGGACGGAGAAGGCTAAGCAAGCATGGCGTTGGTTGTCCATGTGAAAGTATGTAGGCTGAGA
>NZ_JBQRUO010000016.1:0-1285 GCF_053485855.1 Thalassotalea montiporae
TCTTAAGGCTGAGATACGAGACGAGGCTCTACGGAGCTGAAGTTGTTGATGCCCTGCTTCCAGGAAAAGCTTCTAAGCATAGATATAAAGGAACCGTACCCCAAACCGACACAGGTGGTTAGGTAGAGAATACTAAGGCGCTTGAGAGAACTCGGGTGAAGGAACTAGGCAAAATAGTACCGTAACTTCGGGAGAAGGTACGCCGGCTCTGGTGATGGGACTTGCTCCCTAAGCTGAGGTCGGTCGAAGTAACCAGGTGGCTGGAACTGTTTATTAAAAACACAGCACTGTGCAAAATCGAAAGATGACGTATACGGTGTGACGCCTGCCCGGTGCCGGAAGGTTAATTGATTGGGTTAGCTCTGCGAAGCTCATGATCGAAGCCCCGGTAAACGGCGGCCGTAACTATAACGGTCCTAAGGTAGCGAAATTCCTTGTCGGGTAAGTTCCGACCTGCACGAATGGCGTAATCATGGCCACACTGTCTCCACCCGAGACTCAGTGAAATTGAAATTGCGGTTAAGATGCCGTATACCCGCGGCTAGACGGAAAGACCCCGTGAACCTTTACTATAGCTTGACAGTGAACATTGCTCCTACATGTGTAGGATAGGTGGGAGGCTTTGAAACTTGCACGCCAGTGTGAGTGGAGCCAACCTTGAAATACCACCCTTGTATGCGTGATGTTCTAACCTAGGCCGATTATCTCGGTTGGGGACACTGTCTGGTGGGTAGTTTGACTGGGGCGGTCTCCTCCCAAAGCGTAACGGAGGAGCACGAAGGTTGGCTAAGTACGGTCGGACATCGTACGGTTAGTGCAATGGCATAAGCCAGCTTAACTGCGAGACAGACACGTCGAGCAGGTGCGAAAGCAGGTCATAGTGATCCGGTGGTTCTGTATGGAAGGGCCATCGCTCAACGGATAAAAGGTACTCCGGGGATAACAGGCTGATACCGCCCAAGAGTTCATATCGACGGCGGTGTTTGGCACCTCGATGTCGGCTCATCACATCCTGGGGCTGAAGTCGGTCCCAAGGGTATGGCTGTTCGCCATTTAAAGTGGTACGCGAGCTGGGTTTAGAACGTCGTGAGACAGTTCGGTCCCTATCTGCCGTGGGCGTTTGAGAATTGAAGAGGGCTGCTCCTAGTACGAGAGGACCGGAGTGGACGAACCTCTGGTGTTCCGGTTGTTTCGCCAGAAGCATTGCCGGGTAGCTACGTTCGGAACTGATAACCGCTGAAAGCATCTAAGCGGGAAGCAGGCTTTGAGATGAGTTCTCACTGGG
>NZ_JBQRUO010000017.1:0-1281 GCF_053485855.1 Thalassotalea montiporae
GTGATCTTGCCCCGATAAAATGGACACGCTCCATGTTTAATTTAGTGCTGACTCAAATTCAGCAGGTGTTTGATATCCTAAACTCGAATGTAATCGCTGTCTATTGTAGAAGTTATTTAGGTAACTCTTTAATAATGCGTGCAATTTATTCGCCGATGAGAATGTATTGCCGCGAATGAGGTCTGCTTTAAGTGAATGAAAGAAGGACTCCACTTCAGCATTGTCTGTGCAACATCCAGGGCGATTCATACTGGCTTCGACGTTATTGCGTTGTAGAAATTGCTGCACGACATGCGCGCGGTATTCTGCGCCCCTGTCGGTGTGAAAGAGTAAGCGTGTTCGAGGCTTTCGTTGATGTAGTGCTTGGCGCAAAGCGCTAAGAGTTAATGCTGTTGATTTCTTCGCCCCAAATGCCCAGCCCACGATTCGACGAGAGAATAAATCAATCACGACAGCTAAGTAGTGCCACCGTTTACCCACTTTAAGGTAAGTAATGTCGCCCGACCATTGCTGGTTGATACCTTCAGGCTTCTCAAGCAATTGGCGCTTGTTCTCAATTTCCTTATAGAAAAACTTCACTTTCGCGGTTTTACGGTAGGTTTTGACGGCACGGGCGACAAGGCCGTACTCGTGCATAAGCCGCGCTACTCGCTTTTTACTTGTTCGAATACCGAGCTTTTTGAGTGCCTCATATACCCTGGGACTGCCATAGGTATGAAGGCTAGCATTAAATATGGTTTTTATGTTGTTTAGCAGTGCATTATCGGCCAGCACTCTATTCGAAGGGGAGCGGTGTAGCCATGCGTAATAGCCACTACGTGACACCTTCAGCCAAGTACAAAGGTACTTAACACCTAAGGCTTTTCCGTGCCTTTTGATGAACCCAAATCGTGCTGATGTACTTCCGCCAGATACCGTTGCCACTTTTTTAGCAGGTCATTCTCCTGCTTTAAGCGTTCATTTTCTCGTTGGAGTTGTTTGATTTTATTCAACTCTTGTTTGGAGGGGAGTTCACTCATTAATTCCTTGCTGCTTTTATAGCGCACGGGTAAGTTAAATTTCCCCTCTCGATATTCTTTACGCCACCGGCTTAACATAAAGGGATGAATATCGAGCGCATGAGCAACATCCTTTGACATGACATCGTCTTTTAAGCTTAGTTCGACGGCTTTGATTTTGAAATCAACTGGGTAAAACCATGTTTTTCTGGGGTTGGTATATCTGGGCATAATAGCCTCCTCATTGAGATAAGGAGGTGTCCACTAAAACGGGGGAACTGCA
>NZ_JBQRUO010000019.1:0-789 GCF_053485855.1 Thalassotalea montiporae
AACAAGGTAACCCTAGGGGAACCTGGGGTTGGATCACCTCCTTATCTTGAAGTAAAACGCAACATGTTGAGTGTTCACACACATTGCATTGATAACGAACGTAGAAGAAGTCCTAACATGTAAGCTTCGGACGACTCTTAATTGAGATAATAGGTCTGTAGCTCAGCTGGTTAGAGCGCACCCCTGATAAGGGTGAGGTCGGCAGTTCAAGTCTGCCCAGACCTACCAAGTTCTGCCTACATGTGACCTAACTCTTTATTGAGAAATAAAGGGGCTATAGCTCAGCTGGGAGAGCGCCTGCCTTGCACGCAGGAGGTCAGCAGTTCGATCCTGCTTAGCTCCACCACTTCTTCGCATAAGAATAAGAAACCAAACTTAAGGTGTTCAATTGAACAATTTACGTTTGGTTTTTTAAACCACGATTTAAGCGAATGTGCCTTAAATTGAGTTCTTTAACAATTTGGAAAGCTGATATATATCCCGAATATATTTCTTGTTTTACATAAGAAACATATTCGAATGATGATTACAGTGTCGCGCTGTAAGCATCAAACCTGAAATAAGATTTTTCCTTATCTTATTTCAATCTAATTCAAGCATACTCCATTACTGTTCTTTTATGAGAATTGTTAATGAGTACGTGAAAATGTCAGTCATACATTAGCATCAAGGCTTGTCTCTTGATGACTCAAAACTATTTGGGGTTGTATGGTTAAGTGACTAAGCGTATATGGTGGATGCCTTGGCAGTTAGAGGCGATGAAAGACGTGTTAATCTGCGATAAGCCTA
>NZ_JBQRUO010000020.1:0-644 GCF_053485855.1 Thalassotalea montiporae
TACTAAGTGACTTATGGCAAGACATTAAAGCATTAAACCAGCAAATTCTTAAACATGACCGAAAGCTCTATCAACTCGCGAACCAAATGAACGCGGCAAAACGCTTGATGAGTATACCTGGTGTTGGAGAAATCACGGCAACGGCGGTTGTTGCGACGGTGAGTGACGCAAAAGATTTTGATACCAGTCGCGCCTTTAGCGCTTGGATAGGCTTAGTCCCTAGGCAATACACGACAGGTGGGCAAGTGAAACTTGGGCGAATCAGTAAACGTGGCGAAAAACACATTCGCACCTCACTCATTCACGGTGCACGAGCCGTTATGGCCAACTGCAAACACAAAACAGACAGGACGAGCTTATGGGTAAAAGGCTTAATTGAGCGTCGAGGATTTAAACGAGCAACCGTCGCCCTTGCGGCCAAGAATGCGCGGTTGATATGGGCACTGCTGCGAAGTGGAAATGAATATCAATTTGATTATGTAAAATAGAAAAGATTGAAGTAGTAAAGGTAACCTTAACGGTTAACTCCACCGAGTTTTAGCATGAGCGATTGACGATAACACGGTCAGACCGAGAGCATAAAAGCCTGTTTAGTCGGGAAGCGCATTTCTTGAAAGAGAAGACGCTGTTTAACGAATGAGGCC
>NZ_JBQRUO010000021.1:0-568 GCF_053485855.1 Thalassotalea montiporae
AATGTCTTGCCATAAGTCACTTAGTAGCTCTCTAGCGAGCATGGGTAAGTTGTTCTCACCATCTTCTAAGATGCCACTAATGGCATGTTGTGCCGGATAACGTCCTTTGGGCATGACAATGCCAAATTCTGCGAGTAAGCCTCGAAGCCGGTTTATAAGTGCAGTTCTGTCCTTGATAGCTCCTTGGCGAATACGATGTAGGCAAAGCACGGCTTGCTGCTCTTCGCTTTTGATGGTGACAAAGCGTGTTTTGGGGCGAGTTACGGCTTCGCATATCGCTTCGGCATCGTTAGCATCGTTCTTTTCGTTTTGGCGATAGGGAATAACAAATTTAGAGGCCATGATGCGTACTTCATGGCCAAGCTTCGTAAACTCTCTTGCCCAGTAGTGTGCGCCTGAGCAAGCTTCCATACCAATGATACACGCTGGCAACTTAGCAATTTCAGCTAACAGTTTGTTTCGCTTAACGGTTTTTCGTAATTGACACTTGTCATGACTATCGACACCGTGGATACTGAAAACAGATTTGGCTAAATCGATGCCAATTGCTTTAATTAGTGACATATGG
>NZ_JBQRUO010000022.1:0-446 GCF_053485855.1 Thalassotalea montiporae
CATGCCGAACTCAGAAGTGAAATGCAACTGCGCCGATGGTAGTGTGGGAGGTCCCATGTGAGAGTAGGTCATCGCTAGGCATCTAATTAAGAAAAGCCCGGTACGAGGTGTCGGGCTTTTTAATCAAAGCTTTTATTGCTTAGTAATTAGTTAAATGATTCAAATACTAATCAATAAAGGTTTGAAGTTAACTACTTAGAAATTAAATTTCAAAAAGTTGTTGACATCAAAACTAGGAAGCGTAGAATTCGCATCCGCTCTCAACGAGAGAGCAGGCAAAGCCCTTAGCGGTTTTAGCAAAAAGAAGTACACGAATGCGATGTATTTCTTGGTGTCGAAGACATCATTTCTTTAACAATTAGTTATCATGCAATTTGTGTGAGCATTCACATGATGTTGATTTTACAAATAAGCAAACTTCGGTTTGCCAAAATTAACTCAGTGAA
>NZ_JBQRUO010000023.1:0-413 GCF_053485855.1 Thalassotalea montiporae
AGAGACAAGCCTTGATGCTAATGTATGACTGACATTTTCACGTACTCATTAACAATTCTCATAAAAGAACAGTAATGGAGTATGCTTGAATTAGATTGATAAATGATAAGGAAAAATCATTTATCAGGTTTGATGCTTACAGCGCGACACTGTAATCATCATTCGAATATGTTTCTTATATAAAACAAGAAATATATTCGGGATATATATCAGCTTTCCAAATTGTTAAAGAACATTGTTTCAATAAGAAACTAAAGTTAACCACTCAATGAGTATTTAACTTTAACTTCTCAGTTAACGTCATTTCTTTACTTTTCGTTATCAATGCAATGTGTGTGAACACTCAACATGTTGCGTTTTACTTCAAGATAAGGAGGTGATCCAACCCCAGGTTCCCCTAGGGTTACCTTGTT
>NZ_JBQRUO010000024.1:0-411 GCF_053485855.1 Thalassotalea montiporae
TATCGATTAGGAGTGTTGGCGGAGTGGACGGGACTCGAACCCGCGACCCCCGGCGTGACAGGCCGGTATTCTAACCAACTGAACTACCACTCCGCAGTATTACTTATCAACAATTACATTAAAAATTACCGATAAGAATTTTCTTTATTTGAATTCATCTAACGACTTGGCGGAGTGGACGGGACTCGAACCCGCGACCCCCGGCGTGACAGGCCGGTATTCTAACCAACTGAACTACCACTCCGCATTTAGCTTCTATACAAACTGTATATTGCTGCGTCGCTGAAACTGAAGATTAATACTTTACATTAATTGGCGGAGTGGACGGGACTCGAACCCGCGACCCCCGGCGTGACAGGCCGGTATTCTAACCAACTGAACTACCACTCCGCAGCTAATGCAAAATCAGAA
>NZ_JBQRUO010000025.1:0-407 GCF_053485855.1 Thalassotalea montiporae
ATATTACTAAATGCGGGAGTGGCGGAATTGGTAGACGCGCTGGATTTAGGTTCCAGTGCCGCGAGGCGTGAGAGTTCAAGTCTCTCCTCCCGTACCATTTAGTAAAATACTTTACTTATCTTTATGTAATAAAGAAGTGAAAGTTGTAAATGGCTACATAGCTCAGCTGGTTAGAGCACATCACTCATAATGATGGGGTCCCAAGTTCAAATCTCGGTGTAGCCACCATTTACAAATGAGTGCTGTATGTAGCATAAAAGCGTTTTTATAACGCGAGAGTAGCGGCTCTATAAATAAAGCGACTTTTCAATGCGGGAGTGGCGGAATTGGTAGACGCGCTGGATTTAGGTTCCAGTGCCGCGAGGCGTGAGAGTTCAAGTCTCTCCTCCCGTACCATTGAAAACTAG
>NZ_JBQRUO010000026.1:0-384 GCF_053485855.1 Thalassotalea montiporae
GGTGCCGACTGCCGGAGTCGAACTGGCGACCTACTGATTACAAGTCAGTTGCTCTACCAACTGAGCTAAGTCGGCACACAAAACTGTGTGCGATAAACAAGAGTTTACCTTGGCACCGAATAATCGATATTTAAATTAACAAACATCCACTATTCAAAAGAGTGGTGCCCAGAGGCGGAATCGAACCACCGACACGGGGATTTTCAATCCCCTGCTCTACCGACTGAGCTATCTGGGCAAATGTCTAATTTACTTAGACGTAGCAAATGCAATGCATTAGCTATAATGAATGGTGCCGACTGCCGGAGTCGAACTGGCGACCTACTGATTACAAGTCAGTTGCTCTACCAACTGAGCTAAGTCGGCACACAAAACTGTGTGCGA
>NZ_JBQRUO010000027.1:0-361 GCF_053485855.1 Thalassotalea montiporae
GTTCACTGAGTTAATTTTGGCAAACCGAAGTTTGCTTATTTGTAAAATCAACATCATGTGAATGCTCACACAAATTGCATGATAACTAATTGTTAAAGATGCCTACACGAAGTAGGTATACCGAACCGTTCATGGATGAACGTTTTGTTCGGTGCGAGTTAACAATCTCATTCGTTGTCAAACCGCTTGCTCTCTCGTTGAGAGCGGATGCGCATTTTACGCTTCCTAGCTTTGATGTCAACAACTTTTTGAAAAAATCTTAAATTCATTTTTCTAAGTTATCTGACCCGTTTACTTAGCAAACTTGCTAACTAAACTTATCAAAACACTTCGTTGGGCTGCCCCGTGGAAGTGGATGCGC
>NZ_JBQRUO010000028.1:0-348 GCF_053485855.1 Thalassotalea montiporae
GACGTTGATAGGTCAGGTGTGTAAGGGTTGTGAGGCCTTGAGCTAACTGATACTAATTGCCCGTGAGGCTTAACCATACAACACCCAAATGGTTTTGTAGACTGACAAAAGAGTCGATGAACAACATTCATCCATGAATAACATCGACATTAGTGCATCCATGCACGTCATCACGTACTAACGTGTGCTTGAACAAGATATATAAAAATGTTTTCCAGATTGTAATTTACTGCCAAGGCAGTAAATAAAAGTTTCGCCTAGCGACAATAGCGTTGTAGAACCACCTGACCCCATGCCGAACTCAGAAGTGAAATGCAACTGCGCCGATGGTAGTGTGGGAGGTCCCAT
>NZ_JBQRUO010000029.1:0-343 GCF_053485855.1 Thalassotalea montiporae
TAAAAGCCTGTTTAGTCGGGAAGCGCATTTCTTGAAAGAGAAGACGCTGTTTAACGAATGAGGCCATGCTCAAGCGCAAATCATCAGGGCGATAGCACAGGCTGTTACGGCAGTATGCTAATAAACGCCGAATGTAGAGCTGCTGTCAGATCTTCTTGTTGTCAGAGACTGCTTGTGCTTGACAAAGGGGAGTCCATGTAGCCTTACTAATGGGCGCACAAATGCTTGGCTAAAATTAGCGACGAAGGAGCGCAAGCCAAGCGTTTTGCGTGATCTTGCCCCGATAAAATGGACACGCTCCATGTTTAATTTAGTGCTGACTCAAATTCAGCAGGTGTTTGAT
>NZ_JBQRUO010000030.1:0-329 GCF_053485855.1 Thalassotalea montiporae
AAGCTTTTTCTTGTGTTGGTAGGTCTGGGCAGACTTGAACTGCCGACCTCACCCTTATCAGGGGTGCGCTCTAACCAGCTGAGCTACAGACCTAAATCAAATACTGCATCAAACCTTGGTAGGTCTGGGCAGACTTGAAAACAAACAGGCCGACCTCACCGCTTTCAATACGTGGCGGGGTGCGCACTAACCAGCTGAGGTTATTGCTACAGTCTGCTGTCACTCACAAAAGTGAAGTGGTGGAGCTAAGCAGGATCGAACTGCTGACCTCCTGCGTGCAAGGCAGGCGCTCTCCCAGCTGAGCTATAGCCCCATAAGGCTTCGTTTTC
>NZ_JBQRUO010000031.1:0-276 GCF_053485855.1 Thalassotalea montiporae
TGATGATTACAGTGTCGCGCTGTAAGCATCAAACCTGATAAATGATTTTTCCTTATCATTTATCAATCTAATTCAAGCATACTCCATTACTGTTCTTTTTAAGAATGGATAATGAGTACGTGAAAATGTCAGTCATACATTAGCATCAAGATTTGTCTCTTGATGACTTAAATAAGTAAAACTATTTGGGGTTGTATGGTTAAGTGACTAAGCGTATATGGTGGATGCCTTGGCAGTTAGAGGCGATGAAAGACGTGTTAATCTGCGATAAGCCTA
>NZ_JBQRUO010000032.1:0-273 GCF_053485855.1 Thalassotalea montiporae
TACCATCGGCGCAGTTGCATTTCACTTCTGAGTTCGGCATGGGGTCAGGTGGTTCTACAACGCTATTGTCGCTAGGCGAAACTGTTATTTACCTGCTGCATAAGCAAGTAAATTCAATTCGGAATGCTGTATATATCGTTTCAAGCACACGTTAGTACGTGAATTTCTTTATTCTGTCAGTCAAAACCATTTGGGTGTTGTATGGTTAAGCCTCACGGGCAATTAGTATCAGTTAGCTCAAGGCCTCACAACCCTTACACACCTGACCTATCA
>NZ_JBQRUO010000033.1:0-263 GCF_053485855.1 Thalassotalea montiporae
ATAGGTCAGGTGTGTAAGGGTTGTGAGGCCTTGAGCTAACTGATACTAATTGCCCGTGAGGCTTAACCATACAACACCCAAATGGTTTTGACTGACAAAGATTCAAAAGAATTTATTCACGTACTAACGTGTGCTTGAAATGATATATACAGCATTCCGAATTGAATTTACTTGCTCAAGCAGCAGGTAAATAACAGTTTCGCCTAGCGACAATAGCGTTGTAGAACCACCTGACCCCATGCCGAACTCAGAAGTGAAATGCA
>NZ_JBQRUO010000034.1:0-263 GCF_053485855.1 Thalassotalea montiporae
TATCGATTAAGAATGTTGGCGGAGTGGACGGGACTCGAACCCGCGACCCCCGGCGTGACAGGCCGGTATTCTAACCAACTGAACTACCACTCCGCAGTAATATCCTTAAATTATTGTTAAGGATTTATATTCTTAATATTCAAAGTATTCATTCAGATAAAGAGTTGGCGGAGTGGACGGGACTCGAACCCGCGACCCCCGGCGTGACAGGCCGGTATTCTAACCAACTGAACTACCACTCCGCAGTTAATGCAAAATCAGAA
>NZ_JBQRUO010000035.1:0-255 GCF_053485855.1 Thalassotalea montiporae
TGCATTTCACTTCTGAGTTCGGCATGGGGTCAGGTGGTTCTACAACGCTATTGTCGCTAGGCGAAACTGTTATTTACCTGCTGCTTGAGCAAGTAAATTTAATTCGGAATGCTATATATATCGCTTTAATTCAAGTCGTACTCATGTACGTGATGTTTTGTCAGTCAAAACCATTTGGGTGTTGTATGGTTAAGCCTCACGGGCAATTAGTATCAGTTAGCTCAAGGCCTCACAACCCTTACACACCTGACCTAT
>NZ_JBQRUO010000036.1:0-244 GCF_053485855.1 Thalassotalea montiporae
TGATTTAGGTCTGTAGCTCAGCTGGTTAGAGCGCACCCCTGATAAGGGTGAGGTCGGCAGTTCAAGTCTGCCCAGACCTACCAACACAAGAAAAAGCTTCGTAAAAGAGACCAAATTAAAGATTGCTGTTCCAGTAAATTTTAATTTGGTTTTTTTAACCACAAATGAGCCGAATGCGCGCTGATTTGAAGTTCTTTAACAATTTGGAAAGCTGATATATATCCCGAATATATTTCTTGTTTTA
>NZ_JBQRUO010000037.1:0-219 GCF_053485855.1 Thalassotalea montiporae
GTGGGGAATATTGCACAATGGGGGAAACCCTGATGCAGCCATGCCGCGTGTGTGAAGAAGGCCTTCGGGTTGTAAAGCACTTTCAGTCGTGAGGAAAGGGTGTAAGTTAATACCTTGCATCTGTGACGTTAGCGACAGAAGAAGCACCGGCTAACTCCGTGCCAGCAGCCGCGGTAATACGGAGGGTGCGAGCGTTAATCGGAATTACTGGGCGTAAAG
>NZ_JBQRUO010000038.1:0-216 GCF_053485855.1 Thalassotalea montiporae
AGATTAATATTTCTGTACTTCTTTATATTGCGATGGAGGGACGGAGAAGGCTAAGCAAGCATGGCGTTGGTTGTCCATGTGAAAGTATGTAGGCTGAGAACTTAGGCAAATCCGGGTTCTTAAGGCTGAGATACGAGACGAGGCTCTACGGAGCTGAAGTTGTTGATGCCCTGCTTCCAGGAAAAGCTTCTAAGCATAGATATAAAGGAACCGTAC
>NZ_JBQRUO010000039.1:0-216 GCF_053485855.1 Thalassotalea montiporae
AGATTAATATTTCTGTACTTCTTTATATTGCGATGGAGGGACGGAGAAGGCTAAGCAAGCATGGCGTTGGTTGTCCATGTGAAAGTATGTAGGCTGAGAGTTTAGGCAAATCCGGACTCTTAAGGCTGAGATACGAGACGAGGCTCTACGGAGCTGAAGTTGTTGATGCCCTGCTTCCAGGAAAAGCTTCTAAGCATAGATATAAAGGAACCGTAC
>NZ_JBQRUO010000040.1:0-216 GCF_053485855.1 Thalassotalea montiporae
TCCTCTTCGTTTCCGCTCGACTTGCATGTGTTAAGCCTGCCGCCAGCGTTCAATCTGAGCCATGATCAAACTCTTCAATTAAAATCGTTTGTGAGACATTCCTTATAAAAAGAAACGCTCGGCTCAATGAATTCTGTACAAATAAAACTTATATAAAAGTAGTTTTTGCATGAGTTCACTGAGTTAATTTTGGCAAACCGAAGTTTGCTTATTTGT
>NZ_JBQRUO010000041.1:0-215 GCF_053485855.1 Thalassotalea montiporae
CCGCCCTTTCACGGCGGTAACAGGGGTTCGAATCCCCTACGGGATGCCACATTCTGGGAGCTGCCTTCTAGGTCAGGCAGTTGACCAAGTGAGCATTAAGCTAATGAGAATTAGATTAATGCAAACTAAAAAGTTTCTAAGCGGTTGCTATTGAGAGGAAAGGGTACTTTTCTTGAAAGGTAAATAGCAACAAGCGCTGAATTAACAAAATGTGT
>NZ_JBQRUO010000042.1:0-208 GCF_053485855.1 Thalassotalea montiporae
GGTTAAGCCTCACGGGCAATTAGTATCAGTTAGCTCAAGGCCTCACAACCCTTACACACCTGACCTATCAACGTCGTAGTCTCCAACGACCCTTCAGGGGACTTAAAGTCCCAGTGAGAACTCATCTCAAAGCCTGCTTCCCGCTTAGATGCTTTCAGCGGTTATCAGTTCCGAACGTAGCTACCCGGCAATGCTTCTGGCGAAACAA
>NZ_JBQRUO010000043.1:0-207 GCF_053485855.1 Thalassotalea montiporae
TAATGGAGTATGCTTGAATTAGATTGATAAATGATAAGGAAAAATCATTTATCAGGTTTGATGCTTACAGCGCGACACTGTAATCATCATTCGAATATGCTTCTTATATAAAACAAGAAATATATTCGGGATATATATCAGCTTTCCAAATTGTTAAAGAACTTCAAATCAGCGCGCATTCGGCTCATTTGTGGTTAAAAAAACCAA
>NZ_JBQRUO010000044.1:0-204 GCF_053485855.1 Thalassotalea montiporae
AAGCTTTTTCTTGTGTTGGTAGGTCTGGGCAGACTTGAACTGCCGACCTCACCCTTATCAGGGGTGCGCTCTAACCAGCTGAGCTACAGACCTAAATCACATAAGAGTGAAGTGGTGGAGCTAAGCAGGATCGAACTGCTGACCTCCTGCGTGCAAGGCAGGCGCTCTCCCAGCTGAGCTATAGCCCCATAAGGCTTCGTTTTC